>NZ_JBEZYY010000027.1:0-130931 GCF_040638975.1 Amycolatopsis sp. NPDC024027
ATTAATGCTCTCAAAGGAACCTCATACGAGGTTCAATACATAAGCTCTACTGGCTTAGTTCACTAGCACACTGTTGAGTTCTCAAGCAACACACTCTGAATCCATCCGCGTTATCGGCGGCTAAATCCTCGGCAGTTGTTCCAAGCGATATTCACAAGCTTTTGGTCGAGCATGCCTCAGCCTACGGGTTTAGTCGTAGGGGGTCGGCGGCCGCTCGTGGGCCGACGCTGAACATTACCCGGTCCGATCCGCGGTGTCAACCCGCTCGTCCCGGCCTGGTCTCCGGGGCTTGCGGCCCCGGTGTGACCCGGTGTTCCTGGCGACGAAGAGAAGATTACATGCCCCGGAACTGCCCCAAAACAGGGGGGTCACTTAACGCCATCGCTGCAGGTCAGAGCGCTTACGGAGGGCGACGGCGGCCCCGCCGGGCCGGACAGCGGGAAGCGGGCGGCGAGGGCGGGCCGGCCGAACCACCACCACGACGGCGGAAGGCGGGCCGGCGGACGCGGATCGGCCGGCCACTACGACGGCGAGGTCGGCAGGTATCCCGGCGGGCAGCGGACCGACAACGCGAATCGGCCCGCCCCTACGACGGCGAGGTCGGCGGGTTCCGCGGCGGGAAGCCCGGCCGACAGACGCGGATCAGCCCACCACTACGACGGCAACGTCGGCAGGTACCGCGGCGGGACCCGGGCCGGAGCGACCCGCTCGAAGTCCGCCGCGAGCGCCAGCACCCGGGCGTCGGACCACCGGGACCCCATGAACGAGATCCCCACCGGGAGCGGTCCGGCGAACCCCGCCGGCACCGTCACGTCCGGGTAGCCCGCCACCGCGGCCGGGGTCGAGGACGGGATCACGTCGTTGTCGCCCACCGCGCAGTCGGTCTTCCACGCCGGCGGGTTGGTCGGCGACGCGATCGCGTCCAGGTCGTACGCGGCCAGGGTCTCGTCGAGCGATCGGCGCGCGAGGTCGGAAAGCTCCGCGCGGCCGGCGAGGTAACCCGGGTCGGTCGGCGGCGGCGCGGCCAGTGCCTGCTCGAACAGCTCCTGCCCGGCGAAGCACGTGCGCTCCAGCGGGTCCGCGCGGTTGTAGGCGATCAGCTCGGCCAGGTTCCGCGGCCCGCGGGGGCGGGTCGCGAGGTAGGCGTCGATGTCGCGGTGGAACTCCGTGAGCAGCGCCGGGAACTCCAGCTCCCCCAGCCGCGCCTGGTAGGGCAGCGACACCTCGACGACGGTCGCACCCGCCTTGACCAGGGAGTTTCGTGCCGAAGTCATGACGGCGTCGGTGGCCGGGCCGAGCACCGGCAGCCGCCACAGGCCGATCCGCGCGCCACGGAGAACACCCGGGCGGAGCAGCTTCGCGTAGTCCGCCGGCTGGGTGCGCGGGTAGGTCAGCGTGGCCGGGTCCGCGGGATCGCGACCCTGCAGGACCGACAGCGTCAGGGCCACGTCGACGACGTTGCGGGCGATCGGGCCCGCGGTGTCCTGTTCGGCGGAGATCGGCACCACGCCGGTGCGGCTGACCAGGCCGAGGCTGGGTTTGTGCCCGACCGTCGCGGTCATCCCGGCGGGGCACACGATCGAGCCGTCCGTCTCCGAGCCGATCGCCACCTGGGCCAGCGACGCCGCCACGCCGGCCGCCGACCCCGCGGACGACCCGCACGGGTTGCGGTCCAGCACGTACGGGTTGTTCGTCTGCCCACCCACGCCCGACCAGCCGGACGTCGGCTTCGCGGCGCGGAAGTTCGCCCATTCGGAGAGGTTCGCCTTACCGAGGATCACCGCGCCCGCCGCGCGCAACCGCGTGATCAGGGTCGCGTCCGCGGCCGGGTGGCTGCGCAACGCCCGTGACCCCGCCGTCGTCCACTGGTCGCGGGTGTCGACGTTGTCCTTGACCAGCACCGGGATGCCGTCGAGCGGCCCGCGGAGGCGGTGCGCGCGACGGCGGGCATCACTCGACGCAGCCTGGCCCAGTGCCGAAGGGTTGAGCGCCAGTACCGCGTTGACCTTGCCGTCGATCCGGTGGATCCGGTCGAGGTAAGTGCTGGTCAGGCCGACCGCGGTGAGCCGGCCCGACGTCATCCGCGCCTGCAGCGCCGGGATGTCGGCCGAGTCGAGGTCGAACCTCGAAGGGGCCGGCGAGGCCGCGACAGGCGCGGCGGGGACGAGCACGAGTGCGGCGGCCAGGATCGCGAGGAACACCGGCCGCCGCCCCATCAGAGCACCGGCAACAGGGTTCGGAGTTCGTACGGGGTGACCGCGCTGCGGTAGTTGTCCCACTCCACGCGCTTGTTCCGGAGGAAGAAGTCGTAGACGTGCTCGCCGAGCGCTTCCGGCAGGAGCTCCGACTTCTCCATCTCGGCCAGCGCCTCCCCCAGGTTCTGCGGCAGCTGCGAGTACCCGGCGGCGCGCCGCTCGGAGTCGCTCAGCTGCCAGATGTTGTCCTCGGCGGGTGGCGGCAGCTCGTAGCCCTTCTCGATCCCCTTCAGCCCGGCGGCCAGGATGACCGAGTACGCCAGGTACGGGTTGCACGCCGAGTCCAGGGTACGGATCTCCACCCGTCGGGATGACGCCTTTCCGGGTGAATACATCGGGACGCGGACGAGCGCCGAGCGGTTCGCGCGGCCCCACGAGACGGTCGTCGGGGCCTCACTGCCGCTGATCAGGCGTTTGTAGGAGTTCACCCACTGGTTGGTGACCGCCGAGATCTCTTTCGCGTGGTGCAGCACTCCGGCGACGAAGGCCTTGCCGGTCCCCGACAGCTCGTGCGGGTCTTCGGCGTCGTAGAAGGCGTTGCGATCGCCTTCGAACAGGCTGACGTGCGTGTGCATCCCCGAACCGGGCTGGTCGGTGAACGGCTTGGGCATGAACGTCGCGCGCACGCCCTGGGTCAGCGCGACCTCCTTGACGACGTAGCGGAACGTCATCACGTTGTCGGCCATCGTCAGCGCATCGGCGTAGCGGAGGTCGATCTCCTGCTGGCCCGGTGCCCCTTCGTGGTGGCTGAACTCGACCGAGATGCCCATCGCCTCGAGCGTCTCGATGGCGTGCCGGCGGAAGTGCGTCGCGGTGGCGTGGCTGGCCTGGTCGAAGTAGCCGCCGTTGTCCGCGGGCTCCGGCTCGCTGCCGTCGTCCGGCATCGTCGAGAGCAGGAAGAACTCGATTTCGGGGTGGACGTAGCAGGTGAAGCCCGCTTCGGCGGCCTTCGACAGCTGGCGGCGGAGCACGTGCCGCGGGTCCGCCCACGACGGCGAGCCGTCGGGCATCGCGATGTCGCAGAACATGCGGGCCGAGTAGGGACCGCCGTCGGGGGTCTCCCAGGGCAGGACCTGGAACGTGGCCGGGTCGGGTTTGGCGACCATGTCCGATTCGTAGACGCGGGCGAAGCCCTCGATGGCCGAGCCGTCGAAGCCGATCCCGTCGTTGAAGGCGCCTTCGAGCTCGGCCGGCGCGACCGCGACGGACTTGAGGAACCCCAGCACATCGGTGAACCAGAGACGGACGAAACGGATGTCGCGCTCCTCGAGCGTGCGGAGCACGAATTCCTGCTGGCGATCCATGGCCGCACCCTAACCACAGCGTGTTAACGACATGTTTCGCGACGCGCCGTAGCCGCCGAAGTCACGTCGCGAGTACCGCCACGGGCTTCTTCGCCCGGGTGATGGCCAGCGAAGCGACCGACGCGATGACGGCCAGCACGGCGGCCGAATACCAGGCCAGGGTGTAGTTCCCGAGCTGGTCGCGGACCAGGCCGGCGGCCGACGCGGCGAACGCGGCCCCGAGCTGGTGGCAGGCGAACACCCAGCCGAACACGATCGGGCCGGCGTCGCCGAACGCGCGGACGCAGAGCGCGACCGTCGGCGGGACCGTGGCCACCCAATCGAGGCCGTAGAACAGGATGAACGCCCACATGCTCGGCTGCACCGAGTCGGTGAACAGGTGCGGCAGCAGCGCCAGCGAGAGCCCGCGCAGGGCGTAGTAGACGCCGAGCAGGATCCGCGGGTCGATGCGGTCGGTGAGCCAGCCCGAGAAGATCGTCCCGACGACGTCGAAGACGCCGACCAGGGCCAGCAGGCCCGCGGCGGTCGTCTGCGGCATGCCGTGGTCGTGCGCGGCCGGGACGAAGTGGGTGCCGACCAGGCCGTTGGTCGTCGCCCCGCAGATCGCGAAGCCGACCGCGAGCAGCCAGAACGTCCGGGTGCGGGCGGCCTGGCGCAGCACGGAGAGGGCGCGGCGGACCGAGCCGGTCTTCGGTGCCGGCCGCGCGACCTCGGCGCCGGCGGGCGCACCGTAGGCCGTCGTGCCGACGTCGGCCGGGTGGTCGCGGATCAGCAGGAGGACCACCGGGACGACGGCGAGCGCGGCGATCGCGATCACCAGCGACGCCGTGCGCCAGCCCGAGCCGACCGCCAGGTTCGCGATGAGCGGCAGGAAGATCAGCTGGCCGGTGGCCCCCGCGGCGGTCAGGACGCCGGTGACGACGCCGCGGCTGCGGACGAACCACCGCGTGGCGACCATCGCGGCGAACCCCATGGCCATCGAGCCGGTGCCCAGCCCGACCAGCACGCCCCAGCACAACACGAGCTGCCAGCTCGCGGTCATGAAGACCGTGCCGCCCGCGCCGAGGGCGATGACGGTCAGCGCCGTCGCCGAGACGCGCCGGATACCGAAGCGCTCCATCAACGCCGCCGCGAAGGGCGCGAAGAGGCCGAAGAGCACGAGGTTCACCGACACGGCCGAGCTGATGGTGGTGCGGGACCAGCCGAACTCTTCGTGCAGCGGGTCGATCAGGACGCCGGGAGCGGCGCGGAAGCCGGCGGAGGCGAGCAACGCGACGAAGGCGGCGCCGGCGATCAGCCACGCACGGTGCAGCTTCGGGACGGGACGGGTCTCAACGGTCACCCAGGCAGTCTCATCGCCCGCGCATGAGCTGGAAAGTGGCCGGAAGGACATCATCCGCAAGGATTGGGCCAACAGTAGGCTTTCGCCATGCCCCGCCTCGCGTTGCTGCTCGCGCTCCTCCTGACGGCCGGTTGCACGGGCTCGCCCGATACGCGAGGTCCCTTCCCGGCGGGCGCCGACCTGGTCCGCGAGGCCGCGACGTCGTTCGCCTCGGTGCGGAGCGTGCGTTTCGCGGCCGGCGTCAACGGCGTGCTGCCGGGTTTCCCGCTCCGCCAGATCGAAGGCGACGCGACCCTCGGCGACGGCGGCACCGCGACCGGCACGGCCGACGTCCAGGACGGTGACGGACACACCAAGTTCCCGTTCGCCGTGCGCGACGGGCAGGACTCACTGCCCGACGAGTACCGGGTCAGCGCGTTCCTCGGCCCGCAAGGTGCGCTGAAGCGGCTGCTCGAGGGGATGACCGACGCCAAGACCGAAGGCCGCGAGAACGTCGACGGCGCACCCGCACTGCGGGTCGCCGGCCGGGTGCCCGCCACCGTCGCGCACAGCGTGCTCCCGCCGATCGACGCCGACCTCAACGTCAAGGTGTGGGTCTCCGACGCCCTGCCCCGGCGGTTCGTCCGGCTGTGGGTGCAGATCCCGCCGCCGGACAACCACCTCAGCCCGGTGATGATCGAGCTGTCGCTGACCGAGCAGCGGTAACTACTGCCCCGAGCACCGCTTGCCGTCCGGCGGCACCGTGCCGTCGAGCAGGTAGTCCGTGCCCGCCTGGTCCACGCACTTCACGCCCTGCAGGAACACCGTGTGCTGGGTGCCCTCGAAGGTCAGCAGCGCGCCCTTCAGGCCCTTCGCGAGGTTGACGCCGGCCTGGTACGGCGTCGCCGGGTCGTTGGTCGTCGAGATGACCAGCGTCTTCGCCAGGCCTTCGATGTTCGGCACGTGCGGCTCCGAGGTGTTCGGCACCGGCCAGAACGCGCAGGCGTCCCGAGCCGCCGAAGCCGGGCGGCCGTCGTCGAGGAACGGCGCCACCTTCACGTACTCCTCCTGCGCCTTGAGGATGACGGCCGGGTCGGTGACGCGCGGGTCGTCGACGCAGCGGATCGCCGTGAAGGCGTCCTGCGTGGTGCCGTACTTGCCGTCGGAGTCGCGTTCGTTGTAGATGTCGGCGAGCTTCTCGAGCGTCGCGCCGCGCTGCTGCTTCAGCTCGTTGAGGCCCGTGTTCAGGGTGTCCCAGAGGCTTTCCTGGTAGAGCGCCTGGATGACGCCGGTGGTGGCGTCCTCGTAGGAGAGCTTGCGGCCGTCGCCGACCGGCACCGGGAAGTCGATCAGCGGCCGGACGAGGTCCTGGAACGCCTTGACCGCGCCGCCGGCGTCCGCGCCGAGCGCGCAGTCCTGCTGGGCCGTGCACGACTTCGCGAACTGCGTGAACGCCGTCCCGAAGCCCTGGCCCTGCGCGACGAGCGACTCGACCGCGTCCTGCTCGGGGTCCACCGCGCCGTCGAGGATCATCGCGCGGACGTTCTTCGGGAACGCCTCGGCGTACGCCGACCCGATCCGGGTGCCGTAGGAGTAGCCCAAATAGGTGAGCTTTTCGTCGCCGAGGACCGAGCGGAGGACGTCCAGGTCCTTCACGACGTCGCGGGTGCCGACGTTGGCCAGCATCCCGGTGCCGTCGTCGGTGCGCTGGGCGCACTTGGCGGCGAAGTCCTTTTCCTGCGATTCCTGCTTCAGCACGCCGCCCGGCGAGCCGTCGGTTTCGCTGTCGTCCGCGCGGTCGGCGTCCCGCTCCCGATCGGTCAGGCAGTGGATGGCCGGCTGGCTCGCCCCGATCCCCCGCGGGTCGAATCCGACCAGGTCGAAGCGTTTGCCGAGCCCGGTGCTCGTCATCGGCCTGGCCAGCCCGGCGGCCGCGACCATGCCCGACGCGCCCGGCCCGCCCGGGTTGACCACGAGCGAGCCGATCCGCGCCCCGGCGTCCGTCGCCTTGCGCCGGAGCAGGCCGAGCGTGATCGTGTCGCCGTCCGGCTTCGCGTAGTCCAGCGGCACGGTCAGGCGCGCGCACTGGACGTCCTTCGCCTGGAACGCCGACCGCGAGTCTTCCGATGTCGCGTAAGGTGCGCAGTCGGCCCAGCTCAGGCTCTGGCCGTAGAACCGCTCCAGACCGGCGGGCACCGGCCCGGACGGCGGGTGCGACTCGGTCGTCGGCGCGGGCGGCTCGGTCTTGCCGGAGGACGTGCACGCGGTCAGCGAGGCCGCGAACAGCACGGATGTCGCCATTGCGGTGATCCTGCGACTACGGGACCTGGCGCTGGGATGTGAGAACACGGTTGGATCGTCCCATCCGGCCGCGGAACTCGAACGCACCACCGTCGCGTTGGGTGGTGGAGGCCGGTCGAGCGAGAGAGAACGGGAGACCAGGGGTGGCAGCACTGATCAGCCGGGTGGGCAAGAAGCTCCGCCGGATCATCCAGCGGCCGGGCAGCGTCGAGCTGACCCGCTACGAAGCACTGCTGCCCGCGGTCGAGAAGCTCGAACCCGAGCTCGAAAAGCTCTCCGACGAGGAGCTGACCGAGCGGGCGGGCAAGCTTCGCGAGACGCTGAAGGACACCGCGTTCGGCGACGACCAGCTGGTCGAGGTGTGCGCGCTGGGCCGCGAGGCCGCGCGGCGGGCCCTCGGCGAGCGCGCGTTCGACGTGCAGGTGCTGGGCACGATGGGCCTGCTCACCAAGCACGTCGTGCAGATGGAGACCGGTGAGGGCAAGACCCTCGCGGGTGCGCTCGCCGCCGCCGGCTACGCGATCCGCGGGAAGCGCGTTCACGTCGTCACGGTCAACGACTACCTGGCCCGCCGCGACGCCGAGTGGATGGGCCCGGTGTACGCCCTGCTCGGCGTGTCGGTCGGCTGGGTCGAGCCCGCGCACTCCCGCGAAGAGCGTCGCGAGGCTTACGCCAAGGACGTCACGTACGGCGCCGTGGCCGAGATCGGCTTCGACGTCCTGCGGGACAGGCTGGTGACGTCGGTCGGCGACCTCGTCCAGCCGGCCCCCGAGGTCGCGATCGTCGACGAGGCGGACTCGGTGCTGGTCGACGAGGCCCGCGTCCCGCTGGTGATGGCCGGCTCGATCGACCACACCGACGCCGACGACGAGGTCGCGAAGGTCGTCCGGCGGCTGCGCCTCGGCCTGCACTACGAGACCGACAGCGAGGGCCGCAACGCGTGGCTGACCGACGCCGGCGCGTCCGTCGTCGCGAAGTCGCTCGGCCTGGAGGTCGACGACCTCTACGGCGAGACGGCGTCGGACCGGCTCCCCGCGGTGAACGTCGCCCTGCACGCGCACGCGCTGCTCACCCGCGACGTCGACTACCTGGTCCGCGACGGCAAGGTGCAGCTCATCAACGCCGCCCGCGGCCGCGTCGCCGAGCTCCAGCGCTGGCCGGACGGCCTCCAGGCGGCCGTCGAGGCGAAGGAGCAGGTCACCGCGACCGACCGCGGCGAGATCCTGGACTCGATCACCGTCCAGGCGCTGCTCGCGCGCTATCCCGAGGTCGCCGGCATGACCGGTACCGCGGTCGCCGTCGCCGAGCAGCTGCGCGAGTTCTACGAGCTCGAGGTCGCGGTCATCCCGCCGAACACGCCGAACATCCGTGAAGACCTCGAAGACCGGGTCTTCGCCTCGCCGTCGCAGAAGCTGCGCGCGATCGAGGAGGAGATCCGCACGGTGCACGAGACCGGGCGGCCGATCCTCGTCGGCACCCAGGACGTCGCCGAGTCCGAAGAGCTGGCCGAGAAGCTCGCGAAGGTCGACCTCGAGTGCGTCGTGCTCAACGCGCGCAACGACGCCGAAGAGGCCGCGATCATCGCCGAGGCCGGCAAGAAGGGCGCGGTCACCGTGTCCACGCAGATGGCCGGCCGCGGTACCGACATCCGGCTGGGCGGCACCGACGGCGCGACCCGCGAAGAGGTCGTCGAGCTGGGCGGGCTGCACGTCATCGGCACCGCGCGGTACCCGTCGAGCCGGCTCGACGGGCAGCTGCGCGGCCGGTCCGGCCGCCAGGGCGACCCGGGCAGCGCGATCTTCTTCGCGAGCCTGAACGACGAACTCGTGCTGTCGAACGCGCCGGACGTGCCCGAGGGCATCACCGACGACGAGGAGACCGGCGAGATCAAGGACCCGGCGGCGCTGCGGCAGCTCAACCACGCCCAGCGCGTCGCCGAGGGCGTCGACCTGGAGATCCACCGCAACACCTGGCGCTACACGCGGCTGATCGAGCGGCAGCGGCGGGACCTGCTGGTGCACCGCGACAAGGTGCTTCGCACCGCGTACGCGGCGGAGCAGCTCGAGAAGGCGCACCCGGAGAAGTTCGGCGAGCTGAAGGAGAAGCTCGACGACCAGGACAAGCTGGAGCAGATGTGCCGCGAGGTGCTGCTGTTCCACGTCGACCAGCTCTGGTCCGACCACCTGGCGTACCTGACCGACGTCCGCGAGAGCATCCACCTGCGCGCGCTGGCCCGGGAGACGCCGTTGGACGAGTTCCACCGCGCGGCGATCCCGGAGTTCCACAAGATCATCGCCGAGGCCGATTCGCGGGCGGCGAAGACGCTCGAAGAGGCGGAGCTGACCGACGAGGGCATCGACCTCGGTGACGCGGGCGTGCGGCGCGCGAACACGACGTGGACGTACCTCGTGCACGACAACCCGTTCGATTCGGACTTCGAGCAGACCATCAAGAAGGTCCGGAGCATGATCAAGCGGAAGTAGTTCCTCTTGCGGAGGCCCCCGTCCGGTTCGTCCGGGCGGGGGTTTCTCGTTTGTCCCGGCCCTGGCCCGCAAGGACGACGGCACCTGCGCCCGGCTCGACGAGTCCGGCACCCGGTGGGCGCGGCGCGCGGAGAAGGCGGGCAAGGCGGCGCCGGAGGGGTTCGAGGCCGTGCAGACCGACCCCGAAACCGGGAAGACCGTCGGCTGGGAGCCGGTCGGGCAGTCGGCGTTCGCGAAGTTTTTCGAGGAGGCGCGGGAGCGGCTTCCCGGTGCGGCGCCCGGCACCTACGAGCTGTGCGGTCCGGAGGTCAACGGCGATCCGGAGCAGCTCGGCGAGCACCGGCTGGTGCCCATGCCACCGCGGAGGAGTTCGGCGACGTCCCGCGTCACTTCGACGGCCTGATGACGTGGTTGCTCGCGCACCCGGAGTTGGCAGGCGTCGTCCGGCACCACCGGAACGGGCGGATGGCGAAGCTCAAGCACCGGGACGCCGTGGCCTCGGCCTGAGCGTGGCATTTCGCCCACATTCGCTCGGCCTTCCGGATGACCGTGAGCCAGAATGGCGGCATGCCGCAACTGCGCATCGCGCTCGCCCAGGTCAACCCCACCGTCGGCGACCTCGACGGCAACGCCGATCTGCACGTCGAGTGGACGCGGCGGGCCGCCGAAGCCGGCGCCCACGTCGTCGTCTTCCCCGAGATGTCCCTGACCGGCTACCCCATCGAGGACCTCTCGCTGCGCAAGACCTTCGCCGCCGCCTCGCGGCAGGGCGTCGAGTCGCTGGCGCGCCGCCTCGACGAGGCCGGCTGCGGCGAAGTGCTCACCTACATCGGCTACCTCGACCTCGACGACGTCGGCCCGCGCGACGCCGCCGCGGCGCTCTACCGCGGCGAGGTCGTCGCCCGGCAGTTCAAGCACCACCTGCCCAACTACGGCGTCTTCGACGAGCACCGCTGGTACAAGCCGGGCACCACGCTCGACGTCGTCCGGTTCCACGGGCTCGACATCGGCATGGTCATCTGCGAGGACCTCTGGCAGGACGGCGGGCCGATCTCGGCGCTCGGCCGCGCCGGCGTCGACCTCGTCGTGGCGCCGAACGCGTCGCCGTACGAGCGGTCGAAGGACGAGCAGCGGCTGCCGCTCATCGCCCGGCGCGCCGCCGAAGCCGGGGCGCCGCTGGTCTACACCAACCAGATCGGCGGGCAGGACGACCTCGTCTTCGACGGCGACTCGCTCGTCGTCGGCGCGGACGGCACGCTGCTGGCCCGCGCCCCGCAGTTCGTCGAGCACCTGCTCGTGCTGGACATGGACCTGCCGAAGACCGGGTACGCGGGCGACGGTTCGTACGAGGGCCTGCACGTCCGGCGGCGTGTCCTGAGCGAAGAGCCGCTGCCGGCGTACGAGCCGACGGCCACGCCGGTGATCAGCGAGCCGCTGTCGGACGAGGCCGAGGTGTGGCACGCGCTGGTCGTCGGGCTGCGGGACTACGTGCACAAGAACGGCTTCTCGTCGGTGATCTTCGGGTTCTCCGGCGGCATTGACTCGGCGGTCTGCGCGGCGCTGGCGGCGGACGCGCTGGGCGGCGGCAACGTCTACGGCGTCTCGATGCCCTCGAAGTACTCCTCGGGGCACTCGAAGGACGACGCCGCCGACCTGGCGCAGCGGATCGGCGCGCACTACCGGGTCGAGCCGGTCGAGGACATGGTGCGCGTGTACGTCGACCAGCTTTCCCTGACCGGCCTCGCCGAGGAGAACATCCAGGCGCGAACGCGCGGCATGCTCCTGATGGCACTGTCCAACTTGGACGGTCATCTGGTGCTGGCCACCGGCAACAAGACCGAGCTCGCCGTCGGGTATTCGACGATCTACGGCGACGCGGTCGGCGCGTTCGCCCCGATCAAGGACGTCTTCAAGACGCACGTGTGGCAGCTCGCCCGCTGGCGCAACGCCGAAGCAGCGAAACGCGGCGAGACCCCGCCGATCCCGGAGAACTCCATCACCAAGCCGCCGTCGGCCGAGCTGCGGCCGGGCCAGGTGGACACCGACTCGCTCCCGGATTACGCGCTGCTGGACGACATCCTCGACGACTACGTCGAGGGCGACCGCGGGTACGCCGACCTGGTGTCCGCGGGCTTCGACCCGGAGACCATCGACCGCGTGGTGCGGATGGTCGACAAGGCCGAGTACAAGCGGCGCCAGTACCCGCCGGGCACGAAGATCACGTTCAAGGCCTTCGGCCGCGACCGGCGGCTGCCGATGACCAACCTGTGGCGCGAGGGCAAGGCCTAGCTCAGGGCGACCTGGCGGCCCTCCGGAGTCCGGAGGGCCGCCGTCAGGCCGGCTTTCGCGGCCCGGCGGACCAGCAGCTCCAGACCGAGCGCGTCCAGCACCGTCAGCACCGAATCCGGGTCCGGGTGGGTGCCGGTGACCATCAGCAGCGGCAGGGACGGCAGGTCCCGCGTCGTCGGGTGCGGGGTGCTGCCCCAGTCGATGAGGAACGGCGCGAGGGTGCCCGGGACGCTCGGCGGGGTCAGGCGCCAGTGCAGCGTTTCGCCGTCGCCGGTTTCGCGGGACATCTCCATCGGGTCGCCCGGGTCGAAGCCGTGGGCGCGGGCCGCCGCGACCGTCGCGTCGATGTCGGTCGTGCGGACGGCCCAGGCGACCAGCGCGGGCTCCGTCAGCTCGTCGATGCCGAACGGCCGGGGCGCTTCGGGGTCCGGCTGGGCGGGGTCCGGGCCGATGACCTCCAGGTACATCCCCGCGCCGAGGTCGGCGAGGTGGTTGGCCGTGCCGACGCCGATGTGGCGGCCACCCGGCGCGGGCGTGACTCCGGTGAGGGCGGTGACCCCGGCGACGGCGTCGGCGAGGTCCGGACCGGCGTAGACGAGGTGATCGAGCACGAGCGCCATCATCCCGCGCCGACGGCGCTCGCCGCATCGGCCATGCCGTGGCCGTAGTAGGTCGTCCCGTTCCGGGTCGGCCGGCAGACGACGTCGGGACACTGGAGCGGCGTCGCCGTGGCGTAGAGCGCGCGCTTGATCCGCTCGGCGCTCCAGTGCGGGTGCTCGCTCGCGATCAGGGCGGCGACGCCGCTCGCGTGCGGCGCGGCCATCGAGGTCCCGCTCGCGGACCGGTATTCGCCGTTCGGCCAGGTCGACCAGACGCGCGCGCCGGGCGCGGCGACGCTGATCCGGGACGCCGAGTAGTTCGAGAAGCTCGCTTTGACGAGCTTTTCGTCGAGCGCACCGGTGCCGACGACACCCGGGAGTTCGTGCGGCAGCCGGGTGCAGGTCGGGTCGATCCGGCGCTCCACCGGCGTGCTGTCGGCCGGGCTCTCCTTGTCCACCGAGCGCGTGTCGAGGTCGATCCCGGCGTTGCCGGCGGAGGCGACGACGAGGACGTTCCGGCGTTGCGCGTACGCGACCGCCCGGCCGACGGCGAGCTTCGCCGCGGCCTGGTCCGGCTGGTCGTCGCAGTTGTAGCGCCACGGGATCGAGCGGTAGCTGTTGTTGGTGACGGCGAACCCGTGCTCGGCGGCCCAGACGAACCCGCAGACCATGCTCTCGGCCGTCTCGGTGTCGTCGAGTTCGGCGAGCTTCACCGCCGCGATGCGCACTCCCGGCGCCACGCCGACGACACCGGTTCCGTTGCGGGCCGCGGCGATCGTGCCCGCGACGTGCGTGCCGTGGCCGTCGAGCGTGGGGCGCCAGGCGGCGGGGCCGCGGTCGGGCCAACCGGACAGGCAGGAGACGGAGTTCTTCGCGTCGAACGCGGTCTTCAGCTCCGGGTGGGTGTCGTCGACGCCGACGTCGAGGACGCCGACGAGGGTGCGCCGGCTGCCGTCGGTGACCTGGTGCGCTTCGGGGAGGTGCAGCGCCGGGACGTCCCACGCCGTGCCCTCCGGTGGGACCTGGCTGGTGTTCGGCGAGCCGGGGCCGGTGTAGCGGAGGTCCTTGCGGGGCGCGAAGAACGCCTTCGGGACCTTCGCGGTGCGCGTCGCGCCGACGGCGTCGATGCCCGGCGTCTTCCGGACTTTCGCGGAGAAGTCGTCCTTCGCGGTGTACGCGACGACGACGCCGATCTGCGGGTAGCTCGCGACGACGGTCCCGCCGGCCTGCCTGATGACGAGCTCGGCCCACCCCGTGTGGTGCGCGACGACGACGTGCGGCATGACCAGGGGGTCGGCGGCCGCCGGAGTCGCGATCAAGCCCAGCATGAGCGCGGTGGCCAGGATCATTCGCCGCACGCGTCCTCCTCGAATTCGCCCAAACCGAACTTAGCGATCATTCGCGGCACGGCGGTACCCCTCTTCGGTCGTAGGCTGGACGGCATGACGACGGGGTTCACGGTGTTCGACACGGCGATCGGCGCGTGCGGGCTCGCCTGGCGCGACGACGTCGTGATCGGGACGTCGCTGCCCGAGGGCAGCGCGGAACGGACCCGGGCCTGGCTGGTCCGGCGGTTCCCGGACGCCGTCGAAGGGCCGCCGCCGGCCCCGGTGCGGGCCGCGGTGGACGGGATCGTGGCGTTGCTGAGCGGTGCGCGTCAGGAGCTGGCCTCGGTCGAGCTGGACTTTTCCGGGGTGCCGGCGTTCAACCGGCGCGCGTACGAGATCGCGCGGACGATTCCGCCGGGCAAGACGCTGACCTACGGGGACATCGCGCACCGGCTCGGGCAGCCGGGGTCGGCGCAGGCCGTCGGGCAGGCGATGGGGCACAACCCGTTCCCGATCATCGTGCCGTGCCACCGGGTGCTGGCGGCGGGTGGGAAGGACGGCGGGTTCTCGGCGCGGGGCGGGGTCGGGACGAAACGCCGGATGCTCGTGATCGAGGGCGCGCTGGCGGACGAGCCGACGCTGTTCTGAGCCTTCCCGCGGCGTGCTCGGAGGGGCATCACGCGTGACTGGGGAGGCATCACGCGTGATTGGAAGGGCATCTCGCGTGATTGGGGGGTCGGCTCGCGGGCCGGAGGCGGGCGCGAGCCGAGCCGCCGGTCAGGCTGGTTGGGACGCTGGGGTCCAGGGCTTGATGAAGGGGGACTCGGGCCAGCCCTCGGCGGCGGCCATGAGGGGGATTGCCGTGCCGCCGTCGATGTGCTCGCGGATGATGTCCGCGTGGCCCGCGTGGCGGGCCGTCTCCTGGATCAGGTGCAGCAGGACCCAGCGGACCGACCAGGCCTCGACGTCCTGCGGGAACCAGGGCACGCCCTTCGGCACCGGGACCGCCTGGCCGAGGTCGTCGATACCCGCGATGACCTCCGCCGTGCGGGCGGCCACCTCGTCGTAGCGGGCCAGCACGCCTTCGAGGGTCTCGTCCTCGCCCAGGCGGTGCGCGGCCTCCCACTCCCCCACCGCCTCGCCGAACGGCTTCTGCGGCACCTGCAGCACCGTGTCCATCCAGCTGTACTCGGTGCTCGCGACGTGCTTGATCAGGCCGCCCACCGACAGCGTGCTCTTCGTCGAGGCGAGCCTCGCCTGTTCGTCGGTCAGGCCGTGTGCCGCGAGTCTGAGCACGTACCGCTGCTGCTCCAGGAAGCTCAGCAGCCCGTCACGCTCGTCGGCCACCGGGCGCACGTTTCCCGCCATGTCGATCCTTCCGCCTTGGGACACCTGCGGCGATCGTGCCACCCACCACCGACATTCCGGGCGGGAATCGGGCTATCGGTGCGCGTGCCGCGGCGCGGGCTTGACGAAGGCGTACGTCCCGCCGGCGGCGTACAGGGCCGCGCGGACCACCAGCTGGGCCCGCGTGAAGACGCCTTCGTAGGCGTCCAGCTGCCGAGCGAGCACGACGGCCACCCAGGTGGCCAGCACCAGCACCAGGCCCACGACCGCGAGCGCGCGCCAGCCCGGCGGCCACCACAGGATCAGGCTGATCACCCCGGCCACCAGGACGACGTTGAGCAGCGACGACAGCAGGTCGCTGCGCTCGGGGTAGGCGGCCTGCAGCAGCACGAGCACGCCGAACGCGCTCACCGAGATCGAACTGAGCCGCGCCGTCCACTGGACCGGCCCGAGCCGGTGCAGCGGCGGCCCGGCGAGCACGAACGCGACCCCGGACACGGCGAGCAGGACCCGGAACACCGGCGGCCCGGTCAGCAGCAGCGCCTCGGCCGGGTCCTCCACCGGGGAGACCCCGGTGAGCAGGAAGAACTCCAGCAGCCAGCCCGAATACGCCAGGACGGCCACCCCCATCAGGAGGGCCGAGGCGATCCGAGCCGTGCGCACGAGGCAGAGCGTAAGCGACCGGCCGCGCCACGGCCCGTCGCCGTGACCAGGTCCACCGAGTCGTTATGCCTGCGGCCGGACGAAGGGGAACAGGACCGTCTGGCGGATGGAGGCCCCGGTGAGCATCATGAGCAGCCGGTCCACGCCCAGGCCGAGGCCGCCGGTCGGCGGCATGCCGTGCTCCAAGGCGAGCAGGAAATCTTCGTCCAGCTCCATCGCCTCGACGTCACCGCTGGCCGCGCGCAGCGACTGCCCCTCGAGCCGCCGCCGCTGCTCGATCGGGTCGGTCAGCTCGGTGTAGGCCGTGCCGACCTCGGACCCGAACGCGATGAGGTCCCAGCGCTCGGCCAGCCGCGGGTCCACCCGGTGCTGGCGGGTCAGCGGCGAGACGTCGGTCGGGTAGTCGGTGTAGAAGGTCGGCAGCACGGTCGTCCCCTCGACGAGGTGCTCGAACGCCTTGAGCACGAGGTCGCCGTGGCCGGGGTCCTCCCCCACCGGCACCCCGGCGGCCACGCAGAGGCGGCGCAGCTCGGCCACCGGCGTCCCCGAGCCGATCTCCTCGCCGAACACCGCCGAGACGGCTTGGTGGACCGGCACGACGGGCCAGTCGCCGGAGATGTCGTACTCGACGACCTTCCCGTCGGCGTCCGGCCGCCGGACGACCTGGGCGCCGTACGCCGCTTCGGCCGCGTGCTGGACGAGCTCGCGCGTCAGCGTCCGCATCGTGTCGTAGTCCGCGTACGCCTGGTACGCCTCGAGCATCGTGAACTCGGGGTTGTGGGTCGCGTCGACGCCTTCGTTGCGGAAGTTGCGGTTGAGCTCGAAGACGCGTTCGACGCCGGCGACGCACAGCCGCTTGAGGTACAGCTCGGGCGCGATCCGCAGGTACATCCGCATGTCGTAGGCGTTGATGTGGGTGACGAACGGCCGGGCGTTGGCGCCGCCGTGCACCGTCTGCAGCATCGGCGTCTCGACCTCGAGGTAGTCGGCGTGGTGCAGCCGGTCACGCACCGCGCGGACCACGGTGGACCGCAGCCGCAGCATGTTCGTCGAGTCCGGGTTGACCGCCAGGTCGAGGTAGCGCTGCCGGACCCGCGTCTCCGGGTCGGTGAGGCCCTTCCGCTTGTCGGGCAACGGGTGCAGGCACTTCGCGGTGACCGTCCACTCGTCGACGAGCACCGAGAGCTCGCCGCGCTTCGACGTCACGACCTGGCCGCTGACGCCGACGTGGTCGCCGAGGTCGACGCCGGTCCGCCAGCGGGTCAGGTCCAGCTCGCCGGCCTCCAGCATCAGCTGGATTTCGCCGCTGAAGTCCTTGACGCGGGCGAAGCACAGGCCACCGAGGATGCGCAGGTTCAGCACCCGCCCGGCGATCCGGACCCGGTGCCCGGTGGTGGTGTCCGGGGCCAGGTCGCCGTACTTCGCCACGACGTCCCCGATGTGGTCGTCGCGGCGGAAGCCGACCGGGTACGGGTCGATGCCGGCCTCGCGGAGCTTGTCCAGCTTGGCGATGCGGACGCGGACCTGTTCGGGCCGCCGCCAGGCCTTCGGCGCGGGTGCCGCCGCCGACTCCTCGATCTCCCTGACGCGCGCGACGAAGTCGTCGCTGACCGTCTCCAGCCGCAGCGACCGCGCCCGTCCGGTCGGGACGAACCCTTCGAGCGCGCCCGCGACGATGCCCACGCGCGGCAGCCGCCGGGCCGACGAGTAGCAGAGGAAGCGCGGCTCCCAGTCCGGCCCGTACTTGGCGTTGGACCGGTACAGCGACTCCAGCTGGAAGAACCGCGAGAAGACGCTCAGGATCCCGCGCCAGGCCCGCAGCACCGGGCCCGCGCCGATCCGCTCACCCTCGGAGAACACCGCGCGGAACATCGCGAAGTTGAGCGAGATCCGCTGCGCGCCGAGGTGCTGCGCGGCCGCGACCGTCTCGGCGATCATGTACTCGTTGAGGCCGTTTTCGGCGTCGCGGTCGCGGCGCATGAGGTCCAGCGAAAGCCCGCGCCGCCCCCACGGGACGAACGACAGCAGCCCGCGCAGCTCGCCGTGGCCGTCGTAGGCCTCGACCATCACGCTGCGGCCGTCGCTGGGGTCGCCGAGCCGGCCGAGCGCCATCGAGAACCCGCGTTCGGTCTCGGCGCCGCGCCAGGCCTGCGCCCGGACGAGCAGCTCGGTCATCTCGCCGTCGGGGATCTCGCCGTGGCGGCGGACCCGCGAGGTGTACCCGGCGCGCTGGATGCGCTTGACGGCCTGGCGCACCGAGCGCCGCTCCGGGCCGGCCAGGCTGAACTCGCGGACGTCGAGCACCGCTTCGTCGCCGATCTCCAGCGCCCGCAGGCCCGCCCCGGTGTACGCCTTCGCGCCGCGTTCGCTCGCCCCGAGCACGCCGGGGGTCCAGCCGTACCGGCGCGTCTCGTCGAGCCACGCGCGGACCGCGTCGGGCCACGCCTCCGGGTCGCCGACCGGGTCGGCGCTGGCGACGCTGGTGCCGCCGAGGACGCGGTAGGTCACCGCCGCGCGGCCGTTCGGCGCGAAGACGACGCTCTTGTCGCGCCGGGTGGCGAAGTAGCCGAGGGAGTCGTCCTCGCCGTGTTCGGCGAGCAGCTTCCGCAGGCGGAGCTCGTCTTCGTCCGTCCGCAGGGCGCGGCTGCGCACCCCGCGGAAGAGCAGGTACAGCGCCGCGGTGGCGACCGCCGTCGCGCTGAGGTCGAGGAGCACGTCCAGCCAGCCGGGCCCGTCTCCCACGCCGATCCGGCGCAGCTGCAGGTTCTCGCCCGTGGCGTGGTTGACGACCCAGGCGAAGCGCTCCCACGTGTCGCCGAGGTGGCCGGGGAACGCCTCGGTCAGGCCCCACCCGACCAGGATGACCACGGCGAAGCCGCCGAACAGCATGCTCAGGCCGTCACGCCAGGCGCTCGGCGCGAGGCGGGCCGGGAACGCCGGGCGCAGCGCGAGCAGCAACACGATCAGCGCGATCGAGACGACGTCGGCGACGGTCAGCACCCACAGCTGCGCGGGGATGTGCCGGACCTGCTTCGGGCCGAGCGTCAGCAGTTCGGGTGACCACAGCAGCGTCGCCTGGAGGACCAGGGTGAGCAGCAGCCCGCCGACCTGGAACAGCACCAGCGTGTACAGCGCGGCCTTCTTGCGGCGGCGCAGGGCGGCCCCGAGCACGCCCAGCAGCAGCACCATGATCAGGCTTTCGCTGGTCGGCACGCTGAGGCCGGAGAAGGCCATGTCGATGCCGTTGAGCAGGCGGCCGTGCGCGCCGCCGGTGAAGAGCAGGATCACCGAGAACACCGCGGCCAGCTGGACCACGGTCGCGACGATGCCGCCCGCCTTCGCCTTCCAGGCGGGGAGGCGACGGCGCGAGCTCGCGAGGTTTCCCATGGGTGGTTTCGTCGCCTTTCGCGGCCGGTCGGTGGTCATGCCCTCTTCTTGACGTAAGTGAACCCGGGTTGGTTGTCCCCCGACATCAACCTGAAGGCTGACCGCCCGTGGTCCCCGGGGGTGTGAAGCTTGTCGCACGCGGTTGGGGGCGGTCCGGGCGCGTGTCACTCTTTGAAACACCTCTGCTCCACGACCCGGGGACCTCGACGAGGCCTCGAGGGAAGGACGGTCGACGACGATGTCTGCCAGCGCCGAAGAACCCGCCCCCTACGGCACCGGACCCGCCGCCAAGCCGGCTTCGGGCCGGAAGGTCCGCGTCCACCACCTGCGCGAGCTCAAGGAACGCGGCGAGCCGTGGCCCATGCTCACCGCGTACGACATGTACACCGCCGCGCTGTTCGACGAGGCCGGGATCCCCGTGCTGCTCGTCGGCGACTCCGCGGCCAACAACGTCTTCGGCTACGACACCTCGCTGCCGGTGACGGTCGACGAGCTGCTGCCGCTGGTCCGGGCGGTCACCCGGTCGGTCAAGCGGGCCCTGGTGGTCGCCGACCTGCCGTTCGGTTCCTACCAGCTCTCGCCGCAGCAGGCGCTGGAGACGTCGGTGCGGTTCATGAAGGAGGGCCGCGCGCACGCCGTGAAGCTCGAAGGCGGCCGGCGGTTCGCCGCGCACGTCGAGGCGCTGACCTCGGCCGGGGTGCCGGTCATGGGGCACATCGGCTTCACCCCGCAGAGTGAGCACAACCTCGGCGGCTACCGGGTGCAGGGGCGCGGCGAAGCGGCGGACGTGCTGCTCGCCGACGCGCTGGCGCTGCAGGAGGCCGGGGCGTTCGCGGTGGTGATGGAGATGGTGCCCGCCGAGGCCGCGAAGCGCGTCACGGCGGAGCTGAAGATCCCGACGGTCGGCATCGGCGCGGGCCCGGACTGCGACGCCCAGGTGCTCGTCTGGCAGGACATGGCCGGGCTGCGGCGAGGCAAGGCGCCGCGGTTCGTCAAGCGCTACGCCGACGTGGCGACGGTGCTGCAGGACGCGGCGACCGCGTTCGCCGAGGACGTCCGCCGAGGTGAATTCCCGGCGCCGGAGCACGCGTTCCACGACTAACCCCGGCCCTTGAACCGGTCGGAAAGGGCCGGGTCGGTCTCCCACCACAGTCCCGACGTCGATGCGGCGCCCGAAGCGGCTTCTTCGTCCAGCCGGGCGTCGATCTGCTTCGCGCGCCGCTCGTCGTCGCGGGCCCAGCGGATGAACAGCGCCACCACGAACGGCAGGCCCGCGACGTCGCCGCCGATCCACAGCACGCCCGCGCCGATGATCTGGTCAGTGCGGGGATCGGGCCCCCAGCCCGGGTGCGCGGCCGCGTAGTGCGCCGGGGCGAGCAGCGGGCCCAGCCACAGCACCAGGCCGAGCGCGCCGTCGAAGATCACCTCGGCGAACGCGATCCACACCGACACCAGGTGCGGGTCCTCCCGCGGCGTCGGATCGAGGCCCAGGCGCGACCAGAAGTAGGTGAAGCCCGCCAGCACGAGCACCAGCCGGACCAGGCCGTCGGCCACCGCTGAGCGCAGCGTGAGGTCGTACAGCGGCGTCAGGTACAGCACCAGCAGCGGGGCGACCAGGACGGCCGTGACGACGGGCGGGAACGTCAGCGCGCGGGCGAGCGGGCCGCGACCGTGCCGATGCAGCCACGGGGCCTCGACGGTGTCGAGGAGCAGCCGGATCGGCGCGCCCAGGGCGAGCAGCAGCGGCGTGATCATCAGCAGCGTGACCGTCTGGACCGCGCGGACCCAGAAGAACGTCGTGTCGTAGATGGCCAGCGGTGAGCAGGTGACGACCAGGATCGTCGCGAGCCCGGCGAGGAACGCCGTCGTGCGGCCCGGCGGCCAGTCGCGGCGGCGGCGGGCCGCGCGGACGTAGAGCACACCCGCGGCGAGCACGCCGAGGACCGCCGGGGCGTCGAACGTCAGCGGCACGTCAGACCGCGAAGAAGATCAGGCTGCCGATTCCGGCGACCACGCAGTAAATGGCGAACGGGGTCAGAGTGCGCGTTTCGAAGTATCCGGTGAGAAATCGGACAGAAATGTACGAAGCGACCCCGGCGATAACGCTGCCGACGAGTGCGGGGCCGAGCGAAGCGTGGTTTTCGGGGGCGAACAGCGTCGGCATCTTGAGCACGCCCGCGGCGAGGATCACCGGCGTGGCGAGCAGGAAGGCGAACCGCGCCGCGTCCTCGTGCCCCAGCCCGCGGCGCAGGCCGGCGACCATCGTGATGCCCGAGCGGCTGATGCCCGGCAGCAGCGCGAGGATCTGGGCGGCGCCGATCAGCACCGCCTCCCCGACCCGCAGCTTCGCCAGCCGGACGTCGGTGGCTTCCTCGACCGAGACCGCCCGCATGACCAGCGTGTCTTCGGTCGAAAAGTCCACTGTGTCCCCTTCCGCAGCCGCCTTGCCGGGCTTGGAGAACTTCTCGGCGGCGTACAGGACACCGCCGTTGAGGGCGAGGAAGATCGCCGCCGGCACCGGCTTGCCGAGGTAGTCGCGCAGCAGGCTTTCGAAGAGCAGTCCGGCCAGCCCGACCGGGATGGTGGCGAGCACCAGCAGCCACGCGAGCCGCTGGTCCGGCGTGCGCACTTCGCGGTAGCGGATCGACGTCCACAGCCCGCGGATGATCCGCACCCAGTCCTTGCGGAAGAACAGGACCAGCGCGAGCGCGGTGGCGACGTGCATCGCGACCAGCACCGCGAGGTACGGCGACTCCTTGCCGATGCTCAGGTCCCGCTGCCACGAGCCGCCGAGCCAGGCGGGCAGCAGGATGCTGTGGCCGAGACTGGACACCGGAAACAATTCCGACACCCCTTGCAAGGCGCCGACGACAATCGCCTCAACATAGGTCACCGCGGACATTCCGTACCCCTTTTTCGCCGAATCCCGACACGGAAGCTACCGGCCCTTTCGTCAGCGCGAGGCAAGGGGGACACCCCAGCTCAGCGTCCCCACAGCTGATGTTCACATATATGAACTTCAATCATGTTCTTGACTGGTGTTCGGCTCGTGGCTTAGCGTTTAGCCCGTCGCCGCCACGACGAACTTCGCACCCTCGACGAGGAGGATCGAAATGCGTGAGCGGACTGCCTGCCCCCGCTGACACCCCTGAACCGGGGACCCGCTCAGCCCGGCGGCGGGGGCGGGTCCCCACCTTTCTCGGCCGTCGTCCCGGCGCCCGGCGGCGGGGCGTCGGGGCGACTGCCGAGACCCTACGGCAAAGTGTCACCTCCATGAGGCAGATCATCGTAGGGGGCAGGCAGTCATCTCATACGGCACAGTGACTCGCATGGACGAGCTCTACCCGCCGATCTCCCCTCGCGCCGAGGGATTCCTGGAAACCGGTGACGGGCACCGGATCCGGTGCCAGGAGGCGGGCAACCCGGCCGGGAAACCGGTCGTGGTGCTGCACGGCGGTCCCGGCAGCGGGATCGCCCCGATGGCCCGGCGGCACTTCGACCCCGACGTCTACCGGATCGTCCTGTTCGACCAGCGCGGCTCGGGCCGATCGACGCCGGACGCGGGCGATCTCACCGCGAACACGTTGTGGCACCTGGTCGCCGACATGGAACTGCTGCGTGCGCGGCTCGGCATCGAGCGCTGGCAGCTCTTCGGCGGCTCCTGGGGCGCGACCCTCGCCCTGGCTTACGCCGAGACGCACCCGGCGCGCGTCAGCGAGATCATCCTGCGAGGCGTGTTCACCGTGCGGCAGAGCGAGCTGGACTGGATCTACCGCGGCGGCGCGGCCCACCTGTTCCCGCGCGAGTGGGAAGCGTTCCTCGCCCCGCTCCCGGCGGCACTCCGGCAGGACCCGCTGGCGGGGTACGCGGTGTTGCTCGACGACCCGGCCGAGGAGGTCCGCCACCACGCGGCGGTGGCGTGGAGCACCTGGGAGGGCGCGACGGTTTCGGTGCTGCCGCAGGAGTCGTTCGTCCGCCAGTACGCGGACCCGGCGTTCGCGTGGCCGTTCGCCCGGCTCGCGGTCCACTACTTCACCCAGGGCGCCTGGCTCGACGACGGGCAGCTGATCCGCGACGCGGGCAAGCTCGCGGGCATCCCGGGCGTGATCGTCCAGGGCCGCTACGACACGGTGTGCCCGCCGGTCACGGCGTACGAGCTACACCGGGCGTGGCCCGGTTCGGAGCTGAAGCTGCTCGAGGGAGCCGGGCACGCGGTGACGGACCCGGGCGTCCTGGCGGCACTGCGGGCGGCGACGGACTCATTCCGCGAGTAGCACCTCGAACACCTTCTCCAGCTTCGCCACGACGACGGCTTCGTCGGCGTGCGCGAGCGCGGTGCTGCCGAGGAGCGTGCGCATCACCCAGAACCCGGCGATGACGGACAGGGCCAGCGCCGGTCCCGTCGGCTCCCGCCCCGGGAGCAGGTCGGTCAGGTGCTTCTCGACGTGCCGCTCGATGCCCGCGCGGAGGATGTCCGCGGCCCGCGGGTTGGGGGCCGAACGCAGCATCAGCAGGAACGGGTCGAGCCGCGCGGCCTCCGGAGCGGTCCGGCGCACGAGCGAGGCCGCGAGGTCCGCGGCGAGCGTCGCCGGGTCGCCGGTGAGCACGGTCCGCTCGGCCATCGCCGCCTCGACGACCTCGGCGAAGAGGCCTTCCTTCGAGCCGAAGTAGCGGTTGACGAGCATCGCGGTGACGCCGGCGGCCTCGGCGATCTCGCGCACGCCGACGCCGTCGTAACCCGCCCGGGTGAACGCTTCGAGCGCGGACGCCAGGATCGCTTCCCGGGTCGCGGCGGCATTGCGAGGTCTCATGTATACGAGTGTAGACTTAGCCTAAGTCTACAGCTGTATACCTCTGGAGAAGGTGCTTCATGGATCTCGAAATCGCTGGTAAACGCGCTCTGGTCACCGGTTCGAGCGCGGGTCTCGGCGAGGCGATCGCGCGGCTGCTGGCCGCGGAAGGCGCTTCGGTCGTGGTCCACGGCCGGGACGCGGCCCGCACGGAGAAGGTGGCGGCGGCCATCGGGGCGGCCGGGGTCGCCCTGGGCGATTTGTCGACCGACGCCGGAGCCGACGCGGTCGCCGAGGCGGCCGGGGACGTCGACATCCTGGTCAACAACGCCGGCACGTACGACCACCTCGGGTGGACCGACGCGACGGCGGCGGCCTGGACCGCGATGTACGAGGCGAACGTCGTCTCGGCGGTCCGGATGATCCAGCGCTGCGTACCGGCCATGCGCGAGCGCGGGTGGGGCCGGGTGGTCCAGATCGGCGGCGGCCTGGCGATCCAGCCCCCGGCGATGCAGCCGCACTACACGGCGACGCTGGCCGCGCGGCACAACCTGGCGGTGTCCCTCGCCCGCGACCTCGCCGGCACCGGCGTGACGTCGAACGTGGTGTCCCCCGGCGCGATCCTGGTCGGCTCCGTGCGCGACCTGCTCACGGAAATCGCCCCGGCACACGGGTGGGGGACGTCGTGGGAGGACATCGAGCGCGCCGCGGCCCGCGACCTGGTCCCGAACGACGTCGGCCGGCTGGGCCGCCCGGAGGAGATCGCGGCCGCGGTCGGCTACCTGGCCAGCCCGGCGGCGGCGTACGTGAGCGGCGCGACGATCCGCGTCGACGGCGGCACGATCCGGTCGGTCGCCTAGAGGCGGCCACCCGAAGCCGTGTCGCCGGAGAGGCGCTGGGCCAGGTACACCGGGACCGTCGACGCCACGATCAGGACCGCCGCCACCACGTTCACGATCGGGGCCTGGTTCGGCCGGAACAGGTTGTCGTAGATCCAGATCGGCAGCGTCTCCATGCCCGTGCCCAGGGTGAACGTCGTCACGATGATCTCGTCGAACGACAGCGCGAAGGCCAGCAAACCGCCCGCCAGCAACGCCGAACGCAGCATCGGGAACGTCACCAGCCGGAACGTCGTGAGGCCGGTCGCGCCGAGGTCCATCGAGGCCTCCTCCAGGTTGCCGCCCATCCGGCGCAGCCGCGCGACCACGTTGTTGAACACCACCACGATGCAGAACGTCGCGTGCGCGATGATCGCCGTCAGCAGGCCGAGGTCGATGCCCAGGATGGTCCGGAACGCGTTGTTCAGCGCGATGCCCGTGACGATCCCCGGCAGCGCGATCGGCAGGATGATCAGCAGCGACACCGGGTTGCGCCCGAAGAACCGGTGGCGCTGCAAGGCGAACGCGGCCATCGTGCCGAGCACCAGCGCGATCGCCGTCGCCGCCAGGCCCGCCTCGACGCTCGTCCACAGCGCGTGCAACGCCCCTTCGTTCGACGCGGCCCGGCTCCACCACTCCAGCGTGAACCGCGACGGCGGCCAGCCGAACGTCGTGTCCGCGTTGAACGAGTTGAGCAGCACCACCACCAGCGGGAAGTAGATCACCGCCAAGCCGAGGCCCAGCGCCGTCCACAACAACACCCGGGAGGTACGCATGAAGGCTCCTAGAGGTTGTCGAGCGCGCCGGTGCGGCGCACCGCGGCCAGGTAGCCGAGCATGATCACGACCGGCACCGTCGCCACCGTCGCCGCGAACGGGAGGTTGTTCGCCGCGCCGATGTTGTCGTAGACGACGTTGCCGAGCATCTGGGACGTGCCGCCGACGATCTTCACCGCGATGTAGTCGCCCAGCGACAGCGAAAACGTGAAGATCGAGCCCGCCACGATCGCCGGGAACGTCAGCGGCAGGATCACCGAGCGGAACGTCCGGAACGAGCGCGCGCCGAGGTCGCCGGAAGCGTCCACCAGTGAGTCGGGCAGCCGGTCGAGGCCGGCGTAGATCGGCAGGATCATGTACGGCAGCCAGAGGTAGGACAGCGTGATGATCGTCGCCGTGACGCCGTACCCGGGCGAAACCGAGCTCAGGGCGCCGTTGCCGGACAGCATCGACCGCCACGCGTACGCCTTCACCAGGTAGCTCGCCCACAACGGCGTCATCACCGCGATCACCAGGATCCGCTGCGCGCGCGGCGAAGCGAGCTTGGCCATCGCGAAGGCCATCGGGAAGGCGATGACCGCGTCGATCACCGTCACCAGCGCCGCGATCCCGACCGTGCGGAAGGTGATCGTGCGGTACACCGCGTCGGTGAACAGCGTCTCGAAGTTGCCCAGCGACCAGTCGATGACGACCTGGCCGGTGAAGCTGTCGGTGTGCCAGAACGCCGTGACGAACAGCGCGGCGAGCGCGCCCAGGTAGGCCAGGCCCAGCCAGAGCAGCGGCGCCGACAACAGGAAACCCAGGCGCAGCTTGGGTCTCCGGTAGAAGAAGGCGGTCATCTTGCCTCGCAGGATGAGGCCGGACGCGGCGGGCGGAGTGGGGGGACACAGCCCGCCGCGTCCGGGGTCCGAGGGGTCAGCCCTTGATTTCGGTCCAGGCGCGGGTCCACTCGCCGTAGTCCTTGCACTTCACGTCCGTGCGGCCGTCGAGGCACTGCTGGATCGGCGTGGTCCAGTAGGCGATCTTCGCCGCGTACCCGGCGTCGTTGGCGTGGTAGGTGTCGCAGAGCGTCTTGTCCGTCATCTCCGCGCACGCCTTCGGGTTGGCCGGCGCCTCGCCGAAGTACTCGGCGACCTGGGCGTTGACCTTCGGGCTGACGATGTAGTCGAGCCACTTGTACGCGCACGTCTTGTGCGCCGACTTCGCCGCGACCATCCAGGTGTCCGACCACCCGGTCGCGCCCTCGCTCGGCACGGCGGCTTCGAGCGGCGCACCCTCGCCCTTGGTCAGGTTGACCGTGACCTGCCAGGCGGTCCCGACGACGGCGTCGGCGTTCTTCAAAGCCTGGGACTCCTTGAGGTAGTCCGACCAGTACTCGGACACGAGCGGCCGCTGCTGCTTGAGCAGGTTGACGGCGGCGGTGAACTGCTTGTCGTCGAGGGCGTACGGGTTCTTGATGCCGAGGTCCGGCTGGTGCGCCTGCAGGTACAGCGCGGCGTCGGCGAGGTAGATCGGCGAGTCGTAGGCGATCACCTTGCCCTTGTAGGGCGAGTTCGCGTCGAACACCACCGACCACGACGCCGGCGCCGGCGTCACCTTGTCGGTGCGCCAGGTCAGCAGGTTCGCGCCCCAGCCGTGCGGGACGCCGTAGGAGACGCCGCCGACGCTGTTCCACGGCTTGTTCTTCAGGAACGGCTGGATATCGGCGTAGTTCGGCACGAGCGCGGTGTTCACCGGCTCGGCGTCGCCGGAAGCGACGAGCCGCAGCGATGCGTCCCCGGAGGCGGACACGACGTCGTACTGCCCGGTCTTCATCAGCGTGACGGCCTCGTCGGACGTGCCGAACGGCTTGACGTTCACCTTGCAGCCGGTCTGCTGCTCGAACGGCGTCACCCAGTTCACCTTCGGGTCGTTCGAGCCGTTCTCCGCGTACCCCGGCCAGGCCAGGACGTTCAGCCGGCCCTCCGGCTGCCCGAGCGCCTTCAGCGCTTCCAGCTTCGGCGGCGTGAACCCCTGCGCGCCGGGCGGGGCGGCGGAGTTCGAGCCGGACGTGCCACATGCAGCCAACAGCAGGCTGGCGCCGAGCACCCCGGCGAGCCGCGTCTTCCTGTTCTTCATGACAACCCTTTCACTGACCAGGAACCTGGAAGCTGTGTTCGTTCCGCCAGCTCAGCCGGACGCGGCCGTCGCCGAACCCGGCGGCGCCTTCGGTGTTCTGCCGGACCACCGAGAGCCGGCCCCCGGCGTCGAGCGCGACGGCGTACCGCACGGTCGCCCCGGCGTAGACGACGTCGGTGACCGTGCCGGTGGCGCTGGTGTGCCCGGCCGCGGCGGGTTCGGACAGGTCGCCGTCGATGCGGATCTTCTCCGGCCGGATGCTGAACAGCCCCGGCCGGCCGATGACGCTCTCGGCGCCGCGGCCGCCCAGCAGGTTCGACGTCCCGACGAACCCGGCGACGAACGCGCTCGCGGGCCGTTCGTAGACCTCTTCGGGCGGCCCGACCTGCTCGATCTTGCCGTCGTTGAACACCGCGATCCGGTCGCTCATGGTGAGGGCCTCGTCCTGGTCGTGGGTGACGAAGACGAACGTGATGCCGACGTCCCGCTGGATCTGCTTGAGCTCGAGCTGCATGGCTTGCCGCAGCTTGAGGTCGAGCGCGCCCAGGGGTTCGTCGAGCAGGAGCACCTTGGGCCGGTTGACCAGCGCGCGGGCCAGGGCGACGCGCTGGCGCTGGCCCCCCGAGAGCTGCGCGGGCTTGCGGGAGCCGTACTCCTCCAGCCGCACGGTCTTCAGCGCCTCGAGCGCGCGCTCCCGCCGTTCCCGCTTCGGGACGCGCTTGACGCGCAGGCCGTACTCGACGTTCTGCTGCACGTTCATGTGCGGGAACAGCGCGTAGTCCTGGAACACCGTGTTGACGTCGCGTTCGAACGGCGCGAGCCGGCTGACGTCGTGGCCGTCGAGCTCGATCGTGCCCGCGGTGGGCAGCTCGAACCCGGCGATCATGCGCAGCACCGTCGTCTTGCCGGAGCCGGACGGGCCGAGCATCGAGAAGAACTCGCCCGGCGGGATGTCGAGGTCGACGCCGTCGACCGCGTGGACGTCACCGAAGTGCTTGCGCAGCCCGGAAAGCCGGATGGCCGGGCGCGTGCTTTCGGGTGCCGCGGGCTCTTCGCGGGTCTCGGACGGTGCTTGGTTCGGCATCGCGACCCTCACAGTGCGCTCATCACGTGCTTGACGCGCGTGTAGTCCTCGAGGCCGTAGAGCGAGAGGTCCTTGCCGTAGCCGGACTTCTTGAACCCGCCGTGCGGCATCTCGGCGACCAGCGGGATGTGCGTGTTGATCCAGACGCAGCCGAAGTCGAGCTTCGCGGCGGCGCGCATCGCCCGCTGGTGGTCGCGGGTCCAGACCGAGGACGCCAGGCCGTACTGCACGGCGTTCGCGGCCTTCAGCGCCTCCGCTTCGTCGGAGAAGCGCTGGACGGTGATGACCGGGCCGAAGATCTCGTGCTGGCTGATCTCGTCGTCCTGGCGGACGCCGGAGACCACGGTCGCTTCGTAGAAGTAGCCTTCGCCGCCGACCCGATGTCCTCCACAGTGGACAGTCGCGTGAGCGGGCAGCCGGTCGACGAACCCGGCCACCTTTTCGAGCTGGGCGGCGTTGTTGAGGGGGCCGTAGGCGACGTCTTCGTCGTCCGGCTTGCCCGTCTTGGTCTGCGCGGCCTGCCGGGTGAGCGCGGCGACGAAGGTGTCGTGCACGTCGTCGGCGACCAGTACGCGGGTGGCGGCCGTGCAGTCCTGGCCCGCGTTGAAGTACCCGGCGACGGCGATGGCCTCCGCGGCCGCTTCGAGGTCGGCGTCGCCGAAGACGATGACCGGCGCCTTGCCGCCGAGTTCCAGGTGCACGCGCTTGACGTCGTTCGCGGCGGATTTCGCGACTTCGATGCCGGCCCGGACCGAGCCGGTGATCGACACCATGGCCGGGATGTCGTGCTCGACCAGCGCGCGGCCGGTGTCGCGGTCGCCGCAGAGCACGTTGAACACGCCCGGCGGGAAGAACTCGCCGGCGATCTCGGCGAGCAGCAGCGAGGACGCCGGGGTGGTGTCGGAGGGCTTGAGCACGACCGTGTTGCCGGCGGCGAGGGCGGGTGCGATCTTCCAGATGGCCATCAGCAGCGGGTAGTTCCACGGCGTGACCTGGGCGCAGACGCCGACGGGCTCCCGCCGGACGAACGACGTGTGGCCTTCGAGGTACTCCCCCGCGGCGCGGCCTTCGAGCACGCGCGCGGCCCCGGCGAAGAACCGCACCTGGTCGAGGACCATCGGGATCTCTTCGGCCATCGTCAACGCGATCGGCTTGCCGGTGTTCGCGGACTCGGCGCGGACGATCTCTTCGGCCCGGGCTTCGAGGGCGTCGGCGAGCTTGAGCAGCGCGAGCTGGCGCTGGGCGGGGGTGGTCGTGCGCCAGGTCTCGAACGCGGTCGCGGCGACCTGCAGCGCGTTGTCGACGTCTTCGGGTCCGGCGATCGGGGCGGTGCAGTAGGGGCGCCCGGTGACGGGGTCGGTGATCTCGGCCGTCCGGCCCGACTTGGACTCGACGTACGCGCCGCCGACGTAGTGCTTCAGCTCCTGCACGCTCACTCCTCGGTGCTGACGGGAGCTAAAACATATGAGTTCATATGTAATAGGACAAGGGGATGGGGCAAGATTGGTGCGAACGGGTACTCCGACCGGCGAGGATCACGATGAGCAAGGGCATGTCGCACAGCGCGCGATCGGCCATGTTCGCCCCGCTCGGCCAGGTCGGGCGGGCGGAGGCGGTGGCGGCGCGGCTGGTCGACGCCATCACGCTCGGCCTGCTCGCCGACTCCGAACAGCTGCCCAGCGAAGCCGACCTGGCCGCCCAGTTCGGCGTCTCGACCGTGACGGTCCGGGAAGCGCTCGTGGCCCTGCGCCAGCAGGGGCTGGTCGAGACACGGCGAGGGCGCAGCGGCGGCAGCTTCGTCCGCGCGCCGGCCAACCCGCCGCCGGACGCGTGGCGCTCGCGGTTGCGCGAGGTGTCGCTGTCGGACCTCCGGGACGTCGGTGACCACTACCTCGCGATCGCCGGGGCCGCCGCCAAGCTCGCCGCCGAGCGCAGCTCCCTCGAGGACGTCGCCCGGCTGCGGCTGGCGACCGACGACCTCCGCACGGCCCACGGCATCGACTTCACGCGGGCGGAGCGGCAGTTCCACCTGGAGGTCGCGGCGGCCGCGCAGTCGCCGCGGCTGACGCACGAAGAGGTTCACCTGCAGAGCGAGCTCGGCGGGCTGCTGTGGCTGCCGCTCGGGCCCGCGGCTCCCTCGTGCGAGGAACACGCGGCCATCACCGCGGCGATTTCCTCCGCGGACGGTGACCTGGCCCGCAAGTTGACGGAGGAGCACCTGCTGGCCGCCCTCGACCGGCTCGCGGACGTGCACCTCGCCCTGCTCACCCCGTAAACTTCCGCTACTCCGCGCATCGAGGTGAGCACCGTGAACGACACCCGCACGCTGGCCGGCGACGAGGTCGTCGAGCAGGTTTCCGCGTTGGTGGAAGGGGTTTTCGAGCGGCTCAAGCCCGTGCAGGCGGCCGCCGAGTCGGTACTGGCGGACACGCCGGCCGCCGCCGCGCTGCACCGGATCCGGCCGCAGGTCACGGAGGCGCTGGACGGCCTGATCATCGGCGCGGGCTTCGTCAGCGCACCGCGCGTGCTCGCCGACTCGGAATTCGGCTTCGAGTGGTGGACCGCCGGGTCTCCGCCGGCCCAGCTGTTCATCAGCCTCGACCCGGCGAGTGAGAACTTCCTGGACTACACGCGCCAGTCGTGGTTCACGGTCCCCCGCGACACCGGGCGGCGGCACATCAACGGCCCGTACGTGGACTACCTGTGCACCGACGAGTACACGCTGACGTTCACGATCCCGGTCGTCCGCGGCGGTGCGTTCGCGGGCGTGGTGGGGGCGGACGTCTACGTGCGCGAGTTCGAACGCGCGGTGCGCCCCCGGCTGCGTTCCCTGGGCCGCGGGGCGGCGTTGCTGAACGCGCAGGGCCGGGTGATCGTGTCGAACAGCGTCCGGCAGCCGACGGGGTCGCTGGTGCGCGAAGCCGACGTCCCGGCGTGGTGGTCGGCCGGGGCGGCGCCCGGGCCGGCGCTGCGGCGGTGCGGGGATTCGCCGATCGTCCTGGTGACCGGGGCTTAAGGCCCACCCATCAGCGCGTATCCCACGAAACAGCCCGGACCGGCTCGCACGAGAACGGTGAACGGAGTTCCCGCGGGCACCGGCCGGGTGAGGAACACGGCGTGCGGTGGTCCGAACAACGTGCTCACCTCGTCGACCTGGGTCAGGGACGTTTCGTCGCCGCCGAACCGGGCCGGCGGCACGCAGGGCGGCTGGCCGGCGGCACACCAGGCGGCGCCGGCGCAGGTCGCGTTGCTGTGGTAATCCCGGCCGGCGTGGTGAATGCGGTACGGGAGCCCGCCGGCGCCCGGCAGGGCGTACCCGAAGTGGTTGGCCGTCCACGGCAGGAAGGCGAACCCGCCCGCCGCGAGCAGCACCACGACGACCGCCACCACAGCCGCGCGTTTCCCGGTCACCTACCGAAGACGCCCGTCGGGGTGCTCAGGTTTGCAGCACCACCCAAAGTTCCGCGCGGACGCCCGGTGAGTCCAGATCGCGGCCCAGCAGCTCCTGCGCCTTCGCGATCCGGTTCCGCAGCGTGTGCCGGTGCACCCCCAGCCGCGCGGCCGCCACGTCCCAGTGGCCGTGGTGCTCCAGCCAGCAGCGCAGCGACTCGACGAGGTCGCCGCGGCCCGTTTCGTCGTGGCGGCGCAGCGGGCCCAGCAGGTTCTCGCCGTAGACGCGGGCCACCACGGGGTCGATGAGGGAGAGCAGGCCGCGGGCCGAGTGCTCGGCGGCCGAGACCAGGATCTTGTCCTCGGCCTCCGCCGCCTGGGCCGCCAGCTCCGCCTGTTCGAGCCCGGCGGAGAACTCGCGCGGGGCGACCGGCCCCGCCACCCCGCCGTGCAGGCCGCCCACCCGCAGGGCCGCGTCGGCTACCGGCTCGACGACGCTCGCCGGCCCGAAGGCGACCACCGACGCGCCGGATCGCGCCGCGAACAGCTCTCCCTCGAGTGCCCCGAGCAGCCTGCGCCGGGCCGCGGGCGGTCCGAGGAACACCAGCACCGACCACGGCGGCTCCGGCGGCTTCTCGCCCGTCGCGGTCAGCACACGCAGCGCGAGTTCGGCCTGGCCGCCGGCGAGCAACTCCACCAGCCCGGTCCGCAACGCCTCCCGCGCCGCCGCCTGCGCGCGATCCTGTTCCAGCGCCAGCGAAAGCACCGAGACCGCGGTGTTCACGATGTGCCGCCCCGCGGTGTCGAGCGGCTCCGCGGTCCCGACGGCGAGCACTCGCCGGGCGCCGGTGTCGAGAGTCTGGAGAACGACTTCCCGGCCGTCGAGGGAAACGGCCCGGGTGCCGGTGCGAAGCCGCTCCAGCTCTTCGCGCAGCAGAACGCCGTACGCACGCGCGCTCGCCGGGGTGGCTTCGGTGACAGTCGTGCGGTCGAAGAGGAGCACCCACCCGTCGACCAGCTTCGCCAGCTTGCGCAGCACCCCCGCCGGGCCGCCCTTGCCGGCCGCCGTGCGGGTCAGGTCCTGCTGGGCGCGGCCGATGCGGACCGTCGTCGCGTACTCGTCGGCCGCCACCGCGCGCGAAACCGCGCGGGTGATGGCGATGAACGGCGTCTTCCGCGGCACCTCCAGCACCGGGAGCCCCACCTCGGCCGCCGTCGCCACGAGGGCCCGCGGGACCTCGTCGTGGCTCAGCCCGACGCCGAAGCCGAGGCCGGCGACCCCGGCGTCCACGAGGCGGCGCACGTAGGCCGGTGACGTCTCTTCGTCCAGGGCCAGACCGGTGGTCAGCAGCAGCTCGCCGCCCTCGAGGAAGGCCTGCGGTTCGGTCAGCTCCGTCGGGTGGACCCAGCCGATCGGGCGGTCCAGGACGTCCTCGCCGGTCAGCACCCGCAGCCCGAGCGGGCGCTCGGCGGCCAGCCTGGCCAGAGTGAGTGCCATAACGGCCAATCCTACGCGCCGAATTGGCCAGAACGTCCAGCTGACGGCGCCCGGACCGGCACGCATCCTGAGGACGTCCACCGACTTCCCAGGAGCACGCCGTGACCGCAAGCACCACCGCCGCGCCGCAGGCCCCGGCACCCCGCCAGCGCAGGCTGCAGACCGAAATCCCCGGCCCCCTCTCGCGCGAGCTGCAGCAGCGCCGCGCCGCCGCCGTCGCCGCCGGGGTCAGCTCGGTGCTGCCCGTCTACGTCACCTCCGCCAGCGGCGGCCTGCTCACCGACGCCGACGGCAACGTGCTGATCGACTTCGGCTCCGGCATCGCGGTGACCAACGTCGGGCACTCCGCGCCGGCGGTGGTCGACCGCGTCCGCAAGCAGGCCTGCTGGTTCACCCACACCTGTTTCATGGTCACGCCGTACGAGGGGTACGTCGAAGTCTGCGAAGCGCTGGCCGAGCTGACGCCGGGCGACCACGCGAAGAAGTCGGTGTTGTTCAACTCGGGCGCCGAAGCCGTCGAGAACGCCGTGAAGATCGCGCGGGTGGCGACCGGGCGCCAGGCCGTCGTCGTGTTCGACCACGCCTACCACGGCCGCACCAACCTCACGATGGGCATGACCGCGAAATCCGTGCCCTACAAGCACGGCTTCGGCCCCTTCGCGCCCGAGGTGTACCGCGTGCCGGGCTCGTACCCGTTCCGCGACGGCCTGCCCGGCCCCGAAGCGGCGGCGCTGGCCATCGACCGGATCGAAAAGCAGATCGACCAGGTGGCCGCGGTGGTCCTGGAGCCGATCCAGGGCGAGGGCGGCTTCATCGAGCCCGCGCGCGGCTTCCTGCCCGCGATCGCGGCTTGGTGCCGCGAAAACGGCGTCGTGTACGTCGCCGACGAGGTCCAGACCGGCTTCTGCCGCACCGGTTCCTGGTTCGCCTCCACCGACGAAGACGTGGTACCGGACCTGATCGCGACGGCCAAGGGCATCGCGGGCGGCCTGCCGCTGTCCGCCGTCACCGGCCGCGCCGAGCTGCTCGACGCCGTCCCGCCGGGCGGCCTCGGCGGCACCTACGGCGGCAACCCGATCGCGTGCGCCGCGGCGCTCGGCTCGATCGAGACGATGAAGGCCGAGGACCTCGCCGCGTCGGCCAAGCGCATCGAAGGCCTGGTGCTGCCGCGGCTGCGAGCGCTGGCCGCGGAAACGGGGGTCATCGGCGACGTCCGGGGGCGCGGCGCGATGCTGGCCGCGGAGTTCGTGAAGCCCGGGTCGGCGGAGCCGGACGCCGACCTCACCAAGCGCGTCGCGGCGGCCTGTCACCGCGCCGGGGTCGTCGTGCTGACCTGCGGGACCTACGGCAACGTCGTCCGGCTGCTGCCGCCGCTGTCGCTGGCCGACGACCTGCTCGACGAGGGCCTCTCGGTGCTCGAACACGCGGTCCGGACGGAGGTCCGCGCGTGACGTTCCCGTTCTGGGTCGCCGGGAAGCCGGTGACCGGCGGCGCGATCGCTTCGGTCGAGCATCCTTACGACGGTTCTTCGGCGGGGTCCCACTTCGTTCCTTCTCCGTCGGACGTCGAGGCCGCGGTGCAGGCGGCCCACGACGTCGCCGACGAGTTCGCGACGCTGCCCGCGCACGTCCGCGCCGGGGCGTTGGACCACGTGTCCCGTTCGCTGGGTGAGCGGTCCGAGGAGATCGCTTCGCTCATCACGGCGGAGTCGGGCAAGCCGCTGAAGTGGGCGCGCGGCGAGGTGGGGCGCGCGGTGTCGACGTTCCGCTGGGCGGCGGAGGAGGCCCGCCGCTTCTCGGGCGAGCTGCAGCGGCTCGACACGGACCCGGGCGGCACCGGCCGGCTCGCGCTGGTGCGGCGGGTGCCGCGCGGCCCGGTGCTGGGCATCACGCCGTTCAACTTCCCGCTGAACCTGGTGGCGCACAAGGTGGCCCCGGCGATCGCGGTCGGCGCGCCGATCGTGCTCAAGCCCGCGCCGGCGACCCCGCTGACGGCGTTGCTGCTCGGCGAGATCCTGGCCGGCACGGACCTGCCGGCGGGGTCGTGGTCGATCCTGCCGGTGGACAACGAGACGTCGGCTCGCCTCGTCGAGGACCCGCGGCTGCCGGTGGTGTCGTTCACCGGCTCGGTCCCGGTCGGGTGGGCGATCCGCGACCGCGTCCCGCGCAAGCACGTGGCGCTGGAGCTGGGCGGCAACGGCGCGGTCCTGGTCTGCCCGGACTGGCCGGACCTGGACTTCGCGGCCCAGCGGATCGCGACCTTCGCGATGTACCAGGCCGGGCAGTCGTGCATCTCGGTGCAGCGGGTGTACGCGCACACTTCGGTTTTCGACGCGCTGACCTCGAAGGTGCTTGCCGAGGTCCGGGCGTTGCGCACCGGCGACCCGCGCGCGGAGGGCGTGGACGTCGGCCCGCTGATCAACGTCGACGCCGCTTCCCAGGTTTCGTCGTGGATCGCGTCGGCGGTGTCCGCGGGTGGCCGCATCCTGGCGGGCGGTTCCCGGTCGGGGACGACGGTCGAGCCGACGGTGCTGGCGGACGTCCCGGAGGACGCGGCGGTGCTGGCCGAGGAGGTGTTCGGGCCGGTGGTTTCGCTGGTCCGAGTCGATTCGGTGCCCGAGGGGATCGAGCGCATCAACGCGTCCCGCTTCGGGCTGCAGGCGGGCGTGTTCACCCGCGACCTGCCGACGGCGTTCGAGGTTTCGGCCGCTTTGAAGGTGGGTGGCGTGATCGTCGGTGACGTGCCGAGCTTCCGCGCGGACCAGATGCCCTACGGCGGGGTGAAGGACTCGGGCGTGGGCCGCGAAGGCCCGGCGGCGGCGATGGCGGACTTCACGGAGGAGCGGGTAACGGTCTTGACCGGTCTGACGCTGTAAGCCGTGTGAGACCGCTGATCCTGCTCGACGTGGACGGCCCGCTGAGCCCGTGGGCGGCGCCGCGCCACGCGAAGCCCGCCGGCTACGTCGAGCAGTCGCTGCGGCTCTCCCGCTGGAGCCGCAAGCGGCTGCGGATCTGGCTGAACCCGGCCCACGGCCCCACGCTGCTCGCTCTGGCCGGTTCCGCGAACGCGGAGCTGGCCTGGGCGACCAGCTGGGAGCACCGCGCCAACCGCCAGGTGGGTCCGGTGATCGGGCTGCCTCCCTTGCCGGTGATCGAGTTCCCCGAGCCCCAGCCGGCGTGGAAGTTCGCCCCGGTGGCCCGCTTCGCCGCGGGCCGCCCCCTGGCCTGGTTCGACGACGACTTCGACCTGTTCCCCGAGGCCCGGCAGGCGTTCCTCGGCCGCCGCACCGAGGTGCCGACCGAGCTGATCCCGGTCGACGCGCACACCGGCTTGACGAGCGAGCACTTCGACCGCCTCGAAGCCTGGCTCCGGAAACTCGATCGCCCCTGACCCGGCCCCGGCGTACTTTCGGGGCCGGGAGGAATACACATGACGTTGCCCCGCAAGGGTTCCCGGCTCATCACCGTCGACGGCACGGACTACCGCTGGACGATCCGCCGCAAGCCGACCTACTCGCAGGGGATCGGCGCCACGATGACCTTCGCGGTCGAGCTCGCCGACCGGCCTGGCGCCACCCTGGTCGTCGACACCGGGCGGCCGCGACCGGACAACTGGCTGCACCTGGCGACCGAGCCCGTCCGCCCGGCCGAGGTCGCCGAAGCCGTGCGCGCCGCCCTGGAGGCCGGCTTCGGCTTCACAGCCCGGCCAGTGCCTCCGTCAACGCGGCGTGCGCGTCGACCAGCGACGGCCCGTACCAGGTGAGATACCGGCCCGACACCAGCACGTACGGCGCGTCCGGGAAGTGGTCCGGGCCGTCCTCTTCGGTGAACGCGTACGGCTCGTCCGGCAGCACCAGCAGGTCCGCATCCGCCGCGAAATGCGCCCGCAGCTCCTCCACGTCCGGCCGTGGATAACGCTCCTCCGCGGTCGCGTACACGTTCGCCACACCCACCCGGCGCAGGACGTCGCCCGCGAACGTGTCGCGGCCCAGGACGATCCACGGCTTGCGCCACACCGGGACCACCGCGTGGAACCGCACCGGCCGGACTTCGCGCCAGACCCCTTCCGCGGCGACCAGCCAGTCCGGCTCGTCCAGGTCGTACGCCTGCGTCAAGATCCGGCGCAGCGAACCCAAAGCCGCGGGCACCGAAGCCGCCGCGGCCATCACCCACACCGGGATCCCGTTGGCGCGCAGGCGTTCCACGTCCTCCGGGCGGTTCTCCTCCGCGTTGGCCAGCACCAGGTCCGGCGCCAGGTCGAGCACCCGGTCCAGCTTCGGGTACTTCGACCCGCCGACGCGCGGTACGTCCAAAGTGGAGGGATGCGTGCAGTAGTCCGTCGCGCCGGCGAGGCGGCCGGGCGCGCTGACCTCGACCGCTTCGGTCAGCGACGGCACGAGCGACACCACCCGCGAAGCCGGTCCGGACAGCGGCACCGGCTCACCGAGATCGTCGACGAGGTAGGTCATGCGCGTTCGAACGACACCTTCCGCTTGTCGACGTCGACCGCGGTCAGCCGGACGGCGATCCGCTCGCCCGCGGTCAGCCGCTCCCCCGCGCACTTCGCCATCACCGTCGGGTCCTCGACCAGGATCTCCGCCTTGTTCTCGTCCGCGCGCAGCACCACCGCGCTGAACTCGCCGCCGACGTGCTCGGCCAGCACCCACGCCTCGACCTGGTCGATGCACGCGCGCTCGACCTTCGCGGCGAGGGTGTCCGACGCGCTCATCCGCGCCGGGACGTCGTCGAGCGCCGCGCGCACCCACTCCGGGACCTCGCGGCCGGCCGAGACGGCGAGGCAGATCTCCGTGGCGAACCGGTCGACCAGCCGCCGGATCGGAGCGGTGACGTGCGCGTACGCGCCGCCGATGCCCGCGTGCGTCGTCAGTGCCGGCAGCTCGCCGTCGAACGCCGTGTAGCCGGCGCCGCGCAGCAGCCGGGTCGTGTCGGCGTAGAGCGCCATCGACGCCGGCTGTCCCGGGTCCAGCCGGGACAAGAACTCCGAAACGGTCGCTTCCGGAGCCCACGCGATGCCCAGCGCTTCGGCCGAGCGGCGCAGCCAGTCGACGGCCTCGGGCTCCGGGTCGGGCAGCGTCCGCAGGACGCCGATCCGCGCGTCGAGCATGATCCGCGCCGCGGCCATCCCGGTGAGCAGCGAGATCTCGGCGTTCCAGGCGTCGACGGCGGTGCGCGGGCGGCGGGCGAGCACCCAGCCGCCGTCCGGGTCGCCGGTGATCTCCTGCTCCGGCAGCTGCAGCTCCACCGCGCCGCGCCGGACGGCCAGTTCGCGGCGCCGCCGGCCCAGCTCGGGCAGCGCGGCCACCGACGGGTGGGGGTTCCCGGCTTCGAGCGCGGCCTGCACCGTCTCGTAGTCGAACTGCTCGGTGGACCGGACCAGCGCGCGGCGGACCCGGGTGGCGGTCGGCTCGCCGGCGTCGTCGGTCTCGATGGTCCAGAGCACCGCGGGCCGGACCTCGCCGGGCAACAGGCTCGCCGCGCCTTCGGACAGCACCGGCGGGTGCAGCGGGACGTTCCCGTCGGGCAGGTAGAGCGTCTGCCCGCGCAGGCGCGCCTCGCGGTCGAGCGCGCCGCCGGGCGGGACGAACGCGGCGAGGTCGGCGATGGCGTAGTGCACGCGGAAGCCGTGCGCGGTCTTCTCGACGACCATCGCCTGGTCGAGGTCCTTGGCGCCGGGCGGGTCGATGGTGACCAGCGGCAGGTCCGTCGCGTCCTCCCGGGGACCCGCGCTGGCCAGCGGATCCAGCACCGCCGCCTCCGCCTCGGCCAGTACGTCGGGCCCGAACGACTCCGGCAGCGAAAACTCGGCACGCAGGGGGCCGAAGTCCCCGCCCGCCGAGTGTGTCCTGATCACGAGGGGAGGCACCCCCCAACCCTAACCCGAGCCGGGCCTCCTGATCGCCCGATCGGGCGCGGGCCGGTCGGGTGTACGTTGCCCGGGTAAAAATGAAAACCGTCATCATTACCGGAAGGGCTTTCCCGTGAAGATCGCGTTCGTCGGCAAGGGCGGCAGCGGCAAGACCACGCTGTCGTCGCTGTTCGTGGCGTACCTCGCCGACGCCGGCTTGCCGGTGCTCGCCATCGACGCCGACATCAACCAGCACCTCGCGGTGGCGCTCGGCGCGACCGAGGAGGAAGCGCTCGCCTGGCCGACGCTGGGCGACAACATGGCGCTGATCAAGGACTACCTGCGCGGCGACAACCCGCGCATCCCGGACGCGGCGTCGATGATCAAGACGACCCCTCCGGGCCGCGGGTCGAGGCTGGTCCGGCCGTTCGAGGACAACCCGGTGTTTTCGGCGTGCTTCCGGCAGCTGGGCGGCGTGCGGCTCGGCGTCACCGGCCAGTTCGACGAGGACGACCTCGGCGTCAAGTGCTACCACTCGAAGGTGGGGGCGGCGGAGCTGCTGCTGAACCACCTGGTCGACGTCGACGGCGAATACGTCGTGATGGACATGACGGCGGGCGCGGACGCGTTCGCTTCGGGGCTGTTCACCCGGTTCGACGTGACGTTCCTGGTGTGCGAGCCGACGGTCCGGAGTGTGGGCGTGTACCGCCAGTACGCGGACTACGCCCGCGACTTCGGCGTGCGGCTCGTGGTGGTCGGCAACAAGGTGACGGACGCCGACGACGTCGAGTTCCTGCAGGACCAGGTCGGCGGCGCGCTGCTGGGCTGGATGTCGGCGTCGGGGCACGTGCGGGCGGCGGAGCGCGGCACGGCCCGGCCGATCACCGAGCTCGAGCCGCGCAACCTCTCGACGCTGCGTTCGATGCACGCGACGGTGGACGCGGAGCAGCGCGACTGGGCGCGTTACCAGCGTCAAGCGGTCGAGTTCCACCTGCGAAACGCCCAGGCCTGGGCGGGCGCCGACCTCGTCTCGCAGGTGGACCCGGAGTTCGTCCTCAGCCCGCGGCTGACGGTTTAGTCGTCTTCTTCGGCATCGGCCCGCCGGGTGCGCTCCCGGGCGATTTCGAGGGCGCGCCGGGCGGTGGCCTCGTCCGGGTACGGGCCGAGCAGGTCGATGCTGCGGCTGCGTTCGAGGTGCTCGACCTGGTGGGTGCGGGTGTTGTAGTACCACCCCTGGTCCGGGTTCGGGTCTTTGGACATGGTCCTAGGTTCGCACCCACGGGCCGGGCTGTCAGCGCTTGTACCGGTAGGGGATCTCGGTCGGGTGCCCGGTGGGGCCGAAGTCCTGGGGTTCTTCGGGCTCTTTGGGTTCTTTGGGTTCGGGGAACTCATCGAACCAGCCACGCGCGGTACCCCGGGGCGGGGTTTCGGGCTCTTGGCGCGAGGGCTGCGGAAGCGGAGTGTCCTTACCGGGGAAGACGGGCCGGGCATTCGGCGCGGCAGGGGGAACGGGCGGCATGGTCCCGGGGCCGGGGAAGACGGGCCGAGCCGGGGCGGCGTGCCGGGCGGGGAACGGCTGGGGGGTCGATTCCGGACCCGGGAAGACCGGCTTGGGACGTACTGGTGGGGCGGGGCTCTGGGGTGGGGTGGGGCTCTGGGGTGGGGTGGGGCCGGGTGCTGAGGTGGCGCCGGGTGCTGGGGTGGCGCCGGGTGCGGGGGTGATGCCTTGCGCCGGGTGAGGAATCGGCGTGGTGCCGGGTGCCGGGTTGATGCCTTGCGCGGGGTGGGCAACCGGGGTTGTGCCGGGTGCGGGGGCGCCCTGCGCGGGGTGGGGAACTGGTGTGGTGCCGGGTGCCGGGGTGGCACCTTGCACGGGCTTGGGCTCCGGCGTGGTGCCGGGTGCCGCCGGAGTAGCGGCCGGGCCGGTGCCGTGGCCGGGCGCTGCGGCCGGCACTTGGCCGGTGCCGTATGCGGGACCGGCGCCTTGGACAGGGGCAGCACCCGGCACGGGGCTGGCGCCGTGCGTCGGCGCCGGGCTGGGACCTGGTACCGAGCCGAAACCGGGCGCCGGAACGTCGGCGAGTCCCCAGGGCGGCTTGGGCAGATGCGAGCCGATCATCGGAGGTTGTGTCTCCGGAGAAGCGGGCCGAGGTGCATCGCCCGGGGAGGTCATCGGCTGGGAAGCCACATCGGGCGCGACCTGCGATTCGGCGGGCTGCTGCACTCCCGAGGCGGCCGTCGGCTGGGAAACCGAATTGGGCGCCACCCGCGATTCAGGGGCCGACGGTGCGCTGGCCGAAGCCTCCGCAGGCGGCGAAGCCGCATCGGAAGCCGCCTGCGGTACGGCGGCCGGTTGCGCGCTTCCCGGCGCAGCTGGCTCCGGAACCGCATCGGACGCCGCCTGCGATTCACGGGTTGGGGGCGCGCTGACCGGAGCCGCCGTCGGCTGCGAAACCGCATCGGGCGCTGCCTGCGGCTCAACGGCAGCGGGCGCGCCGGCCGAAGCCTCCGCTGGCTGCGGAACCGCGTCGGAGGGCGCCTCTCGTTCGGCGGCCGGTTGCGCGCCACCGGGCGCAGTTGGCGATGTCGCAGATGGCACTTCCAGCGGCGCGGTGGATGAGCTCGGCTGGGAGTCGGGCGCCACCGGATGGACCGGCTCCTGTTCCACCGGATTGGGCGCGGCCGCCTCGGGAAGGCTTGCCTCGGCCGACGGGGGCTCGGGCGTGGGTGCAGCCGCCTCAGCTGGGGGCTCGCTCAACGGCGCCGCGGGTTCCGCCACCTCCGGGTGAGCTGCGTCCTGCAGCGCCGGTCCGGCGGGTGCCGATACGGTCCCCTCGGCCTCCTGCGGCACGGCAACTTCCGGCTGGTCGAAGTCCGGCGCCGCCTCTGGCTCAGCCTCGGACCGGCTTACATCCCACGGCGCCGAGGCGGATCGGGCGGTCTCCGGTCGATCCGCCTCTTGCGACAACGATTCGGCTGCTGCCGAAGCCGGGACCTCTTGCCGATCCGCAGGTTCACCCGATGCCGAGACTGCAGACTCCGGCTCCACACCGCGCCGCGCCGACTCACTCGATGCCGAAGTAGCGCCCCCTGGCTGGTCAATGTCCCGAGGCACCGACTCGTCCGAGGCCGGGGCAACCTCTTGCCTCACCGCATCTGCCGACGCCGGTTCGCCCGGAGCCGAGGCGGCGACCTCCGGACGATCCGCATCCTGCGGAGTCGGAGCCGGCCCAGCAGCCGGCCGCGGCTCGCGGCTAGGCATCACTCCCGCCGCAGGCTCGCTCATCGAAGCCGCAGCCTGCTCGGGTGCCACCGTCTCGGACGACGACACCCCAGGCTCGGACGCCAAGCTCTCAGGCCGGGTCGCAGGCTCAGCGGGCGCCGGCGCAGCAGCCGGGGCCTCCGGAGCTTCCGGACCAGCAGCCGGCTCCACAGCCGATGACCGCTGCTCCCCTGCCACGCCGCGCTCCTCCTGCACAGGCGCCGCCGCGTGTCGTGGGGATGACTGCGGTGCCTTCACCGGGCCCGGCAGCTCCGACTCGGCCGCCACCGACCACTGAGGCTCCGCCGAAGCCGAAGCCGGCGGCACCGGGTCGTGGCGGCGGCCCGGCTGCGATGCGTCCTCCGGAGCAGAACGTGCCCACACGTGCTGCTCAGGCGCCCCCGGCACCGGCTGCGCAGCCGGCGGATAAGGCACCGTTCGCCACACCGGCGCCGGGCCGATGTTCATCGGTGCCGGCGCCGCCGCCGGGACGTGGCCGGACGGGGAGGCCGCCGGGGGTGCCTGCCGGGGCGCCGGTTTCGGGATCGGGTCCAGGCTCGATACCAGCACCGAGGTGTTCTCGGGATCCTCGACCTTGCGGCCGCTGCGCTCGCGGTAGACCATCTCGCCGTCCGCGTCCATCTCGACCAGGTAGCCCGCCTCCGCGAGTTGCTCCTCGTCGAGGTCCGCCAGCTTCTCGTAGCGCGAGGGCACCACGCGGTAAATGGGCCACGCCAGCCCCGCGTGCTCCGCGTGGAACTGGGCCAGCAGCGCCGCCATCTGGTGCTGCCAAGGCAGCGACATGCCTTCGGCCAGCGAACGAGGCAGCACCACGTACCCCGCGTCCACCCCCGGGTAGCCCTGGCCGAGCTGGTCGGCGAGCGGGGTGCTGGACGCGGGCCGGGCGCTCTGCCGGGGCGGCTGAGGCGCGCCGAACAGCGCCGCCGGGTCCCGGGGCTCGCCCGCTCCGGGCTTGCCCCTCCTGCCGAATTTGCGTCCCACGTGCTCATCCTCTGCCAGTACGCGGCCACCTGCTCGTGGAAGGCGCCGCGACGTCGGGTGAATCGGTGCGATCCTGTCCAGGCCCTCGCGACCCATGCTAAACGCCGGGGCGGACCGCCTGCGGCACGAGTTGGCGCTCGCCGAACGAGAAGTTCCGGGTGTGCACCGGGACGCCGGTCTGCTGCGCTTCGACGACCTTGTCGTTGCCGAGGTACATCATCACGTGGTGAATCGCGGTGGGGTCCGACGGGTCGGTGGAGAGGAACAGCAGGTCACCGGGCTGCGCCTCCCGTACCGGCAGCATCGCGCCCGCGTGGTACTGCTCGCGTGACGTGCGCGGCAGGATGATCCCGGCCGACTCGTAGGCCCGCAGCATCAGCCCCGAACAGTCGTAGGAATTCGGTCCCGTGGCGCCCCACACATACGGCTTCCCCTGCTCGCCCAGCGCGAAACTGATCGCCTTCGCGGCGACCTGGCTGGGCGGCAGCAGCGCCCCCATGCCGGTACCGCAGGCGACGACGTCGACGACCTGGCCCATCGACTCCACCAGCGTCGCCGCCATCGGCTCCCACTTGTGGTAGCGGTCCGGGAAATACGAGCGCTCCACCGCCTGCGCCGCTTCGCCGGGCCGCCGGTTTTCCCAGTCCGGCACCGCGAGCAGCACGTCGTAGAACTTGTTGACCGCGTACGTCGGGTTGGTGATCTCGGCGACCGAGCCCCAGCCCATCGACGGCCGCATCTGGAAGATGCCCTGGGAGTCGGCGTCGCCGTAGGTCAGGTTGCGCAGCCCGGACTCGGTCATCCCGGCCTGGATCGCGACCTGCCACGCGCGCGGCGCCAGCGACCGCTGCTTGCCGATCGAGATGATCACCGCGACGGTGCCGCGCTGCTCGTCGTCCAGTTTCGACGCGTCGACCTTGCCGCGGTCGCCCTGGCCGGGCTGCGTCGGCCCGACCGAAGCGTCGCAGCTCGTCAGGGACACGCCCCGGGCCTGCGCCTGCTGGTTGTCGATGACGACCTTCGCGGCGACCGCGGTCACGACCAGGGCGCCGATCGCGAGGAACACGACCAGCCCCAGCCACAACCCCAGGCGCCGCACGGTCAGCTCGCCTGGTCGTAGTCGGCGACCCGCCAGCCGGCGTTCGTGCTCACCACCGTGATGGCCAGCTTCGGCCCGTCGGTCGTGATGGTGACCTGGACCGACTTGGGGTACGACGTACCGGCAACCGGCTCACCGGTGACCTTCGTCGCCGGGATGTTCGCCGGTTCGACCGTCGACATCACCGGCAGGTACTCCTCGGTGGTGAACGGCTTCAGCTGCGCCAGCCACTGCTCGGAGGTCATCCCGGCCGGGTGGTTGACCCAGGCCGTGGCCCACTGCTTGGCGACGCGGAGCGCGTCGGCGTTCGGCGTCGTCGGCGTCGGGGTGGCCAGCGGCGTGGACAGCCGGGTCGGCAGGTTGGACGTCGGGACCGGCGCCGCGGCGCCCGGGGCGGTCGTCGTCATCGACGTGGTCGTCCCCGGACCCGGCGGCGACGCCTTGGCCTGCGGTTTTCCGACGACCTTCGGCAGCACGACACCGAGCGCGGTGACCAGGATCGCCAGGAAGATCAGCGTCCCCATCAGGTGGCGGGGCGAGCGCAGCGGCCAGCCCCACAGGCGCCGGTAGACCGCGGCGCGGCCGCGGTTGGTGCGGATCGGCATCGGTCACCGCCCCATGACGTGGTCGGTGTCCCGCGGTTCCTCGCGGACCTCGATGCCCCGCGACGGCCGGTACAGCACGAAGACCGGCTTGCCCGCGACGACTTCGGGGTCGACGCGACGCGGCTGGGCGCGCACGCCCGGCACCCGTGGCGCGTCCTGCGCCGGGAAGTCGCTGAAGCCGGATTCGGGCGCGCGCAGGTCGGACGGCACGACGACGGGCTCGGGCTCGTCGCTCCAGCGCCGGTCGGCCACCGGCGAGGTGTCGACGCGCCGGCTCTCCTCCCGCGTCGTCGGACGGCCACCCGCGCCGACGACGACGTACTCGCCGCCGTCGCCGCTGGCCGGGTTGTACTGGCCGAACACCGGGGCGCCGGGGCGGCCGCCCGCGGGCAGCGCGCCCGCGGAGCCGCCGGCTCGGACAGCCCCCGGCCACGCACCGGACCAGGCGGCGGCCGGCCGGGACGCGCCCGAGGAGTTGTCGAGGCGCTGGGCGTTGGCGAAGATCGTGGCTTCCGGCCGGAAGCGGCCACCGCCCGCGGTGGCGCCGAGCGGACCGCGCTGCTCGCCGTCGACGACGTCGTCGGTGTCGCGCACGTTCTGCCAGAACTCGTCCTGCGGGGTCGGCCCGCTGCGGTTGCGCCGGAACCGCGAGAAGATCCCGCCGCCCGGCGACGGCACGGCGGCGCCGACCATGCTGACCGACATCTCGACCATCTGCCACAGGCGGCGCACCGGGCGTCCGACCATGAACAGCAGCACGGTGATGAGCCCGGCGAGCACCATCTGCGTGAGCATGTTCAGCGAGTTGCCGGCGTCGAAGATGGCCTGCAGCAGAAGGGCGTGCACGCCGGCGAGAACCGAGAGCACGACGAGGTTGAAGGCGACCCCGCCGGCGACCTTGAGCGCGCGGCGCAGGATATCCGGGTGCAGGAGGGCGACGAGGCCGATCAGCGGGGCGGTGAGCGCGAAGAGGCGGATGAGGACCTGGGCCAGGAGGACGCTGGCCTTGGCCAGAAGCTGGAAGAGCGAGTAGACGAGAGCTTGGCCGAGGGAGAGGAACCCGGCGCCGGTGCGGCCGCCGGCCTCGCCGGTGAAGTAGCCGGTGGCCGGGCCGAGCTTGGTGGAGATGTCCTTGTAGGCGTTCTTCTTGCCGTCGATGACGGCCTGGTTGCCGTCGTCGCCGTTGCGCAGCTGCGCCCACGTGAAGGCCTGCGCGTCCAGCAACGGACGGCCGAACTGGTCGGCCTGCGGTGCGGTCGGCGAACCGAACTCCCCGCGGATCCAGTTCTTGTAGACGATCTCGTTGTGCAGGCTCGTCGGGAGCACGTGCCGGACGACGCGGTTGTCGGCGTCGTCGACGAACCCGGCCTGGATGTTCGTCGTCGTTTGGACGATCGCTTTGTCGATGGGGTCGAAGTACCGCAGCATCGCCAGCGATGACGCGGCGAGCCAGACGCCCGCCATCGCGTACAGCGCCCGTTTGCTGACCGCGGCCAGGTCGCCGCGCCAGATGTTGCGGAACAACATGATCGACATGACCAGCGCGACCAGCCCGAACAGCTGGGCGTAGATGTTGTTGTAGACCTTCTCCGCACCCGACTTCACCGCGCTGTAGAGCGGGTTGAGCAAGCCGCCCTCGAGCACGGTGTAATGCAGCGAGTTCGTCGCGCCGACGATGTTCTTGCCCAGGTTGAACAGCTGGTTGCCGCCCCAGGTGTCGAGCGTCGAGCCCGGTGGCGTCAGGCTGATGCCGGAGCAGTTCGTCTCGAAGGTGTTCCAGACGAACCCGGCGTAGCTGTAGTCGACGTACGGGCTGCCCGCCTCGCCGTGGCCTTCGGCGGGGTCGATCGCGCCGACCATGCCCGCGCCGGGGCGTTCGGGGTTGGGGGCCTCGCCACAGGCCGCCGCGCTCGCCGCCGGGGCCGTCGCGATGGCCTGCAAGCCCAGAACCACCATGACGGCGAACATCGTCGCCTTGCGCCCCGGCGTGCGCCGCCCCGGCCGCGGACCTTCCTTGATCCGCCGCTTCAGCGAGTGCCACCCCGCGGCCAACGTCAGCAGGACCGCCAGCGTCAGCACGGTGTTCATGCGGCGTCCCGGCCGGTGCCGCCCTTTCCGCCGGTCCGGGCGTGCTGTTGCCCGTTCGACGGCTGGACGCCGCCCTCCACTTCGCCTGTCTCGGACGCCAATGGGTCCGGTGCGCCCAGGAGGTTCTCGTCGGCCAGGCCGACCTCCAGTTCCGCCGCCAGCTCGAAGTCCTGCTCCAGCTCGATGTCGTCCTCCGGCGGGACCGCAACGTACGGCTTCTTCTCGTCCGGTGGCAGCGCCAGCTCGTTGCCCGGACGCCGTGACGGCGCCGCGTCCTTCGAACCCGGGGTCGTGTCCATGACCGCCCGCAGGTGGTCCAGATGCGGGCCGGAGAAGTCGACGCGGATGCGCTCGACGCCGCCGGCGCCGTCGCCGAAGATGAACTGGCGGGGCTCGACGTCCCGCTCCAAGCCGCGCTGCTGGGCGCCGGGACGTCGGCCCAGTGCCGCCACGACCTGCTCGTACCCGACTCCGACGGGCACCTTCAGCAGCCGGAGAGCGTCCGCCTGGGCGTCGTCGTCGTCCAAGCGACCCACGAACACCGAGTCCAGCAGGGTCACGAAACCCTGGATCTTCAAGAAGTCCGCCGGAATCTGGGACGACAGCAGCACCCGGACGTTCCACTTGCGCGAGTCACGCGCGAAGCGGTTCATCAGCACGCGCCCGGTCGGGACCTCGGACAGGAAGAACGCCTCGTCGATCCAGACGCCCTTGCGCATCTCCTTCGGCTTCTCGTACACCGACCGCTGGGTCAGCCACGCCGCCAGGTTCAGCATCTCGACGCCGAGGGATTCCGCGTCCGTCCAGTACTCGCGGGGGACGCCGTCCTTCGGCAGGGTCAGCCCGGCCATCGTCAGGACCGTCAGGCGGTCGTCACGGGTCTCCGAGTACGGGTCCGCGTCCGTCTCCGGGATGAGCAGCGCCATCCGCTCGCGCATCTCGTCGAGGAAGTCCGCGACGACGCCGGCGTGCTCGTGGTGTTCCGAAGAATCCCGGCGCAGGGCATCGATCACCTGGCCCGGATCGGCGTCGAAGCGGCCGCCGACGGCGCGGACCGCGCGCAGCAGCACGATCCGCGTCTGCGCCATCCGCGAGACCTCGTACGGCAGCACACCGCTCAGCACGTCGAGCACCAGACGGCGTCGCGTCGCACCGGCAAGGGCTTTCTCGCGGCGCCAGGAGCGCTCGGGGTCGTCCTCGTCCATGAAGTGCTCGATCAGCGGCTCGGCGACCACCCGGTACGGGTTCAGGATCCCGGGCTGGGCGTTGAGCAGGTTGATCGGGCGCGCGTACGGCCGCAGCTCCGGCAGGTCGCAGAGGCGGGACAACGGACCTGACGGGTCGAGGATCGTCCAGTTGGCCCCGGCGCGCAGCGTCTTGTAGACGATGCCGCCGCCGAGGAACGACTTACCCCCACCCAGGCCCGCCACCATGGCCGTCAGGCCGGAGCCGTCGCGGATCTCCTGGGCCATCCACGGGTCCCAGGCCACCGGGCGCCGGGTCGCCGTGCAGGTCTCGCCGAGCAGGATGCCGCGGCGGTCGCCGACCTCCGCGGTCGCCGTCGGGACCGCCGAGGACGCCCAGACCACCGAACCGCGGCGCATGTACGCGGCCGAGGCCAGCGGCTCGCCCGGGATGAACTCCCGGGCCATCGCGTACTGGGCCTCGGGGTGCTCGATGGCGATCTTCGGCTTGTACAGGTCGAGCAGCTGCTGGGCCAGGCGCAGCGCGTCGCGCTCGGTCGGGCCGGACACCGCCAGCCGCCACCAGGAACGCACTCGGGTGGCCAGCGCGGTGAAGCCCGACGTCATTTCGTCGTCGATCTCCAGCACCCGGCCGGCCTGGCGCGACAGCGACTGCGGGGGTTCGAGCTCGTGCTCGTCGGTGTAGTGCTTGACCTGCGAGCGCACCTTGTTCATCTGGCGCTGCAGCTCGCTGGCGACCTCTTCGGGACGCCGGACGTAGATCCGGGCGGACACCTCGACCGCCGCCGGCAGCCGGTCGGCGTGCTGGATCCACGGGTCGTCGACCTCGGGGATCTGCAGGCCGTGCATCTGCCCGACGGTGAGCACGGCCAGGTGCCGCGAGACGCCGGCGTTGGAGCCGGTGCGGCCGCGGACGGTCACCGTCGGCGCGTACGGGTCGGCGTAGTAGTCGGCGGCGTCGGTGAAGCTGGCCAGGTCCTCGGGCTCCCAGGCGGCGCCCGGCACGGCCGGCATGTTCCGCGGCGCGGGCAGGCCGAGGGAGCACGAGCGGTGCATCAGCCAGGACATCTCCTCGGCGTGCACCGGACGGCCTTCCAGCCCGGCGCTGCCGATGACCTGGTCGAGGTGCTCGACCTCGGAGTCCAGCGCGGTCAGCTCGGCGTCGACGGCCTCGGGCAGGATCTTGCGCAGCACCGGCGCGGCCCGCTCGACCGCGCGGTCGACCATGCGCCGGGTCTGCACCTGGACGCCGATGTAGACCTCTTTTTCGGCCATCGAGCGGCCCATCAGCTGCTGCTGCTCGCCGATCAGGTAGTCGTCGAAGGACAGCGCGCCCGGGACGTCGTGGGGGCGGTTGTGGGCGTTGTAGACGTGCGCCTCGGCCCACATCCGGATCGGGTACGGGCGGTTCGTCACGCGCAGGTGCAGCCAGCGGCCCTGCAGCTCGGCGTACTGGCCGGCGATGGCCGCGATCAGGTCGCGCCGCTGCGAGTCCGAACGGAACGACCAGCGCTGCGGCGCCAGCCGGTACCAGGCGTAGACCTCGACGCCGGTGCGGACCAGGTGCCCGTCGATGCTGCGCACCGCGATCGACGGGGTGTACGCGGGGATCGCCTGCTCACCGGGCAGGCGCGCCTTGTTCCCCGAGCCGTTCCGCGACGCGCGGACCTGCTCGGGCGGTTGCCATCCGCCCGAGTGGGTGTCCCGACCCCGTTTTCCTCGGCTACCGCCGCGACCGAACAACGACTACCTCCCGGCCCGAGCCGGGTTGCCCCGGCTCCGGCGCGCTCGTGGTGCTCCCTGGTAAACCGGCGCAGTGGCGCGAAGCGCCCCCGTTGAGGGTGGTGGCGGGGGCAAGGGTGGAGTGGCACCCGGCGGGCCGCCGTGGTGCTGGTACTGCCGCCTGCGGCGGTGCTTCGGCAGCGGGCGCTCGGCCCGCACCCGGACGCGGCTGGCGCTGACCGCGCCTCCGGTGCCCGTGGTCCGTACCCGGGGGGTGTTCAGCTCGCGGCCCGCCATCGCGACCACGGTGCCGAGCGGGCGCTCGTGGCTGATCTTGGCCGTGAGCAGCCGGGTGATCGCGATGGTGGCGATGAAGCCCCACGCCGTCGAGAAGAACCCGAAGCTCCACCCGGCCCAGCGTTCGACGCCGAGGACCACGAAGAACGTCGGGATGCCGATGAGCCACGCGACGTACCGGGCTCTCCAGGGAAAAGTCGCTTTCGGCGGGCCGAGCCACACGGCGTCGACCCGGTACACCTCGTCGTCGGTCCTGATGCGCACGCGGACCCCGTCTCAGCCGGTGAACAGGCCGGCGATCCACTGGCCCACGTTCACGCCCGCGCCGCTGACCGCGAGACCGATGATGGCGAGCGCGATGACCACGCCGGCGAGCCGGCGCATGACACCGGCGTTGTCGCCCTTACCGCCGCCCAGCCACAGGAGCAGGAGTGCGACGGCCAGCAGCACCAGGGGGATGACGTTGTCGAGCAGCCACTGGCGCACGTTGCCCGTGCCCAGTTCGCCGGCGGCCAGCGTGTCGAGGGTGGTCAAGGTCATCATCGCGATACTCCCGGTGCGCGGTGGAGCCCGCGCGGTTCTGGCTCAGGCGGTGCTTCGAACAACATCATGGGGGCTACGAGGGGTAGTGGTCAAAGTGCACAGCGTAGAGACCGGCTGGCTCGTCAACCGGCGTGGCGCGGATGGCACACGAAATCTCCACGCCCACCATCATCGCGGCAAGGGCCCTCGGGTTGAACCCCGACCACCCATACTTCTCAGTGTGCTGACGAACTCACCCCATTGCTCGGGATTTGCTCACTGTGGGTACTGGTGCTCTGGCCGTTGTGCGGCCTGGAACAGTGTTGCATGACACGAACGGCCGCGTCCCCCGAGTCCGCTCTGTGACAACGGTTGGCCGGTCGGCGCCCATGTCGATCTTCGACGCGAGTGCTGTCCGTCACGGGGTGCCCGAAACTTCACAACTTTTTCACTACATAGCGTGATCTTGACTGGTCGATCAGCTCATGGGCCGGCGGAAGACGCCGTCCGGGAAAGCGCCGGCTTGGACGATCCGGCGGCTGAGCCCGCGGCACAGGTCTTCGAGCCGGGCCGTCCGCTCGGCACCGAGGTGGAGCCACGGCGCCCGCGCGGCGGACTCGGTCGCGATCTCGACGGCGGCGCGGACGGCGGTGCCCGCCTCGGTGAGCCCGCCCTCGGCGTCGAGGATGCCGCGGCCGGTGAGCGCGGCCTCGGCGGCCGCCCACTGCTCGTCGCTCCAGCCGCGGGTCAGCTTGGCCGGGGCGGTGGCGAACCCGCGACCGGTGGCGACGTGGGTGACCAGGGCGTCCAGGCCGCTCAAGCCGTTCAAGAGGAGGGCGGCGATGTGGCCGTCGCCGCGGTGCTCGCGGAGCAGGGTGATCGCGTGCCAGAGGACAAGGTGCGGCTCCCCCGGCCAGTCGAGCCCCGCGTGCGCGGCGTAGAGGGGACGTCCTTCGCCGGTGCACCCGCTGCTCGCCTCGCGCGCGAGTTCGGCGGCTTCGGCGACCTCGTCGCTCTTGACGTGGTCGCCGAGCAGGCGGGTCAGCGCCTTGTCGACACCCTCGAGCCGCGCGTCCAGGACCTGCTGCGGCGTCGCCAGGGTCCAGGCGCGCGGGATCACGCGGGCGACGACCTCGGGGTTGAAGTTGTAGAAGGTGGCCGCGACGACCTCGGGCCCGACGGCCCCCATGGCCGCCGACCGGCTCGCGAAGTACGGCATCCGGCCCGGCCGCAGGCCGATGCCGGTGAGCGCGGCATCGACTTCGGGCGCGAAGTACGAGAAAGCGTGCAGAGAATCGAAAGCCGCCTTGAACCGCTTCTCGTCACCCGACATACCAGCACCCTACTACCGGGTAACCAGGCGGGGAACCACACTTCGACGGGCCGAACGGGGCATCTCGCGTGAGCGGGCGGGCATCACGTGTGTCTGGAGGGGCATCTCACGTGATCAGGCGGGCATCACGCCGATGCCCCTCCAAGCACGCGAGATGCCTCTCCAATCACGCGAGATGCCTCTTCGAGCACGTGAGAGGCGGACGAGCTGGCATGTAAGCCGGATCCTGTTCCCCGGTCGCCTTGCGGCTCGCGGGGCGGCGGCCATCCATCTCGGCCTGCCGTCGCCGGCAGGCTCCAGCGGCCTACCCGCAGGCTCGGACGGGCCGTCCTCGAACGCCTGCGCAGGAGCCCGGGGGCTCCCTCTTGGCCTTGCTCCGGGTGGGGTTTACCTAGCCGTCCCGGTCGCCCGGGACGCTGGTGGTCTCTTACACCACCGTTTCACCCTTACCCCCGTTCGAGAACGGGGGCGGTCTGTTTTCTGTGGCACTTTCCCGCGGGTCACCCCGGGTTGCCGTTAGCAACCACCCTGCCCTGCGGAGTCCGGACTTTCCTCGGGCCGGGTCGCCCCGGCCCGCGACCGCCCTGCCAGCTCGTCCGCGTGCTGGATCGTAGCTCAGTAGCCGGCCACCGCCCCGGTGCGGTGGCGGGGCCGGACCTCGGGCGGGGACTCGGCGGGCACCGGGTGCTGGCGGGCCAGTTCGGCCGTCCAGTGCAGGACGGCGGCGGGGCTGTCGAGGCCGATCAGGCCGACGAGCCGGCCCTGGCGGACGAAGCCGGTGATGGGCCGGGTGCCCGGGACCGGCGACTCCAGCAGCACGGTGTCGGTCGCCAGGGACGGCCGGCCGGCGACCTGGATGCGGACACCGTGCTGTTCGGACCAGTAGCGCGGCACCGGCGTGTAGGCCGGCGACCCCTGGGGGCCGGCGAGGAGGTTCTGGGCGGCGGCGCGGCTCATCTCGACGGCGTTGAGCCAGTGCTCCTCCCGGTGAGGCGTGGGGTCGAAGCGGAGATTGGGCCAGCGGGCGACGTCGCCGGCCGCGACGATCGTCGACGAGCCGACGACGTGGCAGGTGGGTCCGCAGACGACGCCGTCGTCGAGCGGCAGCTTGGCGCCGCGCAGCCAGGAGACCGCCGGGACGCTGCCGACGGCGACGACGACGCAGGCGACCTCGAGGGCGCGGCCGTCGGCGAACTCGAGGCCGACGTGCGTGGGCGCGGGCCGCCAGCGGCGGATCGTGGTGCCGAGTTCGAGGCGGACGCCGCGGGCGGTGTGCAGCGCCGTCAGCCACTCGCCGATGTCGGGCCCGAGGACGTCGGCCAGCAGGGACCTCGCCCGTCCGAAGAGGACGACCTCGCGGTTCATCTCGCGCAGGCTGGAGGCGACTTCGCAGCCGATGAAGCCGTCGCCGATCACCGCGACCGGGCCGGGGTTGCCGGCGAGGGCGCGCTGGAGGGCGATCGTGTCGGCGAGGGTGCGGACGACGACCACGCGCGGGTGGCCGTGCGGCGCGCCGGGCATCCGGCGCGGCTCGACGCCGGTGGCGATGATCAGGCCGTCGTAGTGCAGTTCCTCGTCGCGGAGGTGGACGACCTGCCGGTTCGGCGAGAGCGCGGTGACCGGCGTGTCGAACCGCCATTCGGCGTCGACCTCGAGGGGGTCGGCGAGCAGCGTGTCGGCCCGGCTGACCGCGCCGGTGAGCAGCTGCTTGGACAGCGCCGGCCGGTGGTAGGCGATGTCGGGTTCGGCGCCGAGGACGACGACTTCGCCGTCGAACCCGAGTTCGCGCAGCCGTTCGGCCGCGCGCAGGCCGGCGAGGCCGGCTCCGGCGATGACGATGCGTTCGCTCATCGGGTGGCTCCCAACAGGTGGATGGCTCTCATGGGGCAGGCGCGCGCGGCCGCCTGGACGTGCGGGACGAGCTGGGCACCCGGGCGCTTCTCGTAGGCGAGCTGCCCGTCCAGGCCGAGCTGGAAGACCTGGGGGGCCTCGGACTGGCAGACCCCGTAGGCGTGGCAGCGCTCGCTGTCGACGTCGACGCGCACGGTGGCCGGCTCCGGGTCGTCCCCGGCCGGCGGCGGCGTCACCAGGCCGGCGCGGGCCAGCACCGCGGCAGGCAGCACGCGCAGGACCGACAGCAGCACCGGCGGGACGAGCAGCGTGATGCCGGTGAGCCAGACGACGGCGAGGTGCCCGCTCGCGATGGCGCCGAGCCAGGCGTGCACCGCGAGCAGGCCGATGGCGAGGTACCCGGCCTGGTGGAAGCGCAGCCAGCGGCCGTCGCCGGCGCTGCGGCGCAGCCCCGCGGTCACGGACACGGCGATGACGAGCTCGAGGCCGGCGATGCCCAGCGCGTGCCGCGGCGTGCCGTCGTAGAAGGGGAGGAGCAGGTCGGCGACGCCGAAGGGGTCGTCCTCCAGGAAGAGGAAGGTCAGCCCGTGCATGGTCCCGGTGGCGAGGGTGAACGCGGCGAGCACGACGTGCCCGGTGCGGATCGCGTCCTGGCCGCTGAACCGGCGGACCCAGCCGGTGGCGGCCAGCACGCCCCAGCACAGCGTCAGGCACATGCAGAGGTAGGTGAGGCGGCCGGACAGCGCGGCGGCCTCGGCGATCCCGGTGTCGTGCGGCGACACCGGGATCAGCGCGGCGGAAAGGGACATGGGGCGGCTTACCTCCGGGTGCGCGGCGAGGGCCTGCCGGGGGTTCCGAGCAGGCGAAGCAGGCCGAACGTGGCGACGGCGGCGAGGGCCACCAGAACGGCACCGGCGGCGAGGGCACCGCCGCCGAGGGTGTCGTCCTCGGTGGCGGAGACGAGCAGGGACGTGGTTTCGGCGAGCCCGGTGCTCTCCAGGAGCGTCAGGTGCCCGAGTGAGGTGTCGACGGCGGTCTGCGCGAACGCGCGGACGTCGTCGTCGCGGGTGCCCGCGCGGACGTCGGAGGCGAGCCCGAAGAGCGTGCCGTACTCGGCGCGGAGGCGGTTGACGTAGGCGCGGTCGAACGCGTCGCCGGAGCCGGCGGCGATCTCGTCGGCCCAGCCGCGCTCCTGGTCGGTCGGCTCCCCCGGCAGGGTGACGGCGAGCCGGTCGGCGACCGAGCGCAGGGCGACGTCGAGGCGGGCCTGGTCGTCGGCGATGCGGACGGCGACGGCCCGCACCCGCCGGTTGGTGGCCCGGTCGGCGGCGAGCCTGCTCGACGGCACGGACCACAGCGTGTGCTGCTTGAGCCGGGTCAGCAGGGCGCGGTCGGACTGCTGCAGTTCCCCGGCCGACGCCGGCACGGCACAGCCCAGCACGAGCGCGGTCGCGGCGGCCAGCAACGCCACGAATCGGAGCGGCATCCCCGTTGTCCCTTCGCAAAGGAGTCCTCACCTCCTGTTACGGGGAGAAGGTGCGATCCGGTTCTCACCGTCACCTTTTAGTGACCTGTGACGTGTATCACAAGACACATTGTGAACCGGTCCGCGACGACACGCGCCCACACTGCCTCGAATTGAGGCGTGAAACTAATGCATATGGCCTATTAAGTGATTTTGCGCTACGCTCCGATGACCCCACGGTCCGCCAGTCAGGTGAGGTTGCGAGCTTTATGGAAGTACCGGGAAGAGAAGGTCGCGGCCACGTCGGCTACGCGTCGTCCGCGACCGCGGTCGACACCGGCCCCGCCGCAGGAGACGATCTCGTCCCACTGCTCTACAAAGACTTCCGCGCCACCCTGTTTGCGCAGGTCATGAGCCTGACCAACCATGATCGACAGTGGACGGAAGACGTGGTGCAGGAGACCATGATCCGCGCCTGGCAGCACTCCGACACGCTCGAACGCGAGCCCGGAATGCTGCGCGGATGGCTGCTCACGGTGGCTCGGCGGATCGTCATCGACGGCTGGAGGAATCGCCGCGTCCGCCCGCAGGAGGTCGCTCTGGAGATCCCGGAAAACGCCGAGTCCACGGACCGCACGGACAGCTCGTTAGCCGCGCTAACGATTACTGGGGCATTGCGGGAACTGGACGCCAAATATCAGTCCGTCATCTACGAGACTTATCTCGCGGGAAACACCGTTCGACAGGCGGCGGAAATTCTCGGAATTCCCGAGGGAACTGTCAAATCGCGGTTGTACACGGCGATGCGGCAATTGCGGAAGGCGCTCGGGGAAGTGACGATCCGATGAGGGAGCGGAAGGGGGACGCCGCGGCCTACGGGCTCGGCGTCCACGATGATCCGGAAGAGTTCGAAGCCCACCTGCTGGGCTGCGCCCGCTGCCGGGGCCGGGTCTCCGGGTTCGCCCCGGTGGCCGGCGCACTGGCGGAGGCGGTGCGGCTGGGCTACCTGCCGCCGGGCGACGGTGCGGCCCGGCGCCGGAAGTCGGCCGGGGCGGCGGCCCTGCGGGGGCCGGTGGCCGGCCCGCTGCTCCTGCTCGCGCTCGGCGTGGCGACGATGGCCCTCTGCGGGGCCGGGCCGGTCGCGGGGAGGACCCGGTTCGCATCCACTGCGTCCATCGTCTCCCCTGGTCAGGTCGTGGCCGGTACCGGCCGCGGTCCGCGGTGTCTCCCGTGGTCGGCCGGTTTCCAGTAGTCTGCCCCAACCCAACATGAAAGTCCTTACGGTGGATACCGAAGTAAATCCCGAGCACCCCGCCAGCGGGGCTTCGGTACCGAAGCGTCCCGCCCCGCGGCTCCCCGGCCGGGAGCCCGAGCTCGGCCGCCTGACCGGGCTCTTCCCGGTCGTGCTGGGCGGCACGGCCGCCAGCGCGGTGCTGGCCGGCGAGTTCGGCATGGGCAAGAGCGCCATCCTGCGGACCGCCGGCGCGCTGGCCGCGAACGCGGGCTTCACCGTCGCGACGGCCACCGGGTCGCGGCTGGAAAGCCACCTGGCCGGCGGGCTCGTCCGCCAGCTCGCCGACGCGCTCGAGGAGCCCGGGGCACCCGCGCGCCCGCCCGTGGCCGAGCTGTGCGGCTCGGCCGGCGAGAGCGAAGCGCTCGACCTCTTCTTCCGGATCGTCCGCGACGCGGCCGAGCGGGGTCCGCTGTTCCTCGGCATCGACAACATCCACCTGGCCGACGCCTGGTCCATGCGCTGCCTGGCCTACCTCCGCAGCCGCGTGCTCGACCGGCCGGTGCTGCTCGTCCTGACGTCCGTCATCGGCTATCCCCCGCACCGCGAGGTCGCACTGCTGGACATGGTGGGGAGCACGCCGGTCACCATCACGCTGAACGGCCTCGGCGACGCGGCCGCGGCGGAGATCCTCGGCCTCGCGCCCGGGGAGCTGGCCTCCGCCTGCCGCGAGGCGACCGGCGGCAACCCGGTGCTGCTGCAGGCGCTGCGGCCGCGGCTGCTGCCCGGCGCGGACCCGCACGAGCTCGGCTCGTCGCTGATCGGGCAGGTGCTCACCACGCGGGTGCAGGAGTTCCCGCACGCGCCGGCCATCCTGCACGCGGCGGCGATCCTCGGCGAGGACGCCGGCTTCGACCTGCTGGCCCGGCTGGCCGGTGTCGACGAGCTCGACGCGCTGCAGGCGATCGACACCCTGGTCCGGCTGCACGTGCTGAACAACAGCGACCAGCCGACGCTGACCTACTCGTTCGTCCGCAACTCCCTGCTGAAGGACATGCCGCAGACCACGCGGGCCGTCAACCACTCCCGGGCGGCGAAGCTGCTGACGGAGGCGGGGGCGCCGCCCGAGCGCGTGGCCGCCCACCTGCTGGAAGCGACGTCGATCCGGATCCCGTGGGCGGTGGACATGCTGCGGCTGAGCGCGCGCGACGCGGTGTTCTCCGGGCGGTCCGAGCTGGCCGCCCGGCACCTGCGCCGGGCCTTGGAGGAGCGGCTGACCTCGGGGCGCCGGATGGCCGTGCTGCTGCAGCTCGCGCACGCGGAGTTCCAGTTCGACCCGCCCGGCGCGGCGAAGCGGGTGCGGGAAGCCGTCGACACCGTCGGCAACCGCGAGACGGCCGCGTACATCGCCACGGCGATGCTGCTGTCGCTCTGCGGCGGCCAGGACGCCCGGCTCGGGATCAGCGCGGCGGGCCAGATCGCGGCTCGGCTCGACGCGGGCGGCCCGGACGCCGTGTGGCCGCTGCTGTGCATGACGTACCTCGCCGAGGCCGGCAGCCGGCTCGGCCCGCCCCCGGAGTTCCGCGACTTCGAGGAGCAGTGGGCGCCGCTGACCGACCCGGCGGCCCAGCGGAGCCGCTCGGCGCTGCTGGCACTGGACGCCGTCCGCAGCGGCGAGTCGGCGCCGGACGCCGTCGGGCACTTCGCGGACGCGCTGAGCCAAGCCGGGGCGCCACCCCGGGCCGGGGAGTCCGCCACGCGGAGCCCGCGTGAGCCGAATCAAGCCGGGGCGCCGCCCCGGGCCGGGGGCTCCGCCACCCGGACCCCCCGTGAGCCGAACAGCGAAGACGGCGGCGAGCTGTTCGAACAGCACTACTTCTTCACGCTGGCCACCGCGGTGCTCGCGGACGAGCCGGCGCACGTCGACCGGCTGTGCCGGGTCCTGGACGTCGAGCGCGAGCCGTGGGACGTGCACGTGCCGCACGGGGCGCTGCCCACCCTGGCCCGCGGGATCGCGCTGCAGGCCAGCGGCGACCTGCAGCGGGCGAGCGTGCACTTCGAGTCCCTGCTGCGCCGCTTCGACGAGCGCGGCGGGACGACGACCTGCCCGGTCGGCGTGCTGTGCGCGGCGAAGCTCGTCGAGTGCTGGGTGGACCTCGGCCGGTTCGAGGCGGCGACGTCCCTGCTGGACCGGATGGACTTCGTCGCGAGCCAGGGCCTGTTCACGCACACGTACCTCCTGTACGCGCGGGGCCGCCTGCGCGTCGCGACGGGGTACACGCGTTTCGGGTTCGAGGACCTCCTCAGCTGCGGGCGGCGCCTGGCGCACCACGGCATGCGGTTCCCGGGGTTCGTGCCGTGGCGCGCGCACGCGGCGCGGGCGGCGCTGGCCCTCGGCCAGACCGACGACGCGGCCCGCCTGGCCGAAGAGGACATCAACGCCTCGGCCCGCTGGGGCGCGGCACGGCCACTGGGCACGGCGCTCACGACGCTTGGGCTGGTCCGCGAGGACGACGAGGCGGAGCGGGCGCTGCAGAAGGCGATCACGACGCTGCGATCGTCCCCGGCCCGCCTGCAGCTGGCGACGGCGCTGACGGAGCTCGGCACGCTGCAGTCCCGGCACGGCCAGTCCGAAAAGGCCATCGAAACGCTCCGGCAGGCGGTGGAGCTGAGCGAGCAGTGCGGAGCGCGCCCGCTGGCCCGCCGGGCGGCGGAGGAGCTGCGCTCCTCTCGGCGTGCGCTGACGCCGGCGAAGGACAACGAGCACGGGTTGACCCGGCAGGAGAACCGCATCGCGGTGATGGCGGCCCAGGGATTGACCAACCGCGAGATCGCCACGGCCCTGCACTTGACGCGGCGGACGGTGGAGCTGCACCTGTCCGGGGCGTACCGGAAGCTGGGGATTCCCGGGCGGGCGGAGCTCGGTGGGGCGCTGGCGAAGTCTTCGCAGCGGGTGGATGGTCGCTGAGCCTGGGCTGTGCAGGTTTCGGCGGTGTGCGCGGGCGGGTGATGAGCCGTTCGCGGATCGCGCAGGTTCGGCTGGTGCAGCACGCGGGCGCGGGCTGAGCTGTTCCAGGACCGCGCAGACCTGGCCGATGCAGCACCCGCGCGCTGCGGCTGCGGAGGGTGGCTGCGGCTGCGGCTGCGGCTGCGGCTGCGGAGGGTGGCGAGCGCGGGCGGGGGCTAGCCGTTCCCGAATCCCGCAGGTTCCGCCGATGCAGCACCCGGGCGGCCGCTGAGCCTGAGGGCTGCGGAGGTTGCGGGCGGGCGCCGAGCGTGAGGCAGCGGAGGGTTGCGCACGATGGCAAGCGTGAGCGGGCACTGACCGTCCCGGCCCCCGCAAGCCCGGCCGCGCAGCCCGCCGGAGCCCACTGAGCCGAGGCCGCGCAAGCTCGCACTTCGCCCAACACTTCGGCCCACCGCTTCGGGCAGCCATGTCCAGTTTGGACTCCCGCCCGCGGGGGCGCCCCCGTCTTCCACGCTACCCGGCGGCACCGACAAAACCGGGCCGCAGTTAGCGTGAACGCGTGAACCTCCTCGCGGGCGCGGCCAGCCTGCTGCTCCTGGCCGGTGTGCTCGTCTTCGCCATCGTCCGGCCGCGGGGGTGGCCGGAAGCCGTCGCCGCGGTGCCGGCCGCCGGGGTCGTGCTTCTGCTCGGGCTCGTATCGCCCGCCGCCGCCGGGGCGCGGGCCGTGGAAATCCTGCCCACTCTCGGTTTTCTCGCCGCGATCCTGCTTTTGTCCTTTTTGGCCAGTGTCGACGGCGTCTTCGCCTGGCTCGGCAACCGGCTCGCCGAGGCGTGCCACGGCCGGCCGCGACGGTTGCTCGTCCTCACCTTCGCCGCCGCCGCCGGGGTCACTGCGATCCTCAGCCTGGACGCCACCGTCGTGCTGCTCACCCCGGTGGTGCTCGCCACCGCCGGCAGCCTCGAACTCCCCGCGCGGCCGCACGTCTACGCCTGCGCGCACCTGGCCAACTCAGCGTCGACGCTGCTGCCGGTGTCCAACCTGACGAACCTGCTCGCCTTCGCCGCGTCCGGGCTGACCTTCGCCGGGTTCACCGCGCTGATGGCGTTGCCGTGGCTGGTCACGATCGCCGTCGAGCTGGTCGTGTTCCTGTGGTTCTTCAAGACCGACCTGCGGCCGCGCGAGACGTCCGATCCGCGGCAGCACCTCGAGACGCCGGTCTTCGCCCTCGTCATCCTCGGTCTCACGCTCGCCGGGTTCGCGGTCGGGCAGCTCGGGCACGTCGAGCCGGTCTGGATCGCCGCGCTGGCGGCGCTCATCCTCGGTGTGCGTGCGGTGGCGCGGGGCAAGATCCGGCCGTGGCAGCTGGTCACCGAGGCGGCGCCGCAGCTGTGCCTGTTCGTGCTGGGCCTGGCCGTCGTGGTCGAGGCCGTGTCGGAGCACGTCCTCGGCGGGGTGCTCCGCGAGGTCCTGCCGACGTCGACGGGCCTGGTCGACCTGCTGGTGGCCGCGGGCGTGGCGGCGCTGCTGGCCAACCTGGTCAACAACCTGCCGGCCACGCTCATCCTGCTGTCGGTGCTGGGCCCGTACCCGGCGCCGGGCGTGCTGCTGGCGGTGCTGCTCGGCGTCAACATCGGCCCGAACGCGACCTACCTCGGCTCACTGGCGACCCTGCTGTGGCGCCGGACGCTCCCGAAGCCGCCCTCGCCGAGGACCTTCCACGCCCTGGGGGCGCTCACGACCCCGCTGAGCCTGGCCGCGGCGACCGTCGCGCTCTGGCTGAGCCTCGGGTTCGCGAGCTGACGGCCAATAGCCTCAGCTGGGTGTCGTGATCGTCTGGCCCGGCTTCATCGTCGCGCCGCAGTCGTCCAGCGGGCCGCCGAAGCGGTCCGCCGCCACGGCCGGGATCGTCTTCGCCGCGTACTCCTGGGCCGCCTTCAGCTTCGCCGGGTCCGTCACCGCGTCGCGCCGGACCCAGTCGCCGTTGCGGAGTCCCTCGATCGGGGAGCTGTAGATCAGCACGTAGTCGCGGTCGAGGCGCGGGTCCAGCGCGATCCCGTTGCCCGCCGCCCAGGGGCCCCACGAGTGGATGAACGTCGGCTTGACCGTGTCGAACACGTAGTTGCGCAGGCCCGCCAGGTCGTTCTCGTGCACCAGGTCGGCGATCGGCTTGTTCACCAGGCCGGCCATGTCGACCAGCTCGAGCCGGCTGGTCATCGACGAGCCGCCGAGGTCGGGCAGCAGCAGCGACGCCTTCTGCACGCCGAGGATGTCGGCGTAGGTGTTGAAGCCGCGGCCGAAGCGGTCGGCCACCAGGCACGCCGTGATGTTCGGGTTCTTCGCGAACTTGTCCGCCGCGGCCGCGAACCCGATGGCCGACGGGACGAACGCGCCCACCAGCACCACGACGACGCCGACGCGCAGCAGCGCCTGCCGGTGGCGCAGCAGCTCACCGGCCGAAAGCGTGCCCGCGATGACCGCCAGCGGCCAGATCGGGCTGGCGAACCGGTGCTGGTACATCCAGTCGGCGACCATCACGCCGTACGCGATGATCCCGAGCCCCAGTGGGACGAGCAGCGCGATCAGCGGACGCCGCCACGGCGCCTTGACCAGTGCGAACACGATCACCAGCACCAGCGCGATCACGCCGGCCCAGCCCGCGTAGCCGACCAGCTCGAACGGCCGCTTCACCGCGTCGAACCCGGGCAGACCCTGCTGCTTGGCCACCGAGGGGTTGGCCAGCAGCCGCCCGAACTCCGAGTGCCGCCACACGACGTACGCGCCGAACGGCACGGCGAACGCCGCCACCGACAGCAGCGCCAGCCGGAAGCTCCTCCAGAACAGCCCGGAGCGCAGCAGGAACAGCGCCGCGAGCGGGTACGCGCCCGCGTAGATCAGGCCTTCCGGGCGGGTCAGCGCGGCGAACGCCACCAGCAGCCCGGCCCACAGCGCGACCTTCGGCGTCAGCAGCTTGTCCCGCCGCACCGACACGAACAGCGTCACGCCCAGCGTGACGACGACGAACGCGAACAGTGAGTTCTCCAGGCCGGACACGACCCAGATGACGTACGACGGGATCGTCGCCAGCGTGAGACCGACGACCAGCGTCGCCAGCCACGCGAAGCGGGTGAAGACCTGCTTCGCGGCGATGTGGCAGGCCGTCAGGACGCCGCCGGTGAACAGCAGGCCCAGCGCCTTCGGGAACAGCACGTAGTCCGGGAGGCCGAAGAGGGCGCCGTGGTCGAAGAGGCCGACGAGCTTGCCGAGGCCGAGCAGCACCATCCACGTCGGGTCGGAGAAGCCCTCGACCGGCGGCGCGCCCGGCTGCAGCACCGGGCCGAGGCCGTCGGCGAAGCTGCGGGCGTAGGAGAAGGTGATGGCGGCGTCGTCGACGATCCAGTGGCCGTAGCGGGTGGCGTGGACGGCGACGGCCGCGACACCGGCGAGCACGGCCAGCACCGGCGCCAGGCGCGCGCCCCAGCCGCGGGCGGCCGTGGTGGTGGCCGGGTCCTCGGGGACGTCGCTCGGGGAGGTCTCGGTGAGTGCGCTAGCCGTCATGTCCTCGTCACTGTTCCGCCCGCAGGCTTCTGCCGGTGGGATACGCGCGAGCCGGCGCCCCCTTGCTGGACCCGGAGGCCGGACCCGACACCGCGGCGACGCGGTCGAGACACTGTAGCCAATACCCCATCCGGGGTCGGCCAGGCGTCGGGGTCGAGCGTGATCCACCCCACACTTCTGTAAAACCTCAGCCGTGGTCAGGCCAGGTGCGAGGTGTCGTTGACGAGGCGGACCGACGCGTTCCCGTCCGGGTAGAACTCGACGATCGACAGCGACGCCAGGTCCAGGTGCAGCCGGAACAGCAGCTGGGGCCCGGCGTCGAGGCCCATCCGGAGCAGGGTCTTGATCGGCGTCACGTGGCTGACCAGCACCAATGTCCGGCCGCCGTGCTCGGCGATGAGCTCGTCGCGGGCCTTGCGGACCCGCCGGTGGACGACCTCGAAGCTCTCCCCGCCGGGCGGCGCCACCGCGCTGTCGCCCAGCCAGGAGCGGTGCAGTCCGGGGTCGCGGTCGGCCGCTTCGGCGAACGTCAGGCCTTCCCACTCGCCGAAGTCGGTCTCGATCAGGCCGGGGTGGGTCTCGACGCGGCCGCCGAGCGCGTCGGCGACGGCCTGCGCGGTCTGCTTCGTGCGGGTGAGCGGCGAGGAGATGATCGGGACAGCCTCGCCGTCGACGACCAGGCCCTCCATCGCGGCCAGCCGCTTCGCGGCGGCGGCGGCCTGCGTGCGGCCCAGCTCGGTCAGCGGGACGTCGCCGCGGCCGGAGTAGCGGCGCAGTGCCGACATCTCGGTCTGGCCGTGGCGCAGCAGGAGCAGCCGGGTCGGGGTGCCCTGGGCGCCGGTCCAGGGCACGGCCGAGCGGTCGGGCTTGCGGGTCGGCAGCTTCGGCGGGTCGGCCGCCGCGGCCCTGGGTTCCCGTTCGGCCGCGGCGGGTCCGCGAACGGCGGTCTGCCGGGCGACCTGCCTGGCCCGGCCGGCCGTGGCGGCGCCGGGGCGGCCGGCCGCGGGCTTGCCGGTCGCCGCGTCCATGGCCTCGTTGGCCAGCCGGTCGGCGTGGGAGTTCTGCGCCCGCGGGATCCACTCGTACTTGACGCGGGAGAAGCCCCCGGCCAGCTCCTTGGCCCGCTCGGCCAGCGGCTGCATGTCCGGGTGCTTGATCTTCCAGCGCCCGGACATCTGCTCCACCACGAGCTTCGAGTCCATCCGGACGTCCACAGTGGACGCACCGACCTCGGCCGCGGCGGCCAGGCCGGCGATCAAGCCGTTGTACTCGGCGACGTTGTTGGTGACGACCCCGAGGCTTTCCTTGCGCTCGGCGAGGACCTGGCCATCGCTGTCCTTCACCACGGCGCCGTAGCCGGCGGGACCCGGGTTGCCTCGGGAACCGCCGTCGGCTTCGACGACCACGTGCTTCGGGGGGTCCGTGGGGGCGGAGCCCCTCGGGCGGGGTGCGGGGGTTGCACCCCCGAAGACACCGTGCGATGTCACAGACCCGACTCCAAGGTCCGGACCAGGATCGCGCCGCAGTTCTCGCACTGGATGACGTCGTTCTCCGGTGCCGCCTTGATTTCGTTGACCGTGTTGCGGTCCAGTTCCAGCTGGCAGGCGCCGCAGCGGCGGGCCCGGAGCAGTGCGGCCCCGATGCCCTTGTGCTCGCGGACGCGCTCGTACAGCTTGAGCAGCGGCTCCGGGAAGCGCGGCACCAGCTTCACGCGGTCTTCTTCGCGGCGCGCGCGGGTGGTGTCGAGGTCCTTGAACGCTTCGTCGCGGCGCGCGATCGCGGCGGCGACCTCGGCCTCGGCCTTGTCGACCTCGGCGCCGGTGCGCTGTGCGTCCAGGCCGAGGGCCTCGCGCTGCTCCATCAGCTCCAGCAGGTCGTCCTCCAGCGCGCTTTGGCGGCGTTCCAGCGACTGCAGCTCGTGCTCGATGTCGGTCATCTGCTTCGAGTTCACCGAGCCGGAGGCCAGGAGCTTCCGGTCGCGGTCCTCGCGGGCGCGCACCGACTCGATCTCCTTCTCCTGCCGGGCGATTTCGCGGTCGAGGTCGGAGGCGGCGGTCTCCACCGAGACGAGCGCGTCGCGGCGCTCGCGGGCGGTCTTCTCCCCCGCGTCGATCTCGGCCAGCTCGGGCAGGGTGCGGCGTCGGTGCGCGGTGCGCGAGAGCTCGGCGTCCACCTTGGCGAGCTCGAGCAACTGGCGCTGCACGGCGGGTTCGGCCTTCACGGTGCTCCTCTAAATCGATGTGCGCTCGGCGCGGACGTTCCACGGGTCGGTGCGCCGCGTGGAGACGTGAACGTCGACGTTACCCGCAAAGGCCCGCGCCACGAGCGCCGAGGCTTGCCCGCACCAGGGCCACTCGCTGGCCCAGTGGGTCAGCCCGACCAGCGCGGGCACCGGGCCGCGGCCCGCGAGGTGCTCGCCGGCGGGGTGATGCCGCAGGTCCGCGGTGACGAAGGCGTCGACGCCGGCCTCGGTGGCCTGCTTCAGGTAGGAGTCCCCGGCACCACCGGACACGGCGACGGTGCGGATCGGGCGGTCGGCGTCACCCGCGCCGAGCACGCCGGGCACGGTCGCGGGCAGGGCGTCGGCGACGCGCTGGACGAACACCGCGAACGGCTCCGGCTCGGGCAGTTCGCCGAGGCGGCCGATGCCGGTGACGCCGTCGGCCTTCGGCTCCAGCGGACCGGTGACGCGCAGCCCGATCGCCTGCGCGAGCGCATCGGAGACGCCGGGGTCGGCCGAGTCGGCGTTGGTGTGCGCGCAGTAGAGGGCGATGCCTTCGCGGATCATCCGGTGCACGAGGGCACCCTTGGCGGTGTCGGCGGGGACGCCGTGCACGCCGCGCAGCAGCAGCGGGTGGTGCGCGACGATCAGCTGTGCGCCGCGTTCGACGGCTTCGTCGACGGTCTCGGCGACCGGGTCGACGCAGAACAGCACCCGGCGCACGGGTTCGGCCGGGTCGCCGCAGACGAGGCCGACGGCGTCCCACGACTCGGCGAGCTCGGGCGGATAAGCCTGTTCCAGCACGGAGATGACTTCGGAAAGGGCGGGCACGCGGTGATTTTCGCATGCACGGTCCGAGGCCGTGCGGGTAGCGCGCCGCCTTCTCCGGGCTGCGCAACCCGCGGCCGCCACGAGCGTCCGTACGGCGTGACGAGGACGAAGTGGATGATCGCCGCGGCCGGTGCGGCCGCGGCGCTGGCCGCGGCCGGCGTGTTCGTGCTGGGCGACGGTGCGGGTCCGGCGGACGGGATCGTGACAGCGATCCACCCGGACGGCCGGGTGGAGTGGGCGGACGCCCGGTTCGTCAAGGCCGAGGAGAACGGCCGCATCGCCGAACGGGTCCCGGGCACCGCGCACAAGGCGGTCCTGGCGGGCGACGTGCAGATCTTCACGGGAGTCGGCAGCTGGTGCGCGTCGGCGGCCGCGGGCCTCGCGATCGGCTCCGACGGCGCGGGTGCCAACCCGTGCACCCGCGCCGAGTTCCTGGCGACCACCCCGGACAGCCTGTACGCGGTCAAGATCACGGCGAAAGGCGACGTGGTCACCCGGATCGCGGAGTACTACCACCCCTGATCCGGGGACGGGAGGCGCCCCGGCGGCACCAGGCCGCCGCGGGCGCCGGGACCGGTCAGTTGCAGTTGCCGCAGCAGCCGCAGCCCTGGCCGGTGCACTTCGAGCAGCACCCGTGCATGATCGCTCTCCTTCCGGTTCGCGTCCTCGCCCGATCGACGCTAAGTGCGCGCCGCGGGCCGCGGATACCGCCGAGCGGGCGGGTGACCGGGTGAACCCGGTGGTTACGCTCGGGGCGCTGGAGTGCGGTTCCGCGGTGGGGGATGCTCGGTGGGTTGCGGATTACCGCTGGGCTGATGGCCGCGGTCGCGGCGTTCGCGCGCCGGTGCCGGGGGCACATCGGGCCGGCGAGCCGCCTTTGCACCCCCGGTCGCAGAGCCGCCGTGCCGCATCGCGCCCCGCCCGGCCTCTTCGGACCAAGCGAGCCACGTTCGCGCCCGGCTGCCGGGCCGCCGAGCGCATCGCCCCGCGCCCGGGGAGCAGTCTCCACGCGCGCCGCGTGCCGGGCCCGCGAGCATCGCACCCACCCCACCCGACCGCGGCGAGCCAAGCGAGCAGCATCCACGCCCCGGAACTATGCGGGCGGTCACGTTCTCACCCCCGGCCACGTCAGGCGGACGGGTGACCAGGCGAACCCGATGGTTACCCTCGGCGCGTGACGCACATCGTCTTCGTCTGCTCCGGCAACATCTGCCGCTCCCCGATGGCCGAACTGGTGTTCCGGGCCCGGCTCGACGACGCCGGGCTCGGTGACTCCGTCCGGGTGACCAGCGCCGGGACCGGTCCGTGGCACGCCGGTGAGCCCGCCGACAAGCGCGCCCGTGCCACGCTGAAGGCGCACGGCTACCCGACCGCGCACGTCGCGTCCGAAGTGTCCGGCGAAGACCTCACCGCCGATCTGCTGCTGGCCGCGGACGAGGGCCACCTCGAGTTCCTGCGGTCGCGGGTCGAGGACCCGGCGAAGGTGCGGCTGCTGCGGTCGTTCGACCCGTCGGCACCCGAGGGCGCCGAGGTCCCGGACCCCTACTACGGCGGCGACGACGGCTTCGAAGACGTCCTCCGCATGATCGAGCGTTCGGTGCCCGGTTTGCTCGATTGGGTGCGTTCGCGGAGGTAGCGGTCACAGCCCGCGAAGGCCCGCCGGGGGCACGGGCTACCGTGGTGGGGTGCGGTTGCGGTTCCTGCTCCGGCCCGGGTGGCTGGCTCTGACGGCGGTGGTGTTCACCTTCGCCATCTGCTGCTTCACCCTGCTCTCGCCGTGGCAGTTCAGCCGGAACACCGAGCGCGAGCAGCAGAACGCCGCGCTCGAGACGTCGTTCACCGCGGCGCCGGTGCCGCTGGCGCAGCTGCTGCCGCCCGGGAGCGTGCCCGGCCGGTACACCGAGTGGCACCTCGTCACGGTCACCGGCCAGTACCTGCCGGACAAGGAAGTCGTCGCGCGGCTGCGGACCGTCCAGGGCGAAGGCGCGTTCGAGGTGCTGACGCCGTTGCGGACCACCGACGGCACCATCGTGCTGATCGACCGCGGCTACGTGCCCCTGGACAGCAAGTCGGCCGCGCCGCCGTACCCGCCGCCGCCGGCCGGGACCGTGCAGGTCACCGCCCGGGTGCGGGCGGACGAGACCGACCCGAAGAACCGCGACGCGTTCGCCGACGCCTCGACCGGCGGGCGGCTGCAGAGCTACGTCGTCAACTCCCGGGTGGTGGCGCGGGCGGGCGGGCTCGACATCCGGCCGGGCTACTTCCAGCTCGACGTCGGCCAGCCCGGTGTGCTCGGCGCGCTGCCGCTGCCGCAGACGGACTCGGGACCGTTCCTGTCGTACGCGCTGCAGTGGATCGCGTTCGGCGCGATGGCGCTGCTCGGCTGGCTGTACTTCACGGTCCGCGAGCTGAAGCCGGGCGGGGCGCTGGACGCGTCCGAAGCTCCTTCGCGCCGGAAGTCCGTCGCGGAGATCCTCGCGGAAGACGAGCTCGCCGAAAGTGGCCATCAGAAGTAGGCCGCAAATGGCCCTCCGGTGAGTCCACTTGCCCGGGTGATACTCGGGTCATGCTGATCCACCCGTGGGACGCCGCCGCTTCCGATCCGGAGTGGCGCGAGTGGCTGTCCGGGCACGACTTCGGCCAGCTGATCGCCGGCGGCCGCGGCCGCGACCTGCCGGTGGTGACGCCGGCACACTTCGCGTTCGACGGCGACCGCACGGTCGTCACCCACCTCGCCCGCCCGAACCCGATCTGGCCGTTGCTGGAGGAGCACCCGCGGGCCCTGCTGACGGTGATCGGCGACTACACGTACATCCGCGCGGACTGGAACGCGACCGCGGACCCGGCGTACGGCGTGCCGACGTCGTACTACGCGACGGTGCAGCTCGAAGGCGACGTCCGGCTGGTCGACGATCCGGCGGCGAAGGCGGCCCTGCTGGACCAGCAGCTGCGGCACTTCGAGCCGGACGGCTTACGGGCGCCGGTGAGCGCCGCCCCGGACGCACCCGACCGGCGACTGCTGCCGGGGATCCGCGGGATCGAGTTCACGGTCACCGGGGTCCGGGCGAAGTTCAAGTTCGGCGGGAACCGGACGGCGGAGGACCGGGAGCGGATCGGGGCTCGGTTGGCGGAGCGGGGCGGGCCGCTGGACGAGGAGGCGCTGGCCCAGCTGCGGCGGCGGGGCTGAGAGAGCAAACTCCCACAACCAGCCTCAGCTGCGCCCGAACCCCGCCACCAAGGCGACCACCACCGAGGTCGCCCCGGCCAGCCAGCCGACCACCCGGGACAGCTCCACCGCGCGCGTCACGTGGCCCGCGTCCGGGTTCCGGCCCACCCCCAGCACCGGCAGCTCCAGTACACCGTGCGGGTACACCGTCCGGCCGCCGACGCGGACCTCGAGCGCGCCGGCGAACGCCGCCTCCACGCGGCCCGCGTTCGGGCTCGGGTGGGCGATCGTGTCGCGGCGCCACGCCCGCCAGGCGCCGCCCGCCGATCCGCCGACCACCGGGGCCGCCGCCACCGTCAAGGCCGCCGCCACGCGGGTGGGCAGGAGGTGGACCAGCTCGTCGGCACGGTCCACCGCCCAGTGGCCGCGGCGGCCCGCGCGGGATCGGCGCAGCAAGCTCACCGCCCGTGCACCGAGCAGGCCCGGCACGCCCGCCAGCGCGCCCCACACCAGCGGGGCCACCACCGCGTCGGACGTGTTCTCCGCCAGCGTCTCCACCGAGGCGCGGGACAGCGCGATCGCGCCCAGGCCGCCGGCCACCCGGGGGTCCAGTTCGGACAGTGTCGCGCGCGCCGGCTCGAAGCGGCACTCCTCCAGGTCGCGGGCCAGTTCCGTGCCCTGCTGGGCCAGGCCCGCCGCGCCGAGGACGGCCCACGTCGTCACCGCCGTCGCCGTGGCCTGCGCCAGTGGGTGGCCGCGGCTCGCCCGCTCGAGCAACGTCCCGCCCACGACGAGCGCGCCCGCGACGAGGACGCCCGAGCGGTGCGGGAGCCGGCGGAACGCCGTCACCGGGAGGCGGCGGCGGGGGTCGCCGAGGGCGCCGTCGGCCGCCACACCCAACACCAGTCCGATCGCGCGCGCCGCGCTCACCCGTGCCCCCCGGCGGAAAGAAAGTCCAGTTCTCCCGCGGAGGCTACTCGCCCTCGGGACCCGCCTCGGCCACCAGGGCGGCGATCTCGTCACGGGCCTGGACGACGATGTCGCGCATCGCCCGCTCGGCCCGGTCCGCCTCCCCGGCGGCCACCGCCGCGGCCACCTCGGCGTGCAGCGCGACGGCCTCGGGCTGCGGCTCCGGCGGCATCAGGCCGTGCCCGGTCCGCCCGGTGAGCACCTCCGCGACGACCTCGGACAGCTGCCCGAACATCGGGTTCCGGGACGCGGTGAGCAGCAGGTCGTGGAAGGCGATGTCGAACTCGAGGAACGCCGGGAGGTCACGGGCCCGGGCCGTCCGCGCCAGCCGTTCCCCCAGCGCGCCCAGGCGGCCGCGTTCCTCCGGTGTCGCGCGCAGGGCCGCGAACCGCGCCGCGCACGGCTCGATCGCCGAGCGCAGCTCGTTCAGCGTGGCGAGCGCCACCGGGCGGGCCGGGCCGTCGAGCTGCCAGCGGATCAGCCGCGGGTCGTAGTGGTTCCACGCCGCCGGCTCGCGGACGATCACCCCGACCCGGCGCTTGCTGGTGGTCAGCTGCATCGTCTCCAGCACGCGGACGACCTCGCGGGCCACGGTTCGCGAAGCGCCGAAGCGTTCTTGAAGGTCTTCCGACCGCAGCACCGTGCCCGGTTCCAGGGAACCGTTCGCGATCGCCGCGCCCAGGGCGTCCAGGACCTGCTCGTGCCTCACCTGATCAACGTAGCCCTCTGATTCGATTAAGTAGTACTTCATCTTGAATAAGTAGTACTTTTAAGTTTCACTCGCCTGGGCACAACGAAGTGGGAGGTGCGGATGACCGTCATCGTGGTGATGGGGGTGTCAGGCTCCGGGAAGACGACGATCGGCACGGCACTCGCCGAGGCCCTCGGCGTCGAGTACGCGGAAGCGGACACGTTCCATCCGAAGGCCAACATCGACAAGATGACCGCCGGCACGCCGCTGACCGACGAAGACCGCGCGCCCTGGCTCGAGGCCATCGCCGGCTGGATCCGCGAACACGAGGACTCCGGCGGCGTCGTTACGTCGTCCGCGCTCAAGCGCCGGTACCGCGACGTCCTGCGAACCGGCGGCGACGTCTGGTTCGCGCACCTGCACGGCGACCGCGCGCAGCTGGCCGAGCGGATGAAGACCCGCACCGGCCACTTCATGCCGGTGTCGCTGCTGGACTCGCAGCTCGCCGACCTCGAACCCCTGGAGCCGGACGAGGCCGGGGCCGTCTTCGACAACACCGGGGGCACGCCGGCCGAGATCACCGAAGCCGCGCTGGCCGCCTTCCGGGAGCACGCGTGAACGCCGTCCTCGCCGCCGGCTGGACCGGCCACGACACGCGCCTGATCATCGCGACCGTCGTCGCGATCGCCGTCATCGTCGTGCTGATCACGAAGGTGAAGCTGCACCCGTTCCTGTCGCTGGTCCTCGGCTCGCTCGCGCTCGGGCTGACCGCCGGGATGCCGGTCGACAAGCTGCTCAAGAGCTTCACGACCGGCGTGGGCAGCACGGTCGCGTCCGTCGGCATCCTCATCGCCCTCGGCGCGATGCTCGGCAAGCTGCTGGCCGACTCCGGCGGCGCCGACCAGATCGTCGACACCGTGCTCGGCCGGGCCCGCGGCGGCGCGCTCCCGTGGGCGATGGCGCTCGTCGCGGCCCTGATCGGGCTGCCGATGTTCTTCGAGATCGGGCTCGTCATGCTGATCCCGGTGGTGCTGCTCGCGGTCAAGCGCACCGGGAAACCGTTGATGCTGCTGGGCATTCCCGCGGTGGCCGGGCTTTCGGTGCTGCACGGGCTCGTCCCGCCGCACCCCGGCCCGCTGGCCGCGGCCGGCGCGCTGAACGCGAACGTCGGCATCACGCTGGCGTTCGGCCTGCTCGTCGGCATCCCGACGCTGGTCGTCGCGGGCCCGCTGTTCGGCAAGCTCGCGGCCCGGCTGGTGCCGGACGCCGCGCCACCCGAGCGGCTGATCCCGGAACGCGCCGACACGGACAAGCCGCGTCCGAGCTTCGCCGCGACGCTCACGACGGTGCTGTTGCCGGTCGTGCTCATGCTGGCGAAAGCGCTGTCGGACATCCTGCTGGCCAAGGACAACCAGGCCCGCAAGATCCTCGACTTCGTCGGCGACCCGCTGATCGCGCTGCTCGCGGCGGTCCTGGTGGGCATGGTCCTGCTCGGCCGCCCGGCCGGGCTCGACCGCGCACGGCTGTCCACTGTGGTCGGTGACTCGCTCGGCCCGATCGCCGGGATCATCCTCATCGTCGGCGCGGGCGGCGGGTTCAAGCAGACGCTGGTCGACGCCGGTGTCGGCGACGTCATCACCGGCCTGGCCAAGGACGCGAACCTGTCCCCGCTGCTGCTCGGCTGGCTGGTCGCGGTGGCGATCCGGCTGGCGACCGGCTCGGCCACGGTCGCGACCGTCTCGGCGGCGGGCATCGTGGCCCCGCTGGCGGCGGGCATGGACCCGTCCCACAGCGCGCTGCTGGTGCTGGCGATCGGCGCCGGGTCGCTGTTCTTCTCGCACGTCAACGACGCCGGGTTCTGGCTGGTCAAGGAGTACTTCGGGCTCTCGGTCGGGCAGACGCTGAAGAGCTGGTCGGTGATGGAGACACTCATCTCGGTGGTCGCCATCGCGCTGATCCTGCCGCTGTCGCTGATCGTTTAGAGGACGACACCTTCGAGGTCACGATCCCGATCTACGCGTAACAGCGCCGACCCGATCAGCGTCTTCGGGATGTTCGCAACGGGAAGGCGGGATCGCATGGGACTCATCCGGAAGACGCTGATGGTCGGCACGATGGGTGCCGTCCGCGGCAGCAGCAAGAAGCAGCGCGTGGCCAAGGCCCAGCTGAAGGAGCTGCGTGTCCAGACGAAACTCCAGCAGTCCCAGCTCCAGCAGCAACCGGCGGCCCAGCCCGCACCGCCGGCCGTGCCACCGCCCGGTTGGTACCCGTCCCCCACGCAGCCCGGCTCGACGCAGTGGTGGGACGGCGCGCAGTGGACGCCGGCCTTCGCGCCGACGACGTAACCGGGCGGCGGCGGAAGCCGCCACCGCGAGCCGGCCGATCACGAAGGCCGTCACCCACCAAGGGTGGCGGCCTTCTTCGTACATTGACATGTGACCTTTTGGTCACCTATTCTCGCTGACGTGCCCGACGACGACCTGGTGTTCAAGGCGCTGGCGGATCCGACCCGCCGGTTCCTGCTCGACCTGCTCTTCGAGCGTGACGGCCGCACGCTCACCGAGCTGGAGACCCAGGTGGAGATGACCCGCTTCGGCGTCATGAAGCACCTGAAGCTCCTGGAAGAGGCCGGGCTCGTCGTCGCACGGAAGGAAGGCCGCGAGAAGCGGCACTTCCTCAACCCCGTCCCGATCCGCCAGATCCACGACCGGTGGATCGACAAGTACACCGAGCGCCGGGTCACCGCGCTCCTCGACCTCAAGAACGAGCTGGAAGGCGAAGAACCGTGACGAACACCGTGCAGGTCTACCGCGTCTACATCAAGGCGTCCCCGGAGCGCATCTGGGACGCCATCACCAAGCCCGAGTGGACGCAGAAGTACGGCTACACCGGACTGGTCGACTTCGACCTGCGGCCCGGCGGCAAGCACCGCACCCGCCCGACCCAGGCCTTCATCGACGCCGGGATGACCGGGGACGTCGTCGACGGCGAGGTCCTGGAGGTGGACCCGCCGCGCAAGCTGGTCCTCACCTGGAAGCTGCTGATGGCCCCGGAGGACGTGGCCGACGAGCCCTACACGACGCTCACCTACGAAATCGAGGAGTCCAAGACCGCCGGTACCCGGCTGACCGTGACCCACGACGTCACCGGCGCCCCCACGATGGCCGCGATGGTCAGCGGGGCCTACGAGCGGCTGGACGCGCCGCCGAACGAGAACGCGGGTGGCGGCTGGGCCTGGATCCTGTCGGACCTCAAGTCCCTGCTGGAAACCGGCGAAACCATCGTCCCGGCGCCGTGAGGGGGTCTGGCGTGGCCCGTCCCGCGCCGCTTCGGGACGGGCCACGCCAGAGTTTTCAGACGCGCTGGGTGGCCGCCTTGAGCGCCGCCTTGGCAGCCTCGGGCGCCCCCAGCGTGTCGAGTCCGAACAATGCCGCGCCCACCACGGGGTTCACGTCGACGACGCGAACCACCGCGCGCGGCGCGACCTTGAGGCACCGGCGTTCGATCTCCGCGATCACCGGCGCGCCGACACCGGTCAGCACGCCGCCGCCGAGGACGATCTCCGGGGCGTCCGCGGTCAGGTCCAGCTCGCGGAGGATCACCGCCGCGAAGACGCTGACCTCTTCGACGAATCGCGTCACGATGTCCTGGGCGACCTCGTCCCCCGCCGCCGCGACTTCGAACAGCAGCGGGCACAGGCCGTGGATCGACGCCGGGTCGATCTCCTCGAAGTGCAGGCCCTGCACGATGTCCAGCAGCGTCGGCTTCCCGAAGTAGGCCGCCACCGCCGGCATCAGAGCCGTCCGCGGGCCGCGGCCGTCCTCGGCGCGCACGGCCCACCACAGCGCCTCTTCGCCGAGCCGGTAACCGCCACCCCAGTCGCCGGAGATCTTGCCCAGCGCGGGAAAGCGGTGGACGCGGCCGTCGGGGCCGACACCGGCGCCGTTGATCCCGGCGCCGCAGACGACCGCGACGCCGACCCCCGCGCTGCCCGCCCGAAGCAGCGCGAGGGTGTCGTTGCCGACGGTCAGGGTGTCGCTCCAGCCGCGCGCGGACAGCGCCGCGTGCAGCGCCTCCTCCTCGCGCGGGAAGTCGAGGCCGGCGAGGTACGCCGAGGTGTGCACGGCGAACGGCTTCTCCCCGAACGCGGGGTGGGCCGCCAGCACCAGTTCCTCCAGCGCCGCGACACAACCCGCGACGCCGATGTTCTGCGGCGACGCGCCGGGGCCACGCGAGGACCCCAGCACCACGCCGTCTTCCGAGATCACCAGGACCTCGGTCTTGCTGTTGCCGCCGTCGATCGCGATGATGGCAGGCGCCGACGCACTCTTTCCCGCGGAGGCGCAATTGGACACTGTCATCCGCGCGCCCAGGGCAGGTACTCGCGGTTGATCTGCACCAGCGAATCGGCGAGCGTGTCGGCCTTCGAGTACTGGCCGACCAGCGGGTGCGCCAGCAGAGCGTCGGCCACGCGGTCGCGGCCGCCCTTGAGCGCCGCCTCCAGTGCCAGGTACTCGTACGACGTCGTTGCCGCGATCAGCCCGGAGAACTGGGGCTCCACCGGTGGCTGCGGGATCGGCGTCGCACCCTGCGAGTCCACAGTGGAGCGCGCTTCGATGACGGCGTCGTCCGGCAGGAACGGGAAGGTGCCGTCGTTGCGGACGTTCACCACGTGCTCCTCGGCCGGGCCGCCCGCGGTCAGCGCGTGCACCAGCTGCACGGCGGCCTCGGAGTAGTACGCCCCGCCGCGCTTCTCCAGCGACTCCGGCTTGGTGTTCTGCTCCGGGTCGAGGTAGATCTTCAGCAGCTCTTCCTCGACGTCGCTGACCACGTCCGCGCGGGGACGTTCGGTGCGCTGCTTGGTGACCTGCTCGTCGTGCGCGTAGAAGTACTTCAGGTAGTACGACGGCACGACGTTCATCCGCCGCAGCCACTTCCGAGGCACGCTGACTTCGTTCGACAGGTAGTCCAGGTGCTGGTCCAGCAGCTCCGGGAGCCGGTCGACGCCGCCGACGAGCGCGCCGCGCTCCCAGCTCAGGTGGTTCAGTCCGGTGTGGACGAGCTTGACGTCGTCCGCGCCGACGCCCAGGAGCTTCCCGAACTGTCGCTGCAGGTTGATCGCGACGTTGCACAGCCCGACCGCGCGGTGCCCCTCGTTGAGCAGGGCGCGAGTGACGATGCCGACCGGGTTGGTGAAGTTGACGATCCACGTGTCGTCGCCGGCGATCTTGCGGACGCGGTCGGCGATGTCCAGCACCACCGGCACCGTGCGCAGCGCCTTCGCCAGCCCGCCCGCGCCGGTCGTCTCCTGCCCGACGCAGCCGCAGGCGTGCGGGAACGTCTCGTCCGAGCGCCGCGCCCGCTGCCCGCCGACGCGCAGCTGGATCAGCACGGCGGAAGCGCCGTCGACGCCTTCCTCCAGCGACTGCGTCGTGCGGACCTGGGCCGGGTGCCCGGCGTGGTCGAGGAGCCGCTGACTGAACCCGCCGACGGCCTCCACGCGGTAGGCGTCCGGGTCGACCAGCACGATCTCGTCGACGTCCAAAGTGGACCGGCGGCCGGCGATCCCGTCGATCAGCTCCGGCGTGTAGGTGGACCCGCCACCGACGACTGCCAGCTTCATCCCTTGACCCCCGTGAATGTGATGCCCTTGACGAACGACTTCTGGGCGAAGATGAACAGCACGATCACCGGCGCCATGATCAGCGCGGTCGCCGCCATCGTCATATTCCACTCGACGTGGTGCATGCCGCGGAAGGAGGCAATGGCCAGCGAAAGCGGCCAATGGTCCTGGTTCTCGCCGGTGTAGAGCAGCGGCCCGAAGTAGTCGTTCCAGGTGAACAGGAAGCAGAACATGGCGGTGGCCGCGATCCCGGGTTTGGCCATCGGGATGAGCACGCGGTACATCGCCTGGAACTCGTTGCAGCCGTCGATCTTCGCCGCTTCGAGGTAGTCCTTCGGAATGGTGAGGAAGAACTGCCGGAGCAGGAAGATCGAAAACGCGTCGAAGAAGAAGTACGGCACGATCAGTGGAACCAGCGTGCCGGTGAGGCCCATCCGCACCCACAGGTCGTACAGCGGCACGACGGTGACCTGCGGCGGCAGCAGCATCGCCGCCACGGTCAGCATGAAGAACAGGTTCTGCCCGCGCCACCGCAGTTTCGCCAGCGCGTACGCCGCCGGGATCGCCGAAAGCAGCGCACCCGCCGTCGCCAGCGCCGAATACAGCAGGCTGTTGCCGAAGTATTCGAGCAGCGGCGCCTTCTGGAACACCTTGACGAAGTTCTCGAAGTGCCATTCGGTCGGCCACAGGCTCGACGTCATCGCCTGGTCGCTCGCCATCACCGCGGTGAGGAACACGAACAGCAGCGGCAGCATGAAGATCACGCCGAGCGCGATCCCGATCGCGTGGGTGGCGATGAAGCCCAGCCGCTTGTCCCAGTTGCGCTTGAACCGCACCTTCGGCGGTACGCCCGCCGCTTTCTGCGGCGCTTCGGCCACGGCGGTCATGCGCCCTCCTCCTGATGCTGGGACTTCCGGAGCTGCCGCACGAGAATCCAGGTGAAGCCCGAGCTCACGATGAACAGCAGGACAGCCATCGCGGCCGCGTACCCCATGTTGAAGTAGCGGAAGCCCTGGACGTACAGCCAGATCGGATAGGTCAGCGTCGAGTTCTGCGGCGCCCCGATGAGTTTCGAGTTGCCGGCGACGTCCGCGGTGCCCGCGCTCGCGGACGCCGCGACGATCGCCTGCGTGAAGAACTGCAGCGCGTAGATGATCGAGTTGACCACGCCGAACAGCAGCACCGGCGAGATCGACGGCAGCGTGACGTGCCAGAACCGGCGGACCGGGCCGGCGCCGTCGAGCTCGGCGGCCTCGTACTGCTCGGTCGGGACGTCCAGCAGCGCGGCGAGGATGATGATCATCAGCTCGCCGGAGCCCCACAGCGCGAGCAGCGTCAGCGCGGGCTTCGACATCGCCGGGCTGTTGAACCAGAGCCCGCCGTCGATGCCGACGAGCCGCAGGAACCGGTTGACCGGGCCGAACTCCGGGTTGAACACGAAGACGAACGCCAGCGTGGCCGCCGCCGGCGGGGCCAGCGTCGGCAGGTAGCAGAGCGTCCGGACCAGGCCGACGCCCGACTTGAGGCGGGAGATCACCGACGCGATCCCGAGGGAGAACACCACGCGGCAGACCGTCAGGACGACCACCAGCCACAGCGTGTTGTACGCGGCCGTGCCGACCAGCGGCTCGGTGGTGAACATCCGGACGTAGTTGTCGAACCCGATGAACTGCGGCGGGTTGATCAGGTCGTAGCGGGTGAAGGAGTAGTAGACCGTGGCGATCAGCGGGTAGCCGAAGAAGATCAGGAACCCGAGGAAGGCCGGGGCCATGAAGAACAGGACGGTCCGGCGGCGCTTGGCCCGGCGGGCCCCCGCCCGCGCCTTGGCAGGCGCGGACGGGGAGCCGTCGGTCTTGGCAGCGAGAGTGCGGGTCGAGGGACTCTCTACCGCCGAGACCCCATCGGACAGAGTCATCCGCCCGCGCCTTTCTGCTTCAGTTCGTCGTCGATCTGCGCGTCCACCTTCTTCAGGCCTTCGGTCAGGTCGGGCACCGAACCGGCCTGCCACTTCTCGGCGAAGTCGTTGACCGCCTTGAGGTGCGCGTCACCGATCGGGGTGGTCTGGTTCGACACGAGCTTGCCGCTGTCGTACATGTCGAGGAACGTCTTGAACTGCGGCTGCAGGTCGAGGCGCGGCGACGTCAGCGAGGCCTTCGTGCTGGGCACGTTCTTCAGGCCGTTGGCCATGTCCACCAGGGTGTCGGTGTCCAGGGTGACCTGCTTGATCAGCTCCCACGCGGCGCCGGGGTTCTTGGCGCCCTTGGGGATGGCGATGATCGTGCCGGTGGTGAAGGCACTGCCGTACTTGTCCGCCATGGTGGTGAGCACCGGGGCGGGCGCGGTGGCGTAGTTCAGGGTCGGCGCCTGGTCTTTGATGAACGCGGTGCGGAACTCGCCGTCGTAGATCATCGCCAGCTTGCCCTTCTGGAAGCCGTTGTCGGCGGAGTACTCGTCACCGAGACCGGCCTTGAACTGCTCGACCTTGTCGTGGCCACCGAGCGCGTCGATCAGCTTCTGCTGGAACTCGAACATCGCCTTCCAGCCGGGGTTGGTGGCGAGGTCCGACTTGCCGTCCGGGCCCAGGAACGGCGCGCCGAAGTTCGGCGCCCAGTACTGGGCCTGGTTGGCGTAGAACGGCATCGACGGCAGGAAGCCGGCGACCTTGATCGAGCCGTCCGCGTTGTACTCGGTCAGCTTCTTGGCGTCCTCGAGCAACTCGTCCGTGGTCTTCGGCGGCGAGGTGACGCCCTTCGCCGCGAACATGTCCTTGTTGTAGTAGAAGCCGTAGACGTCGGCGAGCATCGGCATCGCGCACCGCTTGCCCTGGTACTCGGTGTAGTTGCGGACCGCTTCGGGGATTTGGTTCAGGTCGATCTTGTCGCGGTCGATGTAGGGCTTGAGGTCCTGGAAGCTGCCGGTGGAGCACCAGGCACCGAGGTTGTCGGTGTAGAAGGAGATCGCGACGTCGGGTGGGTTGCCGCCGCGGATCGACTGCGTGAGCTTGTCGTCGTCCTGGTTGCCCTCGTGCTTGATCTCGATGTTCGGGTACTTCGCCTTGAGCTTGTTCAGGCCCGCCGTCACCACGCCGTACTCGCGGTCGGTGAACTTGCTGTAGACCGTGATCGTGATCTTGTCGTCCTTGCCGGGCGCGGCGGCCGCGTCACCGCCGCTGGGGGCGGCGGCGCCGGAACAGGCGCTGGTCAACAGGACGGACGCCGCGGCGGCGGCCACCAGCAGGGCGCCGCGGCGGGTCCGGGTGGTCAGGGGCATGGCCCTCCTCCTCATCGGTTGGGGCTACTCGTTCGGGGACGGGTGCTGTCGCCCTCGGGCCTGCGCGACCCGAGGAGCGTGGGGGTGACGACGCCGAAGACGTCCTCACGGGTGGTGGCGAGCGCCGACTGGAGCGCGCCCGCGCGAACGGCGTTGCCCTGCACGGAAGCGCAGCCGACGGGCGTGCGCGGCAGGACGAGTTCGTGCAGCTTTTCCTGGACGAGCGCGGCGAAGTCCTCCCCGCCGGCCCGGCTGGTGTCGCCGCAGAGGAGCACGAGCTGAGGGTCGGCGACGGCGACGAGGTTGGCGACACCGCCGGCGACCCGTCTGGCGAGATCGTGTCGGAAGGGATGGTCCGACCCGGTCTTCGCCACGGCTTCCCAGGCGGTGTCGGCCTGGATGCCGTGGGCGGCGGCGAGGCGGCAGATGGCCGGCGAGTCGACCAGGTTGCCGAACCGGGCGCCGGCCTCGGGCCAGACGTCCCCGGTGTCCACGGTGGCCGGATCGGGCACGCGCATCCAGTCGATCTCGCCACCCCCGCCGGTCGCCCCGCGCAGCAGCCGCCGTCCGATCACGACGGCACCGCCGACGCCTTCGGACAGCCAGACCATGACGAAGTCGTCGACGTCCTGGGCCAGCCCGGCGGTCATCTCCTCGACGGCGACCAGGTTGACGTCGTTTTCGATGAGGACGTCGACGCCGAGTTCGTCGCTGAGCTTCTGCGGGACGTCGAAGCCCAGCCAGCCGGGGATGTGCGGTGCGGAGGAGAGCAGGCCGGTCCGCGGATCGAACGCCCCCTGCGCGCCGATCACGACGTGGGCCAGGTCTTCCCGCTGGATCCCGGCTGTTTCGGCGACTTTCTGGAGCGCCTCGCCGAAGGCCCCGACGACGTCGGCACCCGCGTGCACGGGCAGCGGCGTCCGGTACTCGGCGAGGACGACCCCGGCGACATCGGCGACGACGAAGTCGGCCACGTGCGGCGTGAGATCGACGGCGGCGACGAAGGCGAGGCCGCCGTTGGCCGCCCAGAGCTGGGCCCGCGGCCCGCGACCGCCACCCCGCACCCCGGCTTTGACGACGAGATCGTCCAGTTCGAGCCGGGTGAGCAGCTGGGCGGTGGCGGGCTTGGAAAGCCCGATGGCGAGCTCGAGTTCGGCCCGCGTGAGCGGCCCCTCCCGCAGGAGGACCTCGATGGCGGCGCGATCGTTGATCTCGCGCAGCATCCGCGGGCTACCGGCTCGCACTCGTTCCTCCGGACTTAATTAGGATACTTTACAGACGGTTTCCGGGGACTGTAGTGAGCCGGGGCACAGCCGTCAACGGCCTCGTGAAACGGCCAGGTAACGCTTGAGGGCCGTTGGGCCAGGTGGAGGCCGTACCGGTGAACCAGTTGCGCCGGTGCCGGCGGGCCTGGTCAGGGAATTTCGGGTTGCGGCGGCGGGGATGCTGGACGTCGTGGACGTCGTGGCGCAGCGGGTGCGGACTACTTGGACCAAGCGATCCAGGGGCGGGCCTGCGGCTGCGGTGCGCAACCGGGTGCCGATCGCGTTCCCGCTGCCTCCGGGCGTGGAACTCCACGACGTGCATGTCGACGAGTCGACCGGCTTCGAGCCGCGGTTCGCGCTGCGCCCGCTCGGCGAGCTCGAGAGCGTCACGCTCCGCGAGGCGGAGGGCGGGCTGTCGGTGCTGGTCACCCCATCGCTGTGGGGGACGCCGAAGCGGAACTGGCGGCCGTCACCGGTCCGGCTCGAACCCGGCGAGTGGCTTCGCTGGCAGTTCAACCTGCGTTTCGGTGCAACGTGCGGCTGCGGCAGCGACTGGAGCTACCGGCTGGAGACGCTCAACCTGGCGTACGGCCGGCCCGCGGACTTCTCGGGGAAGCCGTCCCGCACGGTGATCGAACTCGATGACCTGCGGTGACCTTCGGACGTACTACTCCGCATCCGCCCATGCCTCGAGCTTCAGTCGTGTGGAGGGCGCTTCGGCGGCCCCAGTTCGCTGCGCCCCTCCCCTTCACGGCTGCCTGGCACCGCCGGTCTCGCCACCCCGTCTGCCCACTGCTTGAACCGGGTCGCCAGCCACTGCTTCGTTTCGTCCGAGATGTAGGCGCGCGCATCTCGCAGGAGCGGGTCGATGGCGTGCTCCTGCACTTCCTTGTGGTTATTGGGCGCCGGGCAGATGAAGATCGCGATGATGCGGAGATTCCTCAGCAGTTCTTCACCGCTGAGCAGGCCGAACAAGGGTGAGTGGGCGATGGCGGCGGCTTTGAAGGCCGACCACGCCTTGTCCACGACCATGTCCACGACCTGCTCGGTGAGCTTCGACCGCTTTTTCTGCTTGCTGGAGCCGCAAATGGCTTCGGTGATGATCTCCTTGGCCTTGTCCGGGGCCTTTTCGACCACCTTGCCGAACGCCTCCAGAGCCTGCACGAACCCGATGAACAGGTCGCACCAGCAGTGATGAGCGAACTGGAGGCGGATCGCCTTGATCTCCTCAGGGCTCCCTTGGAGCTCCCCGACAACGTCCTGCCAAATGTCCTTGGTCATCGCTTGGGCGAAGGCGTCAACCTGCTCGACCGCGTCCGGCCGATCCGGTTCGACCTCGTGTGGAACCCGTGCGACCTCGGCTTCGGAGGCCGATCCATCGGGTTCACCGGCAGGTGCCCGCGAACCGGGTTGATCGCCCGCGACCGGTGGCCCGGCGGACGTTTCCCCGGACTCGGTTCGCGCGTCGTGGCGGGGTATCGGGGCGGAATCGGGAGCGGCGCCGGCAGCGCTCCGCGCGAGCCCGCCGGCGCAGTCGATCCGCAGCAAGTCCACGGTCGCTTCCTTGGGATGAACCTTCGCCTTCGGCTTCTCCCCGTGCTTCGCCAACCAATCGGTCAGCATCCGGATGAGCCTCATCCGTCTCTCGGTGCGCACCGGCTCTGGTTCGCGGGCGATCTCGACCCAGTTGCTCCAGCCGTGTTGCGTGCCACCGCAGTTGGTGCATTTGCAGCCGGGCCGCGTCGCTTTCGCGCAGCTCGGGGGATGCGTTTTCGTCGCTGCCATCGGCCGGCCCCTCGCTCGGCGATCCACCCTGCTCGATCTTCCGAGCGGACCCGAGCGAGCAATACCGCCACGCCGGTAATCGAGAGGTCACCAATCGTGACAGGACTTGGCCTCACAAATCCCGGTTACCACAACAGGCGCAGGAATCGCCGGTTGCCGCGGCAGGCGGGTGAAACGGTGTGAGAGCAGGCCGGAAACACCTGCCCTCACACCATCGGAATCACTCCTCCGCGTCCGCCCAGGCCTTGAGCATCACGCGGGCGATCGACGAATTCCCCGGCAGGATGATCTCCGCCGCGCCGCCCGCGATCGGGGTCGGCTTTGACCCCTCGCCCCGCGCCGCGCTGTTCTCGAACGCCGTGCGCACCTCCGCCCGCGAGACCCACAGCGCCTCTTCGATCTCCCCGTCCGCCGGTACCAGCGGGGCGGCACGATCCGCCCGGGCCGTGAACCCCAGCATGATCGACCTCGGGAACGGCCACGGCTGGCTGCCCAGGTACCGCACGTCGGACACCGAAGCGCCCACCTCTTCGTGGATCTCCCGGACCACGCACGCCTCGAGGGACTCCCCCGCCTCCACGAACCCCGCCAGCACCGAATACCGGCCCGCCGGCCAGATCGGCTGGCGGGCCAGCAGCACGTGGGAGCCGTTCACGCCCTCCGTCGAATGGACCAGGCAGATCACCGCCGGGTCCGTGCGGGGGTACTCCTCGCGCCCGCAACCCGTGCACTTGCTCGCCCAGCCGAACTGGATCAGCTCCGTCGCACTGCCGCAGCGGGTGCAGAACTTCGCCTGGCGACGCCAAAACCGCAACGCCTGCGCCGTCGTGAACAGCCCGGCCGACGTGTCGTCCAGGAGGTCGCCGTAGCCGCGCAGCTCGACCCAGACCTCGCCGTCCGCGCGCGGGACCTCCTCCACGAAGCCCCAGCTGCCCGCCATCTTCACCGTGTCGGCCTCGCCTGACGGCCCGCCCGGCAGCGACCAGTAGTCGACGTCCTGCCACTCGCCGAGGAACACCGCGTCCGCGGGCGGTGAAGCGCCGAAGTCGACGGCCTTCCGGAACGCCAGTGTCGACGCGCCTTCGACCACCGGGGTGCGCCCGGCGTCGTCCAGGAGGACGACCCGGGCGTCGGCCCACCGCGACACCAGCCGCGACGGGTTGGTGCGCAAGTCCTCCTGGCGGTCCACTGTGGACCGGGACAGGGTCGGCAGGGCACCGAGGGTGAACGGGACGGACATCAGGCCGGCTCGCCCACGACGACGTCGCCGAGCGCCAGGAGCTTGCGCTCCAGGACGCCTGCGTCGCCGACCACCACACCCGTGAACCGCTTGGGCGCGAAGTACTTCAGCGCCGCTTCCGCCACGTCCTCGGCCGTCACCGCGGCCACCCGCGCCGGGTGCTCGGTCAGCCACTCCAGGCCGAGCCCGGTCGAAGCCAGCGCCAGCACCTGCCCGGCCAGTCCGGCCTGCGACGACGTCGAGGTCAGCAGCGAGCCGATCGCGTACTGCCGCACCGACTCCAGCTCGTCGCCGGACGGCGGGACCTGGCCGAGGCGGCCCAGCTCGTAACGGGTCTCCAGCAGCGCCGGGGCCGTCGCGTCGGTCGCGGTGTCCGCGTCGACGTTGACCACCGCGGTGCCGTCGGTGAACTCGAACCCCGAGTGCGCGGAGTAGGTGTACCCCTTGTTCTCGCGGATGTTCTCGACCAGCCGCGACGAGAAGTACCCGCCGTAGGCCAGGTTCGCCAGCTGCAGCGCCGCGTAGCCCGGGTCCGTGCGCGGAACCGTCTGCGCCGAGAGCCGGATCTGCGACTGCACCGCGCCGGCGCGCGGCACCAGCAGCACGTCCGGCCCGGTCAGGTCGGGCAGCGGCGGCAGCCGCACGGCGGAACGGTCCGACGCCCAGCCGGCGAGCACCTTCTCCAGCTCGCCGATCACCCCGGCCGGGTCGAGGTCGCCGACCAGCACCAGGACCGAACCCCGCGGCAGCACCGACGCCTCGTGCAGCGCCCGGACCTGCTCCGGCGTCACCACGGCGACGTCTTCGGCGCGCGGGACCTCGCGGGTCGCCGGGTGGTCGCCGTAGCGGTGCTTCTGCAGGGCCTCCCGCGCGATCGTGCGCGGCTGGGTGCGCGAGACGGCGATCCGCTCGACCAGCCGCTCCTTCTCGCGGGCGATCTCCTCGTCGGCGTAGGTCGCCCCGGTGAGGACGTCGCCGAGGACGTCGAGGAACGTCGGCAGCTTGTCGGCCAGCGCGGACCCGGTGAGCACCAGGCGTTCCGGGTCGACGCCGGCGCCGATGTCGCCGCCGATGAGCGCCAGCTCGGCGTCGATCTCGATGCGGTTGCGGCGGGCCGTGCCGGTCAGGATCGTCTCGGCGAGCACCTCGGCGATCGCCGGGTGCAGCGCGTCGTCACCCGCGAACGGGATCCACAGCCGGGCTTCGACCATCGGCACGGTCGCCTTGCGCACGGCCACCACGCGCAGGCCGTTCGCCAGCGTCGTGTCCACATGGGACAGATCGGCGGCGGCCCGCTGCTCGCCGAGCGGCGGCAGCGGCCGCGGTCCCCGCGCGGTGCGGCCGATCTCCTCGGCGCTGCGGTGCGTTGCTGAAGTCACTGCTCGTTGTTCCCTTCCGAAGCGGGCTTGACCACCAGCACGGCGCGCGCGTCCGGGCGCAGCGCCTTCGCCGCCGCCGACACGGCTTCCGAGGTGACGGCGGACATCCGGTCCGCGAGCCGGTACACGAGCGACGCGTCGCCGTAGAGCAGTTCGAACGAGCCGAGGGCCAGGGTCCGGGACACCAGCCTGTCGTGCTCCGAGTGCAGGCTCGCCGCCCAGCGAGCGGTGACCTTGCGCAGCTCTTCCTCGCTCGGCGGGGTCTCGGCGAGCTTCTCGAGCTCGTCGTCGAGCGCGGCGAGCACCCGCTCGCGGGACACCTCGTGCGGGTGGATCAGGGTGATGGTGAACGTGTCGGGGTCGCGGGCCTCGAACGGCCCGAACAGCCCGGCGCCGGCGCCGATGTCCACGACCAGGGGCTCGCGGTGCACCAGCCGCTGCTGCAGGCGGGAGCCGTCGCCGTCGGTGAGCACGCCGGCCAGCACGAGGTAGGCCAGGTAGCTGTCGACGTCGTTGATCGGGTCCGGCATCCGGTAGCCGATGCCGAGCGCGGGCAGCGGGGCGTGCGCGTCTTCGATCTCGCCGCGCAGCTCGCTGGTCGGCAGCGGCTCGGCGAACGACGGCCGTTGCGGCGCCGGCCGGTGCGGGACGTCGCCGAAGTGGTCTTCGATCAGCTTCTTGGCGTTGTCCAGCTCGAAGTCGCCGGCCACCGTGAGCACGGCGTTCGCCGGCGAGTAGTAGGTGTCGAAGAACGCCGCGCAGTCCTCGACCGTGGCGCTTTCGAGGTCCTCGAAGCCGCCGTACCCGTTGTGCGCGTTGGGGAACGTCGAGTACAGCACCGGCGGCAGGGTGATCCACGGGAACCCGCCGTAGGGCCGGTTCAGCACGTTGAGCCGGATCTCCTCCTTGACGACGTCGATCTGGTTCGCCAGGTTCTCCGCCGTCAGCTTGGGCGCGCGCATCCGGTCGGCTTCGAGGAACAGCGCGCGCTCGAGCGCGGCGCTCGGGAGCACCTCGAAGTAGTCAGTGTAGTCCGGGTGGGTGGACCCGTTGAAGGTTCCGCCGCTGGACTGCACGTGCCGGAAGTGCGCGAGTTTCTCGAGGCTCTCGGAGCCCTGGAACATCAGGTGCTCGAAGAGGTGCGCGAAACCGGTGCGTCCCTCCGGCTCGGAGCGGAAACCCACGTCGTAGTGCACGCTGACGCCGACCACCGGCGCGGTCGCGTCGGGGGCGAGAACCACCCGCAGACCGTTGTCGAGGGTGTATCGGACGAGCTCGGGATCGGCCATGACCCCACCCTACGACGGCGAGGCGGTCGCCCGCGTCGCGACCGGCTGCTGGGCACCGGTGTCCCGGCCGGCGTCGTCGAGGAGCCGGCCGCGGCGCGCGGCGGCGAACGTCCCCGACACCGCCGCCGCGAAGGATCCGGCCTGGTCAGGACTGATTTCGCCGGCGTGCCAGTAGACCGGCGGCGGGTGTTTGAGGCGATCGAACGCGGCCACCCACGAGGCCAGTTCGCCCAGAGCGAGCGCGTACGGCAGGCCGCGGGAGAAGACGAGCTCGCGCTGCGGCTTGTCCAGGTCCTCGGCCTTGACCGAAGCGAGCGTCTCGCCGAGGCCGCGCAGGCGCCGCGCCACGTCGGCACCGGCCCGCCGCCGCGCGGGCAGCGCGGCCGAGGCGGCGACGGCCGCGGCCCCGGCCAGCACGACCATGACGCCGAGCTGGGCGTAGCCGACGGTCAGGGCCAGCAGGACGGTGAGAAACAGGCCGTAGCAGCCGATCCGGACCCCGGCGCGGCCGAGCCGCCGGGGCCGCGGGGCGAGCCAGCCGCGGCGGACGACGTCGGCGTACAGCTCGGCCGGGCCGACGGTGACGTGCCGTTCCCGCAGTTCGGCGAGGGTCACCGGCCCGTCCGGGACGACGGCCGTGTAGACGGCGGTTTCGAAGGCGGTGAGGTGCTCGTCGGGCGGGTTGCGGCGGGCCAGCCGCCAGCCGCCGTCCTCGGCGCTCACCCAGAGGTAGTTGCGCACGGCCAGGTCGAGCACGGTGGCGGCGAGGTCGGCGGCGCCGGGGCGGCCGCGCAGGAGGACACCGGCGTGGCCGGGCAGCACGCCCTCGGGCGAGGCGAACTCGCCGTTCGGGGCGACCAGGCTCGTGCTCTCCGGCTCGCCGGTGCCGGACTCACGGCGGCGGGCCGCCCAGACTTCACGGCGGCGGGCCGCCCAGACCAGCGCGGCCATGAGCAGCAGCAGCGCACCGAAGCCCGCCCACGCCCAGCCGACCGGGGCGGTGAGCACGAACGCGCCGGCGATCGTCTTCGCCGGGACCAGGACTTCGTTGGCGGGAACGGTGCCCGCGGGCAGTTCGACGGTCGCCGTCATCCGCTGGCCCGCGGCGAGGTTCTGCTGGCTGAACCGGGTCAGCCCGGCGTGGTCGATCTGCGCGGCCGCGCAGGAGAAGTCGGAATCCGGCGGCCCGGCGAGGCAGTCGACGGCGGTGGGGATCTTCGGCGCGGCGAAGGAGGCGCGGAGGAACTTCAGCTCGGTGTTCCAGCCGCCGGCCAGCTCCCAGGTGACCCGGTCGCCGGCGACCGCACCGTCCACTGTGTACCGGACGATCGAGGTCCCTGGCGTGAGGTGGACGGTGAAGAAGTCCTTGTCCACGTTCGCCGTCCCGCTGCCTTCCAGGACGACGTCGCGGACGCCGTAGACGCGGTCGCGGTGGTGCGGCGCCGGGACCCGCAGCGCGACCCGGCGATCCATCGTGACGCCGCCGGGGACCGAGATCGCTTCGGCGACCGACAGCGAGCCGTCGCGCTGGACCTTGAGCTGGATCTCGGCGCTCTGCGGCACGGTGGGCAGGGGCGGCTGGTCGGCGGGGCCGGCGGCCAGCGCGAGCGCCAGGAGCGCCCCGGCGAGCACGGTCAGCGGGCCGCGGCGGCGGTGAGCACGCCGTCGAGCGCGGTCAGGAACGACGGGAAGTGCGCGCCGAAGCGGCGCAGGTCGTGCTCGGCCTCCATGCCGCCGTACCAGTACAGCCCGGCCGCGCCGTCCGCCGAGGGGTTGAGCGCGGCGAAGGCGCCCAGCCAGCGTTCGGTGTCGCCCAGGACGACCGCGTACGGCAGCGAGCGGGAGAAGACCAGCTCGCGGTCGGCGGGCGGGATGTCCTCGGCCTTCGCGGTGTGCAGGTAGTCGAGCAGGCCGCGGACCTGCCCCACCAGGGCGCGGCCGCGGGCGGTGCGGGACGGCAGCAGCGCGGCCACCGCGACGACCGCGAGCCCGGCCAGCGCGACGGCGACGCCGAGCAGCGCGTACCCGGCGGTGAAGGTGAGCACCGCGGTGGTGACCAGGCCGAGCGTGAAGATCCCGGCGCCGAGCCAGGTCAGCCGGCCGCGGGCGGTGTCCGGGCGGCGGGAGAACCAGCGCTTGGTGACGACGTCGGCGTACATCGCGTCGCTGATCCGCCGCAGGTCGAGCCCGCCGCGGGCGCGCAGCTGCGACACGAGCACGGTGTCGGTGCCCGGCGGCAGCAGGGTTTCGCAGACGGCGCGCTCGAAGTCGTGGAGGTGTTCGTCCGGCGGGTTGCGGCGGGTGAGCTGCCAGTCGGGGCCGGGTACTTCGGCCAGCCACAGGTAGTTGCGGACGGCCAGGTCGACCACGGTGGCACTGATGTCGACGACGTCGACGGTCTCGTCGACGACCGTGCCGACCTGGCCGGGCAGCACGCCGTCGGGGCTGGCGAAGAAGACGCGGTCGCCGTCGCGCAGGAGCACTTCGACCGGGCCGGTGGCGGTGCGCAGCACGCCGGCGTCCCGCTTGCGGCGCCGCCGGACGAAGAGCGCGGCCGCCACGAGGAAGACGAGCAGGACGGCGAAGGCGATCCCGGTCAGCGGCGTCAGCGCGAAGGCGTTCGCCAGCAGGCCGATGTCGGCGAACTCCGCGTTCGCCGGGGTGGTGCCCGCGGGCAGGCCGACGAGGAGGTCGACGCGGTCGCCGGGGCGGACGTCGTTCTGTTCGAGCCGGACGACCCCGGTGTGGTCGACCTCGGCGAGGGTGCAGCGCTGGCTGGAGCCGACCGGCCCGGCGAAACAGTCCACAGGGGACAATTGGGTGCTCGGGGCGAGCAGCGACGCGGTGAGCTTGGCCAGCGGGGAGTCGAAGCCGCTGCCGACCTGCCAGCGGGCCTGCTGGCGGCCGTTCTGGTCGGCGACGGCGCCGTCGACGGTGAACGTGGCGCTCCCGGTGCCGCCGGCGAAGGTGAGGACGAGCTGGTCACCGGTGAGCGCGCCGGTGGCGGCGCCTTCGGTCTTGACGTCGCGGACGGCGAAGACGCGGTCCTGCTCGTCGCTCGCGGGGACCTTGAGGGGGACGCGCGAGACGAGCTGCCGGCCGCCGGGGACGGTGACGCGTTCGGTGACGGAGAGGGTGCCGTCGCGCAGGAGTTTGAGGGCGACGTCGGCGGTGGCCCCTTCGGCCGGCCGCACGTCCTGCCCGGTGAGCAGCTGGGGTTTCTTGACCTGGTCGGCGGGCAGGTTCGGCAGGACGGGCCCGGCCGACGGCCCCTGCGCGGCCGCGGGCCCGCCGGCGGCCAGCACCCCCGCGACGGCGATCGCGGCGGCGGTCCACCATTTCATCGGCACAGCACCACACCCTAGAGCACTCGATCTATGCTGACGCCCGGAACGGCGCGATCACCGCAGGTACGCCGCTTCCGACGGGGAAATCGCACGGGGGGTTCCACTCGATGACGCACGGCCCGCAGGGTCCTGGTCCCGGTCCGCAGGACCCGCGCCGCCCGCTGCCGCCACCGGGAGCGCGCCCACTGCCGCCGCCGGGGGTGCGGCCGTTGCCGGGGCAGGGTGGGCCGCCGAACCGCTTCGGTGCGCCCGGCCAGCAGCCACCAGGTCCTGGCCGCCCGCCCGGCCAAGCTGGACCGCCCGCAGCACCCGGGCCACCCACCCCCTTCGGCACGCCCACCCAGCAACCGCAAAGCCCCTTCGGTGCGCCGGCGCCGGGTGTCCCGCAGCCGCCGCCTGCCCCGTACGGGCCGCCCACCGGGCCGTACCGCCGTCCCCTTCCGCCGCCCGCGCGGGCCCCTCTGCCGCCGCCGGCCGCCGCTGCTGCGCCCGTCTTCGTGCCGGGCTATGCCGGGCCGTCCTCCTTCGGGCCGCGGTTCGCGCCCGGCTACACCCCCTACGTCGCCAAGAAGTCGAACGCCGGGGTGATCGTCGCGGTCGCCCTCTTCGCGATCGTCGTCGTCGCGGGTGGGCTCGTCGCCGCCGTCGCGCTGTCCGGGAACCACCAGCGGCACGTCGCCGACGCCGGCTACTCCAGCACCTACCCGACCACCACCGACGAGACCACCACCGAGCCGAGCACCACCGCGACCACCTCCTCCACCGAGGAACCGACCACGCGTCCGGCCCGCACCACCGAGCGCGAGACACCGACGTCGCGTCCCCCCGCCGGGCCGCGCTCGGTCGTGGCCACCGGGGACAACCCGCTCTTCGGCGGCGCGGACTACGGCCTGCAGAACGTCCCGTGCTCACTGAGCCACTGGGCGACCGACCAGAGCAGCGTCACGCGCTTCTTCCAGTCCGGCATCGCCTGCCTCGACGCGATGTGGTCGCGCATGCTCGGCGCCGTCGACCTGCCGTTCCGGACGCCGAACCTGTCGGTGCCGCGGTCGCTGTCGGAATCGTCGACGCCGTGCGGCAGCGGGGGCACCACCACCGGCGTCACGCCGTTCTACTGCTCGGCGAACAACACGATCTACATGCCGATGGACCGGATCGAGCTCGACGTGTGGGGGAACCACCCCGGCCCGTACCTGTCGATCCTGGCCCACGAGTACGGCCACCACGTGCAGAACATGTCCGGCATCACGGAGGCGTTCGCCAACCAGCGCTACGACGCGGGCGCCGACTCGGCGGCCGGCCTGGAACTGTCGCGGCGCCTGGAACTCGAGGCGCAGTGCTTCTCCGGGATGTTCCTCGGCTCGGCCTCGGTTTCCGGCGGCTCGGTCGACAAGAACATCTACAACGAAGCCTGGAACGCCCAGGACCGCGGCGACGACTACGCCCGCAACGGCAAACGCGACCACGGCAGCGCCAAGCACAACATCAGCTGGTGGCAGCACGGTGCTTCGAAAAACCGGAACCAGCAGTGCAACACGTGGCTTTCGCCATCGGGTGACGTCTCGTAGCGCCGGTCAGCCGCGGTCGTGGAGCGTGACGTGGTAACCGTCGGGGTCGGCGAAGGTGAACGTGCGGCCGAAGGGACCGTCGATCGGGGCGGAGACGATGGGGTGCCCGTCGGCGGCGAGAGCGTCGTGGATGGCCTGGACGTCGGTCGCGTGGAGCCAGATCGCCGCACCGATGCCGGGCTGGGCGACGGAGGCGAGATCGGTGCCGGGGACGATGTCGCGGAGCGCGAACGCGATCGGCTTCGTCTCGAAGACGACGGCGTGCGGCGGTCCGGCCGGCGAGCGGACGAGGCCGAGGTACCGCTCGTAGAACGCCTGCGACGCGGTGAGATCGCGCGCTTGGAGCGAGATGAAGTCGGGGCCGGTGGCGGGCATGGTGTGCTCCTTTTCGCTTGATGTCAGGTTCCTGACACACACCACCGTATGTCAGGATCCTGACATACGTCAAGACGACATCGCCCGGAACCGGGCGCGGCTCATTGGCCGCCTTGTGGTTGTCGTCCGCGAAGGAAAGTCTCGGAGCGCCCGTCAGCTGGGCGGGGTGAAGGGGTTCTCCACGGGCATCGGCGTGCCGGACGGCGGCGTCGGGGGCTCCGGCTGGGCGGCGGGCCGAACGGCCTCCGGGTGCGGCCCCGCCGGCGGCCATGGCGGCCCAGCGGACCCCGGGTAGGGCGCCACCGGCGGGTAACCGGGCCGGTCCTGAGCCGCATACGCCTGGAACGCCCGGGCGTGGTCGCGGTTGCGCCGCTCCGCCAGCACCGCCGCCAGGAACGCCCACGGCGGCACCTCGGGCGGCACCGGCGTGCCCAGCGCGTTCCCCATCTGCTGCGCGAGCCCCCAGCCCAGCGCGTGCGACGCCTCCGGCCGCAGCTCGCGGAACCGGGCGAGGAACTGGCGGCTCGCCAGCGCGAGGTCGTCCGGCAACCGCGTCAGGTCGAGCTGCGCCGCCCAGCCCTCGAGGCCCGGCGGCATGGCGACCGCCGCGTACGCGGCGGTCGACGGGGCCCGGTCGCGGACCACCAGCGTCCCGGCCAGGAAGTCGCCCACGCGGCGGCCGTTCGACGAGCACAGCGACACGATCACCGCGACCGCGCCGAACAACCCGAGCGCCCAGAAGTCCACGACGAAGCCGGCCAGCCCGCGCACCAGCGCGTGCCGGAACCGGATCGGGCCGCCGTCGACGCGCACCACCCGCAGGCCCACCGCCATCTTGCCGAGCGAACGGCCGCGCGAGAGCGTCTCGAACACGACCGGGTAGCCGACCATGACCAGCACCACGAAGACCAGCAGCACCGTCAGGACCAGCGATTCGTCGGCGCCCGGCATCACGAACGAGAGCACCATGATCGCCGCCAGCAGCAGCGCGAGCTGCAGGAGCACGTCCAGCGCCATCGCCAGTGCGCGGCTGGCGAGCTTGGCCACGCGCAGGTCCAGGACGACCGCTTCGCCGGTGACCAGCTCCGATTCCTCGTGCACGCTGCCCAGCGTATCGACGGATAGGGTGGTCGGCGTGGATGTGGACGTGTTCGTCGCCGCGCACGCGGCGGAGTGGACCCGGCTCGGTGAGCTGATCCGGCGCGGCGGCAAGCTGACCGGGCCGGAAGCCGACGAGCTGGTGACGCTCTACCAGCGGACCGCGACGCACCTGTCGATCGTGCGGTCGGTCGCGCCGGACCCGGCCCTGCTCGGCCGGCTGTCCGATCTGGTCGCCCGCGGCCGGTCGGCGGTCTCCGGGGCGCACAACCCGGCCTGGCGCGAGGTCGCCCGCTTCTTCACCCACCGGTTCCCCGCCGCGGTCTACCTGTCGCGGCGCTGGTGGATCCCGGCCGCGCTGGCGTCGATCGCGGTGATGGTGGTGATCGCCGTCTGGGTCGCGCGCGACCCGCTCGTGCGCGCGTCGCTGGGCACCCCGGACGAGCTGAGCGAGCTGACCAAGCCCGGCGGCCAGGCGGAGAACTACTACTCGACCGGGCCGGCGGCGTCCTTCGCGGCGCACGTCTGGACGAACAACGCGTGGGTGGCGGCGACCTGCCTGTTCCTCGGCGTCGCGCTGGGCCTGCCGGTGATCGGCGCGCTCTGGCTCAATTCGCTCAACGCCGGGCTGATCATCGGCGCGATGAGCGCGGCCGGCCGCGGCGACGTGATGATCGGTCTCCTGCTCCCCCACGGTCTTCTGGAGCTGACGGCGGTGTTCGTCGCGGCGGGCACCGGCTTGCGGCTCGGCTGGACGGTGATCGACCCGGGCCGCCGCTCCCGCACGGCCGCGCTCGCCGAACAGGGCCGGTCGGTGGTGGTGATGGCGCTCGGGCTGACGTGCGTGCTGTTCGTGTCCGGGGTGATCGAGGCGTTCGTGACCCCGTCGGGCTGGCCGACGTGGTTGCGCGTCGGCATCGGCGCACTGGCCGAAATCGCTTTCTTGACTTACGTTTTCACGCTCGGCCGCCGGGCGGCGAAGGACGGCGAGGTGGGCGACCTCGAGGCCCGCGACGCCGGTGACGCCCTGCCGGAAGCCGCCTGACTCACAGCCGTCCGGCGGCTTTCAAAGCCAGGTAACGGTCCGCGAGCGCCGGCGGCAGCTCCTCCGGGACCGCGTCCACCACGCTCACCCCGTGCCGCACCAACCGCTCGGTGACCCGCAGGCGCTCGGCCGTCGTGCGCGCCGCCGATGCCGCGTCGTAGACCGCTTCCGCGTCGCCGCGGGCCGCCAGCATCTCCGCCACCCGGGGGTCCGCGACCGACGCCACCACCAGCTCGTGCCGCCCGGTCAGCGTGCTCAGCACCGGGAACAACCCCTCCTCCAGCGGCGCCGCGTCCAGCCCGGTCAGCAACACGACCAGGGCCCGGCGGCGGGTTCGCCGGAGCACTTCCGCGATCATGCCGCGCGCGTCCGTCTCGACCAGCGACGGCTCGAGCGGCGCCATCGCGTTCACCAGCGACGTCAGCAGCGAAGCTCCCGACGAACCCTGCACCGCCGCCCGCAACCGCCGGTCGTAGGCCAGCAGGTCGACGCGGTCGCCGGCCCGGGAAGCCAGTGCTGCCAGCAGCAACGCCGCGTCCATCGCCGCGTCGAGCCGGGGCGCGTCGCCCACCCGGCCCGCCGAGACGCGGCCCGTGTCGAGCACCAGCACGACGTGCCGGTCGCGCTCGGGGCGCCAGGTCCGGACCATGACGTCGTGCGCCCGCGCGGTCGCCCGCCAGTCGATGGACCGGACGTCGTCGCCGATGACGTACTCGCGCAGCGAGTCGAATTCCGTGCCCTGGCCCCGGATCAGCACCGCGTTGCGGCCGTCGAGCTGCTGCAGCCGCGCCAGCCGGGACGGCAGGTGCTTGCGGCTGTGGAACGGCGGCAGCACCCGGACCGTCCACGGCACCGCGTGCGAACCCTGCCGCGCGGCCAGGCCCAGCGGCCCGACCGACCGGACCGTCACCCGCGCCGCCGTCCGGTCACCCCGCCGCGACGGCCGCAACGCCGTCACCAGCGCCCGGCGCTCCCCCGCCGGGACGCGCAGGGAATGGCGGTCGGACGCGCCGGCGCTCGGTGGCCACGCGTCGCGCAGCTGCCCGCGCACCGCGCGGCCACCGGGGTTCGCGACCACCAGCGTCACCTCGCACGGCTCGCCGAGCCGGACCGAAGTGTCGCCCGAGCGCGAAAACGTCAGCGCCCGCACGCTTCCCGCCAGCACGAGGTCGACGACGACGAGCACCAGCAGCACCGCGGCGACCGCCAGCATCCCCGTGCCCGACGGCAGGAGCAGCCCGACCACCAGCGCACCGAACAGCGCCAGCAGCCCGAGCCTTCCGGTGACGGCCATGTCAGCGCGGCACGGGCACGGACGCGAGCACGCGGTCCAGCACGCCGTCCGCGGTGACGCCCTCGAGCTCCGCCTCCGGCCGGACGTCCAGGCGGTGCCGCAGCGCGGGCCGGGCGAGGGCCTTGACGTCGTCGGGGGTCGCGTAGTCGCGCCCGGCGAGCCACGCCCAGGCGCGGGTCACCGCGAGCAACGCCGTGGCACCACGGGGGGAAACGCCGATCCGCACCGACGGCAGCTGCCGCGTCGCCCGGCACAGGTCGACGACGTACCCGATCACCTCGGGCCCGATCGTCACGCGGGCCACGGCTTCGCGCGCCGCGGCGAGTTCGGGGGCACCGGCGACCGCGCGCAGGCCCGCCGCGGCCAGGTTCCGCGGGTCGAAGCCCTGGGCGTGCCGCCAGAGGATCCCGATCTCGTCTTCGCGCGAGGGCGCCGGCATGGTCAGCTTGAGCAGGAACCGGTCCAGCTGCGCTTCCGGCAGCGGGTAGGTGCCCTCGTACTCCACCGGGTTCTGGGTGGCGATCACGATGAACGGGTCGGGCAGCGGCCGCGACTTGCCGTCGATCGAGACCTGCCGCTCCTCCATCGCCTCCAGCAGCGACGACTGCGTCTTCGGCGGGGTCCGGTTGATCTCGTCGGCGAGCAGCAGGTTCGTGAACACCGGCCCCTCCCGGAAGGAGAACTCGCCGCTGTGCGCGTCGTAGACGATCGACCCGGTGACGTCGCCGGGCATCAGGTCCGGGGTGAACTGCACGCGCGTGGTCTCCAGGTCCAGCGCCGCCGCCAGCGCCCGCACGAGCAGCGTCTTCGCCACGCCCGGGACGCCTTCGAGCAGCACGTGCCCCCGGCAGAGCAGCGCCAGGATCAGCCCGGTGACGGCGGCTTCGTTGCCGACGACGGCCTTGCCGACCTCGGCGCGCAACGCGATCAGCGCGTCGCGGGCCCCGGTCGCGTTCTCGGTACCGCTGGTCAAGTTCGCCCTGCCTCTCGTTCCACCTGATCGAGTTCGCCGGCCAGCCGGACCAGCGCGGGGTCGTCCGGCACCGGCGGGCCGTAGAGGACCGCGCCGACGTCGTGGGGCGGCCGGTGCGTCCGCGTGCTCACCGACTCCACCAGCGCCGCCGGGTCGGCGTCGCGCGGCAGGCCCAGCGCGGTCCGCAGCCGGCCGCGCGCGGCTTCCCGCAGCGTCTCGCCCGCGTGCCCGGCCGCCTTGGCCCGCCGGTACAGCCGGGCGCGGCCTTCCGCCGTTTCGGCCGCGCGGACGACGATCGGCAGCGGCTCGGTGACCACCGGGCCGAGCCGGCGGGCCCGCCACAACGCCAGCAGGGCGACGGCGACGAACGCCTGCGCGGCCCCGAAGTACCAGCCGTCCGGGATGAGGTCGAAGATCGACCGGCGGGAGCCGTCGAGCGCCGGGTCCGATGTGGCCGGCAGGTACCAGACGAGCTTCGGGTGCGCGCCGAGCAGGCGCAGCCCCAGCGCCGCGTTGCCCTGTTCGGCGAGCCGGGCGTTGGTCAGCGGGGCCGGTGAGCCGAGCAGCGTCGTCGTGCCGCCGCCGTCGGCGAGCTGCAGCAGCGTGCCGCCGCCGTCCTCGCCGGGGTAGCACGAGCGCGCACCGGGCGAGGCGTAGCCGATCCCGCCGAGCGTGACCTCGCCCGCCGCGACCGCCGCGGCGACCGTGCACTGCGGCGGCAGCGTCCCGACATCGCTGTGGCCGGCCTGGTGCACCAGCGGCAGCGAATCACGCAACGTCGGCTCCCCCGGCGTCACCAGGACGACGTCGGCCGCGCGCTCGCGCAGCGCGTCGAACCGCTTCGCCGGGGCCAGGTCGGGTGCGGTGACGAGCAGCGTCGCGTCGTCGCCGATCTCGGCGTCCGCTTCGGCGATCGTGTGCACGGTCCGGACGTCGACGCCCTGGTCCTTCAGCAGTTTCGCGAGCGCGTGCGCGCCACCGGGTTCGTACGAGCCGGGCTCGAGGGCGCCGTGGGTCTGCTCGCCGCGGCCGAGCAGGAGCAGGGCACCGGCGATGAAGATCAGGGCGAGGAGCGCGAGGGGAACGCGGGCCCCGCGCCAGATCCGGTTCAGGTCGGGCGAAACCGCTGTGCTCATGCCACCTCCGCGGGAAAGAGCACGTCGGCGGGGCTCACGGGGCCGCCATGGCGACCGGTCGCTCACGGCGGCAGCGTTCGTCCAGCTCGGTCAGCGTGCGGTACGCCGCTTCGGTGCCTTCGCGGCCGCCGTAGTGGACGTCGTCGAAGAGCCGGGCGCCCTGCCTCAGCTGGTCCGCGACGTTCGGCAGCAGCAGGCCGGCCTCGGCGGCGGCCTCGTCCGCCGTCCGGCCGGAGCGGGAGTCGAGCAGCGCGCGTTCCTCCAGGGCCCGCACGACGGCGCGGAACCGGTCGCGGACGGCGTCGCCGAACCGGCCCGCGGCGGCGGCTTCCTCGGCCGCCCGGCGGTAGTCGCCCGCGCTCTTGCGCTGCCCGCCGAAGACGACGCGATCGGCCCGCGCGGAGCCGGCCATCTTGCCGGTGCGGAGCCGGATCACCACGACGAGCACGATCAGCAGCGCGACGACCAGCACCACCCCGAAGATCCCGCCGGGGACATCCGAAGACAGGCTGCTCAGCAGCTTCTCCAGCTGCTCCCCGAGCCACTGGCCGATCTGCTGCAGGAAACCCGGACGGGCGTCGCGGTACTTCGGGTCCGACAGCTCCTTTTCGGCCGCGCGGCGGGCCGCGTCCCGGTCGATGTCGACCGGGACGTCGATGAGCCGGAAGGTCACCACGCCTGGGGCGGCTGCACCCCGGCGGCGCGGGCCAGCTCGATGTCCATGCCTTCGCGGCGCATCCGCTGGTCGAGGTACACGATCACGGTGACCAGCGCGATGAACGGGATCGAGATGGTGCCGGCGATGATCTGCCCGGCCGACGCCAGCAGCAGGTCACCGGTGCCCGGCACGATCACCTTGGCCGGGTTGAGCATCTGGCTGAACGTGCCGCTGCCGATGGTGAACGGCAGCTGGATGATGCTCTCGAAGAACGACCCGATGATCCGGGCCAGCAGCAGCACGCCGAGCACCCGCCAGAAGGCGCCGCCGACCAGCTTGACCGACCGCGCGAACGCCTCCCGGAACGTGCCGCGCTCGAGCACGAGCGCCGGGGCGGCCAGCGCCCAGAACACCCAGGCGAGCACGCCCGGGAAGATGCAGAGCACGACGCCGATGGTGGTCAGGAGCGCGTAGCCGAACGCCACGCCGAGCAGCGGCAGCAGCCGCGGCTGCACCTCGCGCCAGGCGAGGCCGAAACTGACCTCGCGGCCCAGCACGGCGCGGCCCATCACCGCGGCCATCAGGCCGGTGGTGACGGTCAGCAGGAACGTCGAGACCAGCGTCTGGGAGACCAGCACCAAGACGGCGTCGCCGAACGTGCCGAAGACGGCGTCGCGGAGCTCCTCGTTGGTCGCCGCGGGACCGAGCCGGACCGTCGACGGGAAGCGCTCCAGGTCCGTGAACAGGTACTTCTGCAGGACGAACGTGACGGCGGCGCCGATCACCGCCATCACCGCGCCGATGCCGAGGACCAGCAACGCGTGCCGGCGGATCGCCGTGATCGCGCCGTCGAGGATGTCGCCGATGTTGAGCGGCCGCAGCGCGATCACACCGGGCTTGCCGAGCCCGTGCGGGTTCCAGCGCGGCTGCTGGAACTGCGGCTGCTGGAACTGCGGCTGGGCGCCGAACGGCGGCAGCGCCTCCGGCCGGTGGCCCGGCCCGTGCTGCCAGCCCGGCGGCGGGGTCGGCGGTGCGGCCTGCGCGTCCGGCGCCTGCCAGCCTCGCGGCGGCGTCGCCGGTGACGCGGTGTGATCTTCGGGCCGGTTCGGCTCACCCGATCCGGGGGCGTGAGCCTGGGGGACGCCCTGGCTCGGAGTCGGCGTGTCGGCGCCCTCGCCGCCGGGCGCGCCACCGGTGTCTGTCATCGAAGCCCCTCGCCTGCAGTACCTGCTTGCGTTCACTCTCTCAGAGCCGGTTGCACCCGGCCAGACCTGGGGTGACGTCGGTGCGCCGTGACCGCACGCGCACGGACGGGTGCGAGCCGACCCATTCCCCCGATATGCTGAATGGCGGGATCGGGTACCCCCGGTCCGTACCGAGACCCTTCGGGACTGCCTAGTGACGCAACCGCCCCCCGGCCAGGTACCGCCTCGCGGGACCGTCCAGCCGCCGCCGGTGCCGGATGCGCAACCGGATCTTCCGTGGCTCGGCCGCCCGCACACCGTGTCCGCACCCAGGCGCCGTTCGCCGGCGGCGGTGATCGGCGTGTGCCTCGGCGCGGTCGCCGTGCTGGTGCTCGGCCTGGTCGCGATCGTGGCCCTCAACCGCGACAACACCCCCCTGGCCAACCCGAACCTGCGCGACGTCCCGTCGTCGCAGGACGTTCCCCCGCAGCAGCTGCCACCCGGTGGCGCGGGTGCCCCGGCGTCGGCGTCGAGCCCGGCGACCGAGCTGTCGACGCCCAGCCCGACCGGCCCGCAGAAGATCCTCAAGCTGGCCGACCACCCGATCCTGCAGGACCCCAACGCCGGCCTCCAGAACCGCGTCTGCACGCTGCCCGCCTGGCAGAGCACGCAGGCCGGCGCCGAAGCGTTCTTCACCGCGGCCAGCAAGTGCCTCGACGCGGCGTGGGGCCCGTTCCTCACGGCCTACCAGCTGCCGTTCACGCCGCCGTCGCTGCACTTCCCGACCGGCGCGAGCTTCGAGACCGAGTGCGGCACCATCCAGGTGGGCATCGCGACGGCCGCGTACTACTGCGAAAACAACCTGTACGTCCCGTTCCGCGGCCTGCAGACCGACCAGTACGGCAACAACCCCGGCGTCTACCTGGCCCTGTTCGCCCACGAGTACGGCCACCACGTGCAGGAGGTCGCCGGGCTGATGGACGCGGCCTGGCAGAAGATCTACGAGGCCGGCCAGAACAGCCCGGCCGGGCTCGAGATGTCGCGGCGCAAGGAACTGCAGGCCCAGTGCTTCTCGGGAATGTTCCTCGGCGCGCACGTCGAACAGGGCGGCACAGTCACCCGCGACATGTACAACAAGGCCTGGAACGACCAGGAGACCCGCGGCGACAACACCTCCCGCAGCCACGACCACGGGACGAACGCGCACTACGCGTCCTGGTGGCGAGCGGGCGCGACGAGCAACCGGATCTCCGACTGCAACACCTTCGCGGCGCCGTCGTCCGAGGTCAGCTAGCGGTTTTGGGTCTGGCTGTGGCGGGCCCGGCCGTCTTGGGTCGCAGCGGGATGCTCAGCCAGAGGTAGACGAACATCCCGCCGGAGAAGCACGCGAACACCAGCAGCGCCAGGCCGAGCGGGCGCCGGGCGTCCGACGCGCCCATCGACGTGTCCGCGAGGGTGACGGCGACCGGGCCCTGGTCCGCCACCACGTCCGGCACGGCGACCTCGACGCGTTCGCCCGGGCCGTGCCCGCAGCCGTCGAGCGTGCCTTCGTGGGCCTTCCCGCCGACGGTGAACTTGACGGTTTCCTTCGCGTCCGGCCGGTCGCACGGCGCCGGCTTGGTCACCTCGGCCTGCACCGGCACGCCCAGGACTTCGTTGCCGATGCCGAGCAGCCCGGGCCCGGCCAGCCAGGCGAGCAGCACGACGAGCACGCCCGCCGCGGCGGGGATCGCCACCGTGGGCCACTTGAGGGCGAGAGGTCGCGGGGGCACCTGGTCATGGTTCCAGATCCCGCGGGCAAAACCCAGGTGCCCTGGTCAGCGCTCGATCTTCTCCGCCTGCGTCACCTTCTTGACGTAAAGCAGCTTGTCGCCCGGCTCGATGGCGTCGGCCTGCGGCGCGTCAACGCGGTAGAGAACGCCGTCGCGGACCAGGCCGAGGACGAGGTCGGACAGGTGCCGCGGCGACCCGCCCTCTTCGGACGGTTCGACCGCGCGCTCGGCGATCGCCAGGCCCGATTCGGGGGTCAGCAGGTCTTCCATGATGTCCACGACCAGCGGTGTCGACGTCGCCATGCCGAGCAGCCGCCCGGCCGTCTCGCTGGAGACGACGACCTGGTTGGCGCCGGACTGCTTGAGCAGGTGGACGTTTTCCGCCTCCCGCACCGACGCGACGATGTGCGCCTTGGGCGCCAGCTCGCGGGCGGTGAGCGTGACGAGCACCGCCGTGTCGTCGCGGTTCGGGGCGACCACGACCGCGCGGGCGTGCTGCACCGCGGCGACGCGCAGGACGTCGGACCGGGTCGCCGACCCGTGCACGGCGACGAGACCGAGCGCGCTGGCCGCGTCGAGGGCCTGCTGGTCGGTGTCGACGACGACGATCTGGCCCGGGGCGATGTTCTCGTCGCCGAGCAGCGCGTTGACGGCGGACCGGCCCTTGGTGCCGAACCCGACGACGACCGTGTGGTCGCGCACCTTCGTCCTCCACTTCTGGATCTTGAACGCCTGGCGGGAGCGCTCGGTGAGCACCTCGAGGGTGGTCCCGACCAGGACGATGAGGAAGAGCACCCGCAGCGGCGTGATCACCAGGACGTTCACCAGCCGGGCGGACGACGTGGCCGGCGCGATGTCGCCGTAGCCGGTCGTCGACAGCGAGACCGTGGCGTAGTACAGGCTGTCCAGCAAGGACAGGCCGTCGCCGTTGGCGTCGCGGTAGCCGTCACGGTCGACGTAGACGATGATCACCGTGGCCAGCAGCGCGAGCGTCGCCCCGATGATCCGCTTGACGATCGCGCGGAGCGGGCTGACCGTCAGTTCCGGCATCCGCAGGATGCCGACGAGCTCGTGGTCGGGCCGATCGGTGAGACTGCCCAGCGGCAACCGTTTGAGGGCCCTCATGCTGGCTCGTGTCGAGCGTCACTCACGCCCGGAGGATAGCCGAACCGGAGACCGTGCCGCCGCGTGAAACGATGAGTTCATGGCAACCTCGCAACGGCCCGCCCACGTGCTGGCCGGCGTGCTGGGCACGATGGGCGTCCTGCACTTCGCCGTCCCCAAGCCGTTCGACGGCCTGATCCCGGCTTCGCTGCCGGGTTCGCGCCGGGCGTGGACGTACGGGTCGGGCGTGGCGGAGCTGACCATCGCGGCCGCGGTGGCGGCCCCGCGCACCCGCCGCCTCGGCGGCCTGGCGGCGGCGCTGCTGTTCCTGGGCGTCTTCCCGGGCAACGTCAAGATGGCCGTGGACGCCCGGCGCGCCCCCGCTCCCCGCCGCGCGATGGCCTGGGCCCGCCTCCCCCTCCAGTGGCCCTTGATCGCCTGGGCCCTGAAGGTCCGCGACAACGCCTGACCCGCGTGATCAGGCGGGCATCTCACGTGTCTGAGCGGGCATCTCGCGTGATTGGCGGGGCATCTCGGCCGATGCCCCTCTGATCACGCGAGATGCCCCTCCAGTCACGCGAGATGCCCCTCCAGTCACGTGAGATGCCCCGCTGGTCACGCCTCGGGGATGTCGCGGAGGAGGCGGCGGAGGGCTTCCGGGTCCAGGAGGTCGGCCGGGCGGATCGTGCGGTTCGCGCGGACGTAGTGGAAGGCCGCGCGGACCTGCTCCACCGGGACGTTCTTCAGGGCCGCCCAGGCCATCCGGTACGCCGCGAGCTGGACCGACAGGGCCGGGATCCGGGACTCCGGCGGGACCGCGCCGGTCTTCCAGTCGACCACCGTCCAGCCGCCGTCGGGGTCGGCGAAGACCGCGTCCATGCGGCCGCGCAGGGTGAGGCCTTCGACGTCGGCCGAAAACGTCACCTCCACCGCCACCGGGACCCGCGACGCCCACTCGCTCTTCTCGAACTCCGTCTGCAGCTCCTCGAAGTCCGCGTCGGGGGCCTCGCCGAAGTCGGCCGCGCCCGGGAGGTCGTCGATCTCGATGAGCTGGTCGCCCGCGAACCGGCGTTCGAGCCAGCCGTGGAACTCCGTGCCGCGGCGGGCGAAGCTGTTGGGCTCCACCGGGAGCGGCCGGCGCAGGTCGGCGGCGAGCCGGGCGGCGTCGTCGGCCAGGGCGACCAGCTGGCTCACCGAAAGCCGCGACGGCAACGGGACCAGCTTGACGTGGTCGTCCTTGCGCGCCCACTCCTCCAGCAGGACGTCGGTGTCGGTCAGCCAGCCGTCGGGGTCGTCGTCCTCTTCGGACACTTCCTCGTCCGGCGGCGAGGCGAGCGCCTCGGACACGAGCTCTACGCCGGTCTGCACGCCGGTGCGGCGGTCGGAGAGGGGGTCGACCGGCCAGCGCGCCGCCCGCGAGTCCGAGACGAGCGGGTTCTCGTCGTCCTCGGTGGGTTCCGGCGCCCACTCCGCGAGCTGCCCGGCGCCGGTCTCGCGCACGACGTCGGCGATCTCGGTGAGGAACTCCGACGGCCCCTTCGCCCGGCTGCTGCTTTCGTTCCACCAGTGCCCGGAGACGATCAGTGCGTGCTCGGACCGCGTCAGCGCGACGTAGCAGAGCCGCCGTTCCTCCGCCTGCTCCCGCTCGACGAACCCGGCTTCGTGCAGCTCCAGTCCTTCTTGGACTTCCTTGCGGTCGTAGCCCTCGGCGATCCGCAATTCGGGCAGGTCCTCGGCGTCGCCCCGCAACGCGGCCGGCAGCGACGTCGCGGTCCGCAGCCACGACGACGACCGCCGCCGCCCGGGGAACACGTCGTGCACCAGGTGCGGCACGGCGACGACTTCCCACTCGAGCCCCTTCGCCGAGTGCACGGTCAGCACCTGCACGCGGTCCGGGACGACCTCGACCTCGCCCGGGGTGAGCCCGTCCTCGGCGTGCGCGGCGGTGTTGAGGTAGTCCACAAAGGACAGCAGGGTCGCCGTCGGCGCCGTCTCGGCGTAGTCGGTGACGACTTCGGCGAACGCGTCCAGGTGCGCCCGTCCCGCGGAGCCGGGCCGGGCCAGGGATTCGACGTCCAGGAGCATCGTGCGTTCGACGTCGGCGACGAGCTCCGGCAGCGACTGGTCGAGCCGCCGCCGCAGCGCGGCCAGCTCCCAGCCGATCCGCCGGATGCGTTTGTACCCCTCCTCGGAGTACCGCGCCGGGTCGCCCGGCTCGTCGACGGCGTCGATCAGCCCGGCCTGCTCGACGCGCTCGACGACCAGTTCCGGTGTGTCCGGCTTCTCCGGGCTGGACAGCTCGCCGGCCCGCCGCCACAGCGCGGCGACGTCGGCGGCCGAGAGCCGCCAGCGCGCACCGGTCAGCAGCCGGGCCGCGGCGCTCCCGGACAGCGGGTCGGCCAGCACCTTCAGCGTCGAAACGAGGTCCGCGACCTCGGGCTCGTCCAGCAGCCCGCCGAGCCCGACGACCTCGACCGGCAGCCCGCGCGCCCGCAGTTCGGCCGCGATCGGGGCCATGTCGGCCCGGCGCCGCACGAGCACCGCGGCGGTCGGCGGCTTGCCGGCCTGTTCCTGGTGGGCGTACCAGCGCCGGGCGAGCGCGTCGGCGACCCACGCGCGTTCGGCGCGGATGTCCGGCAGCAGCGCGCACGCGATGTCCGCGGGCCCGGCGCCTTCGCGCGCCCGCAGCCGCTCGACGCCGAGGCCGCGGGCGCGCAGCGGTTCGGCGATCGCGTTCGCGAGGTCCAGGATCTCCGGTGGGTTGCGGAAACTGGTCAGCAGCCCGAATTCGTGCGCGGGGACGAGCCGTTCGCCGTCGAAGCGCGGGAAGTCCGTGGTGAACCGGGGCAGGTTGGCCGCGCTGGCACCACGCCAGCCGTAGATGGCCTGCGCGGGGTCGCCGACAGCGGTGACCGGCATCGGCGGGTTCTCGACGCCGCCGAACAGCGCCCGCAGCAGCACGCGCTGGGCGTGCCCGGTGTCCTGGTACTCGTCGAGCAGCACGGCGCCGTAGCGCTCACGTTCCCCGCGCACGACCGACGGGTAGCCGCCGGCCAGCTGGGCGGCGAGCGACATCTGGTCGGCGAAGTCCAGCGCGCCTTCGTTGCGCTTGCGGCGGTGGTAGTCGTCGACGAGCGGCAGCAGCGCGAGCCGGAAGTGTTGCGCGGCCATGATTTCGGTGAGCTTCTGCGGCAGCGCGGCCCGCTGTCCCTTGGCGCGCGGCGCGTTCTCGATGACGCGGCACAGCCACGTCGTGTACTCGGCGAGCTGCTCGGTGGAGACGAGGTGCTCGCCCAGCTCCCCGGCCAGGGTGAGCACGTCGGCGGTCACGGTCGGCGGGACGCGATCGGTGTCGAGTTCGTTGTCCCAAGTGGACACCACGCGGTGCGCGATCTGCCACGAAGACGTTTCGGAGAGGAGCCGGACGCCGGGCTGGACCGGGAGACGGAGGCCGTGTTCGGACAGCAGGCGCCCGGCGTAGGCGTGGTAGGTGAGGACGGTGGGTTCGCCGGCGACCACAGTGGACCGCAGGCCGCCGGTCGGGTCGAGCCGGTCGAGCAGGCCGGAGCCGGCGAGGCGGCGGAGCCGGGCCCGGACGCGCTCGCCGAGCTGGCGCGCGGCTTTGCGGGTGAAGGTGAGGCCGAGGACGCGATCGGGGCTGACGATGCCGTTGGCGACGAGCCAGACGACCCGCGCGGCCATGGTTTCGGTCTTCCCGGCCCCGGCCCCGGCGACGACGAGCGACGGTTCGACGGGCGCGGCGATGACGGTGGCCTGTTCGGGCGTGGGCCGGTGCAGGCCGAGGGCATCGGCGAGTTCGGCGGGCTCGACGGGGTTGGCGATGAGGAGCGGGCTCACGGGCGCCCTCCACCGCGGCCCACCACTGCAGTGAATGACTCATTCATATCGCCGGAGGTCAGGAATGAGTCATTCACCGCGTCTGCCTCGAACGTCAGGAATGAGTCATTCACTGCATCGGGGCGGTGGCTCGGACCGGTCATGGCCCCGGCACCTGCCGCCCCTCGGGGCGCAGCGGGCAGCACCCGCGCGCCGGGCAGCGGTCGCAGTCCGGGTTCTCCTGGGCCTGGTAGTCCGGCCCAGCCGCCGAGGCCGCCGCCTTCTGGACCAGCTCCAGCCACTGCTTGCCGCCCACTTCGTCGAGCGGTGGCTGCGACCGCTCCGTCGCCCCCGTCTTGTTGTTGGCCTTCGCGACGTACACCAGCCGCGCGCCGCCGGCCTCGGTGCGGCCCTCGATCGCCCCCAGCAGCACCGCCAGCTGGTACGCCGCCAGCTGCGGGTGCGCCTCGGCCTCCGCGCCGGACACCGGGACCTTGCCCGTCTTGATGTCCACGATGACCGGTCGACCCGAAGCGTCCAGCTCCACCCGGTCGACCCGCCCGCGCAGCAGCACCCGGACCTCGTCCGAACCACCCGCCGGCAGCTCGACCTCGATGTCCTGCTCGACCCCGGCTTCCTTCAGCTCCGCACGGCTGCGCTCCAGCCAGGTCGTGAAGTTCCGCAGCATCTGTTCGACGCGACGCCGTTCACGCCGGGAAAACCACGGCGCGCCCGCGTCGACGCGCACCCAGGCCTCGTCCAGCGCGGCCTGCAGTTCCGCGTCGGTGCTCCCCGAAGCCACCGCTTGCGCGAGCCCGTGCACGAGCGTCCCCGTCACCGCCGCCAGCTGGGCCGGGTCGCTGCCGCCGTGGCGCTCGATCATCCAGCGCAGCGGGCACTTCGTCAGAATCTCCACTGTGGACGGTGAGATCCGGATGAGGTCGCCCGGCGGGTGCACCGGCTCGTCGCTGGACGCGGGCAGCAGGCCGTACCACGTCGACGGGTGCGCGCCCGGAACGCGAGCATCGGCCAGCCGCGCCAGCTGCTTCGCCGCCCGGCGGCGGCGTGCGGGGTCGGCCTTGTCGTCGCAGACGACCTCGCGCAGCTCCCCCACCAGCTCGGCGAGCACCAGCGACCGGCCCGGCGGCTTCATCCGCGAGTCGAGCCCGCCGTCGTCGGCGCCGTTCTCCTCCAGGTCGTCGAGGAACCGGGACGGCCGCTCGTCCTCCCCCGACACCGCCGTGACCAGCAGCGTCTGCTTCGCCCGGCTCATCGCGAGGTAGAACAGGCGCCGCTCCTCGGCGAGGATCGGCGCGGTCTGGGAGACGGCGTCGTCGTCGACCCCGGCCATCAGGTCCTTCAGCCGCTCCACCCCGAGCACGGACCCCCGCAGCCGCAGGTCCGGCCACGCGCCCTCCTGGACACCGGCGACGGCGACGACCGTCCACTCGCGACCGGCGGCGGCGTGCGCGGTGAGCAGCGAGACACCGTCGGACGGGACGGCCGCCGGCGCCAGCGTGTCACCCGCGATCCGTTGTGCGCCAAGGTAGTCGGCGAAGGAGGCGACGCTCGCGCGGGGCAGCCGGTCGACGTACCGGCCGGCGGCGTCGAACAGCGCGACGACGGCGTCGAGGTCGCGGTCGGCCTGCGCCCCCAGCGACCCGCCGCGCTCGACCTGCTTCAGCAGCTTGTCCTGGAGCCCGCTTTCCCGCCACAGCTGCCACAGCACCTGCTCGACACCCTCACCGCGGGTCACGGCCTGGTGCGTGACGCGCAGCAGCCCGCCGACGCGCCGCACCGGCTCGGCCTCGGCGTCGGCCAGCCCGGCCAGGATGTCCCCACCGCGCAACGCTTCCACCAGCAGTTCGTCGCTCGAGCGCTGTCCACCGCCTGCCAGTTCGAGCCGGCGCAGGCCGCGCCGCAACCGCCGCAGCGCCAGGGGGTCCGCGCCGCCGAGAGCGGACGAAAGCAGCATCTCGGCGAGGTCGATGTCGAGCAGTTCGGGCGACGGCGCCAGCTTCAGCACGGCCAGCAGCGGCCGCACCGCGGACTGCTTGGCCAGCGGCAGCTCCTCGGTCGCCGACCCGATCGGGACGCCGGCCGCGCGCAACGCGCGTTGCAGCACCAGGAAAGTCCGCGCGGGCGACCGGACGAGCACCGCGATCTCCGACCACGGCACACCGTCGACGAGGTGCGCGCGGCGGAGCTGGTCGGCGATCCAGCTCGCTTCGGCGGCCGGGGTCGGCATCACGCGGACGCGGACGGTCCCCCCGGAAGCACCCGCGGGCGGGACGATCTTGCGGTGCGCCGACGCGCCCGGCAGTGTCGCGCCGATCTTGGCCACCGCGAGCCGCACGGCCGGGGCGAGCCGGTGGGCCGTGGTGAGCGTGACGGTCCGGCTGCCGTCCGGGTCGGCGTCGGCGAACAGGCTCGCGTCGGCGCCGCGGAAGGAGAACACGTTCTGGTCGGGGTCGCCGGCCACCACGAACTCGGCCGCGGTGTGCCCGATCATCCGGACCAGGCCGGTCTGCAGCGGGTCGAGGTGGTGGGCGTCGTCGACGAACAGGTGCCGGACGCGGGTGCGCTCGCGTTCGCGCAGCTCGTCGTCGTCCTCCAGGGCGAGCAGCGCGGAGGTGACCAGCTCGGCGGCGTCCAGCGCGGGCGCGCTCGCCACGCCGAGTGCGTTGCCGCCCGCGCCCTGCAGCTGCGTGACTTCTTCGTACTGCGCCCAGAAGTGCCCGGCGGCGATCCACTCCTCGCGCCCGCGGCGGCGGCCCAGCTCGACGAGGTCCCCGGGGCCGAGCCCGCGCTCGGCCGCACGCATCAGCAGGTCGCGCAGTTCTTCGGCGAAGCCGGGGACCACCAGGGCCGGCCGCAGCTGCTCGGGCCAGTACTCGGCCTCTTCGTCGAGGTCACCGGCCAGGAGCTCGCGGACGACGACGTCCTGCTCGGCCCCGGCGAGCAGGCGCGGCGGCGGGAGCTCTTCGGCCATCGCCTCCAGCCGCAGCAGTGAATACGCGTAGGAGTGCACGGTGCGCACGAGGGGCTCGCGGACGGTCCGGGGCAGCGGCCGCGCCAGGTCGGGATCGGCGGTGAGCCGCCGCGTGATGTCGGCACGCAACGCGTCGGCGGACTTGCGGGACGTGGTGAGCACGAGCACGCTCTCCGGGTCGGCGCCCTCGGCGATGCGGCGGGTGGCGGCCGAGGCCAGCAGTGCCGTCTTGCCGGTGCCCGGGCCGCCGAGCACGCGGAGGAACCCGCCGGGTGCGGAGAGCACGCGCCGGGCGCCTTCGTCCCAGGTGAACGAGGGTGTGGCGGTGATCGGCGTGCGCACCAGCCGCGCGTCCGCCTGCGCCGTTCGCCTCCCGTTCACCCCGCGATGGAACCACGCCCGGTCCCCCGGGTGGCGCACCGGCACGGCTTAGCGGGGCTTCGTTCGGTGAAGGCGCCCGGCGGTGCGGCGGACGGCCACGAAAAGTGTCGGTGACATCCGGGGCTCCGCCCCAAGCCGGGGGCTCCGCCACCCGAACCCCCGAAAAAATGTCGTACCCGTACGGCACAGTGTCGGTATGGACGACGTTCTGCACGAGCGCGTGCGGGAAATCATCGAGTCCGTGCCGGCCGGCACGGTCGCGACGTACGGCGACATCGCGGCCCTCGCCGGCGCGCCTTCGCCGCGGATGGTCGGCGCCATCCTGGCCGAGGACGGGCACGACCTGCCGTGGCACCGGATCCTGCGCGCGAACGGCACCCCGGCGCCGCACCTGGTCCACGACCAGCTGGAGCGGCTGCGCGCGGAGGGTGTCCTGGCCGACGGCCAGCGCGTCGACCTGCGGAAGTACCGGTGGAAACCGGACGGAGAGGAGGAAACGGGACCCGAAGGGCTGTTCTAACCCCATATTATTAGGTTAGCCTCGCCTAATGACGACGCAGGAGGCTCTGACCTACCACCGTGCCGCGGTGAGCGCGGTCCGCCCGATCACCCCGCACATGGTGCGGGCGACCTTCGCCGCGGAGAGTTTCCGCGAGGTGCCGGCCGGGGCGCCCGACCAGTACGTCAAGGTGTTCTTCCCGCTGCCGGGGCAGGACGCGCCGGTGCTGCCGGAAACGGGCTCCGACGTCATGTCCTGGTACCGGACGTACCTGGCGATGCCGGACGACGTCCGCCCGCCGATGCGCACGTACACGGTTCGAGCCCACCGCCCGGAAGCGGCGGAGATCGACGTCGACTTCGTGCTGCACGGCGATTCGGGGCTGGCCTCGGCGTGGGCGTCGCGGGCGGCACCGGGCGACCGGGTGACGTTCGCCGGGCCGTACGGGCTGTACGCGCCGCCTGAGACTTGCGACTGGCAGCTGCTGGTGGGCGACGAGACGGCGCTGCCGGCGATCGGCGCGATCGTCGAGCAGCTCCCGCCGGGCGCGCGGGCTTCGGTGTACGTCGAGCTGGCGGACCGCGCGGCGCGGCAGACGTTCGAGACGCGCGGAGCGGTGGAGATCCACTGGGTCCTGCGGGGATCGCGGCCGCTGGGAGAGGCGTTGCTGGCGACACTGCGGGGAGCGGTGTTCCCGGGTGGGACGCCGTACGCGTGGGTGTCCGGCGAGGCCGGAGTGGTGAAGTCGGTGCGGCGCCACCTGGTGCGTGAGCGCGAGGTCGGCAAGCGGCTGATCTGCTTCACGGGGTACTGGCGGCAAGGGATGAGCGAGGAAGCCGTGGCCCGGGAAGCCGTGCAGGCCTGACTACCCCTTGCCGAGCTTCGTGACCAGCAGCTTCACCAAAGCGCCCAGGCGCTGGCGGTCCGGCTGCAGCGTCTCGATGCCCGCCGCCTCCAGCGGGGCCGCGGTCACCGGGCCGACGCACGCCACCACCAGCGGGCCGCGCAGAGCCGCCAAAAGCTCGTCGTAGCGGCCGGAGGTGCGGGCCAGCGTCAGGAAGTTCGCCGCCGCCGGGGCACTCGTGAAGGCCAGTGCGTCCAGCTCACCCGTCACGATCGCGTCGATCAGCTCGTGCACGGGAGTCACGTCCGGCGGCGAATGCCAGCGGTACGGCTGCACCTGCACCAGGGAGGCGCCGGCCCGCACCAGCGGATCGGTGAGCTCCGGCAGCGGCGTTCCGTGCAGCTGGACGGCGACCCGCTCGCCACCGACCCCGGCCGCGGTCAGCGCTTCGAACAGTTCCGCGTTGCTCTCCGAGACGGCCGAGAAGGACTCGCGCAGGCCGGCGCCGCGGACCGCGCCCACCGCCTTCGGACCGCGGGCGTAGATCCGGGACGCCCCCAGCGCCGCCACGAGCCGATCGCGCAGGTCCCAGCCTTCGGCCGCGTCGAGCCAGCCGCGGAAGCCCGCACCCGTCGTGACCACCGTGAACCCGACCGGGGCCGCCAGCGCGGCTTCGGTGCCCGCGCGCAGCTCGGGGTCGCTGTCCAGGGGCACGATGGTGATCGTCGGCGCGTGCCGGACCTCGGCGCCGTAGCGTTCGAGAGCACCGATGAATTCGCCGGCCCGGCGCTCGGCCGTCACGCCGATCGCGGTGCCGCTCAGCTCACCCATAGAACGCGCCCATCTCTTCGATCGCTTCGGCCAGCTCCGCCCGCAGGTCCGCCGGGGCGAGGACCTCCAGGTGCGGCCCGAAGCGCAGCAGCTCACCGATGGCCGGTTCGCCCGGCTCCACCGGCAGCTCCACGGTGAGCCAGCCGTCCGCGTCGGGCTCGTTGCGGCAGTCGCGCAACGCGCGGGCGCCGACGGAACCTGCGTAGAACGGTACGAGAGCCTGGGCCCGAGGGGAAAGCCGCACCACCGCGACGCGCGGGTACATCCGGCGTTCGAACTGCTCGGACCACTCCTGCCAGTACCGCGCGAGGTCGAACCCGGCCGGCCGCTCGAACACCTCGCCGAGGTCGGTCAGCTCCAGCACCCGCGAAATGCGGTACGTCCGGTCGGTGCCGTCGCAGCGGCCCGCGAGGTACCAGTTGCCCGCCTTGAGGATCAGCCCGAGCGGCTCCAGCTCCCGCTCGACGACCCGCTGCCCCCACCGTTCGTAGCGGATCCGGATCCGGTGCGACGACCACACGGCGTCGGCGATCGCCGACAGTGTGGGCAGGCTTTCGATGCCCCGGTGCCAGCCGGGAACGTCCAGGTAGAACCGCTCGGCGACCCGGCCGGCCCGGTCGCGCAGCTCGGCGGGCAGCGCCGCGTACAGCTTGAGCTGCGCCGCCGCCAGCACCGTGCCGAGCCCCAGCTCGGCGGCCGCCACCGGCAGGCCGGCCAGTGACAGCGACTGGGCCTCTTCCTCGGTCATCCCGGTGAGCCGGGTGCGGTAGCCGTCGACCAGCCGGTAGCCGCCGGTGCGGCCGCGGTCGGCGTACACCGGGACGCCGGACGCCGAGAGCGCGTCGATGTCCCGGTAGACCGTCCGCACCGAGACCTCGAGCTCTTCGGCCAGCTCCTCGGCCGTCATCCGGCCGCGGTTCTGCAGCAGCAGGAGGACGGACAGGAGGCGGCTCGCGCGCATGACTCGAATTCTGGCAGAAATACCTGACACAAGCTGACAGGTATGCCCGGCAGAGTGGTCCCCATGAACGGATTCACCACGAAGAACTGGGAAGAGAAGATCGTCAGCGGGACCGAAGGTGGCCCCCGGGTGGCGTACGCGCACGCCACCTTCGCGTACGAAGGCGTCATCGAGGCTGAGTCGATCTGCGACCTTCTGCTGTACTACGCGGGCGAAGGGTACGAAAGCGGTCAGACGACGTCGCCGTGCTTCGAGCGCTTCGAGGGCAAAGTCGACGGTCGCGAAGGGACGTTCATCGTGCGCCACGAGTACACGTTCGACGCCAAGGGCATCGCCTCGACGTTCACCGTCGTCCCGGGCTCCGGCACCGGCGAGCTGGCCGGGATCACCGGCAGCGGCACCGCCGGGGGCGCCCTGGGCGAGGACAAGGTGGCCTACACCTTCGAGTACGCGTTCTAGGAGCCGCACGTGGACCGCCGTCAGGTACTCGCCTACCGCATCGCCGAGCACGGCCTGCACCGCTCGGCGCGGGACGTCGCCGACCTCGCCGTCGTCCGGGCCGGGCTGCAGGACAGCATGCGTGACACCGCGCTGCTCGCCCTCGCCGCCCGGCTCGACGGCCCGGCGTCCCCCGCGGACGACGAGCGGCTGGTCCTGGCCTGGACGTTGCGCGGTGCGCCGCACTACCACCTGCGTCCGGACCTGCCCGAAGCGATCCGCGCGCTGGTGCCGCTGGACGACGCGGACGCGCTGGCCCGGATGCTGTGGCAGCGCAAGGAAATGGCGGCGACCGGGCTGGCCGCGACCGAGGTGGTCTTCACGGCGGCCGCCGCGCTCCGGAAGGTCGTCACGAAGCCGATGACGAAGGGCGCGGTTTCGACGGCGGTCACGAAGGCGCTGCCGCCGTCGTTCTCGCGGTGGTGCCGGGGTTGCCAGGCAACCCACATCCAGGAGCAGCTGATGCGCATCGCGACACCGCACGCCGGGGTCCGCCTGGTCGCGGGGGCATCGCCGGCGACGCTGGCTCCGCTGGAGGGCCGAGGCCGGCTGCGGAAGACGCCGGACCCGGCCGCGGCGACGGCGGTGATCGAGCGGTACCTGCGGCTCAACGGCCCGGCGTCCCCGGGCGAAGCGGCGGAGTTCGCGGGCACGGCCCGGGCGGTGGTCGACCGCACGTGGCCGGCGGACCTGGTTCCGGTGGACGTCGAGGGCAAGACGCGCTATCTGCCGGCAGACCGGCTCCCGGCCTTGGAGAACCCCCCGGAGCCGGACCTGGTACGGCTGCTGCCGCCGCTGGACCCGTTCATCCAGGCACGCGACAAGGCGCTGCTGGTCCCGGATCCGGCGCGGCGCAAGGAAGTCTGGAAGATGCTGGGCAACCCGGGAGTCTTGCTGGCGGACGGCGACGTCGCGGGAACGTGGCGCACGAAGGGCAGCGGCGCGAAGCTGACGTTCACACTGACGGCCTTCGACCCCTTGCGCCCGGCGGTACGCGAGGAGGCGGAAGCCGAGGCGGCCCGGGTGGCGGCGGCCCGGGGCTTCGAGAAGCACGCGGTCACCTGGGCCGGCTGACCACCGCCCGCGGGGGCGCCCCCCGTTTTCCACGCTACCGGAAGGCACCGACAATTCCGGTCTGTCTGCTGGGCCCGGAGGTGGGGGGTGGTGGTTATTGGGGGGGCGGAGTGGCCCCCGGGTGATTATAGGGAATTGGGTGGCGACGCCGGGGGGGCGGCAGCGCTCTGGGGGGGGTTGGGGGCCCGTTGTTCGCGAATGACTCATTGGGGACACCAGAGGTCCCCAATGAGTCATTCGCGACAGTGCGGAACCCGGCTGATCGGACCTCACAGGCTGTGGGCGTCGATGTCGCCGTAGGACGTGGTCGCCTGGATCGTCAGGCCGGCCGCGCCCTCGTTCTTGAGGGCGTTGCGGATCCGGCCGTACGTCGTCCCCGCGTCCAGGGACGCCGAGACGCCGGGAGCCGCGCCGACCGTGATGTTGCCGGCCTGGGTGCTCAGGACCAGGTGGCCGCTCGCCGCCTCGGCGATGCGGATGTCGCCCTTGCCCGTGGTGATCTCCGCCGGGCCGGTCAGCTTGCCGACCGAGACGTCACCCGCGTGGGCCGTCAACCGGAGGCTCGCGGCCTCGTCGAAAACCACCTCGCCGTGGGCACCCTCGACGGCGACGTCACCGAGGCGGCCGACGCCCCGCAGCTCGACGCTGGCGGCTTTGGCCTCCACCGAGGAACCGGCGGGCAGCGAAACGGTCACGTCGACGGAGCCGGACGGGCCGAAGTACTGGTTCTTGGCCTCGAGCGAGATCCGCAGGACGCCATCGTCGAACGACACTGACGCCTGCGAAGCCGCCTTCACGTCGCGGCTCTTCGCCGGGTCGGCGGGAAGAACCTGGACGACGGTGTCCTCACGAAGGGAAGCAACGAACCGGACGCGGCCGGCGGGGATGTCGAGAACGGTGGCGATCGAGGCGGGGGTGGTGAACTTCTGCATCGGATTCTCCCTGGTGACTCGGTGTGTGAGACCACCTTCGCCGGGCCCGCTGACACCGGAAGGCCACCGCCCTGACACGGCCGCTGACACGCCGTCAGGCGTCGACAGCCAGCCGGTATCCCCGCTTCACCACCGTCTGGACGACCTTCCCGCCGCCCAGCGACGTCCGCAGCCGCCCGATCGCCGTCTCGACCGCGTGCTCCTCGCCGCCTCCGGGCAACGCCGAGATCAGCTCGCGCCGCGACACCACCCGCCCCGGCGACGCCGCCAGAGCCCGCAGCAACGCCATCGGTGCCGGGGCCACTTCGCGCCACTCGCCGTCCACGATGGCCGCCTGGCCGCGCAGCTCGATCGAGTGGCCACCCGCCCGGAGCCGCGGGGAGCGGGCCACCAGCGTCTCCGCCACCGTCCGGGCCAGCGCGCCGATGCGGGCGCGGTGCGGCTGGACCGTCGGCACCCCCAATGCGGCCAGCGGGCCGGCCGTGATCGGGCCGACGCACGCCGCCACCACCGGGCCGGACAGCGCCATGACGAGCCCCGGCAGCCGGCCCGTGCGCCGGGCCAGGGCGATGAGCGACGCCGCCGCCGGCGCGCTCGTGAACGGCAGTGCGTGGATCGAGCCGTCCAGGACGCCGTCCAGGAGCCGGTCCACCGGGCCCGGGTCGACCGGGCCGACCCAGCGGTACACCGGGATCTCGATGACCTCCGCACCGGCCGCCCGCAGCGTGTCCACGAAGTACGGCAACGGCTCGCCGTGCAGCTGGACCGCGATCCGCTGCCCGTCGACCCCCGCCGAGAGCAGGTGCTGCAGCAGCTCGGCGTTGCTTTCCGAGGCGGGCGAATACGACTCCGAAAGCCCGGCCGCCCGCAACGCACCGGTCACCTTCGGCCCCCGCGCGAGCAGCGACGCCGCCGAAAGCCGCTCGAGCAGAGAATCCCCCAGTCCCCACCCCTCGGCCGCTTCGAGCCAGCCGCGGAAGCCGATGCCCGTCGTCGCCACCACCGCGTCCACCGGCGCTTCCAGCAGCCGCGACGTCGCCGCGTGCAGCTCGGTGTCGTCCGTCAGCGGCACGATCCGGATCGCCGGGCCGTACCGGACGCTCGCCCCCTTGCGCACCAGCAGCGCGCCGAGCTCGTCAGCCCGGCGCGCCGCGGTGATGCCGATCACGAAACCGGCCAGTGGGAGCACATCGGTCACGGACTCTCCACTTCGACCACGCCCTCTCGCACCCGCACCTCGTACACCGGCACCGAAACGTCCGAAGCGTCCAGGCACTGGCCGGTCTCGAGGGCGAACCGCTCCTTGTAGACCGGCGAAGCCACCACCGGCACGCCGTCCGCGTCACCGACGATGCCGCGCGAGAGCACCGCCGCGCCACTGCACGGGTCCCAGTTGGACAGCGCGTACCACCGGTCGCCCGGCAACCGGAAGATCGCCACCTGCACGCCGTCCAGCAGCGCGGCGACCCCCGAGTACTCCGGCACGACGTCCGCCGCGCACACCGCCGTCCAGGTTCGTTCGATCGACGTGGTCATCGCCGCACCTCCGGAACTCCCAGCATCACGGGGACTTTCTGCGCCCGCTCCTCGCGGAACGAGATCGCCGGGTCGGGCGCGCCCGGCGCGTTGACGAACGAGGTGAAGCGGGCCAGCTTCTCCGGGTCCTCCAGGACGCCCTTCCACTCGTCGGCGTAGTTGTCGACGTGCTTGGCCATCGCCGCGTCGAGGTCCTCGCAGATGCCGAGGGAGTCGTCGACGATCACCGCGCGCAGGTGGTCGAGGCCGCCGTCCAGCTCCTCGATCCAGGGCGCGGTCCGCTGCAGCCGGTCGGCGGTGCGCACGTAGAACATCAGGAACCGGTCGATGGTGCGGATCAGCGTCTCGGTGTCCACATCGGACACCAGCAGGTCGGCGTGCCGCGGGGTGGTGCCGCCGTTGCCGCCGACGTAGAGGTTCCAGCCGTTCTCCGTGGCGATGATGCCGAAGTCCTTGCTCCGCGCCTCGGCGCACTCACGGGCACAGCCCGAGACCGCGGACTTGAGCTTGTGCGGCGAACGCAGGCCGCGGTAACGCAGTTCCAGCTCGATCGCCAGCCCGACGCTGTCCTGGACGCCGTAGCGGCACCACGTCGACCCGACGCACGACTTCACCGTGCGCAGCGCCTTGCCGTAGGCGTGCCCGGACTCGAACCCGGCGTCGACGAGCCGCCGCCAGATCAGCGGCAGCTGGTCCACCGTCGCCCCGAACAGGTCGATCCGCTGGCCACCGGTGATCTTGGTGTACAGCCCGAAGTCGCGTGCCACCTCGCCGATCACGATCAGCTTGTCCGGCGTGATCTCGCCGCCGGGGATCCGCGGCACCACCGAATACGTGCCGTTGCGCTGCAGGTTCGCCAGGTACCGGTCGTTGGTGTCCTGCAGGGTCATCTGCTCGCCGCCGAGCACGTGCCCGTTGCCGAGGGTGGCCAGGATGGACGCCACCGCGGGCTTGCAGATCGCGCAGCCGCTGCCCGAGCCGTAGCGGCCGATCAGCTCGCTGAACGTCGTGATCCGGGTGGCCTGCACGATCTCGAACAGCTCCGCGCGCGACTGCGGGAAGTGCTCGCAGACGGCCTTCGACTGCTCGACCCCGGCCGCGCTGAGCAGCCTGCCCAGCAGCGGGACGCACGAGCCGCAGGCGGTCCCCGCCCGGGTGCACGCCTTCAGCTTCGGCACGGTGTCGCAGCCGTCCTCGTGGATGGCCTGGGTGATCGTGCCCTTGGACACCGCGTTGCACGAGCAGATCTGCGCCGCGTCGGGCAGCGCGTCGACGCCGACCGCGGCGCCGCCGCCCGCCGGGGCGAGGATCGCGCCCGGCTCGGCCGGCAGCGGACGGCCGACCAGCGCCCGCAGGGTGTTGTACTCGGTGGCGTCACCGACGAGCACGCCGCCGAGCAGCGTCTTGCCGTCGTCGGTGACCACGAGCTTCTTGTACGTCCCGGCGACCGCGTCGTTGACGGCGACTTCCAACGCGCCTTCGGTCTTCGCGTGCGCGTCACCGAACGAAGCGACGTCGACGCCCATCAGCTTCAGCTTCGTGGACGTGTCCGGCTCCGGGAACGTCCCGCCCCCGCCGGTGAGCTGCGCGGCGACGATCTCCGCCATCGCGTAGCCGGGCGCCACGATGCCGTACACCTTGCCCTCGACCGCGGCGCACTCGCCGATCGCGTAGATCGCCGGGTCGCTGGTCCGGCAGGACGCATCCGTGAGGACACCGCCGCGCGGGCCCAGGTCCAGCCCGGACTGCCGGGCGAGGTCGTCGCGCGGCCGGACGCCGGCGGAGAACACGACGAGGTCGACGTCGAGTTCGGTGCCGTTGCCCAGCTTGGCCAGCAGCCGCGAGCCGTCGGCCTCGATGGCGTCGGTGGACGTTCCCGTGTGGACGGTGACGTCCAGCGCCGTGATCATCCGGCGGAGCATCGAGCCGCCGCCCTCGTCGACCTGCAGCGGCATCAGCCGCGGCGCCATCTCGACGACGTGCGGGGACAAGCCCATGTCCCGCAACGCCTTCGCGGCCTCCAGGCCGAGCAGCCCGCCGCCGATGACGACGGCCGAGCGCCGGCCGCGGCCCGGCTTGTCGACGGCGGCCGCGCGGATCGCGTCGAGGTCTTCGATGGTCCGGTAGACGAAGCAGCCGTCCAGGTCGTGCCCGGGCACCGGCGGCACGAACGGCCGCGATCCGGTGGCCAGCACCAGTGCGTCGTAGGAGACGACGTCGCCGGAGGCCGTGGTGACCGTGCGGGCGTCCCGGTCGACCGAAACCGCCAGCTCACCGAGCCGGAGGTCGACGTGCGCATCGCCCGCGTAGTCCGAGCCGGGGAGGGCCAGCGTGGCGGGGTCCCAGGTGTCCACGTAGGACGTGAGCGCCACCCGGTCGTACGCCGGGCGCGGCTCCTCGGACAGGACGACGATGTGCCAGGTACCGGAGGGGTCTTCCGCGCGCACCGCCTCCACGAGCCGGTGGGCGACCATGCCGTGTCCGGCGACGACCAAGGTGGGCATCTCAGACCTCCGCTCCCGCGAGCGCCAGACCGCGCTCACTCGTGGGCTGTTCGGCGGGCTTGCGCAGGTAAACCGCCCAGGTGACGGCGAAGCAGAGCCCGTAGAAGATGAGGAACCCGACGAAGGCGGGCACGCCGCTCTTGGCGTCGGCGAACGACTGCCGGAAGGCGAGGTTGATCAACAAGCCACCTTCGGCACCGATCGCGCCGGCCAAGCCGATCAGCGCACCGGACAGCCGCCGGGCCCTGAGCAGCTCGGCCGCCTCCTCGGCGCCGTTCGAAATGGCGATCTTCGCCTTGGCGCGGAAGATCGCCGGGATCATCTTGTACGTCGAGCCGTTGCCGACACCGGCGAGCACGAACAGCACGATGAAGGCGATCGTGAACAACGTCAGCGACTTCGACGTCGACGCGAGGATCAGCACGACCGTGGCCAGCGCCATCCCGGTGAAGGTGACGAAGGTGATCTTGCCGCCACCGATCCGGTCGGACAGCCAGCCGCCCACCGGCCGCGAGAGCGAGCCGAGCAGCGGGCCGAGGAACGTCACCGCGGCCGCCTGCAGCGGGGTGCGGCCGAACTGGTTCTGCAGCACCAGGCCGAAGGCGAAGCTGTAGCCGATGAACGAGCCGAACGTGCCGATGTAGAGGAACGACATCACCCAGGTGTGCGGCTCCTTGACGACCTCGCGCATCGCCTTGGTGTCGCCCTTCATGCTGGCGAGGTTGTCCATGTAGAAGTACGCGAGCACGGCGGCGACCACGATCAGCGGGATGTAGACGTAGAGCACCAGCCGCGGCGCGGTCGCGCCGGCCGTGCCGATCACCAGCAGCCCGACCAGCTGGATCGCCGCGACGCCGAGGTTGCCGCCGCCGGCGTTGAGGCCCAGCGCCCAGCCCTTGTGCTTCTCGGGGTAGAAGGCGTTGATGTTCGTCATCGACGACGCGAAGTTGCCGCCGCCGACGCCGCCGAGGGCGGCGACCAGCAAGAACGTGCCGAGCGACGTGCCGGGGTGCAGCACGATCGCGGCCAGCGTGGCCGGGATCAGCAGGAGGACGGCCGACACGACCGTCCAGTTGCGGCCGCCGAACTTCGCCACGGCGAAGGTGTAGGGCAGCCGCATCAGGCCGCCGATCAGCGTCGGCGTCGAGACGAGGAGGAACTTGTCGGCGGCGGAGAAGCCGTAGTCCTTGCCCATGAACAGGACGATGACCGACCACAGGGTCCAGATCGAGAAGCCGATGTGCTCGGCGAAGACCGAGAACCACAGGTTGCGGCGGGCGATCTTCTTGCCGGTCGACTCCCAGAACTCTTCGTTCTCGGGTTCCCAGTGCTCGATCCAGTGCTTGCCTTGGTGGGCCACGGCGTTCTCCTTCGTGCGGCGGTTCGTGGTGGTCAGTGGGGATCGGTCACTGCGCGGCGAGCCAGTTGGCGATGCCGCCGACGGTGTCGGAGCACCCGCCGCATCCCGTGGTGGCTCGCGTGGCCCGCGCCAGTGCGGGAGTGTCGGTGGCCCCGGCCTTCCAGGCCTCGATGAGCCGGCCCTTGGTGACGTTGTTGCAGCGGCAGATCACCGCCGCGGCCGGGAGGTCGGCCGGGCTGGCCGCCGGGGTCGCGCCGGTGGGCAGCGCGCGGCCCAGCAGGACGCCGAGCCGGTCCTCGGGCAGCAGCGTCCCGCGGTCGTGGAACTGGGTGATCGTCGCGGCCGCGTCGGGCAGGCCGAGCAGGATCGCCCCGGTGACGCGGTTTTCGCGGACGACGAGCTTGCCGTACCGGCCGCCGGTGGGGTCGTTGAACGTCAGCACCTCGGCGCCGCCGTCGGACGCTTCGAGCTGCGTCTCGCCCAGCGCGGCGAGGTCGATGCCGCGGGCCTTGAGCCGGGTGACGGCCGTCGTGCCGCGGTAGCGGGCGGCCGCGTTGGTCCCGGTCAGGACGTCGGCCAGCACCGACGCCTGCTCCCACGCGGGCTGGATCAGCCCGGCCGGGGCGCCGGGGTGGCGGGCACAGTCGCCGAGGGCGTGGATGCGGCCGTCGCTGGTGCGCAGGGTGTCGTCCACAACGACAGCGCCGTCGACGTCGAGGCCGGCTTCGATGGCCAGGCTCGTTTCGGCGCGGACGCCGGCGGCCACGACGACCAGGTCGGCCGGGACGAGGCTGCCGTCGTCGAGCTTGAGCCCGTCGCCGGGCAGGTAGCGGGCGGCGGTGGCGCCGAACTTGAAGGTCACGCCCATGTCGGTGAGCTGCCGGGCCAGCACGTGGCCGGCCGCCGCGTCGAGCTGGCGTTCCATGACGTGGCCCAGCGGGTGCACGACGGTCACCTGGTTGCCGCGCCCGGCCAGGCCGCGGGCGGCTTCGAGGCCGAGCAGGCCGCCGCCGAGCACCGCGACCGGCGCGCCGAAGCGGGCGGCGTCGAGGATCTTGGCGCAGTCGTCGAGGCTGCGGAAGGCGACCACGCCGGGCCCGGCTTCGAGGCCTTCGACCGGCGGGATCCACGGGTTCGCGCCGGTGGCGAGGACGAGCGCATCGTAGTCCACTGTCGACCCGTCGCCGAGTTCGACGCAGCGCTTCTCGCGGTCGATGCGGGCGACGTCGACGCCGAGCCGCAGGTCGATGTTGTGCCGCTGGGCCCACTCGTCGTCGTGCAGGCGAACGCTTTCGGCGCTCATCCCGCCCGCGACGACGGCGGACAGCAGCACCCGGTTGTAGGCCGCGTGCTTCTCGGCACCGAGCACGGTCAGCCGGACCCGCTCGGCGATCGGGTCGCGACGGCGGATCTCGTCGGCCAGCCGGGCACCGGCCATGCCGTACCCGACGATCACGACTTCACGGGGGCTCATGCGGCACCATCCACAGTAGACAGAGACACGGCACACACCTTGAACTCCGGCATCCGGGAGACCGGGTCGAGCGCCGGGTTGGTGAACAGGTTGGCGCGCTGCTCACCGGGAAAGTGGAACGGCAGGAAGACCAAATCGGGCTTGAGCGACTGGACGAACCGCACCTTCGCGACGGTCTCGCCGCGACGCGATCGGATCCGGGCCGCATCGCCCTCTTCGAGCCCGGCCCGCTTGGCGGTGTCCGGGTGGACCTCGACGAACACCTCCGGGACGACGTCGTTCAGCTCGTCGATCAGCCGGGTCTGCGCACCCGACTGGTAGTGCTGCAGCACCCGGCCGGTGGTGGCCTGCAACGGGAACTCTTCGTCGGGCAGCTCGGCCGGGCCGGTGTGCTCGACCGGCACGAACCGCGCGCGACCGTCCGGGTGGGCGAACGACTCGAGGAACATCCGCGGCGTGCCGGGGTGGTCCTGCGCCGGCACCGGCCAGTGCAGGGCTTCGCCCGAACGAAGCCGGTCGTAGCTGACGCCGGAGTAGTCGGCGACGCCGCCCTTCGACGCGATCCGCAGTTCCTCGAACACCGTCTCGGCGTCGGCGGGGAAGCGTCCCGCCGGCTGGCCCAGCCGCTCGGCGAGCCCGTTGAGCACGTCCAGGTCGGACCGGACCTCCGGCGGCGGCGTCAACGCCTTGCGCCGCAGCAGGATCCGGCCTTCGAGATTGGTGAGCGTGCCGTCCTCTTCGGCCCACTGGGTGACCGGGAGGACGACGTCGGCCATGGCCGCGGTCTCCGACAGCACGAAGTCGGCGACGACCAGAAGGTCCAGCGAAGCCAGCCGGTCCTGGACGCGCTGCGAGCGCGGCGCCGAGACGACCACGTTGCTGCCGAACACCATCAGCGCCTTCGGTCCGTTCTCCTGGCCGAGCGCTTCGAGCAGTTCGGTGGCCGAGCGGCCGGGGCGGGGCAGGCTGTCCGGGTCGACACCCCACACGCCGGCGACGTACTCGCGCGCGGCCGGGTCGTCGAGCTTGCGGTAGCCGGGCAGCTGGTCGGCCTTCTGGCCGTGCTCGCGGCCGCCCTGGCCGTTGCCCTGGCCGGTGAGGCAGCCGTAGCCGGAGCCGTGGCGGCCGGGCAGCCCGAGGCTCAGCGCGAGGTTGATCCAGGCGCCGACGGTCGCGGTTCCGGTGGCGTGCTGCTCGGTGCCGCGGGCGGTGAGGATGTAGGCGTTGCGGGCGGCGGCGAGTTTCTCCGCGGCGAGGCGCATGTCGGCGGCCGAGACGCCGGTGACGCGTTCGGCGCGCTCCGGCCACCAGCTCGCGGCGATCCGCCACATCTCGGCGAACCCGCTCGTCCGGTCATCCACATAGGACTGGTCGACGTGGCCGCCTTCGACGACGGCGTGCAGGATGCCCAGGGCCAGCGCGAGATCCGTGCCGGGGGCGGGCGCGAGGTGCAGGCCGGCCAGCTCCGCGGTCGGGGTGCGCCGCGGGTCGACGACGATCAGGTCGGTGCCGCGCAGGTGCTGGGTGAACGGCGGCATCGTCTCGGCCGGGTTCGCGCCGGCGAGCAGCACGACGTCGGCGTTCTTCAGATCCGTGACGGGGAACGGCATCCCGCGATCGGCCCCGAAGGCCTTGATCCCGGCCGCGGCGGCCGAGGACATGCAGAACCGGCCGTTGTAGTCGATCTGCGAGGTGCCGAGCGCGACGCGGGCGAACTTGCCGAGCAGGTAGGCCTTTTCGTTGGTCAGCCCGCCGCCGCCGAAGATCGCGACCCCGTCCGGGCCGTGTTCGGCCTGGATCGCTTCGAGCTTCCGGGCGACGTGGTCGAGGGCGAAGTCCCAGCTGACCGGCTCGAGCGCGCCGTCCACGCGCAGCATCGGGGTGGTCAGCCGCTTCGGGCTCGTGAGGAGGCTGCCGGAGGTCCAGCCCTTCTGGCACAGGCCGCCGGCGTTGACCGGGAAGTCCCGCGGCGTCACGCGGGTGCCCTCGAGGCTCATCCCGCACTGCAGCGCGCAGTACGGGCAGTGGGTGTCGACCTGCGGCATTCGGGGCACCTCCTCGGCGGTTCGGGCTTGCCCTGACGCTAAGGAGGCCTTGTTAACCGGATTCGACCGAATGTTTCAGGCAGTTGACATTGCGGCGGTTTGCGCGGCGCCCGCTCGGTGAGATCCGCGTCCACGGACCGGGAGTCCGGAGGTCAGCGGCACTTGACCCGAGATGACCCGCGATCTTGCGACCTCGGTCACAAGCGACCCACGCCGTCCTGCTCGAACAGCCGCCGTTCGAACCACCACTGCCCGTCGTTGAGCGGGTCGGGCAGTGTCTGCGCCGCGAACCGCCGGTCGATCCGGGACAGCGCGACGCCGATCAGCGCCCGGTCCCGGCGCGGGAGCTCCTCCAGCACCGTGGCGAGCATCCAGCGGGTGCCGACCGGATCGACCAGGGGGTGCGGGGACACCGGCAGGATCAGCCGGAACGGCGGCCGGGTGCCCTCCTCCCAGTCCTGGAGCAGGTCGGCGACGCAACCGGGCGAGTAACCGGCGGCAACTTCGGCGAAGGCGAGCTGCCGCATGGCGCGGCGGGAAACGTAAGGGATCTTGTCCGGCGGCGGACCCGCGACATCGAGTCGCCGGGCGCGGCGCAGGCTGCCGGGGCGCCTACGCGGCATGGCCCTTTCGGTCAGTGGTCATGCAGCCATCATCCCGGGATCACAAGATTCCCGACACCTCTCGGGCCGCCGCGCGCAGGCCGTCCAACGATGCCTGCGTCGACCTCGGGTTCAGCGCGTTGGACGCCAGCCGGAACAGGACCGCGCGCAGCAGCAGCTGCGGCCACTCCGGGAGGTGGGCCCAGCGTTCGAGCAGGTCGCGGCCCGCCCCACCCCAGGCGAGCGCGTCGACCGCCACGATCGCCGCGCCGTACTCGCCCGGGCGGTAGTACGGCACGAAGTCGACGACACCCGGGACGTCGTCGCCGTCGAACAGCAGGCCCGCCAGCAGCTCGCCGTGGGCCACCTGGTGCGGGAGGGTGATCCGGCGGCGGGCGCCGGCGAGGACCTCGAACCAGCGGCCGCCCTTGGTCTCGTCCAGGGGGATCTCGAGCTCTTCCCAGGCGACGCGGTCGGCGACCGCGTCGACGTCGGTGCGCGCGTCGAGGAAGTCCGGCCGCGGCAGGCCGGCCGTGGCCCGGTGCAGCTTCACCGCCGCCAGCACCGATGCGTCACCGCGGTGCTCCGGCGTGCCGGGAACGAACCGCGACGCCGTCCAGCCGCCGACGATCCAGCGGCCGTCGGTGGACCGGACCGGCTTCCCGACCCGCAGCCCCGGCTCGCGGACGTAGTCGAGCGCGTGAGCGGTCCACAGCGTCCTGACCTTGTCGGTGGCCGGCTTGAGCACGAGGTCGCCGCAGCGCCACGCCGTCGAATCCGGCAGGCGTTCGCCGCCGTCGGCGGGGCCGCCGAAGGCCGCGCAGACGTGCGCCGGAGGACGTTCGAGGGTTGACCGCACGGCCGTGACGTTACCCGGGCGGGTGTTCCTCGATCGAGAAGACGCGCTGGTCACACACGGTTTTGCCGAGCGCCCGAAATGCCGTGAAGGCCGCCTCCGGAACCGGAGACGGCCTTCACGGGCACCACTGTCAGTAGGTCGGCAGGCTCGGGTCGATCTGCTTCGCCCAGGCGAGCACGCCGCCGCCGAGGTGCGTCGCGTCCTTGAAACCGGCCGCGTGCAGGGCGGCGAGGGCCTCGGCGGACCGGGCACCCGACTTGCAGTGCAGGACGATCGGCTTGTCCTGCGGCAGCTCGGCCAGCGCCTCGCCCGAAAGGATCCGGTCCTTCGGGATCAGCGTGGCACCCTTGATGTTGACGATCTCGTACTCGTGCGGCTCGCGGACGTCGATCAGCGCGAAGCTCTCGCCGCTGTCGAACTTGGCCTTGAGCTCGGCCGGGGTGATCGTGCTGCCCGACGCCGCCTGCGCCGCCTCGTCGGAAACGACACCGCAGAACGCCTCGTAGTCGATCAGCTCGGTGATCTTCGGCGTGTCCGGGTCCTTGCGGATCTTGACCTCGCGGTACTTCATGTCCAGCGCGTCGTAGCTGATCAGGCGGCCGAGCAGCGGCTCGCCGATGCCGGTGATGAGCTTGATGGCCTCGGTCACCATGATCGAGCCGATGGACGCGCAGAGCACGCCCAGCACGCCACCCTCGGCGCAGGAGGGGACCATGCCTGGGGGCGGCGGCTCCGGGTAGAGGTCGCGGTAGTTGAGGCCCTTGCCGTTCGGCGCGTCCTCCCAGAACACGCTGACCTGGCCTTCGAACCGGAAGATCGAGCCCCAGACGTATGGCTTGCCCAGCAGCACCGCGGCGTCGTTGACCAGGTAGCGCGTGGCGAAGTTGTCGGTGCCGTCGACGATCAGGTCGTACTGCTCGAAGATCTCCAGCGCGTTCGACGAGTCCAGCCGGTCGGTGTGCAGGTGCACCTTGACCAGCGGGTTGATGTCGGCGATCGACTCCTGCGCGGACGCGGCCTTGAGCTTGCCGACGTCGGACTGGCCGTGGATGACCTGGCGCTGCAGGTTCGACTCGTCCACGACGTCGAAGTCGACGATGCCGAGCGTGCCGACCCCGGCGGCGGCCAGGTACAGCAGCGCGGGGCTGCCGAGGCCGCCGGCCCCGATCACCAGGACCTTCGCGTTCTTCAGCCGCTTCTGCCCGTTCACCCCGACGTCCGGGATGATCAGGTGACGGCTGTACCGGGCCACCTCTTCCTTGGTGAGCTCGGCAGCCGGCTCGACGAGCGGCGGCAGTGCTGACATGGGTCCTCCATCTCGCGCGGATCGCGTCCATCCCACTATGCACAACGCGCGCGGGCAAATAAGCCTTCCCGCGTCCGGATGGTGGGACACGGTCTGTTTGGGGGGTCCGGGTGGCGAAGCCCCCGGCCCGGCTACTGCGGGGTGGGGTTGGGCCAGGAGTTGGTCTTGCAGATGTTGCCGTCCTTGGCGACCTTGCCCTTGTCGCCGCCGGGGATGTCGTTGAGCATCGCGACGTAGTCGTCGTTGACGCCGAAGGACTGCTGCATCATCACCGGCGCCGGCTGGTCGGTGCCGGGGCAGCCGACGTGCTGGTTGCCCAGGGCGTGCCCGACCTCGTGGTTGATGGCGTACTGCCGGTACCCGGTCATGTCGGGGCCGTAGGCCTTGGCGCCCCGCACCCAGCGGGCCAGGTTGATCAGCACGCGGCCCAGGCTCTTGCGGTAGCAGGAGGCCTCGAACTTGATCTGGAAGCCGCAGGCGTCCGGCCGGTGGGTGGTCTCCGGCGTGGTCAGGCTCACCTTGAAGGACGGGTTCGGGAAGTTGCCGTCCACCCGCTGGAACGCGATCTTGCCGTCCCAGGTCCAGCCCTGCGTCGGATTCGACAGGGTGCCCTCGACGGTCGCGGCGAAAGCGTCGTCCCCGGCGTAGCTCGCCGGGTCGATGCCGTCTTCGACCTCGATGGTGTAGGTGTAGAGCTTCCCGTTGCCGATCTTCGGGCCGCTGCCCGGCACGACGTGCCACTTGCCGGCCCCGGCCTGGGTGAACGGGATGCCGTTCGGCAGGTCCGCGGTCGGCACCTTGAGGTCGACCGGGGTGGCCGGGTTCTCCGGGATGGGCTGCTCGCCGTTGCCGTCGATGGCGCCGCCGCCGGAGGTGTCGCCGCCCGCCGGGTCGATGCCGGACCCGGCACCCGTGCCCTGCTCGGCGATCGGCTGGGCCGGGCTGTTGGCGGTGTTGACCACGACGAGCACGGTCAGCACGACCAGGATCGGCAGCGCGTAGACGCGCCAGCCGTAGGTCTTCGTGAGCTGGGAGATGCCCGGCTTCGGCGGTGCCTCGGCCGGCTTCTCGCGCGGGGTTTCGACGTGCGGCTTCCAGGAGGCGCTCAGCGGCTCGGCACTGGTCCGCCGGCCACCGGGGCGGTAGCGGTCCTCCTCGACGCGTTGGGCCGGCGCCTTCGACGACGGGCGGTACTGCCCGGTGCGGGGGTGGTCCTCGGCGTCCGGCGTCCGGCGGGCCGAGGCGCGGTGGGGCGTCCGCCGATCTTCGCCTCGCGCGTCGTGCTTCACCCGGTCCACCGCACCAGGGTGCCACAGCGGCGGGGCACCGCTCTCGCCGACTGGCGGATCATCGAGTGAACTCGCCACCGCCCGATCGGGCTACCAGGTGCCCGCTTCGACGTGCTCCCACATGCCCAGCACGGCCTTCGCGACGACGACCGGACGCTCCATCTGAGCCACGTGCCCGGTGCGCGGGAGCACGAGCAACCGGGCCCGCGGGATCGCCCGCGCGGTCCGCACGGCGCGTTTCACGGAGATGACGCGGTCCTCCCGGCCCCAGACGACCAGGGTCGGCGCCTTGACGCGCGGCGCGACCGACCACAGCGACGCCTTCCCGAGCGTCGACCACGCCCGGAAGATGGCGAACGTGCTGCGCGCCATCGCGGGCGCGGCCCAGGCGAACCCGGCGCGGGCGCCGTGCTCCTCGGTCAGCTCGTCGAGCCGGCTCTCCGGGAACCGCGACGGATCGGCGAAGCACAGCTTGATGACCTGCGCGGCGCGTTCGCGCGGCCCGAGCGCGGCCAGCTGGGCCCGCACGCGCGCGCCGACCAGCGGCAGGTAGGCGAGCGCCATCCGCGGGTCCGACAGCCGCCGCGGGTCGAGGCGCAGGTCCGGCACCGCCGGCGAAATGAGCGTCAGCGTCTTCACCAGCTCCGGCTTCTGCGCCGCGACCAGCAGGGCGATCGCGCCGCCCATGGAGTTGCCGAACAGGTGCACCGGTCCACCAACAGCCTCGATGTGCCGTACGACGACGTCAGCATGCGCCTGGAGCGTGAAGTCGAAGCCCTCTTCGGGCTCGGAGTAGCCGAACCCGGGCAGGTCGGGTGCCGTGCCGCCGGCGACCGGCGCGAGCAGCGCGGCCAGGTCGGTCCAGTTCGTCGACGAGCCGCCGAGGCCGTGGACGTAGACGGCGGGCACGCCGTCCGGGCCGGGCGTGCGGCGGACGTGCAGCCGGGCGGTGCCGACCTCTTCGAACGCCGCCGGCCACGGCGGCGGGACCGGGTCGAGCGACGGCAGGGCCCGGTTCGACAGCGGCACGTGGGTCAGTGGCGGCCGGGCTCGCACGGGGGTGTTCACGGATCCAGAATGCCCGACCCTTGGCGCGACACACGTACCGGCGAGTAATCTTCAGGGCGACTTCACGCGGTGGCGACCCCGCCCGTCGAAGAAGCGATGACGGGAGGATGAGCATGACGGAGATGACGCGCCTGCAGCAACGTGGGGTGCGGCTGCCCCGGACCGAGCGCCGGGCTCAGCTCCTCGCCGCGGCGCAGCGGGTCTTCGCCGAGAACGGCTACCACGCCGCCGCGATGGACGAGATCGCCGAGGTCGCGGGTGTCTCGAAGCCGGTGCTGTACCAGCACTTCCCCGGCAAGCTGGACCTGTACATCGCGCTGCTGGAGAGCCACGTCGACGAGCTGGTCAAGCGCGTCCAGAACGCCTTGGACTCGACGACGGAGAACAAGCAGCGCGTCCCGGCGACGGTCGGCGCGTTCTTCGACTTCGTCAGCAACGACGCGGGCGCGTTCCGGATGGTGTTCGAGTCCGACCTGCGTGGCGAGCCGGCGGTCCAGGAAGCGGTCGACCGGGCGACGACGGCGAGCGTGGACGCGATCACGGAGACGATCACCGCGGACGCGGGCCTCGACGAGGACAAGGCGCGGCTGCTGGCGGTCGGGCTGGTCGGGATGAGCCAGGTCAGCGCGCGGTTCTGGCTGGCCCACCACCAGTCGATGAGCCAAGAGGAAGCGGTTGCCCTGACGGCCAACCTGGCCTGGCGCGGCATCGGCGGCGGCTTCCCCCTCAAGGACGGCTGACCGCGATGCAGTGAATGACTCATTCCTGTCATCCGACGACAGGAATGAGTCCTTGGGTTTTAACGTGTGGTGGTCTTCTTGCCTTGTCGGCTGTTTTTGCGGTGGGTGGGGTAGCGGGTTCGGGGTGGTCGGGT
>NZ_JBEZYY010000028.1:0-116926 GCF_040638975.1 Amycolatopsis sp. NPDC024027
GGCTCGGGCGACAACATGACGATCAACGGCGCGAAGATCCTGTGCGGCAACATCCCCACCAAGAACGCCACGGTCTTCGTGATCGACAAGGTGCTGACGCCGGGCACCAACAAGTAAGGCGCCCCGCCGATCGCCGCCACGGCCGGTTCACTCCCACGCCGTGGCGGCGATCGGCCTCGGGAAACGGCCGCCATCTGCCGCTCCGGCCCGACGTGCACCCGAGCGGGCCTCACCAGGTGAGCGGGAGGGTGGCGACGTAGTCGGTGAGCAACCCGGAGATGATCCGGTGGTCGTTGCGGGAGAAGTGCCAGTCGCACCCGAGGTGGTCCAGGCGCGGATCGTCGAAGTTCCAGAACCGGACCCGGCTGTCGCCTTGGGCGTCGCGGTCCGAGACGACCTGCTGAGCCGGGCCGGCGAACAGGTTCGTCGCGCCGACGACGATGATCGTGCCGGCGCCGTACTGCGCGCGCAGCTTGTCGAGGAAGCCTTGGTAGGCGCTCTTGTACGCGGCGACCAGGCTGTCGGCGGTCCACGGTTCGCCGGGGTTGATGGCCGTGCTGAAGTCGTTGGTGCCCAACGCGACCACGACCAGCTGCGGTCGCCACGTGGCGGGGTTGTGCCACACGTCGCCGGACACGTTCTGGAGCGTGCGGTCGTAGTAGGTGCGGAAGTCGGTCCCGGGGTCGCCGCCGTTGTAGTTGCGCACCATGCCGCGGCCGGAGTACGCGTTGACCTGGTAGTCGGCGTTCAGGCCGCGGGCGGCGAGGGCGCCGTAGCTGATGTCGGTGTTCGTGTTGCGGTCGATCCCGCCGTTGGCCGAGCAGTCGCGGGTGGTGGAGAGGTCGCCGTAGCCCGCGGTCAGGGAGTCGCCGATGAACTCGATCTGCCGGCTGCGGGCGGCGGGTTTCGCGAGGATCTCCCCGCCGGGTGCCGCGACGAAACCGTCGAACTCGCCGGCGACCCACGGGCTTTCGGTCCGTTTGACCAGTCGTACGGTGTGTTCGGCGTCGGTCAGCCCCCGGATCTGGCGGGTGGTGCGGCCCGGGGTGACCAGCGTGGCGACCGTGGTGCCGTCGACCTGGATGTCGTAGTCGTTCTGGGCGTCGTTGAGCGCGACGTCCACGCCGGTGCCGCGGAAGCGGCCTTCGAAGGAGATGCCGGGCCAGGTGTACTGCGCGGCACTCGCCGTGGGCTTCACCCGGCCGACCGTGTACGCCCCGGCCAGCGCGTCCACCGGTGGTGGCGACGTGGTCGTCGTCGGGGGCACCGGACCGTTGCACGGCGTGCCGTTGACGGCGAAGCCGGTGGGGACCGGGTTGGCGGAGCCGGTCAACGAGCCGGTGAACCCGAGCCGGGTGCTCGCGCCGGTGCCGAGGGAGCCGTTCCAGGCGGCGTTGCCGACGGTCACCCGGTCGCCGGACTGGGCGACGGTGCCGTTCCAGAGCTGGGTGACGCGCTGACCGGCGGCGAACGTCCAGGTCAGCTGCCAGCTCGCGACCGGATCGCCGAGGTTGGTGAAGTCGACGTTCGCGCTGAAGCCGCCCGGCCACTGGCTGGCGACCGCGTAGTCGACCCGGCAGCCCGCCGAGGCTCGGGCGGCGGGAACCGCACCAACGGTGACGGCGGCGGCCACGACGGTCAAGACACCGGCGACGGCGGTCAGGCGGGATCGGCGGATGGTGTGCATCTGCGTTCCTCCGAGAACAGGCGATGGGACGGGCACGGCGGTGGGCGTGGTGATCAGGCCGGTTCTGGAAGCGCTCTCAGGTCGAGTTTACCGGAGGGGCGCCCTCGCCGGCATCTATGAGACGGTTGACTCACAGCGTCACGCATGCCAGAATCGCCCACTGTGAGACATCCGTCTCGCAGTGGGCGCCCGAGGGGATTGTCGTTGTCCGTTCAAGCATGGTTACTGGTCTACGGCATGCTGTCCGCTTATTGCCTGGCTGGCTGCCTGATGGAGCATTTCGCGGTTTTCTCCGGCTGGCCGGCTGTCGGCGCCAAGGAGTTCCAGTCCGTCCAGACGGCCCAGGGGCATGGCAGCGGCATCGTCTATGTGGTCCCGAAAACACTGTTGACCGCGCTGGTGGTCGTCATGCTCGCCGGAGCGCCGGATGCCGTCCCGGATTGGCCGTTGTGGGCCGGTTTGGCGGCGTTGACGACGTCGTGGGTTTCGTTCGTCCTCATTCAGCTTCCGATTCAGCTGCACATCCGGAAAACGGCCGATCGGGCCGCCATTGCCCGGCTGGTGCGAACCGATTGGATCCGGGTCGCCGCGATGGTGGCTCATTTCGCCTTCGCCGTCATCGCCATTGCGGGGACGAGCTAACCCGCCTGGTCGTGCCAGGTTCCCACGCTGTCCACGAGCCGGCCGATGAAATCGTCGGAGGCCGCGGCGCGCTGCATGGTCGTGCGGTAGACGATCGGTCCCACGAGCACCGCCGTCAAGTCGGCGGGCTCGATGTCGGCCTCCAGTTCGCCGGCGGCGACGGCCGATCGGATGGCGGTGTGGATCCGCTCGGTGATCGTCTTGACGGACTCGTCGTGGGGGTGCGCCGCCTGGGCGTCCGAGAGTGCGGATTGTGCCAGTGTCAGCGAGACGGCGGCGACGGCGGGGATGGCGAGCTCGTCGGCCATCTGCCGAAGCTCTTGACGCAGCCATCGGCGAACGGGCGTCTTCGGGGTGCGGAACAGCGGGAGGTCGGCGCCGCCCATGGCATCGAGCAGCAGCTGGTCGGTCCGGGCCCAGTGCCGGTAGACGGTGGCCCGGCCGACACCGGCTTCCTGAGCGACTCGCTGGTGCGTGACCGCGTCGAGGCCCTCCTCGGCCAGCAGCCGTCGGGCGGCGACGAGCATCGCCTCCCGGCTGCGCACCGCTCGCGGATCCGCTGAGTAGCTCATCTTCGCATCGTACGAGACAAGTGCCTCATTGATGGGGAGCACGATCCCGGCCGCCGGGCCGGATCGCCTCGACCCGCAGACTCGCCCCGGCCTTGGCCGCGGAGGGTTACCAGGTCGCCAACTTCGATATCCGCGGTTGCGGTGACTCGAGCCTGGGCTGGGACGGCTACAGCCGCACTGACATCGCCGGCGACCTGGTCGCTGTCGTCCGCCGGCTTGGCGGCCCGGCCGTGATCATCGGCCAATCGATCAGTGGGGGCGCCGCGACCATCGCGGCCGCCACCGCGCCCGAGGTGATCGCCGGGGTGATCGAGCTGGCGCCGTTCACCCGCGCGCAGTCCTTCGACCTCGGCGGCCTGGTGCGGGTGAAGCGCTTCCGAGCCGGTTACACCCAGCTGGCCCAGGTCATCGTGCGGGGAAGACTCGCGAACTGGACGAAGTACCTCGACCTGGCGCTGCCGGCCAAGCCGGCCGACTGGGACAGTGAGCTGGCCCGGATCGAGGCGAAGCTGAATGAGCCCGGCCGGATGAAGGTGCTGCAGGCAATGTGCAAGACCAGCCCGGCTGACGCCGGTGAGCAGCTGCGCAACGTCAAGTGCCCGGTCGTTGACCTGCCTCACGGTCTTGGTGAACTGGCGGTCATCGAAGGGGCCGGGCACTACCCGCACGTCCAGACGCCGGATCAGGTCGTCGCGCTGGCACTGCCGTTCCTCGGCAAGACGCTGACTCGTGCCTAGGGCAGGGCTCACCCCGGCCATCGTCACCGAGGCCGAGGCCGGGGCCGCGCTGGCCGACGAGGCCGGGTTCGCGCAGCCCAGCATGGGCCTGGTTGCCGAGCGGCTCGGAGTCAAAACTCCCTCGCTCTACAAGCACGTCACCAGCCAGGCCGACCTCGTCCACCGCATCGCCGTCCAGGCCGCGAACGAACTCGCCGACAACATCCGCGACGCGACACAAAAGCCGGGCCGGCAGCGAGGCCTTCACCGCCGGGGCGCAGGCGATGCGGCGGTACGTGAAGGAACATCCCGGCCGGTACGCGGCAGGCAACGCCGCCCGCCCGGCCGGGCCCGGCGACCCGCTCACCGCGGCGCTCGACCGGGTGCTCGCTTCGTGGACGGCCATGCTGCACGGGTACCGGATCGATCCCGGCCAGGAGATCCACGCCCTGCGGATGCTGCGCACCATGCTCCACGGATTCGCGACACTGGAAGCGGCCGACGGGTTCCGGATCGACTCGGACGTCGAAGACAGCTTCACCTGGTTGATCGACTTCGTCGATCGCGGCCTGCGGTCCTTGGACGGGTTCCGGTGAGCCGCCGCCGGTGACGTGCCGAGCGCGAGGAATCCCGTTCATCCCGCCGGACAGGCGGCCCCGTTCACCGTGAACCCGGTCGGAGCGGGGTTCGAGGCGGCGGATGATCCGTTGAAACCCGTCGTGAAAGCTTCGCCCGGCCGGAGATCCGTTTTCCAGGACGGAGCCAGGGCTGTCAGCCGGTTTCCGCGTTGGGTCCAGGTGCCGTTCCAGCCTTCGGTCAGTCGCTGACCGGCGGTGAACGTCATGGCCAGCGACCACGAGCGAAGAGTGTCGGGGCCTCGATTCGTGATCGTCGCCGAAGCGGTGAAACCGTTCGGCCAGGAATGTTCGATCGCGAAGTGGACTGAGCAGCTCGGCCGGGCCGGCGGGGTCACCGGCGCGCTGCCCGAGCCGGCGGCGGAGTTCGGAGCGCTCGGTCGGCTCCGCTCGGTCGACGGCGGTATTGCCGGGGTGGGGGTAGCGCTTTCCGAGACCGGCCTGGCTGGGTGAGAGGGTGATGACACGGGGGAGCTGGTCGTGCTCGACGAGTCGGCGGCCAGCACCGTGTCCGCGGAACTCGGGGAAGGCGTGCCAGGCGTCGCGGTCGCCCGCGGCAAGGACACGAAGGGAAATCCCGCGTGTGGCGGGTTCGACGGAGCCGCCGTAGCGCCGATCCAGGCGACGACTCCACATACGACAGCCGTGACGCCAAGGGCCACCGCGGCTTGTACGCTCCTACGCCGCTTCGCGGGAGTCCGATGAGTCAGGTCTTTCCCTTGGCGGCTGCCGAGTTCCCGCCCTTCGGGAGAGGCGTCGGTGACACCGCGGCCAGGTGCTTCCGCACCGGCCGGCCTTCGCGCGCGCTGTCCTGCGGTACGAAGAAGTTCGTCCACCGAGAGCTGTTCGTCCTTCCGGTGCCCAGGGGGCATCACCACCGAACCTCCAACGTTCGAACAGCCCTTTCGATTGTTTGCCGTCGACCGGCGCGAACAATTCGACCGCAGCACGGACCGCCTTCCCCGCGGCGGGCGCGGAGAAGGTGACTTCCGGGGGATTGCTCCGTCTGGGGGAGTGGGGCTGACGGGGAATCTTGCGGCTCCCATGATCGCATACTCGTCGCGTCAAGGCAGCGACCGACCTGCCGATCCGTTGCGGCTTCGACGAGTGACGTTGAAGGATCATTCGAACCGTGATCGCCAAGCCGGTGTCCATTGCGGAATTCGGCTCATTTCACGAGCGGCGATCAGCCTAGCCGGCACTGGGCCAACGAAACGTACTTGTGTCGAACCGCTAAAAATAACAACGCCACAACGGGCAGCTCAGGTGAGCCGGGCCGCGGGCGGTGGCTTCGGGCGGCCTTCCCAGCCGAGGTCCGCGGACACCTCCGCCGCCGCCTTCGCGGTGACCCGGCCCGCGGTGTCGAGGCGTTCGTCGAGCCGTTCGGCGGGAGCGGAGATGTTCAACGCGGCGACGACCCGGCCGCGGAAGTCGCGGATCGGCGCCGAGACCCCGACCAGGCCGGCCTCGAACTCCTCCCGGACACGGGCGTAGCCGTCCCGCCGGGTTTGCTCGATCTTCGCCCACAGCTCGGGCAGTGAGTGCACTTCGGACCGTGGCCGGTCGTCGGCCAGGGCCGGGAAGCGGACGTAGAGCTCGTCGGGGGTGGCGTCGAGCAGCAGGACCCGGCCGGCCGACGTGCAGTGGGCCGGCACCCCGCGGCCCTCCCAGCCGTGCACCCGGAAGGAGTGCCCGGACACCGACGGCAGCGTCAGGACCTCCTGGTCGCGCAGGACGCAGAGGTGGCTGGTTTCTTCGAGCTCCGCCGACAGGTCCCGCATCACCGGCTCGGCGGTCCGGGCCAGCCGGTCCTCGACCGTCCGGGCGACCAGGGAGAACAACCGCCGGCCGAGCCGGTAGCCCAGCGTGTCCGGGTCGCGCTCGACGACACCTTCCTCGCCGAGGGCCTTGAGGGCCCGTGAGACCTGGCTCTTCTCCCGGCCGGTGAGCTGGGTGAGGCGGACGACACCCAGTTCGCCGGCGCGCTGTGCCTCGGGGAGGCGAGCGCCTCCAGCAGGTCCAGGTCGCGGCGCAGCCCGTGCCCCTGGTGCCGGGCACCGTCGTCCGGGAGTGTCATGTCCCCGAAATGAGCAACCGCCCGCGAGAGCGCGAGTTGGCGTCAGCGCAACCCGCGTTGCAATGTCCGGCCGGACCTTGTCCGCGGTTTCCGCGCGCTCCTACCGTCGGTCCCGCCGCACCCCCATCGACCTGGAGCACCCATGACCTTCGCGTCCACCGCGCTCATCGGCGAAGCCTTCGTCGGCGAGGGCGCCAACGCCGCCCACACGAACATCGTGCCGGGTCGCCGGGACGGCCCGGTGGAAGCCGCGTGGGCGACCGCGCCGGCCACGCCGAGCGCGGGCCACGTGCCGTTCGTGACCGTGCTGCGCCCGTCCGTGCCGGTGCAGCCGCCGACGCTGTTCGTGCCCAAGGCCGCCGCCGGGACCGACCTGCACCAGCGGTCCACCTGGGGCGCCGCACAGGCCGGGCTCGCCCAGGGCGTGGCCGACGCCGTCGAGGCCGGCACGTTGCCGGTCATCGCCGCGATCTGGGTCGACCCCGACGTGAACGACCTCGACGAGGCCTTCGCGAACCAGCGTCTCGCCGCCTTCCGTGCGACCCGCGCCGCGGGGCTGGGCACACCGACGATCGACGCCGCGCGCACCGGGCCGGCCAACCCGTTCTACGCACCGGACCCGGAGGTCCTGGCGCGGACCGCGCCCGAGCCGGCGGCCATCCGATGAAGATCACCGCCATCACCCTCGACCGGTTGCGGCTGGAGCTGGACCCGCCGCTCGCCGCGGCCTGGGACCCGGTACCGCGGCGGCACTTCGACGCCACGATCGTGCGGGTGCACACCGACGACGGCGTCACCGGCATCGGCTCCGGCGACACCATGGCCGGCTTCGAGGCCGTCGAGCACCTGTTCCTCGGCGAAGACCCCCTGGACATCGTGCGGCACGTCAAGGCCATCGAAACCGCCAACTTCCACGGCGGCCGCTACTGGCCCCTCGAAGCCGCGCTCTGGGACATCATCGGCCAGGTCGCCGGCCTGCCGGTCGCGACGCTGTTCGGGAACTCCGCCCGCTCGCTGCCCGCGTACGCCTCTTCGGCCGAGCTGAAACCGCCGGCCGAACGCGCGGAGACGGCCCTGCGGGCCCGCGAAGCCGGGTTCCGGGCGATGAAGATCCGGATCGACCGCGACCGCGTCGACGAGGGCGTCGCCGCCGTGACCGCCGTCCGCGACGCCCTCGGCCCGGACTTCGGCATCATGGTCGACCTCAACCAGTCCTGGCGGATGGCCGGCGACACCGCGCCCGCGTCGGACCTGGTCAAGACGCGCAAGCTGGTACGCCGGCTGAGCGAGCTGGACGCGTTCTGGGTCGAGGAACCCTTGCCGTACAACGACATAGCCGGCTTCAAGGCGCTCCGCGCGGAAAACCCCGGCGTGCGGATCGCGGCGGGGGAGATGCACCATTCGGTGCCGGAGCTGCTGCGCTACCTCGAAGAAGACGTCCTCGACGTCTACCAGATGGACGTCGTGCTCGCGGTCGGCATGCACCGGGCCCGGACGCTGGCCGAGCTCGCCCAGCTCAAGCGCCGCGCGTTCACCCCGCACAGCTGGACCAACGGCATCGGCGTGCTGGCCAACCTGCACGTCTCGGCCGGGGTCGGCGGTGGTCCGTTCTTCGAATTCCCCTGGGACCCGCCCGGGTGGACGCCCGAGCGCCGGGACTTCATGCTGGCCGAGCCGGTGATGATCAACACCGACGGCGAACTGGAGGTCCCGCAGCGACCCGGCCTGGGGATCGAACTCGACGAGAAGGCGGTGCAGCGGTGGCGGGTCTGACCCACCAGGACTGGCTCGCGGCGGCGGAGGGGCTGACGCCCGAGACCCGGCCCGCGGTGGCGCGACGCATCGCCGAAGAGATCCTCGACGCGCGCGCGGAGTCCGGTGGCTCGACGCGCCGGTCAGCGGTATGGCTGATGATCAACCTGCTGGGGCGCTGCTGGCCCGCAAGGACCTCGGCCTGGCCGTCGACCTCGGCCGCGACGTCGGGGTGCCGGCCGAGCTTTCCGCGCTCGTCGAGCAGATCTTCTGTCGTGCGAAGGCGGCCTACGGCGACCTCGTCGGGGACATGAGCCCGATCCGTCTGTACGAAACGTGGGCCGGCCAGGACTTCCGGCTGCCGCTGCCCAGCTTCCCGGCCGTCTGAAGGAGACCAGCATGCGCCTGTCCGTCGAGCCGACCGGCCGCACCGAATACGGCCCCGGCGTCGTCGCCGAGCTGCCCGGTTTCGTCGACGGCCTGGGCCACCGCCGGGTCTTCGTGGTCACCGACCGGGGGTTGCGAGCCACGGGGATCGTCGAGCGCGTCGAGAAGATCCTGGCCGCCGCCGGGATCGAGCACGCGGTGCACGAGGACATCGGCCCGAACCCGTCGACGGCGGAACTCGACCGCGGCGCCGCCGTACTGCGCGGTTTCGGTGATTCGGCGGTGCTCGCGCTCGGCGGCGGCTCGGCACTGGACGCGGCCAAGGGCATCTCGCTGCTCGCCGGAAACCCGGGCGCCGGGGCAGCGGACGCGGAGCGGCTGTGGGACGCCTCCGACGGCTTGCCGCTGATCGCCGTCCCGACGACGGCCGGCACCGGTGCGGAAACCAACGGGTTCGGCGTCACCGAGGACGTCTGCGCGCGCCGGAAGGTCTACATCGGACACACTTCGGTCAAGCCGCGGATCGCCGTGCTGGACCCGGAGCTCACCCTCGGGCGGCCCGCCCGGATCACTGCGGCGACCGGCTTGGACGCCCTGGTCCACGGCATCGAATCCCTGGCTTCACGGGGATCCACGCCGTTCTCGGCGGCCTACGCCGCGCAGGCGGTCGGCCTGGTCGGCCGCTGGTTGCCGGTCGCCTACCGCGACGGCGGAGATCTGCAGGCGCGGGCGGAGCTGATGCTCGGCGCGCACCTGGCCGGGCACGCGCTCACGTTGTCCGGCCTCGGCCTGGTCCACGGGATCGGCCACGCGCTGACCGCGCACGCGGGCACCCCGCACGGTGTCGCGCCGGCCGCGGTGCTGGAGGAGGTGATGGCGTTCAGCGCAACAGCCGCCGCGGCGGCGTACGAGGTGACGGCTCGCGCGCTGCACGTGGGACCTTCGGCGGATTGGGCCGACGCGGCGATCCTCGCGGTCCGGGAGATCTCGGGCGCGATCGAGATCAAGCGCCCGTTGCGAGAACTCGGCGTCACCCGCGAGGACATCCCGGCGATAGCGGCGGCCGCGGTCGCCGACGTCGTCACCGAGAACGCGCCGCGCCTGCCCTCGGAGGCGGAAGTCGCCGAACTGCTGCGTTCGGTGTACTGAACTCCTTTTGCGGTGAAAGAACGAAGACATGTTGACTCAGCCGGACGGGATGGCATGTAATCGACACATGCGCATTTTCCTTGGATTGGGCATCATGGGCATGGTTTTCGTGGGCGGCTGCGCCACCGGGCTCCACGGTCACTCCGGAAATCCATCCGTGAATACATCCGCGCCTGCTGCGGCGTCGTCGTTCACCACCACGGACCGCGCTTGGATTGAGATCAACACAGCCATGGACGAGCAGCTTGTTCCGATGCTCGACCTCGTCGACAGTCACACCGGAACCGCGGCTGTTCGCGACCTCGGTAAAAAAGCCGACGCCTCGGCGAAATCGGAGCTGCTGGATCTGCGGCGGCTGCACGATCAGGCCGGCCTCCCGGCGGAGAACCCCCACAAGGGGATGGAGATGCCCGGGATGGTTTCCTCGAACCAGATCGCGCACGCCGGCGCTTTGCGCGAGGCGGACTTCGACAACTACTTCAAAAAGTGCCTGCGCGATCACCTGGATCAAAAGGAACGGTTGGCGCTCGGCGAGAAGTCGGCCGGCAAAGAGTCGCAGACCGTGAGCCTGGCCTCGCGAGTCCTGCAAGAACAGAACCAGCTCTCCGCGCTGGTCGAATAGCGGCCCGGTGGGGTGTCGTGCGGGCGCGATCAGGTCGAACGTCGAGCCGTCACCACGCGGCGTTCGGTCGCGAACTCACGCTCACGAGAGGCCAAGTCAGGAGTGATTTTTTCGTGTGAAATCACGGCATTTCTCCCTGAAGTCCGAGACGAAGGCCGCCGTGCCGCCCGGTCGGGACGACACGGCACGGCGGCCGCTCGCCGTCGCTCTCAGCCGCCGGTGAAGCTCGGCGTGGTCCCGCACTTCGCGTTCTGGTTCAGGCAGGTCTTGACCAGTGCGGCCAGTTTGACGTGGTCCCAGCCGTTCATGAAGTCACCGTGCATCGACGACGCCATTCCCGAGGACAGCGCGAGACCGTCGCCGCCCAGGATGTCGTAGTTGACCATGTACGAAAGGTTCGGCACCGCGACCGGGTAGTTTCCCTGGCACTTGCCGGCGACCGGGTCACCCATGTGCGACTTGTGGTCGGGTGAGTCGATGTGCTTGCCGTCCCAGCAATCCTTGAACGTGAGTTGGTAGATCAGATTCCCGCCGGGGGCACAAACAGGCCAGTTCCCGTCGGCGCTTCGCCCGACCTCGGCGCTGCCCGCGCACCAGAATTGGTTTCCCTGGCCCTTCTGGGTGGGTACCTGCAGCTTGGCATCACCCTGCACCATCACCAGCCCGGGCGGGAACGGCCGGACGGCCGACGGGTCGGGGAGCCGGGAACCGTAGTAGACGCGCATGCTCTTGAACGGAACGGCCGCACCGTTCCTCTGCAGCTGCGGTACCCAGTAAGCGGCGTTGTCACCAGGGGAGTTGCACGTCGTCGCCCCGGCGGCCCGAAGCGTTTCCGTTGTCATGAACGCGTCGTTCCTCGGCCCGAAGAACGTGTGCATGTGGGAGGCGCCGGACAGGCGGGGGAAGACGATCGCATCGTCCTTGGCTTCGTTCGCGATCGTGCAGTCGGTGTGGAACTCGGGGACCCTCGTCGTCCCGGCCGGCACGGGTGGCGGCACGATGCCCTGGTAGTCGGTCAGTTCGCGCTGGTACCGCGCTTGGTCCACGTCCACCCAGCCGGCATCCGCCGCGATGGAGTTGCCCGAAGCTCCGGCTGCAGCGGAGCCCGGTTCGCTCGCGCCGGCCACGAAGGCTGTGCTTCCGGCCAGCGCAAGAGCGAGGGCAGCGGTGAGAACGGCCCGGGTCCGGAGCCGGGACTGTCGAGGTCGACAACCAGTAACCCGATTCGGCGTATTTCGCATATGAATCTCCTCGATTTCCTTGCGGAATGTTGCACAGGTACTACGAAGATCTGAAGTAATGCGGTCGCGGAGGCGTCACAGTTGCCGAGGGGTCGCACGGTCGCGCTGACATCGCTGAGCGGCTGAACGCGTGCGCTTCAGGCAGCCGCGGCCGCAAAGGTTGTTGTCGTCGCAGTGGTAGCGCGGATTGTCTGGGATGCCTGGGCGCCGTTTGGCATCGCTCGCGAAAACGGCAACCTACTGCCGAGAAGTTGTGTTACCGCTCGTGCCGGCGAACACGGTCAACCGTGACGCGGTACTGGGGGTACGCAGTCGCCGATCTGGAGAGGCGCAGAATGAATCCGCGCAAGACCCGCGCCCGGACCGGTGCCGGCGCACCTTTGTTCGCGGTAAACCCCGCGACCGCACCGGAGTCCCGTGGGAATGACTCGATTCCGCGGACACGGGACACCACTCGGCCGGAGGAACGGCCGATGTGCCCCTCGGCTGCGGTCGGTGGTGCTGCGGTCTGGGGTGCTTGGTGCTGGCGCGTCGTGGTCGGGAGAACGTCCTTGATCTCATCGAGCCCACCTGGTCAGTCGTGATCCATCGTGTCGCGCACTGCGCGCGTCACGATGCCGAGGCGAGCGCACGGCTCGCACCGGCATTCGGGTGAGGTGGCAGATTTACCACTGAAGCTTCGTCACGCCCCGTGAGCGAATCGACGGGTGTGACGTTCTAAGCAGTGGAGCATCAACCAACCCGAGATGCTGGAGTGTTCCAGGTGGCGGCCGCGGAACCGGTTCCATCGAGGCAACTGCCAGTAAACCGCCCGGATTGGGGTGACGTCAAGACGCTTGACGGCAAATTTCCACCACCACGGACCGTGGTGGTGGACCTGGCCACACCGGCGCGAGGCGATCGCCGGGGTGATGGAACGGATGGCCGGGGACAACCGCAGTGGGGGCTGCAAGAGGATGCGGACGTGGCGGCAGTTCCCGCGCACGCAGGCTTCGACGAGGCCGACGTGCGACTTCTTCCGCGTCGACTGTGCGCTCACCCCAACCGGATCTACGTGTTCTTCGTGCTGGGGTTCGGCAGCCGCTCCGTCCACGTCCTCGGCACGACCACGAATCCGGACCGCGGATGGATCACCCGGCAGATCCGCAACCTCCCCGCAGGGGCGACTGCCAAGGCGGCGATCCGGTCCTTCGCCCGCGGTCTGGCCGTCGAACTGGGAGACCGCGGGATTCGCGTGAACGCCATCAGCCCCGGCTACATCCGCACCAGGCCGGGGCAAGCGGACGCCGCAGCCTTTCAAGCCGCCGGCGCCGCCGGCATCCCGCTGCGCCGCGTCGGACGACCCGAGGAGGTCGCCGCGGCCACCCTGTTCCTCGCTTCCGGCGACAGCAGCTACATCACCGGCAGCGAGTTGTTCGTCGACGGCGGCCGCACGCAGGTCTGACCCGCACCGTCCACACCGGACGCCGCTGGTGCCGACAATTCGAGGGCAATGTCCGCACGGCGAGCGGCGGGTGACCGGACGGCCGGCTTATCGGCCGTCCGGCCACCACGTGCGCCTTCCGGGATCAGGAGAGCTGACCGACCTCCGCGTCCGTCAACGCTTTGCCGGCCACTGCGACGTCGTCGACTGCGCCGCTCCAGAAGTCGACGTTGCGGCCGTCGTACTTGGCCCGTCCGACGGTGAACGCGCCGGTGCCGGCGAGGGCCGGCCCGGCCGGGGCCGTCGCGACCTTCACACCGTCCACGTAGAGCCGGATCTCGTTGCCGGCCCGCACACCCGTGAGCTCGTACCAGCGGCCGAGCTCCGGCACGACCTCGTACCGGGCCCGGTTGCCGCCGGGCGTGCTGAAGGCGAACGCGCCCTGCCCGTACTGCAGGTAGAAGGGGCTTTCCCGCCCCCTGCCGTCCTGGCTCACCGCGGTCGCGTAGTTGCCGGGCAACTGGTCGAGCCGCACCTTCGCGGACACCGTGTAGTCACCGGTCGTGTCGACGACCGGGCCGTAGGTGTCGGCGGAGCCGCCGGTGAACTGCAGCGCGCCGTCCTTGAACGCGGCACCGGCCGGGGTGAGGGTCAGCGGGTTGCCGCCGCCGCTGGAGTCCCTCGCGGTAGTTCCCCGGCGCTCGTCGAGGTTCCAGGCCCCCTTGCCCGCGTACGGGTAGGGCTTGCCCGCGTCGGCACCGGCCGCGATCACCCGGCGGTTGATCTCGCGGACGGGACCCGGGTCGACCTTGATGCGCTTGCGGTCGTACGTCCAGAGCCCGTTCAGCTCGCCTTCGAGGTCGGTGACCTGCGTGTAGACCGACGCCGACAGCTCGGCGCGAGCCTGTCCGAGGTAGAACGTGCGGGTGTTGTCGACGTACTTCGCCGTCAGCGCCGCCTTGTCCGCCACGCCGCTGTAGATCGCGATCGGCGCACCCGGCCACTGGTGACCCGGCGTGCGCAGCGTGAAGCCGCCGTGTTCGCCGTCCATCGCGACGCGCTTGCCGTCGGAGCGGGCCGGGTCGGTGTTGTTGTAGTCGTGGTGGTCGATGACGTCGCCCGCGCCCGAGTCGCCCTTGGAGGCGCAGCAGTTCACCCCGCTGTGGGCGTTGACGATCCGGCTCGGGTCCGCGGCCTTGACCTGGTCGGTGATCCGGCCGGTCGCGGCCTTGTCCCACTCGCCCCAGCCTTCGTTGAACACGATCCAGGCGTAGACGGACGGGGAGTTCTGCAGCTGGTGCATCTCTTCCAGGCCCTGGCTGAGCCACGCCTGCTGCGCCGCGGGGTTGTTGCCGTCCTCGACGGACACGAAGTCCTGCCACACCAGCAATCCGAGCTGGTCCGCGTGGTAGTACCAGCGGGCGGGCTCGACCTTGATGTGCTTGCGGACGGCGTTGAAGCCGAGGTCCTTCTGCGCCTTCAGGTCGAAGACGAGGGCGTCGTCGCTCGGCGCGGTGTTCAGGCCGTCCGGGTAGAAGCCCTGGTCCAGCTGCATCAGCGAAAAGAACGGCTTGCCGTTGAGCGTCAGCTTCGGCGTGCCGCCGACGTTCGTGATGCCGGTGGACCGCATGCCGAAGTAGCTCTTGACGTTGTCGCTGCCCAGCTTGATCTCCAGCTGGTAGAGGTACGGGTCGTCCGGTGTCCACAGGTGCGGGTTCGGTACCGCCAGCTTCAGGTTCGCGTTCGCCGGCCCGGTGACCGTGCCGACCGGCCGGCCGCGCGCGTCCTTGGCGACCGCCGTGACGGTGGCGTTGCCCGCGGACTTGACGGTGAGCGCCAGCGAGCTGGTGGTCAGGTCGGGAGTCGTCTTGATCTCGTCGATGCCCTGGGCCGCCACCGGCTCCAGCCACACCGTCTGCCAGATGCCCGACGACGGCGTGTAGAAGATCCCGCCGGGGTTGGCGGACTGCTTGCCCTTCGGCTGGTACGGCCCGGTCGTGTCGGTCACGGCGACGACGATCTCCTGCTCGTCACCGCGCTTGAGGGCGTCGGTGATGTCGGCGCTGAACGCCGTGTAACCGCCGGTGTGCTCCGCGACGGGCTTGCCGTTCACCCACACCTTGGCCTGGTAGTCGACGGCGCCGAAGTTGAGCTTGAGGCGCTGCCCGCCGCCGATCTTCCAGTCGCGCGGGACGGTGACCGTGCGGCGGTAGAACATGTGGTCCTCGTGCCGTTCGAGCCCGGAGAGCTGCGACTCGATCGGGTAGGGCACGATCACCTTTTCGGGCAGCCGCTTGCCGAACGTGGGCTGCTGGCCCTCCTTGGCGGAGGAGAACTCCCACGGGCCGTTGAGGTTGACCCACTTGTCGCGCTCGAGCTGCGGCCGCGGGTACTCCGGCAGCGGGTGGCGCGTGTCGACGTTCTCGCCCCACGGCGTCCGGAGGCGTTCCGTCGAAGCGTTCGCGACGATGCGCCCGGCTTTGCCGACCTTCGTGCCGTTCACCGCGAGCGCGCCCGCGCCGTCGTAGTAGAGGGTGACCCGCTGGCCCTTCAGGACCTTTTCGGCCAGCTGGATCGTGGCCCGGGTGCGGGTCGTCGTGATGACCGAGACCGGCATCGGCGTCGCGTCGACCTCGATGCGCAGGTGGTCTTTCAGGTCGCCGGTCCCCGAGACGCGGCCGTCGAAGTCGGCCGTGAGCGTGCGGCCGTCCCGGGAGATGTCCGCCGTACGCGGCACGACCGCGAAGCCGGCCGGAGGCGTGAACGCCGACAGCGGCACGATCTGCTTCGCGATGGTCGGGCTCGACCAGCGCAGGAACATGTTGGCGCCGCCGGTGTCCTGGAACACCTCCAGCTTGAAGTCGTACTGCTTGCCGGCGGCCAGCGTGACCGGCGTGCTGGTCTGCTCCTTGTCCCAGTCACCGACCCAGTGGTCGATCACCGGTGTGCCGTCGATGAAGAGCCGGAACCCGTTGTCACCGATGGCGTAGAAGGTGTAGTCGCCGGTCTGCGGCACGGCGAGCTGCCCGGTCCACCGGGCGGTCGTGTCCTCGGTGCGCCCGGCGACCAGGCCGAAGACCGAAGTCAGGTCGGGGTGGTCGACCTCTCCGTCGAGCGCGGTGCCGGCCAGGTTCGCGAAGTCGTGCGCGCCCGGCGCCGACGTGGTGAAGTACTCGGCCTTCAAGCCGTGCACCGGCTCGGCGGCACCTGCGGGTGGCGTTCCCGACGCCACGCCCAGCCCCACGAGCAGGGCGAGGAAGACGGAAGCGGCTCTTCTCATCGGCGGGACCCTTCATTTTTACAACGTTGTAAAACGTGCTGGGGAGATCCAATCAGACAAGTCGGACCGCCATCTACCGCCGAATGTCGGTATCTCGGCGACCGACTGCCGAATCACGCTGCCGCCGGTGGTCCGGGGTTCGTGGGCGAGCAGGGAGGCGGGGGTCCTTCCGCGGCCGTCCGAGGTGGAACGCGCAGGCGTCGCGGGCCGCCGGTCAACTCCCGCTGCGCGCCGTGGATTTCGATGATCCGGCGGTACGGATCGAGCCGGGCCGCCCGGCTCAGCGTCCCCGCCGTGTCCCAGGCGGGTGGCGTTCCCGCTGGTCCGGTGGGGTGCGACCGTCCCGGCGTCCCGGGTCGGCCGCCGAGGGGCGATCGGGGGCCCGGCCGCTGCCAGCCTTCTCGCCATGCAAAGACTCGCTCTGGCCGTCGCGGTGCTGCTGGTGTTCCCCGCCACAGCCGCGGTTGCGGCCGAACCCGTTGCGGTGTGCGGGCACACCAGTACCCAGCCCACCCTGAAGCAAGGTGCGACCGGCGCCGCGGTCGCCGAGGCGCAGTGCGAACTGAACCTGGCGACCAAGGCGAGCCGGTACACGCCCGTCGGCGCGGACGGCTCCTTCGGCCCGGCGACCGAGGCCCGGGTCCGCGTGTTCCAGAAGTGTGCCGCCCTGAGCGTCGACGGCCAGGTCGGGCCGAACACCTGGGCCGCCCTCAACTCCTGGTCCGCGCGGCCGCGCAAGTGCGCCACCCAGGGCACCGCCGACGCCGCGCAGAGCGTCGTGTGCGGCCTCTCCACCGCCCGCCCGACCCTGCAGAGCGGCTCCAGCGGCACGGACGTCAAGGAACTCCAGTGCCGGCTCAACCTCGCCATGGAGCCGGGGCACTACCCGCCGCTGACGATCGACGGCCAGTTCGGAGACGGCACCCGCACCCGCGTGATCCAGTTCCAGCACTGCGTCAACGCCAGTGCCGACGGCGTCGCCGGGCCCACCACCTGGGCGAAGGTCACCGACTGGTCCAGCCGCAACACCTACTGCACGCCGCCGAAGCCCGCCGGGCACCCGATCGACGGCGTCGACACGGCGAAGTACCAGCACCCCGGGGGCGCGCCGATCGACTGGAGCGCGGTGAAGGCGTCCGGAGTCGAATTCGCGACCGTCAAAGCGACGCGCGGCCTGAACGTCACCGACGACTACCTGGCCACCGACCTGCCCGCCGCGCGCAACGCCGGCCTGGCCGTGGGGCCGTACCACTTCTACACGGGCACTGCGGCCGGCACCGGCGGTGCGCAGGCCGACCGGTTCATCGCCGCCGTGAAGGCCACCGGGTACACCGGCAAGCGCGCCGGCGACCTGCCGCCCGTGTTCGACCTGGAGTGGAAGGACGACGGCTCCGGCGGCTGCCCGCCGCACGTCACCGTCGCCGACGCCAAGGCGTGGCTGGACAAGGTCCAGGCGGCGTTCGGCCGGACCCCGATCATCTACACCCAGAAGTCGTTCCTGGACGCGTGCCTGGGCGGCACCACGGCGCTTTCGGCCTACCCGATGCAGCTCGCCGACTACCGGCAGTCCGTCACGCAGCCGGCGCTGCCCGCCGGCTCGAAGACCTGGCTGATGTGGCAGTACACCGACGCGGCCATCCCCGCCGGCATCCCCGCGCCGGCCACCGGCGACGTCTTCAACGGCACCCAGGCCGACCTCGACCAGCTCGCCAACCGCTGAATCCCCGCTAGGAAAGGATGAGAATGAGTCTCCCCATGAGCCGCCGCTCAGTGCTCCGCGGCGCGGTCGTGCTCGGCGCGGCCGCCGCGGTGAGTCCGCTGCTGCTGACCGGCACCGCCCAGGCCTACCCGTGGTCCCGCACGCTGAAGGAGGGCAGCACGGGCGCCGACGTCACCGAGCTCCAGATCCGGGTCGCCGGCTGGGCGGCCGACCACGCCGCCCAGAGCCGCGTCTCGATCGATGGCGAGTTCGGCCCCGGCACCGCGGCGGCCGTCCGCAGGTTCCAGGCGGCCTACGGTCTCGGAGCCGACGCCCAGGTCGGCCCGGGCACCCAGGCCGCGCTCAACGCGCTGGAGCAGAGCGACGGGTCCACCGTCCACTTCAACTTCAGCGAGTTCACCGACCGCGACAGCGGCACCTTCAACGGCGGCAAGGTCAGCGCGGCCACCGCCAAGGAGAACGCCCGGCGCTGCATGTACAAGCTCGAGGCGCTGCGCAAGAAGCTCGGGAACAAGCCGATCACGGTGAACTCCGGGTTCCGCAGCATCGCGCACAACGCGGAGATCGGCGGCGCGAGCGACAGCATGCACCTGTACGGCACCGCCGCCGACCTGAACGTGCCGGGCGTGGCCAACAAGACCGTCTACCAGAAGGCCGAGACGTGCGGGTTCTCCGGCCTGGAGACCTACAACACCGACCACCAGCACGTGGACAGCCGGGCCGATCTCGGCCGGTCGTGGTGGTGGGAGAACGGCACGGTCTGACCGGCCGGCCGGCGCCGGGAACCGCGCGGGGTTTCCGGCGCCGGCGGCGTCCTCAGTGCGACTGCGGGCTCGTCAGCGCCGCCGAGCAGGCCGGCCAGTCGTGGAAGTCGTGGCGCACGCTCCACAGGCGGTGCGCCGCATCGATGTTCCAGACGGGGTCGAACGCCTGCCGCGGCGTGCCGCCCAGCTCCAGCAGCCGGGCGTCGGAGATCTGGAAGACGCCCCAGTTGCGGCTGCCGTTCGTGTTCGGCAGCACCCAGAGCGGATCGAGGAACGAGGCGCAGCGCGCGATGGCGACCGCGGTGTCCGGCGCTTCGGTGAACACGGCCCGGACCCGCTGCTCCACCACGGCCGCCGACCAGGTCGCCATGCTGGCCCGGCGGTCGTACAGCGCGGTCTTGGTGGCCTCGTCGACCACACCGCGGGCGGGCAGGCCCGCCAGCACCTGGAACGCGGTGACCCGGCGCAGCGTCTCCGGCCCGAACGAGCCGTCGACCGAGAGCCGCCCGTGGGCCGCGACCAGCAGGTTCTGCACCTCGGTGACGCACTCGTCGTGCTGCCCCATGCTGACCGGCGGCTGGCACCCCGGGGAGAACAGCATCCGGTCGGCGTACCGGCCGGTCGCCGGTGCGGACGCGTCGGCGGTGAGCCAGACCAAACCGGCCGCCAGCAGCACCACGACCGCGATGGCCGTCGCGGCGTAGGCGCGCCGCCGGCGTGGCGGCGCGGCGTCCTCACCGGTCCCGGTCTGCTCCGCTTCGTCGACGCGGCCGGCGTCGGCCAGGGCCCACAGCTGGTGCAGTTCCCGCAGCTCCGCCGGGGAGGCGCCACAGACCTTCCCGAACGAGTGGACGACGCGGTAGTCGGCGGGGACGCTCTTGCCGGAGCAGTACCGGTGCAGGCTGGAGCCACTGGCCCCGGCCTGCTTGCCGAGCCGTTCATAGCCCTGCCCGCTGCGGTCTTTCAGCATGCGCAGGTAGGCGGCGAACTTGTCCGTGTGCAGTGTCACTGTGACTCGAACACCTCGCTCGGGCAGCGGATGACGGACGGAAGTTAACACCGTCCTGCCGCACTCCGGGCAGAAACTGACGGATTACGCCACCCGGGGGAGCACCGCCCGGGCCGGATCGCCGCCACGGCGTCGACCCCGGGCGTCGCCCCGGCACGGCGCAGCAAAATCGCGTGCTTCACGGCTGCCCGGTGGGGCGGTGCCGGGCCGGCGGCGGCGCGACGGCCGCGCGTTCCTGGCGCTGACCGGCCGCATGGGCAGCCGATGGGGTAATCGCGGCCGAGCTCGCCGACGGCCGCCTGGGGTGAGCCGGCGCGCCTTGGCCGGAAACCGGCCGGCTCACCGCAGGCGACCGTGTTCTGCGGGAGCGTTCCTCCGATCGACCTGACCGGCGAGTGTCTCCGCGTTCGCCAGGTACCGCGCCACCGGGCCCAGGGTCAGCATTCCGCCGGCGCCGCCGGCGTCTTCCGCGTGCGCGGCGTGCAGGGCGGCCGCGGCCCGGGCGGCGGCTTCGCGTTCGCCGAGGCGGACTGCGGTGTGGGCGGTCAGGCACCACATCGCCTCCTGCAGGTGGTCGGGCGGTGGTTCCGGCGCCGCGGCCAGTGCGGTGCGGGCGTCCTCGTCACGGCCTTGGGCGAGCAGCACGGGGGGACGTGTCCAGGGCAGGTACGGGCCCCAGTCCAGGTGCCGGTCGGTGGGTGCGGGACGGTCGTGCAGCAGACGCAGCCCCAGCAGGGCGAGCGGGAACAGGCCACGGTGCAGTCCGGGCATTCCGGCGGACCGAAGGGCCTCTTCGGCGGCGCGGTACTGCGCCGCGGCCGTGGCGGGGGCCGGTCCGCCGGGCTCGGTACTGAGGGCGGCCGTGACCCGGGCTCGGAACCAGGCGGTGAGGACGCCGACGAGGGGGGCCTCGGTGGTGGCGGCGAGCTGTTCGGCCGCCGTCGCGTGTGCGGCCGCGGTGTCCAGGTCGCCGAGGGCCGAGGCGGATTGCAGGCGGGCCAGCCGGCCGAGGACCGCGAAGTTCGGCAGGTCGTGCCTGGTCGCCACGTCGAGGATCTCGGTGCCGATCCGGTCGCGCGCCGCCGCGAGGCCGGGGTGGGTGAAGGACTGCAGGAACACGCCGTTGAGCGCGAACGCCAGCAATGCGGGATCGCCCAGCTCCCGGGCCAGCGCTTCGGCTTGGTGCGCGGCCTGCCGGGCGCGGCTCAGCGCGTCCGCGGCCAGGTCGGCGGTGCGGCTTTCGACGGCGATCGTGGCCAGGAGACGCGCCCGGAGGTCGGCGGGCTCGTCCGGGCCGAGCCGGGTGAGCGTGCGTTCGGCGGCGGTGACGACCGCCCGGGACTGCTCGGGGTCGTCGGCGCGGCTCCAGATGGCGGGCACGTCGTAGGCGCCGATGATCCGGGCGGTCAGGCGCAGGTCGCCGGTGCGTTCGGCGGCGTGGATCGCGGCGAGGCGGTCGCGCCGGGAGTGGATGAGCGCGTCGCCGCCGGCCAGCGCGAGCGTGCGGGCGAGGTCCACGGTGGTGCGTGGGCCGAGCCGGACACCGGGGCCGGTCCACGTGTTCGGCATGCCGTCAGCGGGCCCGGCCAGGATGTCGGTTTCCAGGCGTTGCAGGTCGGGGCCGGGATCGAGGCCGAGCTGGTCGACGAGCATGGTGCGGGCGCGGCGGAGGGTCGACAACGCGTCGGCCTGGCGGCCCGCCCGGTGCAAGGCGCGGGCCAGCAGTCCCCAGGCCGGCTCGCGCCACGGGTGTTCGGTGACGTGCGCGCCGAGTTCGGCGACGAGGTCGGCGCCTTCCCCGGCGTCGAGGAGGATGCGGGCGCGCAGTTCCAGCGCCGCCAGCCGGAGCTCCTCCAGCCGGGTCCGTTCGCGTTGCGCCCACGGCGAATCCGGCACGTCGGCGTAGGCGGGGCCGCGCCAGGCCGCGAGCGCGGCACTGAGGTCGGTCACCGCGCCGGGGGAGTGGCGGGTGCGGGCGAGCGCGTCCTCGAACCGGTGGACGTCGACGTCTTCGCGGGGCAGCCGCAGTGCGTAGCCGGGGCCTTCGGTGACGATCACCCGCGGCGGGGTGCGGGGTGACCGGTCGGGTTCCAGGGCGCGGCGCAGCGCGGCGACGAACGTCCGCAGCGCGCCGACCGCGCGTGCCGGTGGCTCGGCCCAGAGGTCGTCGACGAGGGTGTCGGTCGTGACCAGCCGCCCTTCGGCGGCGACGAGGCGGGCGAGCACCTCGCGGTGGCGGGGTCCGCCGAGGCCGACCGGGCTGCCGTCGTCGCGCAGCGCCCGGACGGCACCGAGCACGTCGATTCGCATACCCCCATCATCGGTGCCGGAGGCCGGGTGCGCCCGGGCGCACTGATTCGTTGCTGATCGCCGTCGCCCAGGCTCGGCCGGGTCAAGTTCCCGACCCGGAAGACGGCCTTCGATGACACTCTCGATTCCCGGTTTCGACCACGTCCGCCTGCCCGGTGCCGGTGGCGTCGAGTTGGCTGCCGCAGTCGGCGGCAGCGGCAGCCCGGTGGTGCTGCTGCACGGGTTCCCGCAGACGCACCTGATGTGGCGGCACGTCGCCGAGCGGCTCGCCGGCGAGCACACGGTGATCTGCCCCGACCTGCGGGGTTACGGCGCGAGCGACAAGCCGGCGGCCACCGGCGAGGACGTGTACGCCAAGCGCACGATGGCCGCCGACGTGGTGGCTCTGGCGGCCGCACTGGGCCACGAGCGCTTCGCCCTCGTCGGGCACGACCGGGGTGCCCTGGTCGCCTTCCGGGCCGGCTTGGACCACCCCGAGACGATCTCGCACCTCGGCATCCTCGACGTCGTCCCGACGCTGGACATGTGGAACGTCCTGCACGGCGTCCCGGCGGCGGTCGGCTACCACCTGTTCCTCATGGCGCAGCCGCCGGGTTTGCCCGAGACGATGATCGCGGCCAGCGCGGACGCGTTCTTCGGTTCGTTCCTCGACGCCTGGGCCAACGACCCGGCCGCGATCCCGGCGGAGGTGCGTGCCGAGTACCTGCGGGCGAGCGCGGCGGCGGTGCCGTCGATCGTCGCGGACTACCGCGCCTCGGCCGGCATCGACGTCACTCATGACCAGGCCGACCTGGATGCCGGGTCGCAGCTGGCCATGCCGGTGACGGTCGTCCAGCAGGACTGGGGCGCGCAGCTCGGCTACGACGCCGCCGGCGTGTGGAAGGCGTGGGCGCCGGACCTGGACCACCGGCTGACCCGGGCGGGGCACTTCATGGCCGAGGAAGCACCGGACGAGATCGCGGGGGCGATCCGGGACCTGCTGGTCCGCTGATCACGCCCTGATCATCCGGGTTGCCGCCGCCGCGACGGCCTCGCGGTGCGCGGCGATCCGCCGGGGATCCCGCGCGCCGGAGCTGTCGGCTTCGAGCCAGCCGACCGGAGTCAGCTGCCAGACCTGGCTGATGTCGTAGATGAGCTGGGTCGCCGTCGAAGTAGATCTGAGTGGCCGGCGGCAGGCACCCGTCGGCGGAGACGATCGAGTGGATGTGCAGCGGGCGCACGCCCCGCAGCTGCAACGCCCGGGTCAGCGTGGCGAGCGGGCTGTCCGTGGCCAAGCCGAAGGTCTCGGTGCGGGGCAGCACGGTGCGGAACTCGTAGTGCCCGGCGCCGTCGACGGCGCCATCCTCAAACACCAGGCAGGAGCGGCCCGCGGTATCCCTTCCCCCATCGTGATCAGCGCCGGATACCGGCGACGAGCTCTTCCCAGTTCCGGTGCGCGATGCGCTCGCGGCCGGCCTCGTCGATCGGCGCCGTGTCCAGGAAACGCTGCGCGGATCCGGCGCGCTCGGTGTTGAACGGGTAGTCGGAGGCGTACATGATCCGCTCGGCCCCCACCGTCTCCAGGCTCCACCGCAGGTACTTGTGGCTGGAGATGCCGCCGGGGGTGATGAAGATGTTCGAGCGGAAGTACTCGGCGATCGGCCGCCGCAGGGCGACGAGCTTGTCCATGGCCGCGACGCGGTCGAGGTAGAACAGCACGACCTCGCCCCAGTGCCCCAGGATGACCTGGAGGCCGGGGAACCGGTCGAAGACGCCGGCGACGATCATCCGGAGGATGGTCAGGCCGGCGTCGTAGTGCCAGCCGAACGCACCGGTGGCCAGCATGCTGTCCACCGGCTCGCCGAAGCCCCGGTAGTAGGCCTCCGTGACGACCGGGACCGGAACGCCGGGGTGCAGGTAGACGGGTGCGCGCAGGTCCTCGGCGGCCTCGTAGACGTCCCAGAATTCGGGCGCGTCCAGAGCGCGGCCCCGCGAGCCGGCGTTGACCAGCGTGCCGTTGAGCCCGAGTTCGGTGACCGCCCGCCGCAGTTCGTCGGCCGCGGCGGCCGGCGCGGAGGTGGCGAGCGCCGCGAATCCCTGGAAACGCCCGGGGTGCCGGCGCGCGGCGGCGGCGATCAGGTCGTTCGTGGGCGCCTGCAGGGCGACCGCCTCCGCCGCGTCGAGGTTCTGCAGACCCGGCGTCGTGAGGGACAGCACCATCGTGTCGATCCCGGCGTCGTCCATGGCCGCGATGCGTCCGCCGCCGACGTCCAGCAGTGCGGGGGTGAGGTCACTGGCGACGGCCCACTTCATCATCGGCTCGGCGAGACCGGGGTCGCGCCGCCGCCACGCCTCGACCACGTCCGCGGTGACGAAGTGTTCCTCGAGTCCGTACAGCTTCATCGAGACTCAGCTTCGGACGGTCTTGAGCGCGCCGGCCCACGACTCGAGCTGGTCGAACAGGACGGAAGCGGCGCCGTCGTGCAGTGCGGAGGGCTCGAAGGCGGAGAAGTTCTCGAAGTCGGTGAACAACGAGAACGACAGCTGCTGGCGCACGTGGGCCAGTTGCAGTTCGCTCGAGATCGCCCGCAGGTGCTCGATGGCTCGCGTTCCGCCGAGCGCGCCGTACGACACGAAGGCGGCGGCCTTGTTGTTCCACTCGGTGTAGAGGTAGTCGATGGCGTTCTTCAGCACTCCGGACGTGGAGTGGTTGTACTCCGGGGTGACGAAGATGTACCCGTCGAACTCGCCGATCTTGGCGGACCAGGCCTTCGTGTGCTCGCCCGCGTACGCGCCCCTGCTCGCCGGCACGGCCTCGTCCAGGTGCGGCAGCGGGTAGTCGACCAGGTCGATCAGCTCGTAGTCGGCGTTCGGCCGCTCCTTGGCCTTGCCCAGCACCCAGTTCGCCACCGCTTCGCCCTTGCGGCCGGGACGGGTGCTGCCGAGGACGATGGCCAGCTTCAGGTCGTTCATGGAGGTTCCTCACCGTCTTCTCACTTGAATGTTCAAGTGTCACGCTAGCCGCATTGACATGAATATTCAAGTCAGGGCTGGATCAGTACACTGCGCGCATGTCTGCCTCACGGGAGCCCGGGGCGTCCGGGCCGCGCTGGCTCAGCGGCGACCAGCTGGCGGCGTGGCGCGGGTTCATGAAGCTCGCTCAGAGGCTGCCCGCCGCCCTGGAGTCACAGCTCCAGCGGGACTCGAAGCTCAGCTTCATCGAGTACTACGTGCTGGCACACCTGTCCGATCAGCCCGGGCGCCGGATGCGGATGAGCGAGCTGGCGGTCCTGGCCAACACGGAGCTGTCGCGGCTGTCGCACCTGGTCGGCCGGCTCGAAAAGCGCGGATTCGTGTGCCGCGAGCCCGACCCGCACAACGGCAGATACACGCAGGCGATCCTGACCGACGCCGGCCACGCCTACCTGGCGGACGCGGCGCCCGGACACGTCGGCCAAGTGCTGGACCTGTTCGTCGACGCCCTGACCCCGACCGAACTCCGGACGCTGCACCGGATCTCCGGCAAGGTGCTCGCCCGCGTCGAGCGCGCAGAAGGGAAAACGACGCGCGGCCACGGGGGGAGTCGTTCCGCGAAGGACGTGCGTGACTGAACCGCGCGGTGCGACAGCAGCAGAGGTGCGCGGACTGCCGGCTTCGACAGCTGGGGTGGCTAGTTCGTGTACACGGCGTCCTTGCCGTACAAGGGTTTGGTGAAGCTGGAGATGTAGGTGTGTGCGTCGGCGGCGCCGAGGTTGTAAGTCAGGTACACGCCGTAGCCTTCGTTCACGGTTCGCTGGGCGAGGCCGGCGGCGGTGCCGGTGGATGTCGCCGCGATCTGGACGGCCGCGGGGGAGAGCCCGGATTTGGGGAGGGCGATGTTCGGTACGCCCCAGGTGCCGTAGTAGGGGTTCCAGGCGTAGTTGAACTTCGAGGTGATGTCGGTGCCGCCGTAGGACAACCTTGATGCTGCCGGGCCGATGTTGTACAGCGAGATCAGCTTGGTGGGCATGGCCGCGCGCAGGGCCGTGACGAGGTGGACGAAGGAGCCGGCGTTGGGCTGGCCGGTGCCGTTGTTGCCGTACTCGGCGTATTCGTCGTCGAAGTCGATGCCGTCGAGCCCGTACTTGGTCACGGTGTCGGACAGCTGTTTGGCGAAGGCGGCGGCCGCCTGCTGGGACGGGAAGTTGGCGAACCCGGCGCCCTGGTGGTTGCCGAGGATCGACAACATGACCTTGATGCCCTTGGCCTGCAGCGGGCGGACCTGGGTGCTGACGTTGCCGAGGACGTTCTGCACGTTCGGGTTGAAGTACAGGTACGCCGACTTCGTCGCGGTGTCGTAGTTGATGTTGGCGGCGAAGATGACGCCGATGTCGAACACGTTGCCGCCGCCTTGGGCGAGCGCGTACTTGCCCACGTTCAGCATGCTGTTGTTGTTCACCTCGACGTAGGCCACGGTGATCGGCCCGGTCTTGCGCGGTGCGGCGGACGTACTGGCCGCACTCGTGCCTGTCGTCATGCCCGCCAAGAGGGCGGCGCCTGCCAGCAACGCGGTGATCCGGCCAAGCTTGACCACGGTAGCTCAACTCCTGCCGAGTGGTATGAACCATTGTCCATGTATGTGCTTTTCCGGTCGCTTGTCAAGAGTGGTGATCGACCAACGGGCTCGGTACCTCGATCGGCCTACGCGGTTCGTCGCACTGACCGCAGGTGAGCGACGGCGCGAGGCTCAGGTGAGTTCCAGCAGTCCCCGGCGCACGGCTTCGGAGACGGCGGCCGCGCGGTTGTCGGCCCCGAGCTTGCGGTAGATGCGCACGAGGTGGGTCTTCACCGTGGCTTCGCTGAGGAACAGGGCTTCGGCGATGGCCCGGTTGCTGCGACCACTCGCCAGCAACCGGATGACCTCGATCTCTCGTGCGGTCAAGTCCGGGTCGGGGCTCACCACCTGGCCGACCAGGCCGTCCACGATCTCCGGGGCGAGGCCCAGGCCGCCGGCCGCGGCGCTGCGAACGGCCCGGAACAGTTCCTCGGGCGGCCCCGCCTTCAGCACGTAGCCCCGGGCGCCCGCCCCCAGGGCGCGGACGGCGTCGGCGCGGCCGGCATAGCTGGTCAGCATCACCACGGGCACCCCCGGTGCCGCGGTGGCCAGCCGGCGGATGGCCTCGACCCCGTCGATACCTTGGTTGACCCCGGCGAACCGCAGGTCCATCAGGACGACGTCCGGCACCAACTGCGCGGCGAGCCGCACGGCGTCTTCGCCGCTGCTCGCCTCGCCGGCCACTTCGAAGCCTTCCTCGCCCTCCAGCAAGGCGCGCAGCCCGGCCCTGACCACGGCGTGGTCGTCCGCGATCAGCAGGCGCAGCCGCGCCGTGGTCATCGGACGCCTGCCGGGATCGCCGGACCGACCCGGGTGGGCACCATGGCCGTCACCCGGGTACCGCGGCCCGGGGAGCTGTCGACGTCGAGGGCACCGCCGAGCCGGTCGAGCCGGGTCCGGGCGGCGGGGAGGCCGAGTCCGCGGCCGGTCCCGGAAACGCGCCCGGCCGGGTCGAAGCCGGCGCCGTCGTCGCTGATCTCCAGTTCGACGAGCTCCGGGTGCCGGCGGAGCGTGACCCGCACGTTCACCGCGTGCGCGTGTTCGCGGACGTTCGCCAGCACGCTCTGGGCCACGCGGAACAGGGTGGCGGCGGTCTGTTCGTCGAGGGGGCAGTCCGCCGTGCCGGCCGTCTCGAACCGCACCTGGGCCGCCGTCTCGTCCTGGTGGGCGCGAGCGCACAGCAGCCGGAGCGCTCCGTCCAACCCGGACTCGCCGAGAGCGGACGGGGCGAGGTCGCGGATGACCCGGCGCGTCTCGGCGAGCTCGTCCTGGAGCCGGTCGACGACCTCCCGGACCCGGGCGCGCGCCGCGTCGGTCCGGTCCGGCCAGTTCCGTTCGGTCGCCTGCAGCATCAGCACGCTGCCGGAGAGCTCCTGCGCGAGGGAGTCGTGCAGGTCACGGGCGATCCGGGCGCGTTCCTCCAGCATTCCGGCGCGGTGCTGCTCTTCGGCCAGCACGTCGCGCGTGCTGCGCAGGTCGTCCACCAGACGCTGCCGCTCGGCGGCGTTTCGCTGCTGAACCCGGTGGAGCGCCAGGGTGGTCCACACGGCCACCACCGGGACCACGGCCGCCTCCAGCGCGAACGGGCCGGCGGCCGCGACCTGCCTCCCGACGAGCACGACGGTGATCGCGGCGACCGCGATCGGGCCGGCACGGTGATCGAGCACGTGCAGACCGGCATACGCCAAGGGGACGGCGCACCAGACGTACGCGTCGGTCAGCGTCACGGGCGCGACCACGATGATCAGGGCCCAGAGGACCACCAGCGTCGCGACCCAGGCCAGGCCCCAAAGCGTGCTCAGCCCGCCCCGCCAGGTCTGCCCCAGGACGTAAACGACCGCGAGCAGCCCGCTGAGCGTGACGATCGCCCAGCACAGCGCCCCGTAAGCGGTGTCGAGCCGGATCAGGGCCACCCCGACGAGCACGAAGAACGCCAGGTGCGCGCCACTCGTCAGCGCGAACCGCCGGTTGCGTGGCGGAGCTCCGGTGAGGCCGAATCCGAGCACGACGGGTCTCCCGGCGGCAGATGGTCCAGGCGGATGATCACCATCCTAACCGCCGCGCCGGGACCGGCGAGGTGAAGTTCCTCTCGCCCGCGGATCATGGCCTCGCTGCCGGCCGGGCACCGGGGTGCAGGCCGAGCCAGCCGGGGGTGGGAGCGCCCTGGACCTCGCCGAAGTAGAGCGCGAACGTCTGCCGCAGGCGCTCCAGCTCCGCCCGGTCCGCCATGAACCGGGGGAAGCCGTCCAGGTGCGCGTTCGGGTACTCCCAGATCGGCTTCAGCCCCGTGGGCGGCGTGACGTCGGTGCGCACGGACCAGCCGTTGAACGAGGACTTCTGGTTGTCGAGCGCCAGCGCGAAGTTCAGGAACAGCTTGGCCGCGGCCGGGTGCTTCGCCTGGTTCAGGATCGCGGCCCGCTGTGCCCAGGCCATGAACGGGTGGCCGTCGGGGACGACCCACTTCACCGGCGACGAGGACGCGACCGCCGAGCCGGAGCCGCCGACACCGATCGCCTTCAGCCCGCTGCTGACCGCTTCGCCCGGCGAGTTGGTGCCGCGGGCGAACCGCACGTCCTGGGCGGCCAGCTTCGCCACCCAGTCCCATCCGTACGTCTGCGCGTACAGGGAGTAGAGGAAGAGCACCGCGTCGTCGTCGTGGGGGTAGGAGGAGGCGATCTTGCCCTTCCAGGCCGGATCGACCAGGTCGAGCGGGGTCTTCGGACCGTTCGAGCCGAGTGCCGTGGTGCTGTAGGAGTAGCTGAAGGCGATCACCGCGACCGCGACCCACGCGGCCTGCGGGTCCCGGAAGCCTTTGTAGAGCTTCGAGAAGCCGGCGGGCTTGTAGCGCATGAGGCGTCCCAGCGCCTTCCAGCGGTCGAAGTCCTGCAGGGTCTGCAGCTGGACGACGTCGGGGACGAGCGTGCCGGTGGCCAGCTGGTTGTCGACGCGGACGTCGTGGTACTTGCTGTAGTCGACGATGTAGTCGAAGTCGATGGCCGGGAAGCGGTTCTTGAAGGCCGCCCTGACGCCGTTGCCCTGGGCCGCGGTGTCGCCGCCGGCGTAGACGACCAGCTTGCCGCCCTCGGCGACGGCGTCCTGGTAGAGCTCGTCGAGGGACTTGGTCTCCTCACCCGCGCTCCCGGCGGGGGAGGCCGATGCGGGAGCCGAGGTGGCCGCGAGCACCCCGAGGCCGAGCGCGGCGCCGGCTCCGGTGGTGAGGACACGTCGTCGGCTGAGTGAGTTCGACACGGTGGGAACCTTTCTGCTGACGGGGGAAGATCGCGCACCCGGCACCACGGGCACTGTCCACATTGGCGTGCCCGTGGTGCCCGCCGCGTCACTCGGAAGCTGCAATCGGGTGCGGTAACGGTCGAATCCACGTTCAACCGAACGGTTGAACGGATCGTTGTTGTCGTTGCTGCACTTTCTCGGCAAAGCGGGGTGCCTCAGCTGTCGGGGGTCGCGGCGTCGCGCACCAGGGCGGTGTCGACGAACTGCTCGAAGCGCACGATCAGCCCGCCGCGGACGGTGAAGTGGTGGGCGACCCGCGCGTTCAGGTGCTTGCCGGTGGTTTTGTGGACCGCGGTGTAGCGGGCCAGGACCACGACGTTCTCGCCGTCGACGACGTAGGTGTCGTCGTGCGCGGCCCAGCCGTCCCAGTCGGCGCCGAGCCGCTGCATGACGTTCGCGGTCACGCCGTCAGGCGTGCGGTAGGTGCCGGCCAGCGGAAAGCCGGCCATCTCGGTCCATTCCACGTCCGGGGCGAGCGTGGCGCGCAAGGCGGCCAGGTCGCCGGCGGCCGAGGCGAGGTACTGGCGGCGCACCACGTCGGCCGGTGCGCTGCTCGTGGCGAAATCGGTCTCGGTCATGGTCAGCCCCACGCCATCTCGCCCTTGACGACCTTCGGGCCGAGCTGCGCGGCGATCTGCATGCCCGCCCGCGGATACGCCTTGAGCAGCGCCTCGGTGGCGGCGGCACCGTCGGCGGCTTCGGCCACGATGCGACGGAACGCGGCGATGTACTCGCGGGTGTAGGCGATCGCGCTCGCGTCCGCGGCGGCCGAGGGCTGCCGGTGGCCGGGCACCACGAGCGCGGGCTCGAGGCCCTGCATCTCGCTCAGGAGTGCGTCCCAGGCGTCGAGCTGCTCGTCGCGCGGGGTGTCCGCGATCCAGACGTGCTCGTCGGCGAAGACCAGCACGCCGCCGAGGATCGCGCGGTCCTCGGCCTGGTAGAGGTAGGCGCGGTCGGGCAGCGCCGTAGGGGCGCCCTTGAGCTCGAAGGTGTGGCCGGCGAACTGCAGGTCGCCGGTGAGCGGCTCGGTCTCGATCAGCCGGGTGGGCAGGTTCGCACCCAGCGCCGCCCAGGCCTTGAGCTTGCCCTCGTACTTCCCGGCCATCGCGGCGGCCACCTCCGGGGTGGCCAGGAACCGCGCGCCGGGGAACGAGTCGGCGATCAGTTCGGCGCCGAAGTAGAAGTCAGGGTCCGCGTGGCTGATCACCACGGTGGTCAGCTGCCTGCCGGAGTCGAGCACGGCGGCGGCCAGGCGGTGCCCGTCCGCGCGGGTGAACCCGGCGTCGACCAGCAGCGCCTCGTTCTCGCTGGTCACCAGGGTCGCGGTCTTGTTCTTGACTCCGGCGGGAAAGTCGCCGTCGATGATCGTGTAGGTCAGGTCGGTCATGCTGCTCGCCGTCTCCTCGTGGCCGGCCGGGCGGTCGGACACGACTCAATATATACCTCGCTGGCGAGTTAAACTAGCTCTCTGGCGAGGTACCTTCCGGTCGTCCGATACCATCGGCACCGTGGATGAGGAGTTGCGCGCGCTGGTGGCCGACGAAGGAGTGGTGCTGTGGGGCCGGGTGGTCAACCTGCACCGGGCCCTCAACACGTTGCTGCACGCCGACATCCGCGCCGCCACCGGCCTGGACGGCACCGAGTTCGAGTTCCTGCTGCGCCTGGCGCGCTTCCCCGGCCCGCGCACCCACGCCAGCATGGTCGCCGCCCGGATGGGCTACAGCTCCGCGGGCACCACCAAGCTGGTCGCCCGCCTGGAGGACAAGGGCGTGATCCGCCGGGAACGCGACCCGCAGGACGGCCGCGCGTTCCGGGTCGCGCTGACCGACGCGGGCCAGGCGGCTCTGCGCGCCGGGCTCAAAGCCCACATCCCGCGCCTGGACGCCGAGATGATCAACCGGCTGACCGCGGCCCAGCGCCGGCAGCTCCAGGACCTGCTGCGCCGCATCGACCCCGGCGAGGCAACCGCCACGCCCGGGCGGGAAACCCGGTGACTTTCCGCAGGTGCCGGCGATCGCGAGGCCGCCGAGCAGCGGTCCGGGCCGTATCGGGCGGGATCGGCGGTGATGGGGAGGTCTTCGATCTCCGCATCGACCGCACCGTCCTGGAGGTGGCCGGGGCTGTCGCGGTCACCGTCGCTCAGCCGGACCCGAGCGTGAGGACCTCGTCGAACGCGGCGCCCGACTCGCTGACGAGGTCGGCGGCGGTACGGGCACGACGTCGGGCTGTCTCGTAGCAGGCGAGCGCGATCTGCGCGGCGAACACGGCGATGGTCTGCGCGGTGCCGCGGCTTCGCAGCACCTCGGTGAGGTTTGACGCGAGCTGCTGGGTCTTGAGTGCTTCACGTGCGCGCAGCTCGAGGTGCTTTTCGACCAGGTCGGTGTGGTGCTTGTACGCGTCGAGGTCTTCCGTCACCTGCGCGAACAGGCGCAGGACGATCGGGCGCAGCTGTTCAATGGCCTCCCGGTGGTCGCGCGCGGCGCCGACGGTGTCGTCTGCACCCGCCAGGGCGATCGTGTCGAACAGCGCCTGTTCCTTGGCGAAGACGACCTCCGTCTTGTCGCCGAAATAACGGAAGAAAGTCGTGCGGCCCACCTCGGCGCGCGCGGCGATGTCGCTCACCGACACCGCGTCGTACCCGTGCAGCGCGAAGAGCTCGTCGGCGGCGTCGATGATGCGCTGCCGCGCGCGCAACTGCTTGCGCTGGATGAGGGAGTCGGGCGCCTGTTCGGGTGTCACCGAACCATCATACGGTCTGACGGCTCTCAGGCTCATTCGGAACTCAGTGTGTTATGGTACTGAGTACCAACTGGAGACGATGCGATCTCCGTCGCGAAAGGACACGATCGTGATCGAAGAGAAGAGCACTGTCGCTGCTGTACCGCCTCATGGTGTGCCGTTCATGACCGGGAGGGACACGGCCCCGGCGTACTGGGCGTTCGGTGTCCTCTGGGTCGTCTTGGCGGATTCCGAGCAGACCGGGGGAGCGTTCTCGGTGATGGAGCAGTGGATGCCGTCGGATGGCGGCCCGCCGCCGCACGTCCACCCGATCGACGAATGGTTCAACATCCTCGAAGGCTCCATCGAATTCCGCGTCGAGGACAAGCCGCCGATGCGGGCGACGGCGGGTGACTCGGTGTGGATTCCGCGTGGAACGGTGCACAGCTTCACCACGCAGAGCGCTGCGCACGTGTTCAACGGCTACACGCCGGCTGGCTTCGAGCAGGTCATCATGGGGCTGGGCACTCCTGCGGAGCGCCGCGAACTGCCGCCGGCGGATCTCGGGTTCGAGCCCCGTGCCGCGGCGCAGTTGATGGACAACTTCTGGTCGGCGAGCGCTGACACGGGCTGGGCCAAGAAGTGGAGCCGGTGAGCGAGCGGGTGTCATGGCGTTGATGCCGTGCCCGCCACTTGTGCCGGCGTCGCCCGGAAGGCTTGGCGCACCAGGCCGATCCACCACAGGAACGTCAGTGCGATGACGGTGGGGTTCTTCAGGAACAGCAGGATGGCCAGATAGGTCTGCCGGGCGGATGCGGGCAGCAGTTCCGGCAGGGCGTCTTCGGCCAGGATTTCGAAGGCCAGGTAGGCGGCGCCGAGGAACGCGGCTTGCCACAGCAGGCTGCGCCAGTGGTTCCGGGCGAATGCGTGGCCTGCGCTCAGGCGGAGGGCCTGGCCGCGCATCGCGATCCGCCAGAGGGAGACGACCAGGGTGATCCGCGCGGCCAGCACGACGACCTCGGAGGCGAGGGCGAGACCGTGGGGGATCTGCGCGGTCCAGTTGACGACGATCAGCCGCTGGATCGACGCGACCGACGACAAGCCGAGCACCAGCCCGAGGTGTCCGGTGTAGCAACCCCAGGTCCATCTCGGCACCTCGAGCGCCAGTTTCAGTTCGCTCATGACCACCCCGATGTCTCAGTTTATGAACATTTTAGTTCAGTGTACTGAAATATCTGGCAAGGTAAAGTGACGGCATGGAAGGTCGGGCCGCCGGACGGGAGCTGAGCACCGCTGTGGTGGCGTTCCACGAAGCGGTGGGGGCGAGCCTGGGCGTGACGGCGGTCGACCAGCGCGCCCTCGCCGTGATCGCGGGCGCCGGGTCGGTGTCGGCGGGCGACCTGGCCAAGGCGATCGGCTTGACCCCGGGCGCGGTGACCGGCGTGGTCGACCGGCTCGAGCGCGCCGGGCTCGCCCATCGCGCCCCGGACCCGGCCGACCGCCGCCGGCTCGTGATCACGGCGGCGCCCGGAGCGTTCGGGAAGCTGTTCGCCGGCCTCGACGCGGCGATGGCGAAGCTGATGGCCCGCTACTCCCCGGCCGAGCAGGCGGTGATCGGGGACTGGGTGGCGAACACGGTCGACGTCCTACGCGAACAGACCCGGCTGCTCACGAAGCGGTAGTCGGCGCCCGGACGTGCCGGCGGCGAGAGCTGCGCGGCGGACGCGGGTGATCGATGGGCTCCGGGGTTCCGGTGGCTCACCGGGTGATGCCGGTGTGGCCCAGGGAATACCGGCCTGGCTGCGGCCAGACGCACAGGCCGTGCGGCTCGTTCCCGACGGGGATCTTCGTCAGCAGCGTCCCATCCTTTGTGGACAGCACGTACACGACCCGGTCGTAGCGGCCGGACAGCCAGAGCTGGGTGCCGTCGGAGGTCACGTTGCCCATGTCCGGGCTCCCGCCGCCCGGGAGGCGCCAGGTCGTCACCGGCGCGCCGGTGTAGGCGTCGAGCACACTGACGCTGCCTTCGTGGCGGTTGGTCACGTACAACTGCTTCGCGTCCCGTGACAAATAAAGCCCGTGCGCGCCGCCGCCGGTCGGGATGAAGCGGAGCACTTTCGTCGCCGCGCCGTCGAGGACCCAGAGGCCGTTCGCGTCGGAGTCCGCGATGTAGTAGACCGAGCCGTCCGGGGCGAGCTTGATGTCCTGCGGGCCCATTTTCGTGTTGCGGTGCGGCATGTCGATCATCCGCAGCAGGTGGTGGGAAGCCACGTCGACCACCGCGACGCGACCGGCGAACTCGCACGTGAAGACCGCCGTGCGCCCGTCGGGGGAGAAGTCCGCGTGGTCGATGCCCGCGCACTCCGGCGTCGGGGTTTCGTCGTGGACCTGCCAGGTGTGCGGGTCGTACCAGACCAGCTTGCGCAGCCGTTCGGCCACCGAGATCGCGTACCGCCCGTCCGGGCTGAAGTACATGTTGTACGGGTCCACGACCGGGAACGCCTTGCCGGGCAGGCCGGTTTTGGGGTCGAACGGCAGCACGTGGTCGCCGCGGTCGTCGGTGGCGTAGAGCGTGCGCAGGTCCCACGAGGGCACCACGTGCTGCAGTTCCTTGCCCGCCGGGTACTTCGCGACGACGCGGAAGGTCGCCGGGTCGATGACCCAGACGTCGCCGGAGCCGCTGTGCGGCACGTAGACCAGGGGCTTGTCGCCGGCGACCGCGGGCGAGAGCATCCCGGTGCCCGCCGCCGCGTCGACGTCGTGCGGGTCCGGGACGCCGGGCATGCCGGGCAGCGGGTTCAGCGCCGGGGCCGGCGGGGTGGGCAGGTGCGGTACGGACATGCCCGGGCCGCCGGACATGCCCGGCATGCCGGACATGTCCGAGCCGGTGCCCGACGAGCAGCCGGCGGCGAGGGCGATACCGAGGACCACGGCGGTCAGCCGGACACGCATCCGCTTACGCCAGCAGGTCCGACGCGGTGACCGGGGTGAGGCCGCGGTCCGCCAGTGCGGTCAGGATGCCGGGGAGCGCGGCCACCGTGCCCGGGTGCCCGAAGTGCATGCTCACCACGCTGCCGGCGCGGGCTTTCGCGACCGCGGCGCGGATGGCGGCCGGCCCGGGGTCCTTCCAGTCCAGGGAGTCGATGTCGTAGGACAGCACCCGGGCGTAGCCCGCTTTGCCGGCTTCGACGAGTTCCTCGGGGGTGGCGTGCTGGCCCTGGGACTGGCGGAAGAAGTTCCCCGGAGAGCCGGTCAGTTCGGCGAGTTTGTCGCGGCACCGCTGGATTTCCGCGTACATCGGCTCCGCCGCGTAACCCGAGAGCGCGGGGTGGCTCCAGGTGTGGTTGCCCAGTTCGTGGCCGCCGTCGCGGATCATCCGGGCGGCGTCCGGGTGCTCGGCGAGCCAGGTGCCCACCGCCAGCACGGTGATCCGGGCGCCGTGCTGGTGCACGACGTCCAGTACCTGGCGGGCGACCTGCGGGTCGCCCGCGCCGTGGAACGTCAGCGCGACCTGCGGCCGTCCCGACGAGGAGCGGACGAGTTCGGTGGCCGGTCCCTGCGGGTGCGGCGAGGAGGACGGTGGTGGTGTGCTCGACGGCGGCGGCACCGCCTGCGGCGGGGTGGAACCGGCCGGAGCCGGGGGTTGCCCGGGTGCCGAGCATGCTGCCAGCGCGGCGGCGCCCAGAGTCACCCCGAACAGGCGACGCCGGGTCAGCGGGTCGTGCACAAAACCTCCCCTACGACGGACGCCGCCGACTTTGGCGCAAACCCGCTGTGAAGACGCTGAGAGACCTCCGGCGCTCAACCCGCGGGTGGAGGTCACTTCAATCCGGAGCTTGAGGATTTCGGCGGTGTGCCGCCCTAGCGTTCCTGTCGGCAACCGGAGGGGGAGACATGGCGGTGACGGCCGAGGTGCGGACCGGGCGGGCTGAGCGGGTCGCGGTGGGAGTGATCGCGGCCGTTGCCGCAGTGGTGTGGGGCTGGGCCTCGGGGAGCCGGCCGCTGCAGCCGTACTACGCGGCGGCCGTGCATTCGATGTCGCGCGACGTCTCGGCGTTCTTCTTCGCGGGCTTCGACCCGGCGGGAGTCGTCACGGTCGACAAACCGCCGCTCGCCTTCTGGACGCAAGCGCTCGGCGTGGCCGTCTTCGGGTTCCACCCGTGGGCGATCGCCCTGGTCCAGGTGGTCGAGGGAGTCGCCGCGGTGCTCGTGCTGCACCGGGTGGTGCGTCGCTGGGCGGGCGCGCGGACCGCGCTGCTCGCCGCGGCGCTCTTCGCGCTGACGCCGATCACCGCGGCGATCAACCGCGACAACCTGCCGGACACCCTCTTGGTGCTCCTGCTGCTGCTCGCCGCCTACTGCGTCACCCGGGCGATCGACAACGCCCGGTGGCTGGTGTGGGCGGGGGTCTTCGTCGGGCTGGGCTTCCTCACGAAGATGCTCGCCGCGTGGATCGTGCTGCCGGGTCTCGCGTTGGCGTACTTCGTCGCGGCGCCCGGCTCACGCGGCCGGCGGCTCGCGTGGCTCGGCGTGGCCGGCGCGGTGACGCTATTCGTGTCGCTGGCGTGGCCGGTCGCCGTCACCGTCTGGCCCGGCGCCAAGCCGTTCGTCGGCAGCACCACGGACGGCTCGGTGTGGCAGCTGGCCTTCGGCTACAACGGCGTGGCGCGGCTGGTCGGCGGCACGACCGGCGTCGGCGGCGGCTACAGCGCCACGGCCGGCGCGGCGCTCGGCGGCGAGGCGGGTCCGCTGCGGCTGTTCGACGCGGAGGTCGGCGGGCAGATCGCCTGGCTGCTGCCGCTCGCCTTGGTGTCCCTGGTCGTCGCCGCGTGCCGCGCTCGCGGAGCCACGCCGCGGACGAAGGCGGGCTGGGCGCTGTGGGGTGGCTGGCTGGTCGTCGGGGCCGTGGTCTTCTCGGTCACCGGCGGTATCTTCCACGCGTACTACACCGCCGAGCTGGCCCCGGCGATCGCGGCACTCGCCGCCGCGGGGCTGGTCGCGGCCTCGAGCTGGTCGCGCGGCCGGGCCCGGTTCGTCCTGCCGGCCGCGGTGGCGGGGACGGCGGTGCTCGCCTACGTCTTGCTCGACCGGACGCCGGACTGGCTGCCGTGGCTGCGGTACACCGTGCTGGTCCTGGCGTTGCTCGCCGTCGTCGCGGCGCTGTTGCGGGCTGCCCGCGTCGCGGCCGCGATCGGGCTGGCCGCCGTCGTGGCCGGACCCGCGGCCTTCGTCGCCGACACCGCGGTGCGGCCGGGGAGCGTCCTGGAGAGCGCCGACCCGGCCGCCGGGCCGCCGTCGACGGCCGCGCTGCACACCGTCTTCAGCGTCAACACCGGTGCGGGCGCCGCGGCCGGGTACGTCCGGTTCGTCGAGAGCGCGTACCGCCTCAGCCCCGGTCAGCGCCAGGTGCTCGCGTTCGCGCAGGCTTCGTCCGCCGAAGTCGCCCTGGCCGTCGAGGGCGGCACCTACGGCGCGGACCCGTTCCTGCTGAACACCGAGGCGCGCGTCGCGCCGCTCGGCGGTTACCTCGGCTTCGACCCGGCGCCGTCGGCCGCGGAGCTCCCGCAGTGGGTCGCGGCCGGGAAGGTGCGGTTCGTGCTGCTGCCGCAGGTGTTCGTCGACATCGGCCGCGCCGGGGCGGGGCGGGCCACCGCGGCGGCGGGCGACGCGGGGGAACTGACCGGGCGGGTCAGGTGGGAGGCGAAGCACTGCCGGCCGGTGCCGCCCGCGCGGATCGGCCCGGACGCGGCCACCGCCGGTGTGCTGTTCGACTGCGGCGGCAGGCCGTGACGTCGACGAGCGCCGTCTGTCCGCCACGAACCGAACACCGCCCTCACCGTTCGTCAGGCACGCGCTAGGCTCGCGGCCCCGACGATCAAAGGGCCGGTCAGCGGCCGTTCCCGAGGAGCCGCCGCAGTCATGCCAGCCGATCGGTCCGAGGCCCGCACCCGTCATCCCCGGCACCAGCGCCGCGGTGAGGCCCGCCTGCCGGCTGCCGTCGCGACCGTCGTGGCGATCGCGCTCTACCTGGCGCTGCCCGAGCAGCTGCTCGTCTTGCCCCGGTTCGTGGTGCCCGCGCTGGAGATGGTGCTGCTGGTGCCGCTGATCGCGATCAACCCGCGGCGCGTCACCCGGCAGACGCGGTTTTCCCGGGTGGTGTCCCTGACGCTCGTCGCGGTCATCGGCGTCACCAACCTGGGGGCGCTCGGGCTGCTGATCCACGACCTGATCGCCGGCGCGGCCGACAGCGGCCAGGACCTGCTGCTGGGTGCGCTGCAGGTGTGGCTGACGAACGTGATCGCGTTCGGCCTGGCCTATTGGGAGCTGGACCGCGGCGGCCCGGTCAAGCGCACCCAGGCCGGCCGCGCCGACCTGCCACTGGCCGACTTCCGGTTTTCCCAGGACGAGAACGCCGACACCGTCGTTGAGGTCGCCGAGGGTTCCAGCGTCAAGTCCGACTGGGTGCCGACCCTGGTGGACTACCTGTACGTATCGGTGACGAATTCGACGGCGTTCAGTCCCACCGACACCATGCCGCTGTCTTCGCGGGCGAAGGTGCTGATGGCGGTGCAGAGCGTCGCGGCGCTGCTGACGTCGCTGCTGGTCATCGCCCGCGCGGTCAGCGTGCTGAAGTAGCGCCTGCTCGAGGACGACCGTTGACCAGCCGACGCGCCTCGGCGGCGTCGTGTTCAGCCGAGGTCACCGTCTGCCCTGTGGTGGCAGGTCAGGTTCGGCGGGCGGTGGCGAGCAGGGTGAGCGCGGCCTGGAGTGCGTGTTCGCCCGCGCGGGTGGGGTTGTGGTGGTCGGCCACGACGGTGGCGCCCTCGACGAGGATGAGTAGTTGCTGTCCGAGCTGTCCGAGCTGGCCGGGGTCGGCGGCTCCGGCGCGGTCGGCGATTCCGGTGAGCAGTTCGAGGTAGCGGCCGAGGTGGCGGGTGGTGATGGTCCGGACGGTGCCGGTGTGGTGCTGGGTCGCGGCGTTGAGGAGTGCGCAGCCGCGGAAGGCCGGCTCGGCGTACCACCCCTGAAGCGTGTCGAACAGGGCGGTGAGCTGGTCGGCGGGGTCGTCTCCGGCAGCCTCGACGGCGTCGGTCAGCCAGCGGACGACCCGGTCGCTTCGTGCTTCGAGCATCGCCTGGACCAGTCCGTCCTTGCTGCCGAAGTGCCGGTAGAGCGTCTCCTTGGACACGCCGAGGCGCGCGCACAGCCCGGCCACGCCGATGCCGTCGAGCCCGCGTTCGTACAGCACCTGGGTGGCCGCGTGCAGGATCGTTGCGCGGGTGCGTTCCGGGTCGATGGTCGCGCCTTTGGCAACGGGCATGACTCGATCGTACCGATCGGTTCGATCATTGTGCTAGCGTCCGGATAGAACTGATCGGTTCGATCTGGGGGTGCGCATGACAGCCACGGGGCGGGCCGCGCGGCTGGCGCTCGGGACCGCGTCCGCACTGGGGCTCGCGCGGTTCGCGTACGGGCTGCTCGTGCCGGCCATGCGGGACGGCCTGGGCTGGACGTTGGCCGACGCGGGGGTGATCAGCGCCGCGAACGGGTCGGGTTACCTGGTCGGCGCGGTGGCGGCGGTGGTTCTGGTGCGCCGTTGGGGCACCGCCGCGGTCTTCCGCTGGGGCATGGTCATCACCGCGTTGGCGTTGGCGGGTACGGCGGCGGGTGACGATTTCGTCGTGCTGCTGGCGGTCCGCACCGTGGCCGGGGCGAGCGGGGCGCTGGTGTTCGTCGCGGGTGGGGTGATCGCGGCCCGGATCGCCGCGAGTGCCGGGTCCAGCGCACCGATCACGGTGTACTTCGCGGGCACGGGCCTGGGGATCATCCTCAGCGGTGCGACCATCCCCGGTCTGGGTGATCACTGGCAGGCGGCGTGGGCCGGTCTGGGTGCCGCGGCGGGGCTGGCCACCCTGATCAGCTGGACGGCGGCGGGAACCGGCGAGGAGTTGCCGGCCGGTGAGGCCGGCCGAGCACGCGTGCGTCCGCTGTGCCGGGTCGCCGTGGCGTACTTCCTCTTCGCCGCCGGGTACATCACCTACATCACTTTCCTGTCCGTCTACCTGGCTGGACGGCACGCGCCGGTCATGCAGGTGGTGCTCACGTGGACGGCGCTGGGTGCCGCGGTGGTGGTCGCCCCGGTCCTGTGGAGCCGCCCGATCGCCCGCTGGCCCGGCACCCGCGCCCTGGCTGTGGTGCTCGGCGTGCTGGCCGGCGGCGCGGCTTTGGCGCTGCTGTCACCCTCACCCGCGGTCGTGATCGCCTCCGCGGTCGCCTACGGGGTGACCTTCATGGCGGTCCCCGCCGCCGTCACCGCCCACATCCGGACCGCTGTTCCGCTCGCGGACTGGACCGCCACGCTGGCCGCGTTCACCACGCTCTTCGCCACCGGACAGACCGTGGGCCCGTGGCTGGCCGGCGTCCTCGCCGACCACACCTCGACCGCCGCGCCCCTGGCCTGGACCGCCGTCCTGTGTGCCGCCGCGGCAGCACTGGCGGCGGTCCGGCCCACGCCACGAGCCGCTCCACCGCTGGAACCCGCCGCCGAAATCCGCTGAACCCGACAACCACACGGAGCACGATCATGGCCACCTTCGTCCTCGTCCCCGGCATGTGTCACGGCGGCTGGTCTTTCGCCGAACTGACCGAGCAACTCCGCGGGCACGGCCACCGCGTCCATCCACTGACGCTGACGGGGCTCGGCGAACGCAGCCACCTCCTGCACGGCGGGGTCAACCTCGACACGCACATCGAGGACGTGACCGCGCTGCTGGCGGCCGAGAACGTCCACGACGCCGTGCTGGTCGGCCACAGCTACGGCGGAATGGTGATCACCGGGGCGGCGGACCGCATGCCCGGGCGCGTGGACCGCTTGGTCTACCTCGACGCCGTCGTGCCCGCGCACGGAGACTCCTGCTGGGCGCTGGTCTCCGACCAGGAACGCCGCTGGTACCTCGACGTCGTGGACAACGGCTACGCCACACGACCCCTGCCGTTCTTCGACCCGCGAGCCACCCCGCACCCGCTCGCCTCACTGCTCCAACCCCTCCGCCTGTCCGGCGACAGCACCGGTTTCCGCCGGGACTACGTCTATGCCGCCGGCTGGGACGGCCAGTCACCCTTCACGCCCGTCTACCAGCGCCTTCGTGCGGACCCCGGATGGACCACACACGCACTCGACAGCGGACACAACCTCATGCGGGACGCGCCCGGCGAGCTGCTGAAGATCCTGCTCGATGCCGCCCGGCCGTCGACTGTGGACGGGACGTGAACATCGGCGACCGGTCGTCCGAACCCGGGCCATAGCCGGTAGCCGGCCGCTGACGAAGATGCGACGTGTCGTGATTCGGACGCGTCCGCCCTAGTGACGGACGACGGCGGCGGCGCGAGCCTGGTGCGATGCACTGGAGATCATCTGTTCCGGTCCTGGCTTGCGTAGGCATCCTGGCCGCGAGCACCGTCGGCGTCGCGAACGCGGCCCCCGGCCGGCATGCGGCACCGCCACCCGCGGGCCTCGAACGTCATTCGGTCACCCTGCTCACCGGTGACGTCGTCCAGGTCGAACGGCAGCCCGGTGGCAAACAGGCCGCCACCGTCCGGGCCGCGCCGGGCCGGGAGAAGATCCGGTTCCACCAGCAGGTGGTCGACGGCCACCTCAGCGTCTTCCCCGAAGACGTCACCCCGCGGCTGGCCTCGAAGCAGGTCGACCGGACCCTCTTCGACGTCACCGAGCTGATCGCCGAGGGGTACGCCGACGAGCGGTCGGCGACCCTTCCGCTGATCCTCACCTACCGCCAGGGCACGGACCTCCGGAAAGCCACCGCGAACGCCGACCTCGGCGCGACGCTGACCAGCGTCAACGGCCGTTCCGCGCGGGCCGGCAAGGCGAACGCCGCCGCGTTCTGGGCCTCGTCGGGAACCATCGAGCGGATCTCCCTGGACCGCAAGGTCCGCGCCTCCCTCGATCGCAGCGTCCCGCAGATCGGCGCCCCCGAGGCGTGGGCCGCGGGCTACGACGGCACCGGCACCACCGTCGCCGTGCTCGACACCGGCTACGACCCGACCCACCCCGACCTGGCCGGCCGCGTGAGCGAGGCGGTCAACTTCACGACCAGTCCCGACACGACCGACCACTTCGGCCACGGCACGCACGTCGCCTCGACGATCGCGGGCTCCGGCGCCGCCTCGGGCGGCCGGCTCAAGGGCGCCGCGCCGGGCGCGAAACTGCTCGTCGGCAAGGTGCTCGACGACGACGGCTTCGGCTACGAGTCCTGGGTCCTGGCCGGGATGGAATGGGCGGCGCACTCCGGCGCCAAGGCGGTCAACATGAGCCTCGGCGGCGGTCCGACCGACGGCACCGACGCACTCAGCCTCGGCCTCGAAGCGCTCAGCGAACAGACCGGCACGCTCTTCGTGGTGGCCGCCGGCAACGACGGCGAACAAGGCGCCTACACCGTCGGCTCGCCGGGCACCGCCGAAGCCGCGCTGACCGTCGGCGCCGTCGGCCGTGACGAGAGCCTGGCGTCGTTCTCCAGCCGCGGACCGCGGTTGGGCGACAACGCCGTCAAGCCCGACATCACCGCACCCGGCGTCGGCATCGTCGCCGCCCGTGCCGCGGGGACCGCCATGGGCGACGTCGTCGACGACCACTACACCGCCGCTTCCGGCACCTCGATGGCCACGCCGCACGTCGCCGGCGCGGTGGCGATCCTCGCCCAGCAGCACCCCGAGTGGACGGGCAGTCAGCTCAAGGACGCGCTGGCCAGCACCTCCCTGGCCGCCACCGGGCTTTCGGTGTTCGAGCAGGGCGGCGGCCGGGTCGACGTGGCGCGCGCGGTGAAGCAGCAGGTCTTCGCCACCGGCACGCTCGACCTCGGCGCGGTCGAGGACGGCCAAGCGCCGGTGTCCAAAGTGGTCACCTACACCAACGTCGGCCCCACACCGGTCTCGCTGAAGCTCGTGCTCGACGCCAAGTCCCTCGCCGGCGTCCCCGCCGGGGACGGGATCCGGCTCGGAAAATCCACTGTGGACGTCCCTGCCGGCGGGCGGGCGACCGTCACGATCACCGGCGACCCGGCGAGACTGGCGCCGGGCACCTACAGCGGCCGGCTCACCGCGACCAACGACGGTGCAATAGTGCACACCGCGCTCGGCGCGGACAAGACCGCGCCCAAGCACAAGGTCACCCTCACCGCACTCGACCTGCGGGGCAAGCCGACGGTCGCGCCGTGGCTGCTGATGTACGGCGAGGACTACCGCTTCGACGTCAACACCTGGCTGGCCGGCGACGGCCTGACGGTCGAGCTCGGCACGGGTGTGTACTACCTGACCGCCCAGGTCAACGGCACCGAGGACGGCCTCACCGCGTTCCAGGTCGTCCAGCCGGAGATCCGGGTCACCGGCGACACGACCATCGTGCTGGACGCCCGCAAGGCGGTGAAGGTGGAGATCCGGACCCCCCGACCGTCCGAACAGGCGGGGATCTGGAGCTATTACACCTACCGGGAGCTCGGCCCGCGCAAGATCGCGAACTACGCCATGCAGTTCGACCACACCCGCGAACTCCGGGTCACCCCGACACCGAAGGTGACGACCGGGGCCTTCGAGTTCGGCTCCCGCTGGTCGAGGATCGCGCCGCCGTTGACGGCGAACGTCCTGGGCGGCCGTGATCCGCTCACGAACCGCTACCTCGCCGGGTCGCCCAAACTGGACGGGTGGCGGCTGCTTCAGGCCGTCTCCGCCGGGCAGGGAAAACCGGCGGACTTCAAGAACGTGCGCGGGAAGGCCGCGATCGTCGACCCGGACCCGGCCGACTACAACCGCGACGAAGTCTCCCGTGCCGCCGCGGAGGCCGGGGCGGCGCTGGTCTTCATCGTCGTGCCCGACGGCTGGAGCACCGCCTCGGTGCCCTCGATCAGCGCGGCGCCGTACCTGCCGATCCCGACCGTCCAGCTCGACCGGGACGAAGGGCTCGCGCTGCTGGCCAGGATCAAGCGTTTCCCGACGTTCCTGAGCCTGGACGGGATCGCGGTCAGCCCGTACCTCTACGACGTCGTGCAGACCGAGCGCGACCGGATTCCGGAAAAGATCGTCCACCAGGTCACCGCCGCGAACACCGCGACCGTCACCACCCACTACCGCCAGACCGGCAGCGGCGGTGAGGCCAAGGAACAGCGGTTCGCGTGGAAGCCGTGGCAGGACTTCGCCGTCAACGAGTACCAGCGGTACGTGGCGACGCCGTCGACCCGGGAGGAGTACGTCAGCTCCGGGGACGTCCAGTGGCAGCACCGGGTCAAGCACGGCCTGGTCTGGGACGAGATGTCGCCCCTCGACGGCGGCATGACCGCGGCGCCGCGCACCTACAAGGGGAGGGAAAACCTCACCGAGGACTGGTTCGCGCCGGTCGTCCGGCCCGCCATCCCGCGGGGCGTGCCGGGCATGGACTCGACCCGCGAGGGCGACAACCTCCGGATCCGCATCCCGGAGTTCGTCGACGGCCAGGCCGGGCACTACGGCTTCAACGAAGGCGACGACCAGGCCGGACCGGCCACCACCTCGGCGAAACTGTTCCGCGACGGGAAGCTCGTGTCGGAACAGCCCTACGCGTACGGCACCTTCCCCGCCGGCGCGGACCCGGCGACCTACCGGCTCGACCTGTCGGTGCGGCGTGATTCGCCGGAGTGGCTGTTCGGCACCAGCACGCAGACGTCGTGGACGTTCCGCTCGGCCCGGTCGGCGGCCCCGGTGCTGCTTCCGTTGCTGCAGCTGGACTACGCGGTCGACGCGGACGCCGGCAACCGGCTCCCGGCCGGTCGCCGGGCCAGGATCGGCCTGACCGCACGGTTCCAGGACGGGATGGCCGCGCCGGACGTGCGGTCGGTGCAGGCCTGGGCGTCCTACGACGACGGCAAGACCTGGCGCACCGTCGACGTCAAGCGCGCCGGGAAGTCCTATGAGGCCACGATCGACCACCCGTCGCTCGGGGCCACGAACTCCTACGTCGCCTTGCGGGTGCAGGCCACCGACAACGCGGGCAACGCCGTCGACCAGACGGTGCTCCGGGCGTACGGGCTCAGCTCGAAATAGCGTCCTCCAAGGGCTCCGGGTGCCTTCCGCCGGTTCGCGGCAGGAGGTGCCCGGGGCCCGGCTCGTCCAGCCAGCCGAGCTTGCTGGCCTGCCAGGCCAGCTGCATCCGGGTGCGGGCGTCGACCCGGCGCATGAGGTCCTGCAGGCGCCGCTGGACGGTCCGGTAGCTGACGTTGAGCTGGGTCGCGATCGACTTGTCACTGACCCCGCCGATGAGCAGGGACAACAGCCGCCGCTCGTCGGGGTCGAGGTGGGCGGTGGGCGCGGTGTCGCCGATCCGCAGCGGCGACGCGCGTTCCCAGTAGACCTCGAACAACGCGACCAACGCGGACAGCAGGCTGCTCTCCCGGACGAGCGCGGCGGTGGGTTCGCCCGTGCTGTCGCGGGTGACCAGCGGGCACAGCGCCACCGAGCGGTCGGAGATGGCCAGGCGCACCGGCAGTTTCGAGATCGAGCGGGCGATCTCGCCACCCTCGATCCCCTCCAGGACGTTGACGATCCGGCCGGGTTCTTCGAGCAGGCCGGTCTCGTAGATCACGCGGTACCGCACGCCGCGGGCCTGCGCCAGCGCCTCCTCGACGTTCTCCGAGGCCGCCATCGCGACGTTGCCCTCCAGGCAGAACCACAGGGATTCTTCACGGGCGCCGCGCTGGATGGCGAGGGCCTGCCGCCGGATCGCGTCCACCCCGGTGATGACCTCGACGAGCTGCGCGGAGTCCCGCCGCCGCGGTACTCCTCGGCGAGCTGGGTCACCGCGGCCCTGGCGGCCTCCAGCTTCTCCTGGCCGTGCACCAGCAGCGGGCCGAGGGAGACGTCCGGCGGCGCGGACACGTAGTGCCCGTCGATCCTGCTGACGAGCCCCTTCGCCAGCAGGGCCTCCAGGATCGGCTCCAGCTCGCCGCGGCCCACGCCGATCATGCCCGCGATCTCGTCGGGCGCGGTCCGGTACCCGCCGACGACCACGCGGTAGACCCGTTCTTCCCCGGGAGTCATGCCCAGCGCTTCCAGCACACTGCCTCCTAGCCACGCGGCCAACGGCTTTCCGTCGGCGTTGACGGCTCTTGGACAACGTACAACGGGGCGACCGGGGCAGTCGCCGACACGGGTCACCTCTTACTTGAAGGTGTGGACGAATGGGCGCCCGGGCGGCCGTTCGGTGCTTTACAGCCCCGGCGGAAGGTGCCTACGGTTCGCTCGCCCCAATGCGGCCGGTCCGTACCGACCAAGGCTGAAGGAGGTCAGGTGTTCCGCAACCACAGACGCAGTACCCGCGCCACCGTCACGGTGTTCGCGGCGGCGGTCCTGCTCGCGGTTCCCGCGTTCGCCGCCAGTAGCAGTGCGGCTATCGAAAACAGTGCGGCTATCGAAAACAGTGCGGCTATCGATCCGGGCGTCGCGCCCTGGGTCGACACCCATCGCCCGGTGCCGGCGCGGGTGGAGGCGCTGCTGCACGCGATGACGCTGCCCGAGAAGGTCGGCCAGATGGACCAGCAGCTGGTCAGCACGCTGACCGACGCGAACAGCGCGACGTGCGGCAACAACGGATTCAACATGCCGAATCCCGAATGCATGCGGAAAATCCTGGTCGACGCCCACGTCGGCTCGATTCTCGCGGGCGGTACCGAGAACCCGGTCGACACCACGGGCAAGGGCGGCGTGGGCAACACCGGCTACGACTGGGCCACCGAGTACAACATCATCCAGCAGTTCGCGATCAAGAACTCGCGCCTGCACCTCCCGGTGGTGTTCGGCGTCGACGCGGTGCACGGCTTCGGCCACCCGTGGCAGGCGCCGCTGTTCCCGCAGTCCATCGGCATGGGCGCCACCTGGGACCCGGCGCTCGCCCAGGCCGGTGGCAAGGCGACCGCGGACGCCCTGCGCGCCACCGGCTGGAACTGGAACTTCGCACCGGTCCAGGACATCGCGCGCGACAACCGGTGGGGCCGCACCTACGAGACGTGGGCCGAGCAGCCGGTCCTGTCGGCCGCGATGGGCGCCGCGAACATCAAGGGTATGCAGACGCCCGGCAAGCGCGGTGAGCTGAACGTCAGCGCGACGGTCAAGCACTTCGCCGGCTACTCGCAGTCGGTCAACGGCCACGACCGGGCCGAGGCGCTGCTCCCCATGAACTACCTCCAGACGACGATCCTGCCGCCGTACGCGGCCGGGATCGACGCCGGTGCCGGCACGGTGATGGTCAACTCCGGTTCGATCAACGGCGTTCCCGCCACCTCGTCGCACTACCTGCTGACCGACGTCCTGCGCGGCCAGATGCACTTCCAGGGTGTCGTGATCAGCGACTACCAGGACGTCACCGCGTTGCAGACCGCCTATCACATCGCGGCGGATCTCCCGGGCGCGATCGCCGCCGCCGTGAACGCGGGCGTCGACATGAGCATGCAGGTCACCGACCCGGCCGGGTGGCAGGCCGCGATCCTGCAGGCCGTCGACACGGGCAAGATCTCGCGCGCGCGGATCGACCAGGCCGTGCGCCGCATCCTCACGCTGAAGTTCCAGCTCGGCCTGTTCGACCAGCCGTGCGTGGCCGACCCGGCGAAACCGTGCGTCGACGCGAACGCCGCCGACGCCGCCGTCACCGCGGGCCGCGATCAGACGGCGAAGGCCGCGCGGGAGTCGATCACCCTGCTGCGCAACGAGAACAACGCGCTGCCCTTGCCGGCCGGCGCGAAGGTCGTGGTGACCGGCCCGAGTGCGGACTCGATGACCAACCAGCTCGGCGGCTGGAGCGTGAGCTGGCAGGGCGTGGCGGGTGCCGGGCACGTGTGCTGCATGGGCCCCGAGAACCAGATTCCGCCGGGCACCACCGTGCTGGGCGGCATCCGGGCCGCGGACCCGGGCGCGGTTTACGCGCCGGACCAGGCCAGCGCCGTCGCGGCCGCGGCGGACACCAGTGCCTATGTGGCGGTGGTGGGGGAGAAGGCCTACGCGGAAGGGCTGGGCGACAACCCGGCTCCGGCCCTGGCGCCCGACCAGCAGGCTCTCATCTCGGCACTGGAGGCGACCGGCAAACCGGTGATCGTCGTGGTCGTCGCGGGCCGGCCGGTCGGGCTGGGCCCGGCGGAGAAGGCGAACGCGGTGCTGATGGCCTACCAGGGCAGCACGGAAGCCGGCACGGCGGTGGCGGAGGTGTTGTTCGGCAAGACGAACCCCGCCGGCAAGCTGCCGATCAGCTGGCCGTCCGACGCGCCGGCCGTCGGCGGTGACTTCGCCGGGACGGCCCCGTCCCCGCTGGGGGACCAGCCGAAGTTCTTCGACCAGCTGCCCAGCACCGCGTCCGGTCAGGGCAACGCGTACAACCCGCAATTCCCGTTCGGTTACGGCCTGTCGTACACGACGTTCACCCACACGAACCTGGCGGTGACGCCGAAGGTCGCGCGCGACGGCACGGCCACCGCGACGTTCACCGTCACCAACACCGGAACCCGCGCCGGCACCGACATCGTGCCGGTGTACGTGGCCCAGCCGGTGAGCCCGGTGGTCGTCCCGCCGCAACGGCTGGTCGGCTTCGCGCGGGTGACGCTCGACCCGGGCCGGTCACAGGTGGTGCACGTGTCCTTCCCGGCGGCGGCGCTGGCTGAAAGCGTGGGCGACATCAACGCGTCCGGCCCGCCCGCCGTGGTGCCGGGCAGTTATGTGCTGCAGCTGGACAAGAACGGCACGACGCCGTACGCGGTCGACGTGTCCGCGCCGTTCGTGATCCAGTAGCACGGTGCCGGTTGCGGGGCGACGACGGCGCGTCGCTCCGCAACCGGCCGTGGCGTCAGGCCTGCGACCAGCCCGGCGCCATGCCGTGGACGGCGCCGTGACGGCGCGACCGACGGCAGTTGAGTACGGTGCAACTGTCGACGGATTGTCGACGGATCATGGCAGCCTTCACCTCGGGGGATCGACTCGTCCCCGCGATGGACGGGAGGCCACGTGCGTGTCAGATTGCTCGGTCCGGTCGACGCCGTCGTCGGCGGTGCGCCGGTGCCGATATCCGGACTCCGGCGCAAAGCGGTTCTCGCGGTACTCGCCTTGCACGGCGAAGGAATAGCCGGCACGGGCCGGCTGATCGAAGCGGTTTGGGGTGACGAGGCGGGCCGGACGACTTTGAACACCCTGCAAAGCCACGTGTCCGCCCTCCGGCGCGTGCTCGGCAACCGGAACGCGATCGTCGCCCGGCCACCCGGTTACCTGCTCGACTTGGGTTCCGGCACGACGGACGTGACCGAGGCACGGCGCTTGGTCGAGCGGGGCGAGTGCGGTGACGACCCGGCGCGGTCCGCCTCGACGCTGCGCGCCGCGCTGGCTTTGTGGCGGGACCGGTCGCTGATCGACGTCGGCGGGGTGGCGTGGCTGGACGAGCAGGCCGCCTCCCTGGAGCGGTTGCGCACGCGGGCCCAGCTGGCGCTGATCCGGGCCCGGCTGGCCCTCGGTGAGCACGCCCGGCTCGAACCGGACCTGGAGCGGCTGGCCCGGGTGCGCCCGTTCGACGAGCAGGTGCATGCGCAGCTGATGTTCGCGTTGTACCGCGCCGGCCGGCAGGCCGACGCGCTCGCCGTGTACCGCAGGCTGCGCACGGCGTTGGCCGACAACCTGGGCATCGACCCCAGCCAGCGGCTGCGTGACCTGGAGAGCGCGATCCTGCGGCAGGATCCGGCGCTCGACGAGTCCGCGTTCGCCGTCCGGCTGCTGGCGGTTTAAGGCTGTGATCACGCGTTTTCAGCGCGACGTCAGGGGCGTTTCAGCTCCGCCTGACAGGGTCGGCGCGGGCCCGGTACCGATGCCGGTGCCGTTCTTCGCAGACGGGGGACTCCCATGAAACTTCGACGGCTCCTGCCGCTCACCGCCCTCGCGGCGGCGGCGGTCGTGTTCAGCGCCGGGGCCGCGGCGCCCGCGAGCGCCGCGAGCACACCCACCGGGTACGCCGGCAGCCCGTTCGCCGGCGCGGCCCAGCACACCACCGTGCCCGGCGCGCACCCGCCCGCGCTGGCCGGTCCGCTGGTCAACGCGACTTCACGGAACTGGGCCGGCTACGCCATCAGCTCGTTGTCCACGCCCGCCGCCACCTTCACCCACGTGCACGCTTCGTGGACACAGCGGCCGATCACCTGCCCGGCGTCGGACGCGTGGGCGGTGTTCTGGGTCGGTTTCGACGGATGGACCAACGGCACGGTCGAGCAGGGCGGCAGCTTGGCCCGGTGCGTCAACAGCACCCCGGTCTACCAGCTCTGGTGGGAGATGTTCCCGACCAACGCGATCCAGCCGGTCCTGAACATCAACGCCGGCGACTCCGTGAGCGCGGACGTCACCTACAACGCGGCCACCGCTCAGTTCACGATCACCGTCGCGGACGCCACCCAGCACACGAGTTTTTCCACCACCCAGACGTGCGCGGCCAACCTCGTCTGCTCGCGGAGCAGCGCCGATTGGATCGTCGAGGCCGTGGGCCGGTTCGGGACGAACGACTTCTTCCCCCTGGCGAACTACGGCCGGGCGCTGATGGGCAACACGGTCGCCACCGACGACGCGGGCCACGGCGGGTCGATGACCTCGAACTCGACCTGGCAGCGGACCAAGATCCAGGAGCAGGACGCGACCACGACCTACGCCACCACCGGCGCCACCAGTACGAACGGCCAGAACTTCGCCGTCACCTGGGCGCACCAATGAAGCCGGCACGTCGCGCGGCGACGGTGGTGTGCGCCGTGCTGATCGGCCTGGTCGCGGCCGGGGTGCCGGCGCCGGCCGCGAACCCGATCACCATTTCCACCGGCCTGTTCAACAACAGCGCCGCACTCGCGTGGTCGTCGGCGCCGACCACCACGATGGGCGACCGGACGGTGACCAGGACCACCACCGGGGTGCGGGGGCTCGTCGTCAGCGGCCCGGCTGGATCGGTGTTCCACCAGACCCTCGGCGTGTCGAGGTACATGTTCATCGGTACCCACAATCACGTCCTGATCCTGGAATCGTCGACCGGCGCCGGCCCGGGTACCCGCTCGGTGTCCCTGGTCGACTTCACCACGACGCCGCCTGCCGAGCGGCCGATCCTGTCCGTCCTGGCCTCCTCGGCGGCGGTCAGCTCACCGGGCGTCCAGTTCAGCGCCGGGACCGGCGACGCGTTCTTCGTGTTCGCTCCCACCGGCACCACGGTCGCCGGGCTCGGCATCCACCGCAGTGACAACGGCACGATCCTCTGCCCCGGGCCACCACCGCTGACGCCGACCGGCCAGCTGTTCGGCGAGGCCACGGCGACCCAGCTCCGGGTGAAGATGGGCGGGACGGTGCTGGCCGCGTGCGCCCGCCCACCCGGCACCAGCGGCTGACCGGCTTCGGCTCGGCAGGGCTGGTGGAGGGGAGTGCCCGCGGCTTCGCGGCACCCCCAACGCCGCCAGTCCGGGCACCACGACACCAGCAACCTGGCCGCCTCGCCGGTCATCCGGCCCCGGTTCCAGGACCGGCCCCGGGCCGAGCCGCCGGTCTCACAACAGCTTGTCGAGGGTGATGGGGAGGTCGTGGATCCGCCGGCCGGTCGCGTGGTGGACCGCGTTCGCGATCGCTCCCGCGACGCCGGTGATGCCCACCTCGCCCACGCCGATCAGGCCGAGCGGCATCGTCGGGTCCGGGTCGTCGAGGTAGCTGACGTCGATCGGCGGGATGTCGGCGTGCACCGGGATGTGGTACTCGGCGAGGCTCGGGTTCATGATCCGTCCCGTGCGCGGGTCGACCAGGGTCTCCTCGGCCAGTGCCATGCCGATGCCCATCACGATCCCGCCGCGCAGCTGGCTCGACGCGGTCTTCGCGTTGATCACCCGGCCGACGTCGAACACCCCGACCCACCGCGACACCCGTACCTCGCCGGTGTCCGGATCGACGCGAACCTCGCAGAACTGGGCCCCGCAGGCGGCCTTCATCCAGCGCCGCTGGTCGCGCAGGAACTTCGCCGCGAACTTCAGCTGCCCGGCCACCCGGCCGAACCGGGTGTCGGAGCCGATGGCGGCTTCGACCGACGGCACGCCGGCCTCGGCCAGGATCGTCGCCGGGCTCATCCCGGCCGAACCCGAGCGTTTCGCCAGCGTCTCCAGCTCGCGCTTCAGCTTCTCGCACGCGGCCAGCAGGCTGTTGGCGATACTCGCCGTCTGCATGGATCCGCCGGCACCCGGGCTCACCGGCAGGGTGGAGTCGCCGTACTCGACCCTTACCGCATCGAACGGCACCCCGAGCGCGTCGGCGGCGATTTGCGCCTGCGCTGTCGCGCTGCCCATGCCCATTTCGTGGAAACCGCACCGCACCAGCACGCTGCCGTCGACCGAGAGCCGGACCGTGACGCTGGCGGCGAACTGCCAGGCCGGGTGGTACGCCGACGCGACGCCCATCCCGACCAGCCACCGCCCGTCACGCATCGACCCCGGTTCCGGCGTCCGGTCGGCCCAGCCGAACCGCTCGGCGCCCTGCGCGTAGGCCTCGCGCAGCATCCGGTGCGTGAACTTCTTGCCGTCGATCGGGTTCGTCGCCGGTTCGTTGCGCATTCGCAGCTCGATCGGGTCGACACCGAGCCGGTAGGCGAGCTCGTCGATCGACGCCTCCAGCGCGTAGGTCCCGATCGATTCGCCCGGCGCGCGCATCGAGGTGTTCGAGAGCAGATCCAGTTCGACCAGGTTGTGCTGGACCAGGATGTTTTCGGCGGCATAGAGGTGCCTCGACTGCGACGTCACCTGCTCGGGCACGCCGCCGACTCGCCCGGTGCGCGTCACGCTGGTGTGGACGAGCGCGGTCAGCTTGCCGTCGGTATCGGCGCCGAGCGCGACTCGCTGCGTGGACGGCGTGCGCCCGCCGACCGTGCGGTAGACGCCTTCCCGGGTGAGCGCCAGCCGGACCGGCCGGCCGGTCGCGCGAGCCGCCAGCGCGGCGAGGATCGTGCCGGGCCAGAGCATCACCTTGCCGCCGAAGCCGCCGCCGACGAACGGGGCGATCACCCGCACGTTCGCGGGCGGGACACCGAATCGCCCGGCGAGGTGCGTGCGGACCCAGTCGATGCTCTGCGTGCTTTCGTGGACGGTCAGCCGGTCGCCGTCCCAAGACGCGGTGGTCGCGTGCGGCTCGATCGCGTTGTGGTGGTGCGGCGGCGTGGTGAACCGCAGATCGAGCGACACCGGCGCCGCGGCGAGTGCGGCCTCGGCGTCGCCCTTCTTCGCTCCGCCGGCCACGATCATGGTGCTCTTCTGCGGCCGGGCGTTCTTCTCCTCGGCAGCGAAGTCCACAGTGGACGCCGACGTCTCGTAGGTCATGGTGACCAGCCCGGCGGCTTCGCGAGCGGCTTCGAGGGTGTCGGCGACGACGACCGCCACCGGCTGGCCGTCCCAGTGCACCTCGTCGGTGTTGAGGTAGTCGACCGAAGTGCCGGAGACCAGCGTGCTCAGGTTCAGCGGGCTCACCTTCGGCGCCGGCTTCAGCGGCGGGGCGTTCAGGTGGGTGAGCACCGCGACGACGCCGGGGATCGCGGCCGCGGCCTCGGTCCCGATCGCGGTGATCCGGCCGCGGCTGATCGTCGAGTGCACCAGCGCCGCGTGCGCCAGGTCGGGGAGGGGGTATTCGGCCGAGAAGCGGGCGGCGCCGCTGGTCTTGGCTTTGCCGTCGACCCGGTCGATCGGCTTGCCGACGACGGGGCCGCCGGTCGCGAGCGCGGGCAGGGTCCTGGTCATGCCGCGCTCCCGTCGGTGAGCAGCTGCCGCAGCGTCGCGACCATCGTGCGCTGCGCCAGCTCGATCTTGAAGGTGTTGTCCGGTTGCCCCACCGCGGGCGCGAGCTCGGCGGCGGCCGCCCGGCGGAAGGACTCCTCGGTCGCCGGTGCGCCGAGCAGGATCCGCTCGGCCTCTCGGGCTCGCCACGGTTTCGCGGAGACGCCGCCGAGCGCCAGGCGGACGCCGGTCACGACGCCGTTTTCGGTCTCCAGCGCGGCCGCGACCGAGACCAGGGCGAAGGCGTAGGACGCGCGGTCGCGCACCTTGCGGTAGCGGGAGTGCGCGGCCATCGGCAGGGCGGGCAGCTCGATGGCGGTGATCAGCTCGTCCGCGGCCAGTGCGGTCTCGACCTGCGGAGTGCTGCCGGGCAGGCGGTGGAATTCGGTCAGCGGGAGGCGGCGGACGCCGCGCGTGCTCTCCACTTCGACGACGGCGTCGAGTGCGGCCAGCGCGACGCACATGTCGGAGGGATGCGTGGCGATGCAGTGGTCGCTGACCCCGAGGACGCCGGCGTTCCGGGTGAATCCGCCGATCGCGGCGCAGCCGCTGCCCGGTGTCCGCTTGTTGCACGCGGCCGCACCGTCGTAGAAGTAGAGGCACCGGGTGCGCTGCAGCAGGTTGCCGCCGACGGTCGCCATGTTCCGCAGCTGGGCCGAGGCGCCGTTGAGGACGGCCTGGGCGAGCACCGGGTAGCGGGTCCGGACCAGGGGGTGGGCCGCGAGCCCGCTGTTGCGGACGAGCGCGCCGATCCGCAGGCCGCCGCCGGGCAACTCGTCGATCCCGGTCAGCGGTAGCCGGGTGATGTCGACGACCACGTCGGGCTGCTCGACGTTCTCCCGCATCAGGTCGACGAGGTTCGTCCCGCCGCCGAGGAACTTCGCGTTCGGCTCGGCGGCGATCGCGCGGACCGCCGTCTCGACGTCCGGGGCGCTCAGGTAGGTGAACGACCTCATCTCGTGGCCTCCTGGATGGCGTGGACGATCCCGTTGTAGGCGCCGCAGCGGCACAGGTTGCCGCTCATGCGCTCCCGGATCTCCGCGTCCGTCAGTTCGCCACCGGGGCCGGCGAGGTGTTCGGTGACCGCGCTCGGCGTGCCGGCCTTGTGCTCGGCCAGCATCCCGATCGCCGAGCAGATCTGGCCGGAGGTGCAGTAACCGCACTGGAAGCCGTCGTTGCGGACGAAAGCCCGCTGCAGCGGGTCGTCGACGCCCTCGATGGTCGTGATTTCGCGGCCGGTGTACTGCACGGCCAGCGCGAGACAGGAGTTGATCCGCTCGCCGTCGGCGAGGACGGTGCACGCGCCACAGGCGCCCTGGTCGCAGCCCTTCTTCGTGCCGGTCAGCCCCAGCCGCTCGCGCAGCGCGTCGAGCAGGCTGACCTGTGGTGGGAGGTCGAGCAGCTCGTCGACCCCGTTGACCCGCAACCGCACCTCGACCACGTGGATCCCCTTCGCTCGTGACGGTGCTCGCCAAATTAACAGAACGATGTCCTCTTAACAAGAGAACGTTGTCCTGTTAAGTGGACCGTATGATGGCTGAGATATGTCTCAGTCGATGTTCATGCGGGCCAGGCGGCCGGAGCAGAAGGAGCAGCGGCGCGTGGCCATCCTCGCGGCGGCCCGTGAGCTCGCTCTGGAATCCGGCGTGCGCAACGTGAGCCTGGGCAGCGTCGCCACGGCCGTGGGGCTGGCCAAGTCCAACGTCACCCGCTACTTCGGTACCCGCGAGGAGATCTACCTCGAGCTGGCCTCCGCGTGCTGGCGCGACTGGGCGGACGAGGTCGCCCGCCGGCTCACGGCCGGGAACGACGTCGTCGACGTGCTGGCCGAGACGCTCGCCGAACGGACGCTGTTCTGCGATCTGCTGGGCCACACCGCGACGTCGCTGGAGCACAACGTCTCGGTCGCGGCCGCCCGCGACTTCAAGCGGGTGGTGCTGGGTGCCCTCACCGAACTCGGCGCGGCGGTCGCCCGGGCGTGCCCGGAGCTGACCGAGGGCGAAGGGGCCGAGCTGGCCGGGGCGGCCAGCGGCTTGGCCGGGATGGTCTACCCGGCCGCGAACCCGCCGCCGACGCTGCGCGAGGTCTACGCCCAGGACCCGGACCTGGCCGCGGCGTGCCTACCGTTCCTGCCGACGCTGAAGCGTGCGCTCGCCGCCTTGGCTGCCGGATTGCCGTCCCTGCGCTGACGGACCACCAGGCGCCGACACGGCCGCGGCCTGCCTGTGCGCGGGGTCGGCTGAGCGGACCGCTGCGTTCGAGTCCCCCTTCGAGCACGCGGACGACGATTCACCAGGGCGGCGACACCGGCTGCCCGACCTATCGGCTACCGGTACTCCGCCTGAGCGGTCACGAGTAGGTCCAGTGGCCGAGCCAGGACTCACGCCATGCCACCGTCAGCTCGCCCACACCGTCCACCTCGGACTGGTCGACGTGCGCCTTCCACGCCTCTTCCAGCGACGAGCACAACTTCGCCGCGGGCTGTTCGATGCCGCCCGAGGAGAACTGCTGCAGGACCGATTTGGGCACGGCCAGCTTAGCTTTGCCCCGGACCACCGACTGCTCGGTGGCGCGGCAGATGAGGTATTCGACCGTAGCCAGGTCGGCCGCCGACGCCGTGGTGTCCGCCACGGGCACTTCGGGCGCGATCTGCGCCAGGGCCCGGTACAGGCAGTCCAGCGGCGCCGCGAGGCCCCGGTGCTGGCGGGCGACCTCCCACGACACCCACACCGCCATGCAGTCGGGCATCTGAAAGGGGCGGTAGGTGAACGCGGGGCCGGCGAACGTCTGGTAGTCGCTGGTCGGGTCCGGCGCGGCCGAGCTCGGCCCGTCGGGGTCGGGTGGCAGGCCGAGCCGTTTGAACAGCTCGCGCAGCAGCTTGTGCGGCCGGGCCGGCGTCGAGGACTCGCCGAGCAGCTTGCCCAGGATGCGGTTCAGCCGGTCCGCGGCCACGCCGTGGATCGACAGCTGCAGGTGGACGAACGCGACGTCCGACAGCGTCGTGCCCGCGCAGCCGACCACCCCCACTTGGGTGTAGCGCTGCAGGAAGGAGGCGATCGCGTGGGTGGAGCCGATGCGCGCCGGGCCGACGAAGGTCAGCGGCAGGATCGTGCCGATACGCTGGCGGGACCGGAGCTCTCCCCGGTACATCGGCGAAAACTGGCCGTCGGCGTGGGAGACCTCGAACCAGTTCCCCTGGCGGTGGCCGGGCCGCGTGTCGGCGAGCCACAGGCTGTAGCCGTGCTTCTCGCACAGCTCGCGGAACCGGTCGGCCAGTTCGAACCGGGCGGCGACGGACACGTCCCGCAGTGCGATCGCGAACCGGACCGCCAGCGACGCGCACGGTGGCGCGACCTCCTTGCGGGTGCGCAGGTCGTGATTGCGGGTCTTGACGATCGTCGGCATCTGGGCCGGGCACTGCAGCGACAACAGGGGCGCGTCGATGAGCGACGACGCGGCGTCGGAGATCTCCTTCACCAGGTCGCGGACGGCCAGGCCGTGCCACTCGAAGACTTCGCGCGCCCCGGGGTCGACAGCGATCAGGCCCTCGAAGGTCTGCGCCGACTCGTAGATGAACGTCGGGTTGGGCGAGGTCGTCTGCTGGAAGACCCAGCTGCCCACATTCTGCTGGGGGCGCTCCGCCGGCTGCTGGCCGTCGACGCGCTCGACCACCTCTGTGCCGTCGAGGGGCTTGCGGGTGCGGGTGCCGATCACGACTCCGGCGCCGTTCGTGGCCGAACACAGCGTTTCCAGGAAGACCGCGCTGTCGGTGCCCGCGGACACGAGCTCGCGCAGGTAGCCGGGGCGGGCCGCCGCGTGGTGGACCTCGAAGTCCACTTTGGTCACGGGCTGCCGCGCGATCTCGAAGCCGGCCCGCGCCAGGTCGGCCACGTTTCGCACGGAGATCCGCTGGCGCACCCTCACCACCCGCCGGAGGAGTCGAACCGCACGTCGGCGTCCAGCGGCTCGCGGCGGTCCCAGGCGCCGGCGCCCGCCCAGCGCGGTGCCCCGATGCGCGACAGCGGGATCGCCGATTCGCGCCACGACGCCCGGCTCAGCAGCACGAGCGCGGCCAGCACCGGCAGTGCCACCGCGACGGTGAGCGTGACCTGCACGACCTCGCCCCGGCTCTGCGTCGCGACGGCCGCGGCGAACCCGGCGACGGCCGCGATGCTCAGCTGGACCAGCGCCTGCGGCAGGGTGCCGAGGTAGCCGAGCACGGTCCGGCGTGGCGGCAGCGACAGGCGGCTGTAGAGGAAGCCGGGCAACAGCAGCAGCATGGTGATCACGGACTGGCCGTCGCCGATGTGGCCGAGGGCTTCGGTGGCTTCCCGGCCGTACGGCCACGGACGGCCCACCAGCAGCCACCCGAGCACGAATGAGACCGTCGCGACGGCCAGCGCGTAGAACGTCACGTTGAGCGGGCCGGCCTTCGTGGAGTCCTTGAGCACGAGCGTCGCGCGCACCCGGATGTGGTCGCCGCGCGGGTCGGGACCGCCGGACCGGCGCCAGTACGCCCGCGCCTCGTCTTCGGCGATGCCGTTGACCAGGACGAGGTCCTGCCCGAACTCCCGGTCGGCCAGCTCGCGGGCGGCCTCGCGCAGGTTCGCGGCCGTGAACTCCGGGTGCCGCCGGAGGGAGTTGTCCAGCTCGCCCGAGTCCGTCCGCACGGCCTCGCCCGTCGTGGCCGCGGCGGTGAGCAGATGGCAGGCCGGCAGGCTCCGCGGGGACAGCTCCACCCCGGACTGGCTCGCCTCCCATTTGCGCCGGCGCACCAGGTCCGCCAGCCGGCGCAGCACGGTCTGCGCCTGCAGTTCGAGGATCTTGTGCCGGGCGCCGTCGGCCTCCTGCAACGGGGCGGCGTCCTGCCGTTCGGCCAGCGACAGCAGGTCTTCGACCAGGCCGTCCACCTGGTGCTGGTCGGCGTCGGTGGACAGGTACATCCGGGAGATCTCGGCTTCCGGCGCGGTCCGCGCCACCAGGTGGTAGGACTTCAGCGTGGCCGGGATCATGGTCTCGTAGCTCACGACGTAGCCGCGGCGGCTGGCGGCCAGCCGCCGCCACTGCTCGTTCGCGACGGACTGGCGCGCGTCGACGTGCAGCGGGGTTTCGTAGCTGAGCCGGTGTTCCTCGACCGAGTCGTCCAGCGCCACCACGAGCATGTAGTCGCGGACGGCGACGTTCAGCAGGTACGCGTACTCGACGAGCAGGTCGGAACAGCCGGAGAGGACGTCCAGAGCCAGCTCCCGGCATTGCCGGCCGTAACCGGGCACCGTGCCGGCCGCCGGCGCCAGCGTGAACTCCTCTTCCGGGTGGTTCCGCTCGGTGAGCAGCGTCAACAGCGCCTGCTGGATCAGCCAGCGCGGCTCGTGCACCTGGAAGAGGAAGGTGTTCAGTTCGTGCTTGGCGGTCTGCGCGTTCTCGTCGCCGGCGAGGATCCCACGCAGCAACCGGTAGAGCCCCGCGGCGACCAGCCGGGACGCCTCGTGCTGGGTGAGCCGCGGCAGTTTCTGGCCTGAGCTGTCGAAGACGTCGATGGGGGAGACGTCGCGGCGCGGCAGCCGGGCCAGCGGAACCCAGAGGGACCGGTGCCGCGCCGGCCGCGACGCGGCCCGCTCGCCGTGTTCCCGCCCGATGAGGTCCTGCAGCTGCGCGGTGGCCTGACGCTGTCCCTCGTCGAGCAGCTTGAGGCTGACGTCGACCTCGGTGCTCCGGCGCGCGGTCCCGTGCTCGACCACGGTCAGCCGCTCGGTCAGCCGGCGCACGTGGTTGAGCCGCAGCGAGGTGTCCAAGAGCGCCAGCCCGACCGCGGCGCCCTGCCGGGACAGGCGAGGCGGGGCGCCGGGAATGGGGATCGTCTCGATTGCGTGCCGGAGACTCTCGATGCCGTCCACCCGACCGAGCGTAGGAGGTGACGCGCCCGGAGTCAGGAAAACTCCGGCATGCGCGCGGAAAACGGCGGCTGCGGGCCGGAATTGGTCCGAACGAGTGTACCGATCGGCCCGGCGGCTTCGGGCTGCGGTTACGACAGGCCGGTCTCCGGGCGGGGCCCACGGCGGTGCGGCGTTCGCACATCCGGGCACGCCGGCACCTGCTGTTCCGGCCAGGGGCGGCCTGTCGCGGTGCCCGCGCGCGGTTGACCACCGCCTCCTCCGGACGGTGGAGGCGATGCGGACCGTTGTGTTGACGCGCCGGACCGGGTCGCCGCGGGATTCTCGATCTGTCGGAAACGGATCGGGAAGGGACGGCGGCATGCCGGTCATCGAGGTCGAGCACCTCCACAAGCGGTACGGGGAAAAGGTCGCGGTCGACGACGTCTCGTTCGACGTCGAGCGCGGGGAGATCTTCGGCATCCTGGGCCCGAACGGCGCGGGCAAGACGACGACCGTGGAGTGCCTGGAAGGACTCCGGGTGCCCGACGGCGGGAGGCTGTCGGTGCTGGGGCTCGACCCGCGCCGCGACCGCGCCGAGTTGCGCCAGCGCGTCGGGGTGCAGCTCCAAGAGAGCCGGCTGCAGGACAAGCTGCGGGTCGGCGAGCTGCTCGACCTCTACGCCGCGTTCTACCGGACGCCGGCCGACCCCGGCGAGCTGCTGGCCACGCTCGGCTTGGCCGAGCACCGGAACACCGCGTACAAGAAGCTCTCCGGGGGCCAGCAGCAACGGTTGTCCATCGCGCTCGCGCTGGTCGGGAGCCCGGAGCTGGCGGTGCTCGACGAGCTCACCACCGGCCTCGACCCGCAGGGCCGCCGCGACACGTGGGACCTCATCGAGACCGTGCGCGCCCAGGGCGTGACGATCCTGCTGGTCACGCACTTCATGGAGGAAGCCGAACGGCTCTGCGACCGGATCGCCGTCATCGACGCCGGCCGGGTCGTCGCCGTCGACACGCCGGCCGGGCTGGTCGCCGGGGTGACCGACGAGCAGGTCGTGCGGTTCCGGCCGTCGGCGCCGCTGGACCCCCGCGTGCTCGAAGCGCTGCCGGAGATCCACCGCGTCGAGCGGCGCGGCGAGCAACTCGTCGTCAGCGGCCACGGCAACGTGCTCCACGCGGTGACCTCGCTGCTGGCCCGCCTGGGGGTGATCGCCGGGGAACTGCGCGTCGAACAGGCCGGCCTCGACGACGCGTTCGCGGCTCTGACCGGCCACCGGCCGGAATGAAGGGGAAGACCGTGTCCGTCCTGACCAAGCTGACCACCGCCGAGGCGAAGGTGTTCCTCCGGGACCCGGGCGCGCCGGCCATCGTCGTCGGCATCCCGCTCGCGCTGCTGCTGGTGTTCGGGCTGCTGCCCGGTGTGAACGAGCCGGACCCCGAGTTCGGCGGGCACAGCGTGCTGGCCACCTTGATCGCGCCGATGGCCATCACGATCCTGCTGGCCATGCTGGCGCTGACGCTGTTCCCGACCGCGATGGGCACCTACCGCGAAAAAGGCCTGCTGAAGCGGCTTTCCGCCAGTCCCGTGTCGCCGAGCCTGCTGCTCGCCGCGCAGCTGCTGGTGAACCTGGCCGCCGCCGTCGTCGTGGTCGCGCTGATCGCCGGGGTCGGCGGTCTCGCGCTCGGCATCCCGTTGCCGGGCAACCCGGGCGGCTTCCTGCTGTCGCTCGTGCTCGGGGCCGTCGCGCTGTTCTCCGTCGGCCTGCTGGTCGCTGCCCTCGCGCCGACCGGCCGCGCGGCCAGTGGCATCGGGAGCGCGCTGTTCTTCCCGATGCTGGCGCTGGGCGGGGTCTGGGTGCCGAAGGAGAAGCTGCCGGTCTTCCTGCAGCACGTCGCCGACGTCCTGCCGCTGGGAGGCACGCTCAACGCGCTGCGCGCCACCTGGGCCGGCGATGCCCCGGAGCTGCTCCAGCTCGGCGCGATGGCCGTCTTCGCCGTCGTCTGCTCGACGATCGCGGCGCGGGTGTTCCGGTGGGAGTGACGATCACGCCCGCTCCGGCCCCGGTCCGGCCGGTCGCGCCGGTCGCCGGGGCCGGAGTGGCGATCGTGACCGGGCTGATGGCGATCCCGTTGCTGCTGACGGCGAACCGCTACGGCTACGCCGGCGACGAGCTGTACTTCCTGGCCGCCGGCCGGCACCTCGCCTGGGGATACGTCGACCAGCCCCCGCTGCTTCCGTTGCTGGCCACGGCGATGGACGCGCTCGGGCACTCGCCGTTCGTGCTGCGGATCCCGGCGATGCTGGCCGCGCTCGCCGGAATCACGCTCACCGCGCTGATCACCCGCGAGCTGGGCGGCGGCGCGAAGGCCCAGACGCTCGCCGCGGCCACCTTCGGCGTGTCGGCGGAACTCCTGGCGGGTGGGCATTACCTCGCGACGTCCACAGTGGATCCGTTGCTGTGGACACTGGTGCTGTGGCTGCTGGTCCGCTGGCTGCGCACCCGCGCCGACGGCCTGCTCGTCTGGGCCGGCGTCGTCACGGCGATCGCGCTGTACACGAAGTTCCTCATCGGTGGCTTCTGGCTCGCCGCCGGGGTCGCGGTCCTCGGGTGCGGACCACGGGAACTGCTGCGCCGGCCCGCATTGTGGCTCGGCGCGGCGATCGCCGCGGTGGCGCTGGTGCCGACCCTGCTCTGGCAGGCCACGCACGGCTGGCCGCAGCTGGGCATGGGCGCGGCGATCTCGGCGGAGGTCGACGGCACCTGGGGTGGCCGGGTGGCGTTCGTGCCGGGGGCGTTGCTCGTCGCCGGGCTCCCGGTCGGTGTCGTCCTGCTCGGCTACGGCCTGTGGCGGCTCTTGCGCAGCCGGGAACTCCGCTTCCTCGGCTGGACGGTGGTGCTGCTGACCGTGGTGTTCCTGGCGGTGAACGGCCGGTTCTACTACCTCGCCGGGATGTATCCGGTGTGCTTCGCGACGGCCGCGGTCGCGCTCGAACGCGGGGAGCCGGCGCGCTGGTGGCGGTGGATCGCGACCTGGCCGTGCTACGCGCTGTCCGCGTTGCTCGTCCTGCCCGTCGCGTTGCCGGTCTGGCCGCGGGCGTGGCTGATCGAGCACCCGGCACTGCCGTCCCCGGTGCTAGCCTTCACCGAGATCGGTTCGCCGGAGGCCGCTCTCTCGGTGGCCGGCGCGTTCGCGCAGCTGCCCGAGCGGGTTCGGACCGCGGTGGTGACCGAGACCTACTGGGAGGCCGGCGCGCTCGACCGCTACGGCCGCGACCTCGGCCTGCCGGAGCCGGCCAGCGGCAACCGCGGGTACGCGACGCTGGTCGTGCCGTCCGAGGAGCTGACCGACGTGCTGTTCGTGGGCGCCGACCCGCGGCCGCTGCTCGGGCACTTCGCCGGCTTGCGGCCGATCGGGAAAGTGGACACCGGTGCGGCGAAGCCGAGCTACTTCGACGGCGTGCCGTTGTGGCTCGCGAGCGGCCGGACCGAGCCGTGGTCCGCGCTGTGGCCGAAACTGGTGAACACCCACACGTGAGCCGCGTCCCCGGCGTCACCGTCCGCGCGGGACGCCGGGGCGGGCTCTCGGGGGTGCCTCGTCAGAGCTGAGACGTGCCCGCGCCCCTTCGTCCACACATCGACCGAATCGAGGGCCGGCGGCGGAAACCGGTCCGCCGGATGACCAAGCCGCATCCACCGATCGGATGACCACGGGTGTGCGGAACCGCGCGAGCCACTGCCCCTACGGCGCCGCGACCGCCATCGCGGTGATCACGTGGACGACACCGGCGACGGCCGGGCCCACGGTCATGCGTATCTCGCGCCGCTGAGCGCCGATGACGGCGTCCCCGGCCTGGACGACCGCGGCGGTGACCAGCACCAGCGCGCTGACCGGCCCGGGTGCGACGAACGGCACCGCGCAGCCGAGAAGTCCCAGCGGCACCCCTCTGATCGAGTACATCCACGCGTAGAAGCGCTCGCCCCCGGTCGGTGTCTTCTCGTGGCTCAGGGCCGACGGCCGGACAGCCGCCACGATCGCGAACCCGGTGGACACCAGGGAGATGATGCCGTTGAGCACGGCCAGCCAGATCATGCCCGCACTCATGTCACTGCCCGGTGATCCGGGGGTTCGGTTCGCGGGCGGGAGTGGCGGTCCAGCTGGCGAGGACGTCCATGGCTCGTCGTGAAGGCGATCCGGGTTCGGTGGTGTAGATGAACAGGGTGGTCTCCGGGTCGCCGGGGAGGGTGAGGGTTTCGTATTCGACGGTGAGATCTCCGACGAGGTTGTGCCGGAGGCGTTTCGAGCCGTGGGTGCGCTGGTGGACGCGGTGTTGTTCCCACCATTGGTCGAATTCGCGGCTGTGTTCGCGCAGTTCGGTGACGAGGTCGGTGGTGGCGCGGTCGCCGGGGTTGCGGCCGACTTCGAACCGGAGGCTTTCGACGGCGGCGCGGGCTTGGTCGGGCCAGTCGAGGAAGAGGGCCCGGGCGCCGTCGTCGAGGAACATCCAGCGGGCGTAGTTGCGGTGGGTGGCCGGGAGCTGGTCGAAGTCGGTGAAGAGGGCTTTGGCCATGCGGTTGGCGGCGAGGATGTCGGTGCGGCGGCCGAGGATGAGGGCGGGCTCGCCGTCGAGGGCGTCGAGGAGCTGGTAGAGGCCGGGGCGGACGCGTTGGACGTCGCGGGTCCGGCCGGGGGAGGGTGTCGAGGTCAGGCCGATGAGGTCGTTGAGGTGGGCGCGACCGGCGTCGTCGAGGCCGAGGGCGCGGCCGATGGCTTCGACGACGGCGGCGGAGGGAACGATGCGGCGGCCTTGTTCGAGGCGGGCGTAGTAGTCGGTGGACACGCCGGCGAGGCGGGCGACTTCTTCGCGGCGGAGACCGGGTACGCGGCGGACGCGTCCGTCGGGGGGCAGGCCGGCGCGGGCGGGATCGATCTGGCTGCGGGCGCGCCGCAGGAAATCGGCGAGTTCCTGATTGGTCCGGTGCACGGGTTCGAGTATCCCCGAGCCGGCGCGGTCCTGGGTGGACCGGCGAGTCCCAGGTTCCGAAGACCGCGCCTCCGGAGGGCGCGAGATAGGCCCCCGAACGGGCTTGCGGTGGGCGAATCTTGAAGCACGCCGCCACGGAAACACCCCCGGAGGCGGAGCCCCGAAATCGCGAGCGAAGGACGACCATGAGTTTCCCGTCGGATCGACCCGCGACCTGGTTCGTGACCGGCACTTCCCGCGGCCTGGGCCCGGAGCTGGTCACGCAGCTGCTCCGGCGTGGCGACCAGGTCGGCGGGGTGTGGAAAGTCTTGCGTGCCACGCTGCCGCTCCTTCGCAGCCAGCCGGGCGACCCGGTCAAGGGCGCGGAGGCGATCATCCGCCAGGTCGTCAGCGGCGAGGGCCCGACTTCGCCGATGCTTGAGAACTCGCCCACCCGTCAGAGAAAGGAACAATCGTGCGCAAGATCCTGATCGTCATGTCCGCCGCGAACATCTGGGAGCGCACCGACGGCTCGGAATACCCGACCGGGTACTGGGCCGAAGAGGTCGCTGCGCCGCACGAGAAGTTCGTGCAGGCCGGATTCACGGTCGACTTCGCTTCTCCGGGCGGGGTTCTGCAGCCGCTCGACGCCCACAGCGCCGACCCGGAGATCGCCGGCCCGGACTGCGCGCACTACGTGGCGCACGCCGCGCGGGCGCTGAGTGAGTTCGGTCCGCTGCTCAAGCTGGACGAGATCGACATCGACGACTACGCCGCCGTCGTCGTCCCCGGCGGGCACGGTCCGGTCGTCGACCTCTACCAGGACCGTGACCTCGGCCGCCTGCTCACCGAGGCGGACGCGGCCGGGAAGATCATCGGGGCCGTCTGCCACGGCCCGGCCGGCCTCCTGTCCGCTGTGGACGAAGACGGCAAGTGGCTGTTCGCGGGCCGGGAGATGACGGCCTTCACCGACGAGGAGGAGCAGAGCTTCGGCACCGCGGACGGCGCTCCGTGGCTGCTGGCAAGCACGCTGCGTCAGAAAGGCGCGAAGCACTCCGGGGGACCGGCGTACCAGGCGTACACCGTGCGGGACCGGAACCTCTTCACCGGCCAGAACCCGGCCTCCAGCGCCCCCATGGCCGAGGCCATGATCGCCGCCCTCGCCTAGGAAGGAGCGTGGAACCCGTGGTCACCTTTCTGCCTCGGCCCGATGCCGTCGGACGTGTCGAGAAGGGCTTGTTCATCGGCGGTCGATGGCGATCGGCATCCGGCGGGGACAGCTTCCCGGTGGAGGATCCGGCCACCGGGCGGACACTGTGCGAAGTGTCGGACGCGACCCCGGAGGACGCACTCGCCGCCTTGGACGCGGCCAGTGCCGCCCAGGCGAAGTGGGCTGCGGTACCCCCGCGCCGGCGGGGCGAGATCCTTCGGCGGGCCCACGACCTGCTGATCGAGCGCATCGACGAGTTCGCGTTGCTGATCACCCTGGAGATGGGCAAGTCACTGGCCGAGTCCCGGGCGGAGGTCGAGTACGGCGCGCACTACTTGCGCTGGTTCGGTGAGGAAGCCGTCCGGATCGACGGGAGCTGGAAGGTCAGCGAGGACGGCACCGCCCGGGTGCTGGTCACCCGGCAGCCGGTCGGGCCCTGCCTGCTGATCACGCCGTGGAACGCGCCGCTGGCCATGCCGGCCCGCAAGATCGGCCCGGCCGTCGCGGCCGGCTGCACCATGGTGGTCAAACCCGCGCCGCAGACACCCCTGACGACGGCTGCGCTGGCGGCGCTCCTGACCGAAGCCGGCCTGCCCGGTGGGGTGCTCAACATCGTTCCCACCACCCGGGCCGCCGCCATCACCGAGCGGCTCCTCCCGGACGGGCGGCTGCGCAAGCTGTCGTTCACCGGCTCCACGCCCGTCGGCCGCACGTTGCTGTCCCAGGCCGCCGGCACCGTCCTGCGGACCTCGATGGAGCTGGGAGGCAATGCTCCGTTCATCGTCTGCCGCGACGCCGACATCGACGCCGCGGTCGAGGGTGCGATGACCGCCAAGCTCCGGAACGTCGGTGAGGCCTGTATCGCCGCCAATCGCTTCCACGTCCACACCGACGTGGTCGACGAGTTCAGCGAAAAGCTCGTCGCGCGCATGAGCACCATCACCGTCGGACCCGGCACGGATCCCGCCACCGACCTCGGGCCGATGATCGACGCGCGCCAGCGGCGCCGGGTCGCGGACCTGGTCGACGAAACCGTCGGCGCGGGCGCCCGGGTGCGCACCGGCGCCCGGGTTCCCGAGGGAGCGGGCTACTTCTACCCGCCCACCGTGCTCACCGACGTCCCCGCCGGCACCCGGATCACCCGCGAGGAGATCTTCGGCCCGGTCGCGGCCATCCGGACGTTCACCACCGAAGCCGAAGTCCTGCACGACGCCAACGACACCGAGTTCGGTCTCGTGAGCTACCTCTACACCCGGGATCTGGGTCAGGCGCTCCGGATGAGCGAGCAGCTCGAGACGGGCATGGTGGGTCTCAACCGCGGTTACGTGTCCGACCCGAGCGCGCCCTTCGGTGGGATGAAGCAGTCCGGCATCGGCCGGGAAGGTGGCAACACCGGGATCGACGAATACCTGGAGCAGAAGTACGTGGCCATCCACCTGGGTACTCCTCACAGCGGAGAGGCCGGACGATGACCGGCAGCACCGTTTTCGACTCGTTCCTGTTCCGGGACTTGTTCGGGACAGCCGAGATGCGGGCGGTCTTCTGCGACCGGTCCTATGTGGACCAGGTCGTTCGCGTCGAAGTCGCCTTGGCACAGGCCGAGGCGCGGGCCGGCGTCATCCCGCGCCACAGTGCGGACGTGATCGCGGCATCGTGCGACCCGGCGCGGCTCGACCGTGATCGGCTTCGCCGCGACACGGAGAAGGTCGGCTACCCGATCCTGCCCATCGTCGGGCAACTCGCCGAGCAATGTGGTGACGCCGGCGGATATCTGCATTGGGGAGCCACCACCCAGGACATCATGGACACGGCGACGGCCCTCCAGTGCGCCGAGGGCTTGACCCTGATCTCGGACGCGCTCGATCGGCTGCGCGCGCACTTGCGCAGGCTGGCCGCGGAGCACATCGACACGGTCACCGCCGGCCGGACTCACCTCCAGCACGCCCTGCCCGTCACCTTCGGCTACCGGGTGGCCGTCTGGATGTCCGCCCTGGACCGGCACGCCGATCGGCTGACCGCGGTGCGGGAGCGGGACCTGATGGTGCAGTTCGGGGGAGCGGCGGGAACCCTGGCTTCCCTGGGCCCGGGCCCGGCCGGCCTTCGGGTCCGGGCCGAACTGGCCGCGGAACTCGGCCTTCGCGACCCCGAGATCACGTGGCACGTCGCGCGGGACGGCTTGGCCGAGATCGTCGGCCTGCTCGCCGCGATCGGTGCTTCGGTCGGCAAGATCGGCACCGATGTCGCGTTGATGTGCTCGACGGAGTTCGGCGAACTCGCCGAACCGTTCGTGGCCGGCCGGGGGGCCAGCTCCACCATGCCCCAGAAACGCAACCCCATCTCCAGCGAGCTCATGGTGGCGGCGGCGAAGCTGCTTCGTGACAAGTCCTCCGCCATGCTCGACGCGATGGTGCAGGACTTCGAGCGCGCCACCGGTCCGTGGCACGTCGAATGGGCCGTGATCGCTGAGGCATTCCTGCTGCTCGCGTCCTCGCTTTCCCAGGCTGAGCAGGCGATGGCCGGCCTGCAGGTCGATGCGGAGCGCATGCGGGCCAACCTGGGCTTGACCGGCGGGCTCATCGCCGCGGAAGCCGTGATGATGGCGCTCGCACCCGGAATCGGCCGTCAGCACGCCCACGAACTCGTCTACGCGGCCTGCAGCCGAGTACAGGACACCGGTACCGAGCTGGCCGTCGAACTGCGGAAGGACCCGGCTGTCGCGGCGATCCTCGGGGACGACCGGCTCGACGCGCTCTGCGACCCCGCCGGCTACCTGGGAAGCGCGCAGGACATGGTCCGCAGCGCAGTGGGGGGAACCGACGCGGAGGACCGAGACGGCGTTCGTCGGTTCAAGCGGTGCGAAGAAGCACACCCCCGCCTTGCCCGTCATCCTCCGATCGGAGGATGACGGGGTCCACCGCGTCCGCGGTGATCCCGGCCCTCGTGGTCGATCCGGCACGCCCCCGCGGGCGGCAGGCTTGCTTCCACCGGGAAAGGGCGTGCGATCATTGCCGGACACCATGCTGGGAGCGGGTCGTGAGTGTCGAGGCGGAGTTGCGCGAGGAGTTCGACCGCTGGGAGCGCAAGGAGACCGCGGTCCTGAAGGTGCTCCCGTACCCGCTGCTGGCGGTCAGCGTCGTGATGACCCTGCTGCTGCAGCCGCTCTGGAACGGGGAGGTGCACCTTCCCGAGGTGCTCGGGCTCTCGGTCCTGCTCACCGCGTGGGTCATGTGGTTCCACACGTTCCACCCGGAGTCGCACCGCAACGGCCTGCTGATGGGTCTCTACTACACAGGGCTCGTGGCGTTGACCGCCTGCCTGGTGCTGCTCACACCCTGGTTCGGCTTCTTCGCCTTCGTCGGCTACGTGCACGCCTTCCAGTACCTGAAGGGCCGGTGGCGGTACGCCGGCGTGGCCGCCACGTCCGCGGTCTCGGCGATCTCCTACGTGGGCGGGGCCGCCAACATCGCGGCCGGCGAGTGGTGGAAGTGGCCCGCCGTCAGCGCGCTCACCACGGTGATGGCCACGGTGGCCTTCCACGCCGATGTGATGTCCGACCGGCGCAACCACCGGCAGAAGCGGGCGCTGGTCGAGCTGCACAAGGCCAACGTCGAGCTGGAGACCGCGCTGGCGGAGAACGCGGGCCTGCACGCTCAGCTGCTGGCGCAGGCCCGCGAGACCGGCGTGCTCGAAGAGCGGCAGCGGATGGCGCGGGAGATCCACGACACCCTCGCGCAAGGGCTGGCCGGCATCCTCACCCAGCTCCAGGCCGCCGAGCAGGCGTCGCACGCGCCGGCGGTGTCGCGCCGTCACGTGGGGAACGCGATGGACCTGGCTCGCGAGAGCCTCATCGAGGCCCGCCGGACGGTGCACGCGGTGGGACCGTCCGCGCTGGTGGAAGCCCGCCTCCCGGACGCGATCGGCGACGTGGCCGGGCGCTGGTCGAAGGTGAACCGCGTCGAAGCGGTGCTGACCACGACCGGCGACGTCCGGCCGATGCACACCGACGTCGAGGTGACCCTGCTGCGGACCGCGCAGGAGGCGCTCGCCAACGTCGCCAAGCACGCCCGAGCCGGTCGGGTTTCCCTGACCCTGTCGTACATGGAGGACCTGGTGACGCTCGACGTGCTGGACGACGGAGTGGGCTTCCGGCCCGGCGCCGAGCGCGCCGGCCGCTCCGCGGACGGAGGCTACGGGCTCACCGGCATGCGGCGGCGGGTGCAACTCCTCGCCGGGCGGCTGGACATCGAGTCCGAGCCGGGCGGGGGCACCGCGATCACCGTGACGGTGCCGGCGATCCCCGCCGGGAGCGAGAGGTGATCTCACTGCTGATCGTCGACGACCACCCGGTGGTGCGGGACGGGCTGCGCGGCATGTTCGGCGCCGATCCGCGCTTCGAGGTGGTCGGCGAAGCCGGGGACGGGGCGGAAGCGGTCTCGGCCGCGGAGCGCCTCCGCCCCGACGTGATCCTCATGGACCTGCGGATGCCCGGGACCGACGGGGTCGCCGCCATCAAGGAGCTGGCGAAGCGCGGGGTGCCGTCACGGGTGCTGGTGCTCACCACGTACGACACCGACAGCCACGTGCTGCCGGCCATCGAAGCCGGCGCCACCGGCTACTTGCTCAAGGAGGCGCCGAGGGCGGAGCTCGTCCGCGCGGTGGAGGCTGCCGCACGCGGACAGGCGGTGCTTTCTCCCACCGTCGCGACGAGGCTCTTGGGCCAGGTGCGCAAACCCGCCCCGGCCCTGCTGTCCCGGCGCGAGCTGGAAGTGCTGGAGCTGATCGCCCGAGGCTCGACGAACCGCGAGGCGGCGAAGCGGCTCTACATCAGCGAGACGACGGTGAAGACGCACCTGCTGCACGTCTACGCGAAGCTGGGCGTCAACGACCGGGCAGCCGCCGTGGCCGCCGCGTTCTCCCTGGGCTATCTGGCGCCTCGGGACTGACGACCGATCGGAGCTCGGTGATCGAGCCGATGAGTTCGGATTTCTGATCCGTGACCGGGCCGGCCAGTTCGCGGCCTCGTTCGATGCCGTCCCGGCCGGCGTGGGCATCGAAACGATCAGGATTCCTCCGCGTTGCCCGCAGGCGAACTGCTGTGCCGAGCGATTCGTGCTGACCGCCAGAACCGAACTCGCTGACCGTATGTTGATTCTCAGCGAGCGGCAGCTGCGGGCCGTGCTCGCCGAGTACGTCCGGCACTACAACGATCTACGCCGCATCGTTCCCGCGGGCTTCGCCCACCCCGGCCGACCCACCCTGTGGCAGATCTCAACTCTCAGCGGATCAAGCGACAGCGGCTTCCCGGAGGTCTGATCAACGAGTACGAACGGGCAGCCTAAAGCTGCTGGTCAGCGCCGGTAAGCGACTTTTGGAACCCCACAGGCCGAATACCCGGGTGATGGCGGCCGGCAGCTCGACGCTCTCGGCCGGCAGTGGCACACCGTCGCCGCCGGGCACTCCGCAGGAGAGACTCTCGTTCAGTGCCACGGCGAACGGGTCGACCACCAGGGAGATCGCGCCGGCACCGAGCCGTTCCGGCGGTAGCGAAATGTCGATTTCGAAGGGCTGAGCCAGATCTTCCGGTGCGATCCGCACCTCATGTTCGGTCGGCAGTCGCCTGCTGACCCTATCAGGCAACGACAAAGTGCCACAGTATCCCCAATTGAAGCATTTATTTGGGCTATGACGCGAACCACGTGAATATCTGAGGCGCGCTCATTCACGCGGCGATACGAACATATTGTTTCCCCCGGGAGTCGACATCGGCCCTCAGAAGTCGCTCAGGAACGATTCTAGCAGCTGTGCGGAGTCAGGGCAACGCGATTGGGGGTCCGGTAGCCCGGCGTGGACACCCGAGGAGGTTGTGTTGATCACCGGAGCCGTGCAATATGAGAGAACATGGGTGTTCGGCCTGCGGTGAGCGGGCATGGGGGAAATGGGGAGGCATGACCGTAGGAAGTTAGCGCCGTATTATCTGTCGCGTGACAGACGCGTCCGGTGACGCCGGAACGGCAATCGAACATCGAACCAACGTGCACCGGTCGATCGCGCGGCCTGGGGACAGGTGCGAGACCGGAGGTCAATGCTGTCCGGGCACCAGTCGACCGCATTCTTCTGCCGGCCGTCTGATCCGCCGGCGGCTGGGTCGTACGCACACCAGGTTGGGGGACCCGCGCTTGTGAAGAACGCACTCGTCGGCAATCGCACGCGAGTCATCCTGGCGGAACGGAGAACGCTTTTCCGGATCGGAATGCGCAAAACTCTCGACGAGGCCTCGGGGATCGAGGTGACCCACCAGGTCGACACCTTCGAAAGCCTGGCCCGGCACACTCGGGAGCTGCCCGACGTGGTCGTGATCGGCTGCCTCGCCGACGTGCCGCGCGCACCGCTGGCCGCGCGCCGGTTCCTCGACCGCAGGCCGTCGGCGAACGTCCTCGTGCTGGATGACAACGCGGTGCTGCCGGACGCGCCCCGGGTGGGCGTGCTGCCGCTGACCTCGAGCCCGGACGAGTTCCTCAGCGCCATCCGGATGCTCGCCGCGGGCTACGCGTTCTACGCCGGCCCCGCGCCGCGCACCGCCGAACGGGGCGAGCCACAGCTGGAGCGCATCACCCGCCGGGAGACCGATGTGCTGCGCCTGCTCGTGGCCGGCCAGACGAACTCCGCGATGGCACGGCACCTGTCGCTCACCGAGAGCACCGTCAAGTTCCACGTGCAGAACCTGTTGCGCAAGCTACGCCTGCCCAACCGCGCGAGCGCCGTGGCCTACGCGTACGAAACCGGGCTGATCAACGTGGGGGAGCTGTCCGAAACAGCAGGGAGGCCGTGAACCGTTGATCAGGATGACCGAGGTGCGCCGTGGCGCGATAGGCGCCGCGACCGCGATGTTCTGCGTGGGCACGCTGACCGGCGTCTCCCCGGCATTGCACGACTATCCCGTGTACGGCGGCCAAGCCGTGCGTTACCTGATCGGCTCGCTGCTGCTGCTCGCCATCGCGCGCGCGACGGGGAACGGCATCGTGCGGCTCACCCGGCGTGAGGTGTTCTTCCTGATGGCGCTCGCGCTCACCGGGCTCACCGCGTTCAACGTGCTGATCGTGGAGAGCACCCGGTTCGCCGACCCGGCGACCGTGGGCACCGTGGTGGCCGCCGTGCCGATCATCCTGGCCCTCGTCGGGCCGCTGCTGGAACGGCGCAAGCCCGCGCCGCGCGTGCTGCTGGCGTCCGTGATCGTGGTCATGGGGGTCGCGGTGACCGGCGGGTTCGGCGGCGGGTCGCCGCTGGGGCTGCTGCTGGCGTTCGGCGCGCTGGCGTGCGAAGCGGGGTTCTCCCTGCTGGCGCTGCCGGTGCTGGGCCGGCTCGGCGCGATCCGGGTGTCAGCTTACTCGGCGGCGCTGGCCGTGCCGCAGCTGATCGTGGTGGGGCTCGTCGTCGACGGGCCGGACCTGGTCCGGGTGCCGACCACGGCCGAGGCGCTCGCCCTGGGCTACCTGGCCGTAGTGATCACGGTGTTCGCGTTCCTGTGCTGGTACACCTCGTTGCCCCGGCTCGGTGCGGACAAAGCCGGGCTGTTCTCCGGTTTCCTCCCGGTCGGCGCGGTCTTGTCCACCGTCGTGCTGGGCACCGGCCACCCTCGGCTCGCGGACCTGGTCGGCGCGTGCCTGGTGCTGGGCGGACTCGCGATCGGGCTGCGGCCCGCGCGCAGCCGGCAACCGGAGCCGGCGTGATCTCCCATCAGGTGGTCACGCTGCTCGTGGCGCTGGCCGTGATCGTCGCGCTGGCCAAGGTGATGGGCTGGCTGGCGACGCGGATCGCGCAGCCCGCCGTGGTGGGCGAGATCCTGGCCGGCGTGCTCGTCGGGCCGACCCTGTTCGGCGGGACCGTGGCGAACCTGGTGTTCCCCGCGGACATCCGGCCGATGCTCAGCTCGCTGGCCAACGTCGGGCTGGTGTTCTTCATGTTCCTGGTGGGCCTGGAGTTCAACCGGGACCTGCTGCGCGACCGGCTCGGGTCGATCGTGGTGCTGTCGATGGGGTCGATGCTCACGCCGTTCGTCCTGGGTGTGGTGCTGGCGACCGTGCTGCGGCCCGCGGACGACCGGCTGGCGTTCGTGCTCTACCTGGGCACCGCGATGGCCGTGACCGCGTTCCCGGTGCTGGCGCGGATGCTCGGCGACTGGCGCATGACCGACACGAAGATCGGCGTGCTCGCGCTGGGCAGCGCCGCACTGGGCGACCTGCTGGCGTGGACGATGCTGGCCGTCACGATCGCGACGCTCGGCGCCGGCACGTCCGGACAGTGGCGGCTGTCGCTGGTGCTGCCGTTGGTCCTGCTGAGCTTCCTGGTGGTGCGGCCGCTGTTGGCACGGATCGCGGCCGCCCGGCGGGACATGTTCGCGGTCGTGCTGATCGGGCTGCTCGTGTGGAGCGCGCTGACCGAGTGGATGGGGCTGCACTTCATCTTCGGCGCGTTCCTCTTCGGACTCGTCATGCCGCACGGGACGGACCTGCGGACGGGCGTGACGCAGCGCATCGAGCAGGTCGGCAAGGTGTTGCTGCTGCCGGTCTACTTCGTGGTCGCCGGGCTCGACGTCGACCTGTCCGGCACCACGTGGTCGGGGTTCGCCGAGTTCGGGCTGATCATGCTGGTCGCGGTCGGCGGCAAGTTCGCGGGCGCGGTGCTGGCGGCCCGGCTGTGCCGGCTGAACTGGCGGGAGTCCGCGACCATGGGCACGTTGCTCAACACCCGGGGCCTGACCGAACTGGTGATCCTCAGCATGGGCCTGCAACTGGGCTTGCTCGACCGGGACCTGTACTCGCGACTGGTGCTGATGGCCGTGCTCACCACGATGATGAGCGGGCCACTGGTGAAACTGCTGTACCGGGAACCCGCCGCCAAGCTCGCCTCGGTGTGACGGTCAGCCGGCCACGTCGTGCAGCACCGGCCGGACCAGCTCGACCAGGCTTGCCGCGGCCACCTCGATGGTCTCGTCGTCCCGGCCGCTGCCGCAGTAGACCGTGCCCATGTCCGGCACGGTCGTGTGGAACACGACCGTCCGGCCGGCGATCTCGGTCAACGGGCTGATGCCGCCGGGAGCCATGCCCAGCTCCGCCAGGTCGTCTTCGCCGGCGCGGCGCAGCTTGGCCCGGGACACGCCCGCCGCCTTGGCGATCTTGCCGTAGCCGGCCGGGGTCAACATCGGCATGGACACCAGGATGAACCGGTCCTCGGTACGGAACGCCAGCGTCTTCAGCAACCGCTCGGCGGGCAGCTTCAGCTCGCGTTCGATGTCCTCGTACGTGCGGATCGGCGCGTGGGTGAAGGACGAGAAAGGCACGCCGGCGGCTGTCAGGATCTGCCCGGGAGTCGGTCTGCTCACGTCCGGAGTGTATCGGGACGGACGTCGGCCGAGGTGGCGGGGCGATACTCACGCCGCTTCATCAGTCCGTGGAACACGAACCGCATGACGGGTCGCCCGGAGTCGTCCGCAAGTTCGCCGCGCTGGCGCACGATCCCGCAGTCCTCTCGGGACAGTGACACGGTCGTGCCCAGCACGGTCATCCGCCCGACCAGCAGGTCGCCAGGCCGCACCGGGCGCAGCCAGCGTAGCTCGTCGATGCCCGGCGACACCTCCGCGGCCGACCCGCTGACCACCGAATCCACGTACAGCCGCATGAAAGTGGCTGCCACGTGCCACCCGCTCGCGATCAGCGGTTCGCCCGGCTCGCCGAGGTGGATCGGCTGCGGGTCGAACTGGCCGGCGAAGGACCGGATCTCCGCTTCGGACATCCGCCGGCTGCCCAGTTCGTACACGTCGCCGACCCGGAAATCCTCGAAATAACGCACGTCACGTCCTGGCGATGGCGCGTAGCTCGGGGAACAGCGCCATGCCCGTCCCGCCGATGCCGGGCCGGTACGCGGCCACCTCCCGCCGGGTCTGCCCGACCACCGGACCGGCCATGAACGGGAAGTCCGTGCCGAACAGCACGTGTCCCGGCTGGGCAACGGCGTCCACGCACGCCAGCGCCGCGGACGAGGACGACTGCGCCGTCTCGTAATAGAGCCGGCCCAGATCCTCGCGGACCGAGCCGTCCTGGCCGGGCAGCACCCACGTGCGGGCCAGCTCCCACCGCCCCACCAGGAACGGTATGGTGCCGCCGCCGTGCGCGAGGACGAACCGGATGCCGGGGAACCGCCGCAGCGTGCCCCGGAACAGCATGTTCGCCACCGCGCGGGTGGTGTCCATGACGAAGTCGACCAGCGGCGGCGGCACCGCGGCGGCGAAGTCCGGCGCGCCCGTGCAGGAGCACCGGTAGCCGGGGTTCGGGTGGACGAACACCACCGCGCCGCGCCGGTCCAGCTCCGCCAGCAGCGGGTCCAGGCCGGGGTCGCCCGGGACCGAGCCGTCCGGCAACGAGGCCGGCAGCACCACGCCGTCGGCGTCGAGCACGTCGAAGGCGTACTCGACCTCGGCGAGCGCAGCGGTCACATCGGGCAGTGGCAGGGTGGCCAGCAACCCGAACCGGTCCGGGTGCTCCCGCACCACGTCGGCGGTCCACTCGTTGGTCTGCCGCACCAGGTCCGCGGCGCCGGGCAGCAACAGCGCCGCGTCGGGCATCAGCACCGACAGCACGGCGGCGGCCAGGTCGTGCTCGGCCATCACCTGGAGCGTGTCGGCCGCTGCCCAGCTGGGCACCGGCACGCCCGGCGCCATGTGCGTCACGCCGCGGGCGGCCAGCGCGTCGGCCAGCCGCCCGTGGTACGCGTGATGGTGTACGTCGATCCAGTCCACTTCGGACACGTCAGGCCGGCTGGGCGGTGATCGTAGGCACGTCGACGAACGCCGCGTCGATCTGCTCCTGCGGCAGCTCGTAGTCCTCGAGGTTGCCCGCCAGGAACGAGTCGAACGCGCCCATGTCGAAGTGGCCGTGGCCGGAGAACCCGAACAAGATCGTGCGGGCCTCTCCCGCCTCCTTCGCGGCCAGCGCCTCGGCGACCGCACCGCGCAGCGCGTGCGACGATTCCGGCGCCATCACGAAGCCCTCGGTGCGGGCGAACCGCACGGCCTCGGTGAAGACCTCGTTCTGGTTGTAGGCGCGGGCTTCCACGAAACCCTCGTCCTGCAGCAGGCACAGCGTGGGCGCGTCGCCGTGGAAGCGCAGGCCGCCCGCGTGGATGGGGGGTGGGATGAAGCCGTGGCCCATGGTCTTCATGTGCAGCAGCGGGCCGAGGCCGGCGGTGTCCGGGTAGTCGTAGGTGTAGCGACCCCTGGTCAGGGTCGGGCACGCGGTGGGCTCGGCGGCGATGAACCGGGTGCCGCTCCGCGCGCCGGTCAGCGTGTCGGCCAGGAACGGGAACGCCAGGCCCGAGTAGTTCGACCCGCCACCGACACAGCCGACCACGACGTCCGGGTAGTCGCCGGCCATCTCCAGCTGCCGCTTGGCCTCCAGCCCGATCACGGTCTGGTGCAGCACCACGTGGTTCATCGCCGAGCCGAGGGCGAACCTGGTGTCGTCGTGGGCCAGCGCGTCCTCGACGGCCTCGCTGATCGCGATGCCGAGGCTGCCCGGCGAGTCCGGGTCATCGTCGAGGATCTTCCGGCCGGCCTGGGTGTGGGTGCTGGGCGAGGCGTACACCTCGCCGCCCCACGTCTCCATCAGCGAGCGCCGGTGCGGCTTCTGCTGGAACGACGCCTTCACCATGTACACGGTGACCCCGACGCCGAACAGGCTGCCCGCGAACGACAGCGCCGAGCCCCACTGGCCCGCGCCGGTCTCCGTGGTCACCCGCTTCACGCCCTGTCGCGCGTTGTAGAACACCTGGGGCACGGCGGTGTTCGGCTTGTGCGACCCGGCGGGCGACACCGCCTCGTACTTGAAGTAGATCTTGGCCGGGGTGTCCAGCGCCTTCTCCAGCCGGTCCGCCCGGTACAGCGGGGAGGGCCGCCAGATCCGGTAGATGTCCTGCACCTGCTCGGGGATGTCGATCCAGGTCTGCGGGCTGAACTCCTGCGCGATGACCTCGTCCGGCAGCAGGGCCTGCAGGTCGGCCGCGGTGACCGGCTCGTGGGTCACCGGGTGCAGCGGCGGCAGCAGCGGCTTGGGCAGGTCCGGCAGGATGTTGTACCACTGAGTCGGCATGTCGTCTTCGGTCAGCAGGAACTTCTTCACGTCACTCTTCCCTTCAGAACAGCGGTGCCTGGCTCGGTGCGCGCAGCGTGCCCAGGTGCGGGTGCCACAGGTGGTCCGGGTTCTCCTCGACCTCGCGGGTGATCTCCCGCATCCGGGTCAGCGCGGCCGGCTCGCCGTCACCGTCCCACACGTCGCCCTGGAGCATCCGCAGCACGTCCAGCCGGTAGCGCGGGTCCGCGACGAACGCGGTGAACAGGATGTTGAGCCGGTAGTAGATCGAGATGAACTCGTACCAGTTGCTCACCGCGCGGCGCAGCTTCGTCTCGTACCGGCCGAACGACGGCTTGGTGAAGTCCCCGTACTCGGCCGCTTCGAGGATGTCGTAGGACGCGATCCGCGCGCTGTTCATGGCGACGCTGACGCCGCTGGAGAAGATCGGGTCGACGAACCGGGCCGCGTCGCCGACCATCAGCCAGCCGTCGCCGCACACCTGCCGCATGGCGTAGCTGTAGTCGCCCTCGGGCTTGAACGGCCGGACCCGCTCGCTCTTGCGCAGCGCCTCGGCCAGCTCCGGGCGGGACCCCGTGGCATCCTCGAAGAACGCGCCCCACTGCTGTTTCGCGGCGGTGAAGTGCTTCTTCTGGGTCACCACTCCGACGCTGGTGATGGTGTCGGTGATCGGGATCTGCCAGACCCACGTGTCGGTGATCGGCAGGAAGTGGATGAAGATGAAGTCCGCCTGCTTCTTGTCCACCGCCAGCGCGGTGCGGTCCAGCCCGTCGAACCAGGTGTGGATGGCGTACTGGTTGAACACCGGGTCGGGCACCTTGAGCTTGAGCTGGCGGCCGAGCAGCGTGCTCCGCCCGCTGGCGTCGACGACGAGCCGCACCCGGACACCGATCTCGCGCCGCCCCATGGTGAACACGATCCGCTTGACGTCCTCGTCCAGCTCGACGCGTTGCACGCGCACGCCCTCGTACACCTTCGCGCCCAGGGATTCGCTGTGCTGCAACAGCAACAGGTCGAACTGACCCCGGTCGACGTGGTAGGTGTAGTCCTGGTCGACGCCCCGCTGGTCACGTTCGCTGAACGCGACCTCGGCGGCCTTGAAGCCGTGCGAGAGCTTGAAACCCAGTGACGAGATGTCGTTGCTGGTGGCGGAGGTCCAGGCCGCGCCGTACTTGCGCGGAAACCCGCTTTCGTCCACTTTGGCCAGTGCGCCGATGTCGGCCAGCACCGGGGTGGTCGCCGGGATCAGCGACTCGCCCACGTGCGGGCGCGGGAACAGCTCGCCCTCCAGCAGCACGACGGACAGGCCCGCCTTGGCCAGGTACGAGGCGATCGTGGAGCCGGCGGGGCCACCGCCGATGATGCCGATGTCGAAGTCGACGTCTGTCACAGCGTCCCCATCTCGGACTCGCGGGCGTCCGCCGCCAGCTCCAGCACCAGCCGCGTGACGCTGTTCAGGTCCCGGAAGTTGCGGCCCACCATGCGTTCGGCGGGCACGTCCACCCCCAGCCGCTCGTTGATGAACACGACGAGAGCGGTCGTGGACAGGCTGTTGAGGATGCCCCACTCCAGCAGCGGGGTGTCCGGGGCAACCTCCATGCCCGCGGAGTCCAGCACCTTCTCCCGGATGAACTCGGTCAGTGTGCCAAGGACTTCAGCATGTTCCATGCACGTCTCCGTATCCGCGTCGCACCAACAGACCGGTCTCGATGCTATGAGCCGTGGACAACCGGTGTCTTCCCTCGGAATGGCGGGCGGCAGCCAGCCGTTCGGCGGAGCCCCGACCTATCCGTGCGGCCAGGTCGGGGCCGGTATTCCGGGGGAGGACAACCGGGCCCGCGCTGCCTACTGTTGCGTCACGTGGACTTCGGATGGCACCCGGCCGCCCAGGCCGACTTCGACCGCGTTCGCGCGGAGACCGCGACCTGGCCGGACGAACGGCCGGCGGCGTTGACCGGACAGCAGTGGCGGCGGTGCGGCGACGCCGGGCTGCTCGGCTACAGCGTGCCGGCCGATCTCGGCGGAACCGGGCACGGGTTCCTCGACACCGCACGCGCCATGGAGGCGTTCGGGCTGGGGTGCGCGGACATGGGACTGGTGTTCGCGTCGCTGGCGCATCTGTTCGCCTGCGCGATGCCGATCGTGGAGCACGGCGACGAACGGGTGCGCAAGCGGATGGTGCCGCTGCTGGCGTCCGGAGAATGGGTCGGCGCCAACGCGATCACCGAGCAGGACGCGGGGTCGGACGTCACCGCGCTGCGCGCGACCGCCCGCGCGGACGGCGACCACTATGTCCTGGACGGAGTGAAGTCGTTCGTCAGCAACGCTCCCGAGGCCGATGTGTTCGTGGTCTACGCGTCCACCGACCCGGACTTCGGCCACCTGGGAGTGACCGGTTTCGTCGTGGAACGGGACACGCCGGGGCTGACCGTCGAGCCGTTCGCCAAGGCGGTGCTGGCCACCTGCCCGGTCGGCGAGGTCCGGCTGGCGGGGTGCCGGGTGCCCGCGCACCACGTGCTGGGCGTGCCGGGACAGGGCGCGGCCATCTTCCAGTCGTCCATGCGCTGGGAGCGGACCTGCCTGTTCGCCGCCTACCTGGGCCAGGCCGGCCGGCTGCTGGAGCGGTGTGTCGCGCACGCCCGTGAGCGCCGCCAGTTCGGCCGGGCGATCGGCACGAACCAGGCCGTGTCGCACGGGATCGCGCGGCTGCGCGGCCGGTTGGAAGCGGCCCGGCTGCTGCTGTGGCAGGCGTGTTGGCGGCTGGACATGGGTGAGCGGGCCTCGTTGGCTGTGGCCGCCGCAAAGCTCGCGGTCAGCGAAGTGGCCGTGGATACGGCGGCGTTCGCGATGCGGGTGCTCGGCGGAACCGGCGTGCGCACCGACACCGGGGTGTCGCACGAACTGCTGGACGCCATGGCCGCCACCACGTTCTCCGGCACCTCCGAGATGCAGCTGGAGCAGATGGCCAAGGAGCTGGGGCTGTGAGACTTCTGCAGGACCTGGTCCGGGCGCACGGGTCGAGCGACGCGATCGCGGTCAGCGCGGGCGACGGCACGCTGACCTACGCCGAACTGAACACCGAGGCGGACCGGCTCGCGCACCAACTGTCCACAATGGGCTTCCAGGCGGGGGACCGGGTAGCCTTGTGGTTGCCCAAGTCGACGGTGGCGGTCGTCGCGATGCAGGCGGCGCTGCGGGTCGGTGCGGCCTACGTTCCGGTCGACCCGCTGAGCCCGGTGGAGCGGGCCCTGCGGGTGATCCGCGACTGTGCGCCCCGGGTGGTGATCACCACGCCGGAGGGCGTGGCGGCGTTGGGCGAGGAGTTCACCACGCTGTGCGTGGCCCTTGGCGGCGAGCCCGTGGCGGCGCCGCCGGACGTGCGGCGGGCGCCGGACGACCTGGCGTACATCCTCTACACCTCGGGGTCCACCGGCGTCCCGAAAGGTGTCCGGATCTCCCACCGCAACGCGCTGGCGTTCGTGGACTGGGCGGCGGACGAGCTGAAGGCCCAGGCGGCGGACCGGTTCGCCAACCACGCGCCGTTGCACTTCGACCTGTCGGTGCTGGACCTGTACGTCGCGTTCCTGGCGGGCGCGTCGGTCCACCTGGTGCCGCAGGAGACCGCGTACGCGCCGCGCCTGCTGGTCGAACTCCTCGCCGCGCGACGGATCACCGTCTGGTACTCGGTGCCATCGGTGCTGATCCTGATGGCCCGCGACGGCGGCCTGCACACCGCCGACCTGCCGGACCTGCGTGCCGTGCTGTTCGCCGGCGAGCCGTACCCCGTCGACCACCTGCGGGCGCTGCGGGCCCACTTCCCCGACATCCGGCTGCTGAACCTGTATGGGCCGACCGAGACGAACGTGTGCACGTTCTACGAGGTGACCGACGTCCCGCCCGGCTGGACGCGGCCCGCGCCGATCGGGCACGCCTGCTCGGGCGACCGGGTGTGGGCCGTCCGCGACGACGGATCCACGGCCGCACCGGGGGAGGAGGGCGAGCTGGTGGTCGACGGGCCGACCGTCATGCTGGGCTACCACGGCGCCGAGCCGCACAGCGGCCCGTACCGCACTGGCGACCGCGTCGTGCTGCGCGCCGACGGCGAGTACCACTACGTGGGGCGCCGGGACAACATGGTGAAGATCCGGGGGAACCGGATCGAACTGGGCGATGTGGAGGCCGCGCTCCAGTCCCACCCCGAGGTGAGCCAGGTGGCCGTGGCTGTCGTGGGGACCGGGATGGACGCCTTGCTGACGGCGTACGTGGTGGCTGTGGAGGGCAGCGCGTTCGGCCTGCTGGACGCGAAGCGGCACTGTGCGCAACTGCTGCCCCGCCACATGATCGTGGACCGGGTACGCGTCCTGGCCGGCCTGCCGCGCACGGCGAACGGCAAGCTCGACCGCAAGGCACTGGCCACCGGCTCGGGTACGTGACCCGGCTGCGCCGGCGGCCGCGCGTTTGAGGTTGTCCTGGTCGTCCGCGGCTGGGCCGGGCCGATCGCGCGGTGCTCGCGGCCCTGGCTCGGCTTCCACCGCAGTCGCTGAGGCTCCGTCGCCGGCTTACAGCTCCGCAAGCGCCGCGGATGAACGCGATCGCCGAGGCGGCGGGTGACCTGTCCCGGTTCACCCCGCAGATGACCAACGCGGCCGTGGCTCCGCAGCCGACCTGCCGGAATCGACTTCGATGCAGGCACCAGTCGAGAGAAACGCGTCGCCTCGCCCAGGCCGGTGAAATTTTCAATTCCAGGCGCTCCCGATGAAATTTTCAAAGGTGAAAACAAAACCCGTTTCTTGACGTCGCGCACGACGGAGTGCTTTCATTGATCTCTGCTTACGCCGACAGGGTGCCTTTCCCCGGGTGCTGCGAACTCCGCTCGGTTCGTGATGGCGACTCCGATTCCGACGAAAGGGCTCGTGTCATGCGTCGACACCCCCGGCCGCCGCACCGCCGAGGCTTCCTGTCGGTGCTCACGGCGCTTCTCATCGCGGTTGCGGGAACGTGCCCGGCCACGGCGGTGGGTCCGCGAACCGCGGAGCCGGTTCCCGCCACGTCGATGTCGCGGGTGGACGGCGTCTCCGAGGGCAACGGCGCGATCGGGTCGGTCGACCTGGCCGGGACGTGGAACTTCACCCCGGCGGGGCGGGCGGCGACGTCGATCACCGTGCCCGGTGGTGGCTGGTACAAGCAGGGTTTCACCGACGTGAACGAGGCGGTGTACTCGCGCAGCGTGACCGTGCCGGACTCGGGTCAGCCGCAGTCGGTGTGGATCGAGTTCGGTGCGGTGAACCACCAGGCGACGCTGTCGGTGGACGGGCGGGTGGTCGCCACCCGGACCACGGCCTTCACCCCGTCGAACTTCGACATCACCTCCTACGCCGCCCCCGGCACCACGCACACGATCAGTGTGGCGGTGAAGGGCCGCGGCGCGTTGAAGAACAGCGCGGGCAAATACCTGGTTCCGGTGGCCGCCGACTGGTCGGAGGCCGTGCCGCAGGGCATCTTCCGGTCGGCGTTCCTGCGGACGTACCCGGCGGTGTACGTCAGCGACACGTTCGTCCGCACGTCGGTGGCGAACCAGTCCCTCGCCTACGACGTGTCCGTGACGAACACCTCCGCCGTCGCCCGGTCGGTGACCCTCACCGGGACGCTCGCCTCGGACGCCGCCGGCTCGTTCGCCTATCCGGCCCTGCCGAGCCGGACGATCAGCGTGCCGGCCCACTCGACGGCCAAGGCGACCGTCGGTCCGATCGCGTGGAACCTCGGCCCGACCTCGTACTGGTGGCCGAACGTCCCCTACCGCCCGGGGTACCGGGCCCAGCTGCACCGGCTTTCGGTGCACGCGACCGCCGACGACGGGCACACCAGCGACGCCGCCTACCGGTTCGGGTTCCGCGAAAGCACGCAGAACGGCGAGTACTTCGAACTCAACGGCGTCCGTGTGAACTACCGCGGCGACAACCTCCAGGGCGCCGACTACGACCGGATCAACAGCGGTGGGAAGGGCGACGCCTACGACACGCTGCCCGGGTTCCTCCCGCCGTCGGGCGGGAACGGCGGCTGGCCCCAAGCGGTCGACAACTACCAGCGGCTGAACTTCAACGTCGTGCGGATCCACCAGGAACCGGCCAGCCCCTACATGCTCGACATCGCCGACGAGCAGGGCCTGATGATCATCGACGAGAGCGGGGTCCGCGGCGGTGCGGAAGACTTCGCCGGCGGGCACGACAACATGGTCGACCACGTCCGGGCACTGACGCTGCGGGACCGCAACCACCCGGCGGTCGTCCGCTGGAGCCAGGCGAACGAGCCGAGCTTCGGCAACGATTCGGAGCAGTTCGAGCAGGACCTCTACGCGGCGGTGAACGGCGCCGACGGCACCCGCCCGATCAGCGTGGACGCCGCGCCCGGCGCCGACTCGCCCGGCCGGTACCCGAACATGAACCAAGCCAACTTCGCGATCTTCGCGCACTACCTCGACGGCACCGGCCAGTACGGCGAGCGGGTGCCGGCGGTGACCGGCCGGCCCGACGGTGAGGGCGAGTACATCTGGCCCAGGTGCAACACCAAACAGGGCTTCGAATGGTTCGCCACGGCAACGGCCGCCAAACGCGGCAAGGGCGCCAACGACCTGCGGCCCTACACGCTGCTGTCGGCCTGGGCGGGCGTCATCCCGGGCGTGCGATCCACGGACTTCACCCCCGAGGAGGGCGGCCACCCGATCTACGGCGCGGACAACCTGACCGACCCGTGGAGCAACCCGCAGTTCCAGCGGGTCCAGGCCGCGTTCAACCCGGTCGCCGCGCTCGACCTGCCGTACTGGTCGGCGTCCGGCGTCTCGGACGCGGGCGGCACCTTCCCCCTGCCGCAGGCTGTGCCGAGCTACACCGCCGGCACCACGGTGAACCGGGCCGTCACCGTCTTCAACGACGACCTGACCGGCACCGGCGTGGACTTCGCCTGGAGCGCCCGGCTCGACAGCCCGGCCGGCGCGGTGATCGCGTCCGGTGGCGCGACCCTTTCGGTTCCGCTGGGCTCACGGGTGACCCAGCCCGTGTCGTTCACCACCCCGGCCGCCGGCTCGCGGGTGTACCTCGTCCTGTCGACCGCCAAGGCCGGCACGGCCGTGTTCAACGACGCAGTCGAGTACTTCACGCTGGGTGGCTCGAGCACCGGTCCGGCGCCGGGCACCTACCGCATCGTCAACCGCAACAGCGGCAAGCCGCTGGCCATCGCCGGCAACTCCACGGCCGACGGCGCCAAGGCGATCCAGCAGACCGGGAGCGCCACCTGGACCGTCAGCACCGTCCAAGGCGGGGCGTACACCCTGCGCTACACCGCCAGCGGCAAAGCCCTCGACGTCAACGGCTCCGCCACCACCGTGGGCCTGCAGTTGCAGCAGTGGACCGCCAACGGCGGCACCAACCAGCAGTGGTACCTGCGCCCGGCCGGTGACGGGTTCTACTCGATCGCCGGCCACGACAGCGGCCTGGTCGCCGACGTGTACGGCCAGGCCACCACCGACGGCGCGCAAGTCGTCCAGTGGTCGGCCAACAACGGACCCAACCAGCAATGGCAACTGACACCGGCGTGAGCGAACGCCGCGGACGTCCACCGGCCAGCACGCTGGGTGACGGCGGCGCCGGTGAGGACGACGTCGCCGGGCGCAGCGGTTCGCCACGCCGGGCGGCGAGCGGGCGGGGGCGTTGAGCGGATCGCCCGGGCAATCCCGGCCGATACCCCGCGACACGAGTTCGGTCGGCCGGTCCGACGTCGTCGAGGGCTTCGCGGCCGTCTGTGGACAGTTCGTCGACCGTGCGCCGGAGCCGGCCGTTGAAATCGGCCACTGCGGCCGCGTACCCGGCATCGCTTTGCGTGCGCTGGTTGGGCAGCAGGGTGCCGAACACGAACTGCACGCTGGAATCCGCCTGGCGGGCGTCGGCGACGAATTTGCGCAGGCTTTCCTTGGTGGCGTAGGCGGTGTGGGTGGTGCAGGTGCCGTCGGAGGGGTCGGTAGCTCCGGCACCGTCACCGGCGGTGGCGGCACGGATGTCATCGCCCTCGTCAACGGCATCAACGGCGCCAATGGCGCCAATGGCGCGGCCGGCGGCATTGGCGTCTGCCTCTGACGAACGGCAGCATTGGCATGAAGTGCCAACAGCACTGGAAGACAGGGGCAACATCACCGGCACGCCGAAGGTGTTGCCGCTGCCGACCAGCCCGTGGCCGTCCGGCTCCGGCGGACAGCCGCGGTCACGGTCGCTGATCACCAAACGCACGGCGTCGACCTTATTCCTGGGGCAAACTCTGGCATGGCGGCGTGCCCAGCAGCGGGCAGACCCGGCAACAACACCACGTTTAGCGGACGGCCTTGAAGTGGACGAACCATGTGGTGTGGTAGGTCATGCCCTGGCAGCGTACGTCGGTGTCGGCTTTGAGCTTCACGGCATCAATCATTTTGTACGGGTGGTTGGCCTCGTGCTTCGCGAGGGTGGGCAGGTGGGGGTCCGCGCCGACGGTGGACAGTTCGATCTGGTCGTGGCAGTAAGGCTTGTCGGCGGGGTTCGCGAGAGTGTCGATGACGATGTCACCGGCGGAGATGGGCTGTACTTCGGTCTTCATGTTGGCGTGCGGGTTCGTCAGGGTGAGGGTGACGTACGCGGTTTCACCCGGCAGCAGAACGCCGATTTGTGTGCCGGGAACCGTGGCGTGGATGACGGACTCGGGCGAGCCTGCCGCGCCGTTCGCGATGTCGTGCTGGACGACCGCGGCGATCGAGAAGACACCGACGGCCACTACGGCACCTACGGCGGCGTGGATGAGCGGCAGTGGACTGTCCTTCCCCTTACTGCGCATGGGTTTCTCCATTCTGAAATCTACCGATGGTGGGCGGCAACCACGAGGTCGCCGGCCTCGTGGTTGCCGCCGGTCGTGCCTAGCGGACGGCCTGGAACTGGGCGGTCCAGGTCGTGTGGAAGGTCATGGCCTGGCAGCGAATGTCCGTGTCGTCCTTCAGTTTCACGGCGTCGGTCAGCTTGTACGGGAAGTTGGCCTCACTCACCGCGAGCGTCGGCAGCAGCGGGTCCGCGCCGGCCACGGACAGTTCGAGCTGGCCCTGGCAGTACGGTTTGTCGGCGACGTTCCCGACGGTGTCGATCACGACATCACCGGGGGCCACGGACACCAATCTGATCTTCACGTTGGCGTTCGGGTTGGACAGGGTCAACGTGACGTAGCCCTTCTCGCCGGGCAGCAGCGTGCCGACCTGCGCACCGGTCACGGTGGCGGGGGTCATCGCCTCGGCGGAGCCGGACACCCCGCCGGTGGTGCTGTCCTGGACGAACGCGGCGACCGCGAAACCACCGACTCCCACCAGTGCGCCGACCGTGGCGACGATGAGGGCGGACTTGGCCTTGTTGTTGATACGCATGGAACTTCTCCTTGGATTGACTGGCGCTCGGTTATCAGGGTTCGGTCGTTGGTGCCGGTTCGCTGGGACTGGCCGTCCCCTCGGTGGGTGTGCTGCTCGTCGGCGTGGCTGTCGTGGCAGGGATGACCGGCTCCGCCGACGGCGTGGCGGACGGCGTCGTTGTTTCGATCGCCGGTGTCGGTTCTGGTTCTGGCGTGGCGGATCGGCCGGGTTCCCAGTAGCCGGCCTTGCCGTCGACCGTCGCGGTCACCACGACCACGTCGTACCCGGTGGCCACCGCTACACCAGTGACGGAAAACGTGATGGCCATCAGGACAATGACGCCGGTTTGACGGAAGGTACGCATGTGCATGCCCTTCAGGGCTGGATTTCCGGCGTTGTGGCGCCATCGTGGGGATCGAGCACTGCGGGCTCAGATCGATTTTCTCGGAGCTGTTCGATGCGCTCATCGTCTCAGCCGCAGCCAAGCGTTTGAACCTTTTTCTTCGTACCCCCATACGTCGACCTCGCGACGTTTTCCGTTACGAATATCGGCTCGTGACGTCGAAACGTGATAAATCTCCTCAAATTCGTGTGGAAAACGAACTGTGCATGAATTACGTTCGTGAACGCGCCAGGCGACGAGCTTTGGGCGCCGACCGTGCACCATCCCGCGCCGCCAGAAGCCTTGGCAGCGAACTCATTTCACCCATCCTCGCCGAAGTCCGCCATCCCCTGCTTACCTGACCGCCTCCCTGCCCCTGTCTGGCCGAGCGCGCCGGAGGGTGCGCGTCCGTTCGAGGGGCAGCGGTATTGATCCAGGCGAACGCAGGGTGGATTCGGGTGTTGTTGCCCCGGACCTCGATGACGTGGCAGGTCCGCGATCGATCGCGTTTGCGGATCAGCCGGTACTGGAGTCGATGACCGGGGCCAGGCGATCACGTACGACGGGGATCAGGCACGATTGTGCAACGGCACGGCTCTTTCACACGATCATGGGACCTGGACAATCACATGATTGATGAGGGTCGTGCCCGTTTCAGGTTGCCGTCGCCGGGTGATCGCCAGATGAAGGCAGGTGGAAAGCGCGGGGAACGCGTCAGTTCCGCCGGTAGGCGGCCAGCCGGTCGGGGTCGGAAAGGATGTCGATCGCGACGATCTTCTCGTGGGCGATGGTGAAGCTCATGATCGAGACGAGCTCGTCTCCGACAGTGTTGACCAGCCCGGCCGTGCCGTTGACGAGGGCGGGGCGGGTGGTCGAGATGGTGGCCATGCGGTGGAACGTGGCGAGCTGTCCGGCCACGGTTTCGGCGCCGGACAGGATTCGCATGCCGCCGGGGAACGCCTTTCCGCCGTCCGCGCGCAGCGTGACGCCGGGGGCAAGGATGGCCAGCAGGGCAGTGAGGTCGCCGCCGCGGGCGGCGGTCAGGAAGGCGTCGACGACCCGGCGCTGGGTCGCCGGGTCGGGGTCGGGGACCGCGGCCGCGCCCTGGACGCGCCTGCGGGCGCGGCTGGCGAGTTTCCTGGCCGCGACCGGTGTGCGGTCCATGATCGGGGCGATCTCCTCGAACGGCATGCCGAACATGTCGTGCAGGACGAAGGCCAGCCGCTCGGCCGGATTCAGCGATTCCAGCACCAGCAGCAGAGCCAGTCCCACCGAGTCGCCGATCAGGGCCTGGTGTTCGGGGTCGGTGCGGTCGTCGCTGTCGACGATCGGGTCCGGCAGGCGGGCTTCCAGAGGGTCCTCGCGGCGCAGCCGGCGTGAACGCAACATGTCCAGGCAGACCCGGCCGACGACCGTGGTGAGCCAGCCCCCGAGGTTGTCGACCTCCCCGGATCCGGCGCGCGCAAGCTTGAGCCACGCTTCTTGGATGGCGTCGTCGGCCTCGGTCAGGGAGCCCAGCGGCACGGTGACCAGCGGTTTCGAGGGGGTGCGCGAGGAATTCGCGGCCGCGGTCGCCGAGGAGGCCGGCGCGCAGCTGGCGGTGTATGCGCACGGCCGCCTGGTGGTCGACCTGTGGACAGGCGACGAAGTGACCGGTGACACCCTGACCGGGGTCTACTCCTCGACCAAGGGTGCCGCGACCCTGGTGGTGGCCCTGCTGGTGCAGGACGGAGTGCTGGAGCTGGACCGTCCGGTCGCCGGCTACTGGCCGGAGTTCGCGGCGGCGGGGCAAGGACCGGATCACCGTGCGGGATCTGCTCACCCACCGTTCGGGGGTGATCGGGGTCGACGGCGGGTTCAGCGCCGCCGAACTCGCCGATGACCAGGTGATCGCGGGGCGGCTGGCCGGGCAGCGGCCGTACTGGCGGCCGGGTTCGGCCTACGGCTATGGCGGGTTCGTGACGTTCGCGATGGTGGGCGAGGTGGTGCGCAGGGCCACGGGCCGGTCGCTGGGGGAGCACTTCGAACAGCGGGTGCGTGCGCCTTACGGGCTGGACCTGTACCTGGGGCTGCCGGAGACGTTGGAGGGCCGGTACCGGGAGGTGCTGCCAGGGCCGGCCGACCCGGACCAGCTCGCGGCGTTCTGGGCGAACGTCCCGGGACCGCACAGCCTCACCGGGATCGGTTACGGCCTCAACTCCGCCCCGCCCCTCGACCAGGTGGCGTTCCTCAACACCCGGCGGGTACGCGCGCTCGGCCAGGCCTCGGCCGGCGGGGTGGGCAACGCCCGGGGGCTGGCCGGGATGTACGCCGCCCTGGCCTTCGGCCTGGACGGACGGGCCTCGCTGCTCGCCCCCGGCACCCTCGGCGAGTTCGCCATGCTGCACTCCACCGGTCGCGACCTGGTCACCGGTGAGGCGGGCCAGTACGCCCTGGGGTTCCAGGCCAAGGGTGCGCGCTACCCGTTCCTGAGCGCGAACGCCTTCGGCCACAACGGGTCCGCGGGCTCGGAAGCGTTCGCCGACCCGCTGAGCGGCATCGCCTTCGGCTACACCCGGCGCCGCTTCTCCTTCGACTGGTCGTATCCCGAACACGACCGGCTGGCCGCCGCGGTCCACCGCGCGGCCACGGCCTCCTGAAGAGCCGGCATGACTTCGCAGACCGAGGCCCGTTCCTCCCGCGTTGGCCTGGCGTTGCCGGTGATCGCCGCCGCGCAGCTGCTGATCGTGATGGACGGCACCATCGTCACCGTCGGGCTGCCCGCCATCGCGACGGGGCTGAACATCGCCGAAGCCGACCTGAACTGGGTCCTGACCGCCTACGCGCTGGCGTTCGGCGGGCTGCTGCCGGCCGGCGGCCGAGCCGGCGACGTGTTCGGCCGCCGCAGGTTGTTCCGGGTGGGACTGGTGGTGTTCCTGCTGGCCTCCGTGCTGGGCGGCGTGGCCCAGAACGGTGGCATGCTGATCGCCGCGCGCGTGCTGCAGGGCGTTGGCGGCGCGATCATCGCCCCCGCCGCGCTGGCCCTGCTCGCCGACACCTTCCCCGCCGGGCCGCGACGCAACCAGGCGCTGGGCGTGTACGGCGCGATGGGCGGCCTCGGCGCCGTGGTCGGCCTGCTGCTCGGCGGCACCCTCACCGAGTACCTGGGCTGGCGGTGGATCATGTTCGTCAACATCCCCTTCGTACTCCTGCTGCTCGCCGGCACGTTCGTGCTCGGCCCCGGAACCCGCAGGCGCGGCGGCATCGAACTGCCGGGCGCCATCACCGCGACCCTCGCACTCGGCTCACTGGTCTACGCGATCAACCGGGCCGGGTCCGACGGCCTCGCCGACGGGCCGGCCCTCGTGTCCGGCACGGCCGCCGTGGTACCGGCACTCGCGTTCGTGGCCTTCCAGCGCCGCGCCCGCACGCCGATCCTCCCGGCCGCGGTGCTGGCCGATCGAACCAGGCTCGGCGCCAACCTGGTCATGCTGCTCATGGGCGCCGGTCAGCTGGCCACGTTCTCCTTCCTCACCCTTTACATGCAGTCGATCGAGCACTACCCGCCCGTCCTCACCGGACTGGCCTACCTGCCGTTCGCGATCGGCATCGGCCTCGGCTCCGGTGTGGCCGGCCCTTGGTTACAGGCACGCACCCCGCCCGGAACACCCTGGCGGCCGGCCTGATCGTGGCCGCCGTGGCGATGGGCTGGTTCAGCCTCCTCACCCCGGACCAGAACCCACTGGCCGTCCTGCTGCCCGCTCAGCTGGTCGGCGGGATCGGCCTGGGCATCGGCATCGTCGCCGCGACAGTCGGCGGTGTACAGGGCGTCGCCGCGGAGGACACCGGCGTCGCTTCCGGACTCGTCAACACCAGCCAGCAGATCGGTGGCGCACTGGGACTGGCGATCCTGGCGAGCGTCGCCACCGCCACCGCCGCGCGGCCGGGAGCCACACCCACCCGGGACGCTCTCACCAACGGCGACACCACCGGCCTGCTCGGCGCGAGCGCGTTCTACCTGACCGCCATGATCGCCGCCCCGCTCCTCATGCGGCCACGCCCGAGCCGTCCGGCGAACCCGGACAGCCCCGCGAACCGGTCGCCGGAACCGGTTACCTCCACGACCCGCCATCCGTCAGAGCAGTGAACACCGCAAAGTCCGGAAAGGACACCAGCACCATGACCACGCCCACGACCGGCCACCAGTCGCGACTTCCCGACCCCGCCAAGCTCGTCCCCGAACTGGCAGAGGTCGGCGCGGCCTGTTCAAAGTCACCGGGAACGGCTCGATCCCGCGGACCACCATCAGCCTGCTGCAGCTGCGCGCCGGTCAGATCGTCGGGAACACCTACCTGACCGTCCTGCACACCGGCAACCTCCGCAAGGCCGGGGAAACCGACGAGCGCGTCACCGCCGTGGCTTCCTGGCGGGACGCAACCTGCTTCACCGAAGCCGAACGGGTCGCGCTGGCACTCGTGGAGGCCGTCCTCACCCCCAATCCCCACGGCGAACGTGTGTCCGACGAGCTGTACGCCCAGGCGTTGTTCATTCGTTGAGAATCGAACACCCATCCTTTTGATGGCGTTTCAGTGAGCATTTTCGATATCGATTAAACTGCCTAGGATTAGTGCGAATGAGCGTGATCATCCTCTCAATCTCGGTGGCAATATTCTTAACGCCTACCAGTAGATACTTTTGTTCACCACCGTCTGCAAGTCCCATGTCGACGAGCGTCGTCAACCTTGACGACTCTACGACTATTCGGGCGATGCGCCCCGTTGGTTCCCCTTCAACAAGGGGGCGTTCAGTAACTCCAGGAGTCAGCTTTGTGATATTATCGCTAATTTGCATGATTAGTTTATCTACTTCAAAGACATCCCCGCGCAGGCATTCCAGGGGAACGTCCGCTTCAAGCTTTTTCTCCAGCAGGGTTAGCTTGACGTCGAGGCCTGCAAGCAATGCCCCCGTGTCACGGTGAAGATTTGCGAATTCAAGAATTCGATCTTTGCGCACCTCAAGGCGCGGCTTTGCCGTGAACTCAATGAATAAAGTGATCACAGCTGCTGTTAAGGCGCTGATAAGCGCGATCTGCATGGTTTTTTCTACCAGATATCGGTCCGCGTGGTCAGTCACCTGATCGGGCGTATCGACAGGCGCAGGGTGGCGACGGGAGGTAGCCGTGGCTATTGGCGACATTCCCAACAAGATCGACAAGTAGCGGATTAACCGTCTGGTGCACTGGCATAACAACGAGCTGCCGGAGGTGCAGAACCTGCTCGACTACTACGAGAGCGCGCAGAAGCTCTCGTACATGCACCCCGAGCTGGTGGACACCCTGGATGAGCGGGTCCGCCCAGGTCGTCATCAACTGGCCGCGCCTGGTCGTCGACACGCTGGAGGAGCGGATCGATCTTCAGGGTTTCCGGCTCGGCGGGCAGCCGGCGAACGACACGAGCTGGACCACGTCGCCCAGTACAACGACCTCGACGCCGGATACCAGCAGCCCCACGTCACGGCGATGGTGATGAAGCGGGCGTACGCGATCGTCGGCAGCAACCCCCGGGCAGCTGACGCGAAATACCGCTGGTGACAGCGAGTCACCGCTGGCCGAAGCGGGCGTCGCGGCACCGGCACCCGCCAAGGACGGCGAGATACGCACCGACCTCGCGACCGGCATCACCGGTGACCACTTCTGGATCATCGCCTCGTACGCCGACATCGTGAACGGTGCAGTGTGGGCCGGCGTCCGGGCCTGCCAGCTGAGGCTGCCGGGCTGGCTGTGCACCGCCGCGGGCAACCTGCTCGTGGAGTGGGCCAATGACTGGGGCAACGCCGCCAACCACGGTGTGTACGCCGAGATCTACTGGTGGCCTCCGCACATCGTGGCCGGCCGCTGGTAGGAGAGGTCGTCCGATGAGAGGGTGAAGGTTCCGGGCAGACGGTGGGGCGGTAGTCGCGGCACACGCGACGACCGCCCCACCGTTGTAGTCAGTCATCGTACGAGAGCGTGGTCGGGCGTGGTGAGCTGACGGATAAGGCGTGGGCGCGGATCGCGCCGCTGTTACCTGCGCAGACAGGTCGGCGAGGCGGGCGGTGGCGTAGCCATCGGCAGGTGATCAACGCGATTCTCTGGCACGAGCGGACCGTGCGCCGTGGCGTGACCTGCCCGAGCGGTACGGGCCGTGGAAGACCGCGCACGAGCGGTTGCGGAAGTGGACCGCGGACGGGACCTGGGACCGGATCCTGGAGCACGTGATCGTCAAGGACGACTCCCTGTGCATGCTGGAGGACAACGTCGAGTTCGTGATTAGCGTCGATTCCACGAGTGTCCGGGCGCATCAGCACGCGGCCGGTGCCCGGAAAAAAAAGGGGCTGCGCAGACTGGATCGAAGACCTCGCGATCGACGGGGAATGCCTCGGACGTTCACCGGGGAGGACTGACAACCAAGCTTCATCTGGCCGTCGACGCCGCGGGGCTGCCCTTGGCGGTGGTCCTCACCCCGGGCCAGGCGGGGACAACCCGCAGCTGCTGCCGCTGCTGGACGAAGTCCGCGAACTCGAGGTGGATGGGCAGCGAGTGCGGGTCGGGCGGGTGCTGGCCGATAAGGCTTACACCCACCCGAGTACTCGAAGGGCGCTGCGGGAGCGGAAGATCAAGGCCACCATCCCCGAATGCGCCGATCAAATCGCCCGTCGCAAGGCCAAAGGCAGCGCGGGTGGCAGACCACCCGCCTTTGACCCGGACCTCTATAAGCTTCGCAACGTCGTCGAGCGATGCTTCAACCGGCTCAAGCAATTCCGCGGCCTGGCAACTCGATACGCCAAGCGAGCCGCCTACCACCGAGCCGAGATCGTCCTCGCCTGCATTGTCCTCCATCTCCGATAAAGATCCGCAGGACACGGCCTAGTCGGTTCCGGCGAGTCGCGTGTTACGACCCGTCGTCCCCGGCTCAGCGAAATCTACCGCCTAGCATCGAAAGCGACCAAGGACCGCAAGAGTGGAGGCGACGCGTCCAAGTGACGCCCGCGTCGGCACGGCAGCCGGACTGGTCCCGCCTTGACGGCGCGTTTCGGTCGACGAGGACGGGACCAAGGCTCAGCGTCGTAACCGGAATGCCGTGCCGGCTCATCGGTTCCGGGTGACCGTGTTGCCTTGGGAACCGGCGGTATGGGTCAGCCTCGCGGCAAGGCAGTCGCTTGGCCCGATTCCCATGGTGTCACACCATCCGTTGGCTTCCGAGGCACTCGGAAACGGGTAAGCGACGACGGTGATCCAGTAGTCCGGATACCGAAAAGTCTTTAGTCCTCAGACGAGGACTTCGCGGAGGAGTGGCTCGAGGCGGTGTCGCCGCGGCTGGAGCTGAATTAGGTCGCGAAGTATCGGTCGTTCCTCGACAGCCAGCTGCTGCCGCAGTGGAAGGCGTGGCCGTTGGTCGCGATCTTCAACGGCTACGTGGAGATCGAGCGGTGGCTCTCGGAGTTGCATGAGGATTATGCCGAGTCGTCGGACTTTGCGTTGTTCTCGACCATCCTCAACGCTGCTGTGCGGGCGCGGATGATCCCGGCCAACCCGTGCAACGGCGTCCGCGTGTCCAAAGGCGAGTTCGACACCGAACGGTTGGTGGCCACTCCGGCACAGGCGTTGCGGGCCGCGATGCGGCTTTACGAGCTGGGTCTCGGGATGTCGGGGTTTGTGCTGTGCTTGAGGGATTTCTATACCGGCGCCCGTTGGGGTGAACTTGTCGGGCAGCAGCGGCACGAGTATGACTCCGAGCGCCGTGGCATCGAGATCCGGACACCGCTGAAGGAGGTTGGCGGGAAGGTCTACAAAGGAGGCCGGAAGAGTGATGACCATCACCTGGATGGCCGCCAACGGCCGCCGACCCGGCGGGGGAACTCCCGGCCGAAGAACGGGCGGACGAAAACCCCTGCCGGGACTCGGTTCGCGGCGCCGCCGCCGGGGATCGCGGTCCTTTGCGAGGAGTTGATGGACAGCCATCGGGAGCCGTTCGTGCTGTGTACGCCGGAGGGCATCCGTAGCGGCGGTCGAACTTCCGGATTCGGTTCTGGCGGCCGGCGTGGGACGGCGTCGAGCTGGACGACGCTGGGGCGGGGGAGCGGCGGCCGCCGATCCTGCCGACGTTCACGTTCCACGAGGGGCGGCACACGCACAGCAACCTGGCTGACCGAGGACGGGATCCGGAGGTTGCGCGGCGGGCGCGGCTGGGGCAGAAGATGAAGGGCATCGCCCGCGTCTACGACCACGTGACGCCGGCGATGGTGAACCAGATCCTGGATGTCCTGGAGGAGTGCTGGCTGCGGTCGCTGGCGTCGCTGTATCCGGGGGAGCGGGCGAACCAGGTGTCCTGGTTCCCACACCTACGGTCCCGGCGCTTAGGACCCGGCCCGGGGCCCATCGCCATTTCATCGCCATCTGACGACTGAAGCCCCGCCCCTCCGGGGAGGGACAGGGCTTCTGACCTGCGAAAGCATGTGGTGCGCGATACTGGGATTGAACCAGTGACCTCTTCCGTGTCAGGGAAGTGCGACACATAGCTCGACCAGTCGAAACGTGTACTTACGCAGGTCGCGGGCTGCTGTTCTGCTCCGGAGGGGCGGGCTTGGCGTCGTTGCTTCCGGTTGCCGTCGCCGGGGGATCGCCAGATGGGCGGGCCGCCCCGAAATGCGCGTGCATGTTGGTGGCGCCGAGCTGGCCGTACTGCACGCCGTTGTCAGGACGTCGGCGGGAGTCACGGGATCCTGGTTTCACCAGCTGGCCTCACCCGGTCGGCTCAGCAGCGTGAGGCAAAAGCAGTCTTCCCGGCGGTGGAACTTCGCGAGGTGTGCGCCGCTACCTCCTGACTTGCCGAGCCGGGTCTTCACCTTTGAGGCTGGCATGCACCGGCAGGGCGGTCCTGGAGCTATGTCGGGCACGCTGACGTGCGATACTCATCTTTGTGAGGATTCGGCCGTCGCGAACGTTCGTGTGCGCGACGTTGATGGCTTCCTCAGCTGGCGCCCAGGTGATGGCGGGTGTGTCTGGCGGGTTGTCGATCTGGCAAGCGTGCTGGTTGCTTGTGACACTCGGGACAGCCAGCATGGGTGTTGCTCTGAGTGCATCTACATCGAGTCAGCCGCCCTCGTTGATTAGACCAAACGGTGGGGATGAGTATAAAAAAACTCTAGCTCGACTACCCCTAGTTAGTTTGTTTGAAGATCGGCGGCTACAGCCCGGTTTCCCTAGTTTCAATGAGTGAATCGTGTAACGCCGCTGGCCGAGTGTGTGCAGCGGTGGTGGACATCCGTTATCAGCGGTCGTCTTGGTTGAGCAGTTGGCGGCGACGGCGCTGACAGGTCGGTATCAGCCCGAAGCGGCTCGTCGTCCGTCGCCGGATGCGCGCGATCGACCCGCTCATCAACGTCGGGCAGCGGCCGGGGATCACCGTTGCCGAATCGCATCCGGAACTTCATGACGTCGACCTGATCATCGGGTGCGTCGACCACGACGGTCCCCGTCACCGGCCCAACCAGGTCGCGGTCGACTCGCGGATGCCCTACCTCGACATCACCGCCGGGGCCGACCACACCGCCGAGCCCGCGGCTCTCGGTGGCCGTGTCGTGTTCGTCCTGCCGGACGGCCCTTGCCTGACGAGTTGGATCCGGCGGAGGTCGGGCTGGGCTAAGAGGTCAGTTCAGAATGAGTTTGCGGAGGCAGATGACGGAGCAGGCCAGGCTGAGGATGGCCTGGTGCACGTCGGCGCGTCGTTCGGTGCGGATGCGCAGCCAGCGGAAGCCCTTGAGCCAGGCAAAGGTGCGCTCGACCGGCCGTCGAACCTTGCCCAGACCCGAGCCGTGCTCAACACCGCGGCGGGCGATGAGCGGGGTGATGCCACGGGCGCGGACCAGGCGGCGGTATTTGTCGTGGTCGTAGCCTCGGTCGGCGTAAAGCCGTTGTGGCCTGCGTCGGGGTTTGCCGACTGTGCCGCGGATGGCTGGGATGGCGTCGATGAGCGGGATCAGCTGGGTGACATCGTTATGCTGCCCGCCGGTCAGCGTGATCGCGAGTGGGGTGCCGTGGGCGTCGGTGATCAGGTGGTGCTTGGAGCCGAGCTTGCGGCGGTCGACCGGGCTGGGCCCGGTGTGGTCCCCCCTTTGAGGGTCCGCAAGTGAGTCGAGTCGACCAGTGCCGCGGACAAGTCCAGCAACCCGGCCGCACGCAGTTCCGCCAGCAGCAGTTCGTGCAGCTGCTGCCATACGCCGGCTTCGTGCCATTCGGTCAGCCGCCGCCAGCAGGTCGCTCCCGAAGCGCCGAACAGTGCTGTCGGCAGCCGGTTTCACCCGATACCGGTGCGCACCACATACAGGATGCCTTCCAACGCAGCACGATCATCGGCACGCCTGCGCCCCGGATAGCGGAAACGACGCGGATGCACCGGGAGCAGCGGCTCCAGCCGCGCCCACAACTCGTCGGTCACAACCTCCTCACGCATACGCCGATCTTGCGAGGCCCTGCCCCGCCAGTGAAGCCGACACGCCGAATCATTCTGAACTGACCTCTAAGTCCGCCGACCAGCAGGCCCTCGATCGGCAGCACGGCTACGGAACCAGCTCGGCCAACCCGTTTGTGGTCTACCTCAACGGGCTCACCGTCCACGCCGCGCTGGGCGAATTGGCAGCTTGGCTCCGGTTCGAGGCCGTCGGCGACGTGGCTCGACGAGGACCTGGTCGGCAGCACACGCCAGCCGGCACCAAGGTCGGCCCTCGACAGATCGCCGGCCCTAGCGAAGGCTGTATCGACTGCGGTGGAGTTCGACAATCCCGGTCGGCTTGACCGTGGTCGAGCCCGGACGGCGAGATCACCGGCGGACCGGCCGCCGAAACCATGCGGCGGATGGAACCCCACCGGTTGCCCGGTAGGGCTGCGGAGTAACGGTTTCAGGGCTGAACGGGTGCTTGTGACAACCTTGTCCTCTTCGCTATCGACGGCAGGAGTGTTGGCGAGGATCCTGGTTGGATCGCCGAAGGATCGGAGAGTGCGATGCGGTTTCTCCTCGCGCTGATGGCCGTCTTCTTTGTCGGCGCCCTGCTCGTCAAGCTCGTGCAGTCCGTGGTCGCCGGCGTGGTCTACCTCGTCTCCGGGGTGCCGGCTCTGTTGGAGACGATCGCGATCCCGCTCGCGGCTGTCGTGATCTTCGTCTTCGGGGTCTGGATTCTCGTTGTGATTGCGAAGCGCCGAGCGGCCCGACCGTCCGGCCGCTCGGCCCGGCGTGTACGGATGCGCCCGTCTCCCGCCAAGCCGATGCGGACGGGCAACGAGATCAACTGGACCGGCGCCAACGTCCGTGCGACTGCGCACCTCGACAATCTCCGGCCCGGAACCGCCCAGCGCGACCCCGACCGCGCCGACGGCCAGAGCTGGTCGACGGACCGCCTGCCGCTGCCCAGACCACACCTGCAAGCGGAAGCCCGTGCCGCCGGCGGTCGGACAACACCGCCACCAGTTGCCTTACCCGGGGCGGGACCGTTCGTGGCGTCCGCGGTGCCGAAGCGTAAACAAGCGGCCCAGGTCGAAAATCCACCGATCGGGGAGATCGGCGATCCCAAGTCATCCCGCCGTGCGGGTGTCACCATCACGATCATCGTCAATGGCCCTGGGCGCCTGACCGGCTCGACGGACGTGCCGATCCGGTTGATTCACTCGGACTCGGTCGACGTCGTCGCTATCGGCGACCATACCAAGGTCGGTTGCGAGACGACCTATGTCGTCAAGCGCATGCACGTGGACATCAAAGAGTTCTGGCGAGACCTGACGCAAGCAGCTCGTGACGCGTTCCTCGACGTGGTGATGAAGCCGCGGGACGGCGCCGCGATCCACCGATTCCAGCGCCTTCTCGACGCAGCACCGGAGGGCAACTTCAGGACCGCCGCCGAGTTGCCGGCTGCTAAGGATGTCGAGCTCAACCTGGGCGACTGCGAAATGGTGGTATACGGCGATCATAACCACGTTTCAGCCAACTCCCGGGTGGTCATCGCTCGGGCGACCGTGCCGCTCGATCACCTGCTCAAGACGAGCGACCTGCTGGTACGCCGCTTCGCGGAAGCGGTGACGGATCCGTCGGCCATTTCGGCCTTCAGTCGAGCACTGCACAGGTTTGAGAACCAGCAGCCCTCCGAAAGTTTCCTTGAATTCCAGCTTTCACATGATTCTGAGGCGATCATCAGCGACGGCCGAGTCGACGCTGACGATATTCTTGCGCTGCCGATTGGTAGAAGCACGAAGTACGCGCAGAATTTCGAACACGAGGTGAGGCGCATGGAGAAGCTGCCATGCTGCGAGCTTCACCGGATTCGGATGGAGTCGGTGGCGACGGAAGAAGTGCGAGCGCCCGGCTTCGGGCTGTTCTGATTCTGAGGATGTGACGACTATGCAAAAATCAGTGAAGAAATTCGTGGTTCTGGTGTCAACGACGGTCGTTTGCGCCGCGCTTGCAGGCTTTTTTCTAACCCAGGGCCTGGACAGTGCTGACAAGTACGCCAGCGTGTTTGCCCTTTTTGCTACGGTTATCCTCGCCGGTGTGTCGTATCGTGCGCGACCAATCACTTCCACGCAGGAACATGTCGGTGAGGCAAGCGGATCGCCGAGTGGTGGTCATAATCACCTTAAGATTAATGCGCGCCACATAGGTCATGTAAGCAATGGTGACAATCAAATAATTAATTACAATAAGCGCGACTGAAGTGTTCCGATGAGTTGCTGGGCCTATTTCGCCACAAGCAAGACGGATCGGGATTCTATTTAATGGGCGAACCTGGCGGTCCCACCGTCGCTTGGCCGCCCGAGTGCCGGGATCTCGCGCTGGGCCGACTGGAGCTGACCGCCCGGCCAACCTCTTGATGGGTGAGGTAATGATCGGCCCGATCCGGGTGTGGCGTCCGATCTCGCGAGGCCGTGGGAGAGACGACTTTTAGTAGGTCATGTGCCGCCACGGTATCTGCGTGATATACGCTTTGCCAGGGTGAGTGATCAAAGCGCAACTGTGAGCCACTCGCGCGAGTTGTCTTCCTGGATACGTTGGTGCGGAGAGCGCTGAAGCACCCGGGAGCGACGGATTCCGCTTTCGCGGAAGCATGGTGGTAGGAGGTTGCAGAAGTCACGGCGGAGCGTCGTAGGCGGCGCCTTCGGCGATCAGTTTGCCAAGACTGTAAGCGTCGAAGCCCGGTACGCTCACCCATGAAGTGTCTTCGAATTCTTTAAAGGCGACTGCTAGTTGTGCGAAGTCTCTGCGTTTTGCCAACTTCGTGTGATTTCCGCTGAAGATCGTCCGGTGCGTGGTATTAGAAATGATTAGAGCGATACTCATCGAGCTGCCAAGACGCTCTTTGGCGCATCGGAGAGCTAATTTCTTGAACTGTGGAGACTCTAATAGTCGGTTGCATGAAATGTTACTAGGGTATAATCCTGGTTTGGCTGGAAGTGGTCCAACCTCAACGGCGATCCGCAAGCGAAGTTCCGGCTTGTACCATTTATTATAATCGAAAACGAGCTCGGCCAGAACGTAAGCTAGATCGACGACTTGTCCGAGTTGGCGGCTGGAGAAGGCAAAGGACTGCCCATCTCCAGTGTATTGATGTCCCACGGCCGACTCTCGGTCTAGGTCGACGTCGGCCAGCCCGATGCGCACGAGGCGGTCAAGTCTTTCGGGAATCTGTGATAGTAGATGTGGTGCGGTTTGTGCGGACTCAATCACGTCAATTTGTAGCAGTGAGCGAAAATCGGGAACTGCGTTATCCGGGTTCCGACGCGGAATTCTCCAAAGTCCCATGCTTTCTTCCTTATGTCTGCTATTTGTTGCTATTTTTGGAAAGTTTGAAAAGGTTTGGGTCTGTGAGGTTGTATTGAGCTAGTCGTGATTGCTGCCGGGGTGCTCTGGTCTGGATAGCACTTGCTTCATCCGAGACACTGTCGCGTGCGGGAGCAGCTCGGAACAGGTCTTCCAGTTCGCCGAGTTCTCCGGGGCGTTGGGGTCGCCGTGCACCAGCAGCACGTGCACCCCGTTTCGCATCTCGTCGCGCTCGGCGTCAGTCAGCTGGTTCTTCAGCACCGTCTGCACCAACCGGTGCAGCTGGAGGGTGTTGCTGCGGTGATCCAGTCTCGCGAGGCTGTATCGGCTGATCTCCCGGATCGCGAGGTTGAGCTTGATCGGCTGGCTGAGCGCCTCGCCGAGGGCTTCCGGCACCGGCGCGTTCCGCACCGCCGTGAAGAGGTTGCGCGAAATCGGCTCGGGGCCGAAGAAAGCGCAGACCTGGAGCAGCTGCAGGGCGGCCGGGTGCGAGGCCCGGAGCTTCGCCAGCGGGACGTTCCAGGCCGCGGCCACCGAACGCTGGTAGTCAGGGGATTCGAACGCCGTCGTCAGCTCGGCGAGGTTCTGGTCCAGCAGCAGCAGGTACTCGGCCACCGGCATCCCGGTCTGCGCCCGCCACGCCGCCGCCTGCTCCACAGTCAAGGGTAGATCGCCCAGCGCTTCCGCCAGCGCGTCCGCGTCGTCGTCGGTGATTGCCCCGCCGGCTTTGCGGAGCAGCTTTTTGCTTCCTTGCCTGGTGAAGAGGTCGACCTCGACCATGTGCGCCACGCCGGACCGGCGTGAGCTGCGAGAAGTGACGACGACGTGCCCAGTGTCACCGGAAATGGTCGGGAAGAACGGGGTCACCAAGTCCGGCCGGTCGGCGCAGTCGAACACCAGCAACCAGCGTGAATTCGGTTCACCTCGTCGCAGTGCTTCGAGTACACCCGGGACCGCCGCGTCCGCCGTGCCTGGCGCCTGTGAGCTGTGGCGTTTGGCCAGTTCGACCAGGCTGCTCGAGATTTGGGGCGGCTGTTCGGCGGGTATCCACCAGATCACATCGCACTCGTTGGCGTGCCGGAAGATGTACTCGACCATCGTCTGCGACTTGCCGACACCGCCCATGGCGTGGAGGGCTTCGGGCAGGACCGCGGTCGCGCCGGCCGCCGGGGCCAAGCGGTTGCGGAGCTGGTCCAGTAGCTCGTCGCGGCCGACGAAGTAGGGGTTGCGCAGCGAGACGGTGCCCCACATCTGAGGCCCCGTCCGCACCGACATCTGCGAACTCGAGCCAGAAGTGGCTGATGCGGAAGCGGTCACGGCGTTGGCTCCTTCCCGGGGATGGTTGCACACGCGGTCTCGAGAGCGTTGGTCGTCGTAACTCTCGCGGCCTCGGTCCTGAATTGATACAGAAGCGGTGTTACGCCTCACATTAGGGGATCCGGCAAGGGCGCCGCCCGCCAGCTCACCGTTCCGAGGCGCCAACTCCGCCCGCAGTTTCTTCGCCCGCCGGGCGTACCTTCCGGACAAAGCGCGGAAGACCGCCTCTTGTACACGCAGGTAAGGGGACGTTCTCCGGAGACGCTTCGAGCTCTGGTGTCGCGTCCGGATCGTCTATGGTGTCCCGGTAGTTCCGCAGGGCCGCGATCCGCGAGCCCGCATACTGCCCCAGAACGCGGGCGACCCGGACCGTCGTATCGCGCCTTTCACCCGACAAGAGTTCCGCGCGGACTCCGTCCCGGAACTCGGACGTCACCTCGGACGGACCAGCGGAGCCGCTGTTCGGGGAAACGCGCTGGAGCAGATCTCCGAGGAGGACCTCCGCCAGCGCCGGCAGTCCCGAACCCGGGAGCAGCGCGCGTCGGCACCAGCCTGATCAGCGGCAGGTTCAGCGGTGCCGCGGCGAGCAGGCCGGCGAGCTGGAACGCCTGCGCGGACGCGTAAGTGCGGAAGCGGAGCACGCGGGAGCGCGGCGAGAGCTCCTCCGGCGGCTCGGCGGGCGGGCCGGCGGCCAGCCTCTTACGGTGGTCGCGGTGCGCGAGGACCGCCGTCGTTTCGATCGTGGTCGCCGTCGAGACCAGCTTCGCCCAGTCGCCCAGCCACGCCTGGGACAGGTTCAGGACCGGCACGGCCACCGCGCCCTTGGCGGCGGCCGGCGCGTCGCCGTCGACCCGCCCGCAAGCCCGGACCCGCAGCTGCCGGTTCGGCACCCCGGGCGCGGTCGCGGACAAGCGGAGCCGGCTCGGCGAAAGCCTGCCCCACGTCCAAAGGCGTTGCGGCAGCACGTGCGCGACCGCCACTGGCATCTGCTCGTACCAGCGGGCCAGCATCTCGTACGCCACGCCGTCATGCCAGGTGGAGCCGATCGCGTCGGTCAGGACCAGGACGAGCCTGCGAACGGTGGGATCGGCGAGGTCCCGGGCGCGGTATCGCGCTCTGCCTGGCCCTTCCGCGCGCAGCACGGGATCTCCCGCCGACGGCTCCGAACTGTCCATCAGGTGCACCCGGACGTCGCGGAACGCTCCCTGCCTGCGGGTCAGCTTCCGGAACTCGGTGACCGTGTTCTGCCAGAGCTCCATCGAGGGAGCGGTGTCCACCACGAGCGACAGCTCGAACTTGTGCCACAGGTCGGGTTGCCACACCGGCAGCCACATCCCGTCGTCGGCCGCTCGGATCGCGGTGGCCTCCTCGTCCACGACTGTCGCCCACGGCGAGGGTGACGCGCGCATGAGCGGCCGAGCGCCTGGCGACCCCTCTGGCGTCCGGCAGCGCGGGAGAAATCGACGTGAGCAGCGGAGCGGCCGCCTGACCGTCATCGGCGATCACGCCGGTGGCGTGGAGGAATCCAGGGTCGCCGGGCTCGAAGACCTGCCTGCCCAGCGGAGCCGGCTGCTCGGTCTCGGCGGGTTCAGGTTCCCGGCGCGGCGGGGTCTCTTCCGCTTTCGCGGCCGGCGGCGGACCGCTTTCCTGGGCGGCCGGCTTCGGTTTCGCGGTCCCGGCCGGACCCGGCGGCTCCGGCTCGGCCGGCGCACTCGGCTCTCCGGCCAGCCATTCCAGACCGAGCTTTCTGGTCAGTCACAGGGCGTCGCGCACTTCCCGCCAGGTCAGGTCGCCCCTTCCCAGGGAAGGGCGTCCGTTCGGCGGCGGTGTCTCGTCGGCGGTCATTCCGCCTCCAGGGACGACAACGGGTGCCAGATCGCCTCGCGGAGTTCCCTCCACTCGTCGTCGCTCTGGTACGCACCGGACGTCGCGAGCTCGGCGGCGAGGTGGACGGCGTTCAGCAACTGGTCCCGAAGCCAGGCCGCCGACCCGTCCGCTGTGCTCGAGGAACTGGGTGGATGTGCCCGCGGACGTCCACGCCGTCGGTTTCCCCGAACTGGGCCGCCACCATTTGCCCGAGCTGTTCGGAAGTCGGTGGCCGCATTTCCAGCCGCAGGCACCTTCGCAGAAATGCGCGAGGAAAGTCCCGCTCGCCATTGCTCGTGATGATGACGAGGGGAAAAGCGCGCGGCCGGACCCGGCCGTCCTTGACGACGGCGGAACCGCCGCGGTCGTTGGTGAGCACCGTGACTTCCGGTTGCTGCTTGTCGAGCCGGACGAGCTCGTCGATTTCGTACTCGCCGTCCTTGAAGACGTTGAGCAGGTCGTTCGGCAGGTCGATGTCGCTTTTGTCGAGCTCGTCGATGAGCAGTACGCGCGGTTTCTCGAACGGCAGCAATGCGGTGCCGAGTGGACCCAAACGGATGTAATCGCCGATGTCCGACCGCTCTTTGAGGGTGGGCACCCGCCGCTTGCACGCGGCCGATGACGTCGTAGAGGTAGAGACCGTCCTTGAGTTTCGTCCGGCTGGTGACCGGCCATTTCAGCGCCGGGTCGAGCCCGAGTTCGGTCGCCACCAAATAGGCCAGGCTCGATTTCCCCGTTCCCGGGCGGCCGGTGACCAGCAGCGGACGGCGCAGGTAGATGGCGGCGTTGACCATGGCCACCTCGCGCGGGTCGGGAACCCGTGGCTGCGAGCGCAGCCTGCCGATCCGGCGGCCACTGTCGCCGTCGTCGCCCTCCGGGTAGCGGGCCTTGCCTTCGCCGTTGAACTGCCGCCAGGGCGGTGGGCTCGGCGACGCGTCGGGAACGTCGTCGGGGAGTCCGGTGCCCCGGCAGAACCGCCAGTCCCTGGCATTGTTCGGCGATTCGGTGTCCGTCATGTGCTCGGCACCGCCTCCGGGGCTCCCGGGCGCTGCTGCAGGACGATCCGTTCCGGATCGTCCTGCAGCAGCGCGAGCCGGCTGCCGACGTGCGTTCCTTCCGCTCCTTCGGCGAAGGCGGACAGCCTGATGAGCCGCAGGCGCTCCAGGAGGTGGTGCGAGTCCTCGGCGTGCAGTAGTTCATTCACGGTGTGGGAAAATTCCTCCGAACGGCAGTCGTCGCGGTGCCAGACCATGATGGGGAAGCCGACGCGCAGGCCGACGGTTATCTCGTCGCTTTCCGGGGTGAACGCGTGCGGAGCCGCGCTCAGGACGAAGGCCACGAGCTCCGGCCGGGACTCGCGATGGGACCACCGTCGCTGGCCTGGGCTTCAGTTCCTTTCAGCGGACGAACCGCGCGCGATGCCACTTCCGCAGCTTCATCCGTTCCAGGCTGCGCACTCCGAGCGGGAAATGGCAGCTGAGCGGTTTCGGCACCGCGGTTTCCGCTTCCCACTGCCACTGGTCGACGTCCAGGTGGAGCAGATCGCGGCTGAGCACGAAGTCGAGGCGGATGTCGGGGTCGTAGGGCGCCCATTTGCCTTCGAGCTGCTCGGCCAGTACCGCGACTTTGTACTTGATCTCTTCGAAGCCGCCGATGTAGTCCTGACCGCGTTCCGGGAACCACCCCCGTCGGAAACGTCGAGGTGGCGCCAGTGGGACAACCGGTAACTGTCGCCGGTCGGCCCTCGGGTTGCAACAGGAAGACGGGGTAGGCCTCGGACCGGGGGGCGGGCGATTCGGCTGGTCGGGCGATGCCCTTGATCCGATCGCGGAAGGCGCTCATCTCCGCGGTCAGATTCATCTGTTCGGTCTTCTCTTCGGCCCATTCGCATATTTCCGCCGTCAGGTCGAACCGGAGCCGGGCGGCGACGCGCTCGACGAACAGCAGGCTCCTGGGCAGTCCGTCCGGGCCCGAGTTCAGGGTGTCAATGGCGTCGACCATGCCGGCGCCCGGGCGTTCCGGCGCTTGAGCGAGTGCCACGCCACGGCCAACGTCAGCAGGATCGCCAGCGCTAGCATGGCGTTCGTGCGGGTCACGGCTGGAGCGGCATCAACGCTGGGCCTTCAGGTCTGGGTCGTGTCCATGACCGTCCGGCGGGTCCGGGTGTGGGTTCGACAAGCCGACGCGGATGTGCTCGACGCTGGCTGCGCGATCGCCAAAGATGAGCTGGCGTGGCTCGACGTCTCGCTCGAGACTGCCCTGTGTGCCGCTACAACTGGTCAAGTACTCGCGGCTCGACCGCGGCGGGCAGCCGGTCGGCGTGCTGGATCCACGGGTCGTCGACCTCGGGGATCTGCAGGCCGTGCATCTGCCCGACGGTGAGCACGGCCAGGTGCCGCGAGACGCCGGCGTTGGAGCCGGTGCGGCCGCGGACGGTCACCGTCGGCGCGTACGGGTCGGCGTAGTAGTCGGCGGCGTCGGTGAAGCTGGCCAGGTCCTCCGGCTCCCAGGCCGCGCCCGGCACGGCCGGCATGTTCCGCGGCGCGGGCAGGCCGAGGGAGCACGAGCGGTGCATCAGCCAGGACATCTCCTCGGCGTGCACCGGACGGCCCTCCAGCCCGGCGCTGCCGATGACCTGGTCGAGGTGCTCGACCTCGGAGTCCAGCGCGGTCAGCTCGGCGTCGACGGCCTCGGGCAGGATCTTGCGCAGCACCGGCGCGGCCGCTTTTTCCGCCATCGAACGGGCCATGAGCTGTCGTCGGCTACGCTCGGTCATGCGATATGACTATGCGTCAAGCAGAGTGCATCGAACTGTGATGTGAGTCGCATTAACGCGGTATTTCGTCGGTTGGGGGGTGTGGACCGGGTCGGAACGACGACCAGGGTGTGATGACGCAGGTCAACGAGGACGACGAGCTGCTCAGCGCGTGGCAGGATGGACGCGCCGAGCGCCTCGACCTGTTCAAAGCTGTTCGCGCGCCGATGCGCCAACGGGCTCGCCAGGGCATCGCGATGATCACCGCGGACGTCGCGTACGAACACGATGTCGACGACGTGGTGTACGACGCGTTCCTCGAGCTGGAGCGGATCGGGCCTGCGGGCGTGAAGTCCTTGATCGGCTTTGCCAAGACGATCGCGTACCGCCGGGGACAGGACGCCGGCCGGGTCATCATTCGCGAACGCGAGCGCATGCGTGACCTCGTGATCGACCTCGGCGTCACGGCCGATCCACAGTTCGCCGAGGATGATGTACGGGAAGCGGCAGAGCAAGAGGTGCTCGTCCGGGTGGCTCTCGAGTGCATGAAGGGCCTCACCGACGAGCAGCGCGCCGTCGTGCGCGAGACGATCATGAACAGCACTACGTTGTCCGACTGGGCGCTGCAGACGGGGAGGAGTTATCAGTCCGTCGGCAGGCAACGCGATCGAGCGCTGGATGCGCTGCGCAGATGCGTCAACCGCAAGCGATCACCCGATCATGAAGGGGCAAATGATGAACGGTGACGACGAAATCGGCGACCTGAGCAGCGACATGACCGAGCGGTACCTGCTCTTCAAGCGCGGGCGTGGACCGGAGCCGGACTTGACTGAACTGCCTCAAGAGCTACGCGACACCGTGCGAGAACAGCTCGAGATCGTCGCGGCGCTCGCCGATCGCGGCCCGGAGCCGCCTCCTATCGAGCAGGACCCGGTGGCGATCCGGCTGGGACTCGTGCCCGGACCCAAGACCCCGGAGACGCCACCGACGACTGGGCGGGATCCCGGCAACGGCCGCGTGCGGCAGGTGCTTGAGGACCTGCAGTTCCGGTTCGGCGGGCAGATCGATCTCGAGTTTTCCCCTTCCTGGGGAGCACGGGTTCCAAGAGGGATGGCCCCGATCGCTCAGTCGGCGGTCTTCGGTGAAATCGTCGCCGTGTGCCTGGCAGAACCCGGCCAGTGGCTCGGAGAGGCGGAAGCCGTCGCCACGTTCTTCCGCGAGAGCCCGATCTCGTCGCTGGCGATCACTTCGGCAGATGCCGAACGCGCGGTGCTGATCACCGCGGCCGACGCTCAGCGCTCGGTGGACCCGGTCCGCGGATGGCTACCTCCGCGGAGTCCGGCGCCCGAACCGCTCGACATCGCCCTCGGCCGGCATTTCGATCAGCTGCTCCCAGCTTGGGACCAGGTTGTAGGGCTTGACGGCTTCCTCGACGCCGCTGACACCGAGACGACCGGGGCAGAAGCCGCCCAGGATCAATGGCAACTGGCTCTCCAAGGGAAGCCGCGCCTCGATCACAAGAAAGAGGGGCAGCGCTGGCTCCAAGAAATCGGTTCCTCGCCGATCGCCGCGATGGTCACCGCTGTTCAGGAGCGACGTCTGGCCGGCGATGAACTGCTGGCCGAGCTCGCCAGGGTCAGTGGGGCAGGCGCGTCGTGATCCGCAGTATCCAGCTCGCCAACTGGCGGACGTACCGGAGTCTGGACCTGCATCTCACTCGTCCCGTCACATTCTTCGTTGCTCCCAACGGAGTGGGGAAAACCTCGCTTGTCGAAGCGGTGCGGTGGGGGTTACTCGGCAGCCCCGCCCAAGACCGTCGACGCGCCGTCCGAAGCGGAAGCGAATCGGCAACCGTCCGGCTCGGACTCAACTTGCCCGGGTATCCCGATCTGCAGGTAACCAGGACTCTGAAACGAACCGGAAGCGCGACTTTCACCGCGACGGCCGGTGGTGCGGAGATAAACGAACATCAGTACGAAGCGATTCTCCGTGAATCCTGGTCTGCTCGACCGGGTCTGTTGGATGCGCTCATCTTCGGCACCAAGGCGACTGGGAAGGACACTGGGTTTCCGGTCCGTGACCACCTCGCGGACGTCTTCGGCATCCAGCCGCTGCTGGATGCCGCTTCCCAGCTCAAGGAGCGCCGAGGCGTCCTGGCTGCGAAGATCAAGTCGATCCGTGACGATCTCGTTGCGACCGACGGGGCGGTCGCCGAAGCCGACCGCGAAGTAGCCGACCTCGAGCATGAAGTCGAAGCGGCTGCTAGGGAGCGAAGCATCGCCGAAGCACGAATCGTCGATCTTGAAGTCACTACAGCCAGAGCTGATGCGTGGGAACGCTACCGCCACAGCGCAAAGGACTACGACGATCGAGTGCGCGACCTAGTCGTGCAGATGACCGACGTGCTGGATGTCGGCGCGCGCGATCCGGCGAGCGCGCTGGCCGATGAAGAGCGTGAAGCGGACGCTGCTCTGCAGGACAGCCTGGCTGCCCGGGCAGCAGCCGAGGTCGCGTCGGCGACGGCCGCGAACGCCGCCGATCTCCTGAGCGCCGCGATGACTGAATGTCCGACCTGCCTGCGCCCGCTCAGCGCGGCCGAGCGCGACGCCGCACTCTCCTCGCACGGCGACCTCGGCGTGCACGCTCGCACCGAGGTCGAACGCCGCGACCTGGAGACCGCGTCCGTCCGGCGGCGGCTTGCCGCAATAGCCGACTTCAGCCGGACCTTGAACGGCCTGCAGACTCCGATCGAGCCCGAGAACGAAGACCCAGGCCCGGCCGCAGCCATCGAGCTAGCCAACGCACGCCGGTTGGTGTCCGAGCTCGCCGAGAAACATGGCTCACTCGGTGCCCGGTTATCGGAAGCACGACGAAAGGCAGCGAGCCTGCGCCAAGCCGGACGTGAGCACAACGACCTTTTGACCGCGGCTCGCGAGGACGCCGTCGCCGAGGTCACGCAGAACAGCTTGAACCGGGTGGCGGACCACTACCTGAACGAACGGATACAACCGCTCACCCAGGAGATCGGCCGCCGCTGGAAACTTGTGTTCGGCAGTGACGGGCTGCGGTTCGGTCCGGATGGGCACCTGGGTGTTCAGCACGGCGACGTCGAACTCGGCCTCGGCGACCTCAGCGGTGGCGAACGTGCGACAGCGCTACTGGTGACCAGATTGCTTTTGATAAAGACGTTGGCGCGCGCGTCGACGATCTGGTTCGACGAACCCCTGGAGCACCTCGATCCTCGCCGTCGCGCCACCATTGCGCGGACACTCCTGCTCGCCGCCGACGCGGGTGCTGTCGACCAAATCGTGGTCACGACCTACGAGGAAGGTTTGGCCCGCAGGTTGGCCGCGATCGCGCCGAACACGGTCGAGCTCATGTACGCGCGAGCGAATAAAGAATTGCAAGATTTTCCCGAAGAGGGGGGTGTGGAACCGACGAGGCCGACGACCTCTTAGTGAAAGCCCGCATCAGGCGGGCCGACCACAGGAGGCGATGTGCCAGCCACCCACACCGGTGCCGACATCGACGACACCCCGGGACGTCACCCCGGGGAACAGCGGGCCAAGTTCGTGTTTGACGTCGACGGCACGACCTACGAGTACAAGCACCCCACCATCACCGGCGCGGAAATCATGGCCATCGCTGGGATCAGCTCCAGCGACGGACTGATCCAGATCCTGCCGGACGGGACCCGCAAGACTGTCGCACCCGACGAGACGGTTCACCTGGTGCCCGGAGCGCAGTTCAAGCGCCGTCCGCGGTTCAAGCGGGGCTGATCATGACGGAGCCGAACCGGCTCGTGGCGCGCCTGGCGCAGGAGGAAACCCTGCTGCGCCAGGCGTACCCCGGAGCCCGCATCGATCGGGAGTCGCTCGTCGTCGTGCTGCCCGGTCATCGGCTTCCGGCCGGTTGGTCGCACGACGAAACCGACGTGCTGTTCCAAGTCCCGCCGAACTACCCGGCAGGGCAGCCGGACAACATCTGTGCCCGGCCCGACCTGACCCTCGCCAACGGCGGGACACCGGGTAATAGCCAGGGCGTGCAGGTGCACGCGGGCACGTCGTGGTTGCAGTTTTCGTACCACGTCGAGCCCGGCGACTGGAGGCCGACCGCTGACCCGGCTTCCGGCAGCAACCTAGCCGAGTACCTCGCCGGTGCTCTCACCCGATTCCAAGAAGCGGACTGACGACCATGAGCACCCTCAAGTTCACCATGCCGGGCCACTGGGCCAGCATCGAGCAGCACCTCAGGAACGCCTCGGGTGAGCGCTTCGCCTTCGCCTTGACCGAGGTCTTGCGCAACGACCCGAACGGGCCGGTTCTCGAGGTCGTGGACGTCGTCCTTATCGACGACCGAGAAGTCCACCACGGCGCACACGGCTGGTCTATCAAGGACGACGCACTGGACCGGGTGCACAATCGAGCCATCACATCCGGCCGGGGTCTGGTCGAGTTCCACAACCACTACATCGGGCCGCCGCGGTTCTCACGCATCGACGAGACGAACCTCGAGCCCATGGCGGGGTACGTGCTGGATCTCCTGGACGGTGCCCCCTACGGCGCGGCCGTCTGGGCTGAGGGCTCCCTGTGGGCCGAGTGGTGGCGACCGGCCAAAACCGGAGGTGTGGAACGTCGTCCGTTCGACACGGTGGTCTCCGTCGGCTCTTCCTTGCGTGTCCTCAACGCCCGGGCGGTGGAAGACGAGCGGTTCGCCCGCCAGCTCCCGCTCCTTGGGGCCGAAGCCCAGGCGTCGATCGGCAGCTTGCGGGTCGCCCTCGTCGGCGCCGGCGGGACCGGGTCGCACGTCGCGGCCGCGCTCGCGTACCTCGGCTTCCGTACTGTGCTGATCTTCGACGACGACCTAGTCGAAACCACCAACCTCAACCGGATGGTGACCGCTGACCACGCCGACATCGGCAGCCCGAAGCAGCTCGTCGCCCGACGCCGGATGCGCGCGATCGACCCGCTCATCAACGTCGGGCAGCGGCCGGGGATCACCGTTGCCGAATCGCATCCGGAACTTCATGACGTCGACCTGATCATCGGGTGCGTCGACCACGACGGTCCCCGCCATCGGCTCAATCAGATCGCGGTCGACTCGCGGGTGCCCTATCTCGACATCGCCACCGGTGCCGACCACACCGCCGAGCCCGCGGCTCTCGGTGGCCGTGTCGTGTTCGTCCTGCCGGACGGCCCTTGCCTATCTTGCCTGGACGAGTTGGATCCGGCCGAGGTCGCGCGCTGGGCGAAGTCCGCCGACCAGCAGGCCCTCGATCGGCAGCACGGCTACGGAACCGGCTCGGCCAACCCGTCCGTGGTCTACCTCAACGGGCTCACCGTCCACGCCGCGCTGGTCGAACTGGCGGCGTGGCTCTCCGGCTCGAGACCGCTGGCGACGTGGCTCGACGTGGATCTGGTCGGTAGCACACGGCAGTCCGGCACCCAGGTCGGCCCTCGACAGGTCGCTGGCCCGCGTGAAGGCTGTATCGACTGCGGCGGGTTTCGACGATCCCGGTCGGCTTGACCGTGGTCGAGCCCGCTACGGCGACATCACCGGCGTACCGGCCGCCGGAACCATGCGGCGTCCTGACTAGTCACAGTGATGCAGCTGCTGGACGAGAACTATCCAGCTGACTTGCCGCCGCACTGCCACGTGATGTTCGCCCCGGCCCGGCCCGGCCCGAAGTCCAGGCCCGTGGCGCGGTCGATGCTGACCACGGTCCTGGAACGCGAGGCCCGGCGCGAGGCTGCGGGCGTGTACGCGGACGCGTTTAGCAATCGCAACTTGGTGTTGTGGGAACGGCTCGGGTTGTCGCGACTCGGCGATGAGGTCAGGGTGGCGGACGGGCCGTCTTTGTACCCGAGTCTGGGTGCCGCCGCCGTTATACCGAGGCTTACCAGGGTCCTGGCCAGTTCGGAGGCAGGCCAAAGATGGCGAGGGGCTCTCCGGAGCCGCTCTGCAGAAAGTACTCGCCGTTCTCCTCGACGGTCGCGGAAGGGAATCGGTCGTCGAGGGTGACTTCGCGCGAAGCCCAGGGGTTTCGCCACAGCCGGGGCAGGCTGCCGCCCAGCTGCCAGGGAAACAGGTCTCTGCCTGCCAGCACACCCGAGACCCGGGTCCCGCGCGGTCCCGCGGCGTTCATCCAGAACCCGTTCCTGACCCGGATCCACCGGCCGGCATCAGGTGGACCGCCGACCTGGTACCGATACGCCACGTTGCCCAAGAGGGCGTCTGCGACGTCATCATCGTCGACGTAGGGAGACGTGCAGAGCAAAGCTACGACGTAGGGCTTGTCCAGGTCTCGATGCTGGTTCCCCTCTCGTTTCAGCGTCTTCCTCATCGCGGGCCCGTCGTTGACGAGGCCGGTCTTACCCGGAAGGACGCCGAGGGGCCTTCTAGAGAGGCCACGACGTTCGGGGCGCACGGGAAACGCGGTGAACTCGAGATGCCAATCTCGGGCGCGGAACGCGAATTCCGTTGGTAGTCCAGTGTCTTCAGGCATGTCCGGATCGAGGCTACCGAGCCACTCGACCAAGGGCCGGGTGATTTCGCTCGTTTTCGGGCGGCTGATTCCCACTTCGCGGAACTCGAGCCCGAGGAAGAAGTTGGGACTCTCGACGGAATCCACGATGTCGAGGATCCAGGACTCACGTTCGCTGTCGCGGCCCTCCTCCACGATGCCGGAAAGGACAGCCGCGGCCTCTACGTAGAACTCCCCGGTGTCGCCGGAAACCAGCAGATCAGGTCGGCTGACGCCGTCCGGACGGTCGATGTCGGTCTGGACGTCGACGGCGAAGCCCAGGGCTCGGAAGAGTGTGAAGAGGTAGAGCTCCCACCAGGCGCCGTGGTGCTGTCCGTCAAGCCGGCTTCGGAACCGTCGGGAAAGGTCAAGTTGGTGCTGCTCCGGATATGCTTCGAACCAGCGTTCCCACGTGTCGCGGACTCGGCCCCACACTGGGCGACCGGAGCGATTGAGGAACGAGTAGATGGCCTCGGAGTGCCCCCGCGGGGAGTCATCGGTCCGCGCGAAGTCGTCGAAGAGGCGGGTATGGCTTTCTGTCCCCGTGGCCGGGTCCTGCATCCCGCTACAATACGCCGCGGACGACCGATAGTCGGGTCCTATTTGAGGCCCGAGCGGACGAACGCGCTCGCGACGTACCGCTGCAACACCAGGTACAACGCGAAACCGGAAGGCACGCCAGCCCGGCGGCCGCCATGAGCTGCCCCGGTCGTCGCCTTCGGTGCCCAAGAAGCTGCGTAGGCCCAGCTGCATTACCGCGTTGTTGGGATGCAGCTGGGCCTACGCCTTGAAGGACCGCGGTTGCCGACGCCGTGGCGCGACGACGATCCGCCGAGTGGGCCGGAATGGGTGTTCGACTACGGCGTGGTTTCACTCGGTCACACCGTCGAGAGGCGGTGGCTCTCGGAGCACCCGTTGCTGCGGGGCACAGGCACCTCGGCAAGCTAACTTGCATGTCCGGCTGAGGCCCTGACTTGGTGGGAGTCCGAGCCCGGTCGGACTTCGACGCCGTCAGCTGGGAGTCCTGCGACATCGTCTGTGAGGTTCGGGCGTTGCCGGTGCAGTGCAGGTATTCGATCCTGCAGTATTCGTCAGGGCGACGCCAGCTGCGCCTCGACGTCCTGGTACCAGGCGAGCGCCGCTCGACAGCAGCTGATCGTGCGTGCGGACGCGGGGAAGACGCAGCGACCTCACTACATGTGCTGGCCTGGCGTTGGGAGCCAACCCGATCAGGCCGTCCGTCAGCGCGGGCCTCCGAGGCAAGGGCGAAACATCGTAGTCGATTCCGGCGACGTAGTCGGACATGATGGACGACGAACCGCCTTTTGCCCCTGTACCCACTCTTTCGGACCAGTTTCCGTCTGCGGTGGAGGCAGCGCGGATGGCTCCGCTCCGGGAGTTGTCGCCGAAGACGATGTGTCGGATCGGTGCCCGGGGGCGGTGCTGCACAGCTTGATCTTCACTTCATGACGTCGGCGGCCGCGGTTGTGGCCGACACGCTAGTGAATCCTATGCCCTTCGGCAGCCAAGTACGCCGGTTCGGCGCCCGGCCGCCTTGGCCTACTCAGCGCCGACTGGCGGAGGTTGATTGCATAGCGCGACTGCCGGTGGCCGCACTAGATGGATGCATGCTCGCGGCGACTTCGACTCTGCCGGTCACGCAGTAGTGATCAACCTGGCTGGTATCTCGCGGTCGGATCGTCGCTTTGCGTAGAAGGACGTCCGACTCATACACCCCTAAGAGTGCATGCGCGCTCGTCTTGTAGCAATTCGTCGAGGCTGAGCGACTGATTCGGCATGAAGGCTGGACGGATAGCTGTGATCGTCACGTGCGCAGCGGTAGCCGGGCTGGGGACGTGGCTAGCGATCGCGCGATGGGAGGATGCCAACAAAATCGCTACGTCTGTATCGGCCGTAGGCGCAGTCGCGGCGGTAGGCGTCGCCGTGTGGGCCGTAGCGCGGATGCCGAGGCCTGGGCGATCGGTCTTGGCGTCTCGCACTGGTCGAGCAATTGCGGCTTCCGGCGGCAGAGCCGTCAGCGGCGTCTCTGGCAAGCTCGACCGCAACATCAGCTCGCTACATGTGGAGCGCACGGGCGATGCCAAGGCATCCGGCAACAGCGATGCCATCAGCGGTGCGCGCCTGGACTGATAGCTCAAGGGCGCTGGCGCTCAGCTGGGCGTGACCCGGTTTGACGGACATCTGAGATCAGGGGGCGTGAGCCTCCGGAAGGATGTCCCTCATCATGGAGACCATGGGCAAGAGGAAGCC
>NZ_JBEZYY010000029.1:0-111608 GCF_040638975.1 Amycolatopsis sp. NPDC024027
CGATGCACGGCAACACCCACGAGTCCTCCACCGGCTACAAGACCCGCCACTTCGACCGGATCGTCGACGAGGTCCAGGGCTTCTTCGAGGTGCACAACAAGCTGGGCACCTACCCCGGTGGCATCCACGTCGAGCTGACCGGCGAGGACGTCACCGAGTGCCTGGGCGGCGCCCAGGAGATCTCGGACGTCGACCTGTCGGGCCGCTACGAGACGGCCTGCGACCCGCGGCTGAACACCCAGCAGTCGCTGGAGCTGGCGTTCCTGGTCGCGGAGATGCTCCGCGGCTGAGGCCCGCTCACGCCCCGGCGCCGCCGTCGACCGGCACGATCGCGCCGGTCACCATGGACGCGCGGTCGCTGAGCAGCCAGGCCGCCGCCTCGGCGACCTCGCGGGGTTCGGCCATGCGGCCGAGCGGGATCGAGGCGCTGATCCGCTCGACGACCCCGGGGGTCGCGGCTTCCCACGCGTCGATCATGTCCGTGGCGGTGCCGCCGGGGGTGATCCCGTTGACCCGGATGCCGTGCGGGGCCCAGGTCACGGCCGCGGTCTCGGTGATGCTGTTGAGCGCCCGCTTCATGGCGCCGTAGGCGGGCAGGGCGGGGTTGGCGCGGCGGCTGCCGATGCTGGAGGTGTTGACGATCGCCCCGCCGCCGCTCGAGCGCATGAGCGCGGCCTCGGCGGTCATGGCGGTCCAGTGCGCGCGGAAGTTCACCGCGAACTGCTGGTCGATCTCTTCTTCGGCGGTGGTCTCCAGCGGACCGGGCTGCTGGATGGCCGCCCCGTTGTTGAACGCGCCGTCCAGGCGGCCGTGCCGCTGCTCGACGTGGTCGACCGCGGCCCGGATGCTCGCGGAATCGGCCAGGTCCAGCGCGACGGCGTCGGCGGTGCCGCCCGCGTCGCGGATCTCGCCGGCGATGCGGTCGAGCGACTCGGTGCCGCGCGAGGCCAGCACGACGGCGGCGCCTTCGCGGGCGAAGAGGCGGGCCGCGGCCGCGCCGATGCCGCGGCTGGCGCCGGTGATGAGCACGACCTTCCCGGTGAGCAGGCCGATCGGGGGAAATTCGCTGGTGTTCGTCATGCCCTCGACGCTGCCCCGGTCCGCGGCCGGGAGACAGGCATCATCCGTACCAGGATCGGGCCCGGAGGCGTCCGCATACTGAAGGCATGGACAAGCAGGAGCTCGGGGCGTTCCTCCGCAGCCGTCGTGAGCGGCTGCGGCCGCAGGACGTCGGCCTGCCCGCCGGGCCGCGCCGGAGAACGCCGGGCCTGCGCCGCGAGGAGGTGGCGGTGCTCGCGCACATCTCCACCGAGTACTACGTCCGCCTCGAGCAGGGCCGGGCGCCGCGCCCGTCGGGCGAGGTCCTGGCCGGGATCGCCGGTGCGCTGCGGCTGACCGACGCCGAGTCCGAGCACCTGCACGTCGTGGCGGGCACCGCGCCGATCCGGAGCGGCCGGCACCGCCGTGACGTGCGTCCCAGCATCCTGGCGCTGCTGCGGCGGCTGCCGCAGACGGCCGCCATCGTCATTTCCGCCACGTTCGAGGTGCTGGCCTGGAACGACCTCGCGGCCGCGCTCATGGAGGACTTCGCCGAGGCCTCGCCCGAGGGGCGCAACCTCGCCCGCAAGGCGTTCCTGGGGCCGGCCGAGCCGCCGTACGGGATCTCCGACGCCGCCGAATTCCGGCTCACCGTCGTCATGGAGCTGCGCGCCACGCTGGCCCGCTACCCCGCCGACCCGGCTGTGCGCGGGCTCGTCGACGAACTACGCGCGGGCAGCGCCGATTTCGTCCGGCTGTGGGACCGGCACGACGTGCAGGCGACGCCGGTGCTCACCAAGACCTTCCGGCACCCGGCAGTGGGGGACGTGACCGTCGACTGCGACTCCCTCGCCCTGCCCGACCGCGACCAGCACCTCGTGCTCTACACGGCGCCGCCCGGCTCCCGCGGCGCCGAGGCGCTGGCGTTCCTGGAGGTGGTCGGCTCGGCGGGCGTCACACCCTGACGAGCACCGTCAGGAGGCGTCGACCAGCCGGGCCGCGGACTTCAGGACCGCGTCCCGCAGCGAACCGACGTCCGGCACCGCCGCGCCGTTGGCCTGCAGTCCGACGTGGACCGAATCCCGGTACGTCGCGACCGCGATGCCGACCGCGTGGCGCGGGGCCAGCGGCACGAACGGGTAGACCTCCGCCATCCGGGCGCCGTCGAGGGACAGCCGGGCCGGGGGCACCGGGACGGTGGTGATCACCAGGTCGAACAGCATCGGCGCGGCCCGGCCCGCCGTGCGGGTGCCCAGGCGGTGCAGCAGCGGCGGGACGCGGCCGGCCAGCAGCGGCAGCGCGCCGGCGCCGCGGCTCGGGCCCGCCGCCTTGTTGCGGGTCATCACCCGGCGGACCACCCGCAGCCGCTCGACCGGGTCGTCCTCGCCGACCGGCAGGTCGCACAGGTACCCCGAAAGCTTGTTGCCGCCGACCTGGCCGCCCGCACGGCCGCGCACGCTCACCGGGATCAGCGCGCGCAGCGTGCGGCCGTCGGCACGCTGCCCGCGGTTCACCAGCCACTCGCGCAGGGCCCCCGCGAGCACCGCCAGCACGACGTCGTTGGTCGTCCCGCCGTGGGCGCGGCGCACCCGCCGCAGCTCGGCCAGCGGCAGCCGGACGAACCCGAGGCGCCGCTCGGCCGACGGCGGGGCCGACACCGGCGAGAGCGGCGGACGTGCGGCGCGCACCAGCGAAGACGCGATCCCGGCCGCCTCGTTCGCCTGGCCCCACGCCGTGCCCAGCGCGTCCTTCACCGTGTCCAAAGTGGAGCGCGGCGCGGGGATCGGGCGGGCCGGCGCGGAGCCGGTTTCCGGCAGCTTGACGCCGTCGAGCAGCCCGGCCGCGACCGCGTACGCGCCGGCGCCGTCGGTCAGCGCGTGGTGCAGTTTCAGCAGCAGCGCGAACTTCCCGTCCGGCAGCCCGGTGACCAGGGTCAGGTCCCACAACGGCCGGGACGTGTCGAGCGGCTCGGCGATCCACCGCGACGCGTAGGCGGAGAGGGGGTCCGGCTCGTACAGCGAGCTCAAGGCGACCTGGTGGATGTGGTCGGCGGCAACGAAACCCGGGTCGTCGGCCCAGCTGGCCGAGCCCGGCGGGAACAGTTCCGTGCGCGCCCGCTGGCGCAGCTTCGGCAGCCGGGCGGCCCGTCGCGCGAGCAACGCCGTCAACGCGGCCGGGTCCACCGGGCCGCGGGCGGTGAAGGTGACCACCGCACCCATGTGCATCGGAGAGGTTTCGCTTTCCAGGCAAAGGAAAGCGACATCGAGTGCGCTGAGCGGCGAGCCTGCCATGGGCGACCTTTCCGGGTTCGCGGGGGGCGCACGGCCACGTGCGTCGGAAGGGAAGGAACCCACTGCACCAGCCCGACATGACAGCCGGGTGGTCGAAGTGTTTCCACCACGCTAACGAGCGACCCCGTTCCGCCATTCGAGATACCCCGGGCGGTGGTGCCCCGGCTCACAGATCGGGAAAGAAGTCATTCCCCCGGAGCATGCTCGGGTTCTTCGGCCCGAGCCACCGGTGTGCCCCAATCGGGGGTGAGCGCGACCTGCTTGCCGACGCGGCGCACCGGCAGGCCGTTCACCTGCCGGCGGCCCAGCCCGGGCCAGATTTCCGCGGCGTCCTTCGCCGCCGAGCGGATCGCGCCACCGTCGAGCGTCGTGCGGGTTTCCGGGATCTCCCGGTCCGTCCACTGCACGACCAGCTTCAGCGGGCCGGCCGAGGGCAGCGGCCACAGGAACACCTCGTGCTCGACCGCGAACCGGGTGCCGCCGACCGGCTGGGCCCGCAGCACCGGGGCCTCCGGTTCGGACGCGGACGGCACCGAGATCGTCTCGGAGCTCGCCCGGCTGCCGTCGGCGTAGAGCACGCCGATCAGCAGCCCGTTGTAGTCGGGCTTGCGGCGGTGGTCGATCAGCCCCTCGGCGGGATCTTCGACCAGGCTGTCCCGGGAGTACACCGTGACGCGCAGTGTCACCGCCTCCGGCCACACCTCGATGATCCGCAGCGCGACCACCGTGCGCTCGGACCGGCCCAGCGGCTGCGCCCACGGCAGCACGGCCGGGACGATGTACTCGCGCGGGGGATCGGTCCAGTGCCGTCCGCTGAACGCGTAAAGCTCCTGCTCCGGAACGGGGAACAGGGGACGCTCACGGGGACCGCCGGTGAAGAAGCTCATCGGACGGCCCGCGACGCACGGTCCGGCACCATGCGCCCACGGTAGGACAACCGAGCGGGAATTTCCGCCCCCGAACGGGGGTACGGCCCCCGCGACCCGTGATCCGGGACACAGAGGCCGTACACGCGGTGTGATCGATCAGTCGCTGAGCTTCAGTTCGCCGTTGCGCCGGGCGGACTCGTCGAGCTCCTTCTCGGCCGGCTTGCCCATGGCGTCCATCAGCTGCCGGGCCAGGCCGACGCCGGTCCCGCCGAGCGACAGCGCCTTGGCGAACATGTCGGACATGCCGTCGGCGCCGTTGAGCACGACCATGTGGTCGATGTTGCCGAACGCGCTCGCGCCCGCCTCGACGATCTCCGGCCAGCGCTCGGCCAGCTGCTGCGCGACGACGGCTTCCTGGTTCTCGGCCAGCGCCGCCGCCCGCGCCTTGATGGCGTCCGCTTCGGCGAGCCCCTTCGCCCGGGCCGACTCGGCTTCGGCGAGGCCACGCGCCTTCGCGGCTTCCGCTTCCGCCAGGCCGCGGGCCTTGGCCGCGGCCGCCTCGGCCTCACCCGTCGCCCGGGTCGCGCCCGCCATCGCCTCGGCACGGGCCTTGGTGGCCTGGGCCTCGGCCTCGGCGGCCGTCTTCACGCGGGTCGCGTCCGCCGCGGCCCGCAGCTCGGTCTCCCTCGCCTCGGCCTGGGCCTTGGCGATCGAAGCGTCACGGGCGGCGTCGGCCGTGGTCCGCGTGTCGTAGGCCTTCGCGTCGGCCGGCTTGCGGACCTGCGACTGCAGCCGCTGCTCGGCCAGCGCCGCCTCCAGCTCGGCGGCGCGGGTCTCCTGGACGACGACCTCCTGGCGCGCGGTCGCCTCGGCGAGCGGGCCCGACTGCGACGCCTTCGCCCGCGCCTGGTCGACCTCGGCCTGGTAGCCGGCCTGCTGGATCTGGCTTGCGCGGACCGCGGCGGCCTTCTTCGCGGCCGAGACCTGCTCGACCTCGGCGGCCTCCTGGTCGCGCTGCGCCTCGGCGATCCGGGCCGACGCGGCGATCGCGGCGGCGTGCGGCTTGCCGAGGTTGTTGATGTAGCCGGACTCGTCGTCGATCTCCTGGATCTGCAGCGAGTCGACGATCAGCCCCAGCTTGATCATCTCGGTGGCCGAGGACTGGCGCACCTCGCCGGTGAGCGCGTCCCGGTTGTGGATCATCTCCTCGATGGTCAGCCCGCCGACGATCGAGCGCAGGTGCCCGGAGAAGAGCTCGTGGATCGTGTCGTTCATGCCTTTTTGCTGGTCCAGGAACCGGCGGGCGGCGTTGGCGATCGAGGCGAAGTCGTCCCCGACCTTGTAGATGACGACGGCCCGCACGGTGACCGGCAGCCCCTGCTTGGTCACGCAGGAGACCTGCAGGTTGACGCCGCGGGTGTCCAGCGACAGCCGCCGCGCGGTCTGGAACCCGGGGATGACGTTCACCCCACGGCCGGTGATGATCTTGAAGCCCAGGCTGTCCGCGGTGTCCGCGCGGTCGACGCGGACGCCCAGCCCGGAGATGATCAGCGCTTCGTTCGGTTCGGCCACTTTGTACAGCAGCCGCAGGATCCCGAAGACGACGATCAGCACGGCGATGACGCCGCCGGCGGAAACCAGCAGGATTTCCACGAGGCTCATGGCACCGACCCCCCTCGTTCTGTTCTGTTGTGGTGTGTTGGTGCCTCTTCCACGCCGTCAGCGGCTCAGGGGTTGCCAGCGTTCCACGTAAACCGTGCGCGGGGGTTCGAAGTCGACCACCAGCACCTGCGTTCCCGACGTGAACGTCTCCTCCGGGTCGGCCGGATACGCGTAGAACGCCTCCGTGCCGCCCCGGACGTTCAGGAGCACCTCACCGATGAGGCCGGGGCCGATCGTGCCCGTCACGCGGCCCCGGCTGCCGATCATCCCCCGAAGCCCTTCAGCTTGACCTTGGAGTTCTTCGCCACGAACGTGCCCGGCGCCGGGTCCTGCTGGAAGACGAAGTCGAACCCGCCACCGCCACCGCCGCCGGGACCGCGGCCGCGGCCGCCGTCGCGGTCGGCCTTCAGGCCGGCCTGCTCCAGGATCTTCTGGGCGTCCTCGAACGAGCGGAACCGGACGTCCGGCACCTGGACGGCGTTGTTGACGAACACGCCGATCCGCTTGGCCTTGGCCGTGGCGTTCGCCGGCGGGTCGGTCCGGGTGACGGCGCCGGCCGGGACGTCCTGCTTGAACTCTTCGCCCGCCTGGAACGGCTCGAACCCGGCCTGCTGCAGCAGGCCGAACGCCTCGTCCTTGGACCGGCCCACGACGTCCGGGACCGGCGGCAGCGGGATCGGGCCCTTCGACACGATGATCGTGACCTGGCCGCCGATGGTCAGCTGGCTGCCCGCCGCCGGCGTGGTGCGGATGACCGCGCCCTGCGGGACTTCGGCGTCGAAGTCGTCGGTCCCGCGGACCGGGGTCAGCTGGGCCGCCTTGATCGCCTGCTGGGCGTCGGGCAGCGCGGTGCCCGGCCGGATGTCCGGCACCTGCGGGCGGCCCTTCGACAGCACCACCGAGACCGTCGCGTTCGGCGACAGCGTCGTGCCCTCCGCGGGGTCGGCGCGCAGCACGGTGTTCGACGGCGCCGTGTTGTCGTACTCCTGGCTGAACCGCGGGTTCAGCTTCACCGCCCGCAGCGCGTCGCCGGCCGCGGCCTGGTTCAGCCCGACCAGCTTCGGCACCTGCGCGGTCTTGTCGCCACCGGTGTCGGTGAGGATGAAGGCGAACGCCCCGATCAGCCCGCCGAGCAGCAGCACCGCGGCCGCGATCACGAGGATCCGCTTGCGGTTGTCCTGCGGCTTCTCCGGCTCGGGCCGGCTGCGCCGCCGCGGCGGCGGCGGGGTGAGCGAGGGCGAGAGGGCCGGGGGAGCGGTGTGGCTCAGCGCCCGGGTCGCGTTCGGCCGGTGCACCGGCATCGTCTTCTCGGTGTCCGGCACCTGCGGGATCCGCGGCAGCGTGCGCTCGGTGTCGGCGAGGTCCCCCTGGCCGTGGGACACCGGGATCGGCACGGTCACCGGCAGCAGCCCCAGCTGGGCGCGCACCGCGGTCAGCTCGGTGAGGAACTCCCCGGCGTCGGCCGGGCGCAGCTGCGGGTCCCGCCGCGTCGCGCGCACGACCAGGTCGTCCAGCGCCGGCGGCAGGTCCGGGCGCAGCTCGCTCGGCCGCGGCACGTCGTCGTTCACGTGCCGGTAGGCCACCGAGATCGCGGTGTCGCCGGTGTAGGGCACCCGGCCGGTCAGCATTTCGTACAGCAGGATCCCGGCCGCGTAGACGTCGCCGCGCGAGGACGCCGCACCGGTGGCGACCTGCTCGGGGGAGAGGTAGGCGACCGTGCCCAGGATGACGCTCGAACTGGTCGTGCCCGCGCTCGCCACGGCCCGCACCAGGCCGAAGTCCGCGACCTTCACCGCCCCGCCGGTGTGCTGCCCGACCCGGCCGATCAGCACGTTCTCCGGCTTCACGTCCCGGTGCACCAGCCCGGCCCGGTGCGCGGCGGCCAGCGCCGACAGCACGGGCTCGGCGACGCTCAGCGCCAGCGCGACGTCCAGCGGGCCGTGGTCGTCCAGCAGGTCGCGCAGCGTCCCGCCGTCGACCAGCTCCATCACCAGGAACGCCAGGCCCGACTCCGCACCCTGGGGCAGGTCGAAGCCCTGGTCGTGCACCGCCACGACGTGCGGGTGGTGCAGCTGCGCCGCGGACTGCGCCTCCCGCACGAACCGGTCCACGAACGACCGGTCGTCCGCGAAGCGCGGGTCCATGATCTTGATCGCGACCGGACGGTCCAGCCGGGTGTCCGTCCCCCGATAGACGGAAGACATTCCGCCGTGGGCGAGCAGCCGGTCCACCCGATAGCGCCGCTCCAAAAGCGTGCCGACCAGGCTGGGTTGGGTGCGTGTCACGAGTATGGATCGTACGGAATCGCGCACGCCTCGTGGAGGAGACCTCGCGGGTCACCCATGCGCACTAGCGGGTGAGGGGACGGAATGTGGCACAGTGTCACCTGTGAGTGGGATTCCTGTCGCCGAAGACATCCTCGACACCGCCATCGCGGTCCTTCCGCTGACGGAGGTGGCGACCGTCCTCGGGACCTCGACCAACAAGGTCCGGCAGATGCTGCGCGACGGGCAGCTGATCGCGGTCCGGCGCCGCGGCGAACTGTGCGTGCCCGGCGACTTCTTCGTCAAGGACGGTGTCGTCAAGGGCCTGACCGGGACGATCACCGTGCTCGCCGACTCCGGGTTCTCCCGGACCGAGATGCTGCGGTGGCTGTTCACCGAGGACGACACGCTGCCCGGGAGCACGCCCATCAACGCGCTGCGCACCAGCCACGGCACCGAGGTCAAGCGGCGTGCCCAGGCGATGGCGTTCTGACCTGCAGCTCTTTCGGGGGTCCGGGTGGCGGAGCCCCCGGCTCGGGGCGAAGCCCCGGATGTCACTGGTGAAAGCGGTCATCGCCGCGAGCAGCTGAACGGCCGCCGCGGTCAGCAGGCACACCGGGAGCGACCACGCCGCGAGGGGGCCGGCCAGCGCCGCTCCCGCGGCCAGCCCGGTGATCTTCACGCTCGCCGCGGTCGTGAACACCTGCGCGCGGACGTGCTCCGGTGCTTCGCGGTGGCGGATCGCGAACAACGCCGTGAGCTGCGGACCTTCGGCGAATCCGGCCAGCACGGCCGCGACGATGACGCCGTGCCCGCTCGCGGCGACGAGGCAGCTCGCCGCCAGGAGGAGCGTGCTCAGCCGGACGATCCGGTCGGGTGCCCACGGCAGCGGCTTCTTCGCGAGGATCGCGTTGGCCAGCAGCGACGCCACGGCCAGGACGGTCAGCAGCAGCGCGCCGTCCGCCGGGCCGCGCAGGTGCGCCGCGCCCAGCAGCGGGTAACACACGGTGACCATACCGATCCCGGCGCAGGAAATCGTCGAGGCGGTGGTCGCCCGCCGCAGCGGTGCGTTGCGGACCAGAACCCTGAAGCCGTCCTTGAGGCGGGTCTTCACTGGTGACCGCTTCGGCAGCGACCACGCCACGGGGATCGCCGCGGCGACCAGGCCGGCCGCGACCACGAGCCCGGCCGGCCCGCCGAGGAGCCCGGCCAGGCCGGGCCCGGCGAGCGCGGCGGCGGTGAACGTCATGGCGTCGAGGCGGCTGGCCTTCGGCAGGGCGGGCCCGGCGGCCGCGGGCAGCTGCGCGGTCCAGCCGCCGGCGATGGCCGGGTTGAGCAGGCCGGTCACGACGGCCACCGCGACGACGGCTTCCAGCGGCAGGCGGCCGAACACGGCGGTGACCAGCGCGATCCCGCCCGCGTAGCCGCCGAGTGCGACGGCGAGCAGCCGTCCCGGGGTCGCGCTGCGGTCCAGCCGGGCGCCGAACACCGGTCCGCCCACGGCGGCGGCCGCGGTCAGCCCGGCGAGCAGCGCCGCACCGGCGTGCGGGCCCGCGGTCATCCCGAGCAGCAGCAGCGCGGGCCCGGAGAGCTCGTCACCGGTCCGGGCGAGCGTGGCACCGAGGAGGTAACGTCTTATCACTGACAAGACGTTACAATGGGGCATGGCCTTTCCGCACCGGGATTCCGTGCAGCGCGCGGTGGACCTGCTGGTCGTGTTGCTGGTCCCGGCCCCCGACCCGGCCGTGGTCGCCCGCGTCCTGCGCGAACACGGCGAACCGGAGCCGGCGCTCTCGCCCGAAGACGTCGCGGAACTGCGGGCGGCGGCGCTGGAGCTGCGCGAAGTCTTCGCGGCGCGTGATGTCGCTTCGGCGGCTTCGGTGCTCAACGCGTTGTTCGCGGCGTACGCGGGCCCGCCGCGCTTGTCCGACCACGAAGACGGCTACGGCTGGCACCTGCACGCGGACGCGGCCGACGACGGGCCGTGGGGCGCGTGGCTGGTCACGTCGTCCGCGCTGGGGCTGGCGGCGCTGCTGGCGGAGCGCCAGGACGTCCCGGGCGGGCTGTGCGCGTCACCCTCGTGCGGCAAGCCGTTCGCCCACACGGGTGGCGGCAGCCCACGGCGGTACTGCTCGCCCCGGTGCGCGACGCGCGAACGCGTCGCCGCGCACCGGGCGGCCCGCAGGTAACGCACTGGGGTCGTCCGGCCCGTCGACCCGGGTCTTTCGACCTGTTTTGTCGCAGAGGATAATGAACCGTCGGAAAGTCACGACGACGCGAGAGACCCCGTCGCGAGACCCGAAACGAGAAGCCGCATGACTTTCCCCGCCTCACCGCCGCCCTCAGCCCCGAAGAAGCACCCCAAGTGGCCCTGGGTCACCGCGGGACTGGCGGCCTTCGTCATCATCGGCTCGATCTCGGCCACCACCCGGCCCGAGCCGACCGTCGCTGCCGGCGGAACACCGGTCGCGGCCACCGTCACACCGGTCACGACCACGGACCCGGCTGTTGCCGCCGCGGAGAGCTCCGCCGCCAGAGCGAACCTCGAAGCGGAAGAAAGCCGTGCTTCGGAATCCGCACGCCAGTCCTCGGAAGCCGCGGCCAGTTCCTCTGCCGCGGTCGAGGCTCAGCGCAAGGCGGACGAGGAGTCGGAGCGCAAGGCGAACGAGATCACCTACAGCGTCACGACGACCGGAGCGGGGATCTCGATGATCACGTACCTGAAGCCCGGCTTCGACAATTCGCAGGAAACCAGCGTCCGCGGGAAGAAGTGGTCGAAGACCATCGAGGCGGAGGGGCGCACCCTGGGCATCAACATGAACGCGCAGAACTCGGGTGGCGGCACGATCACCTGCCGGATCACCCGCGGCAACGGCAGCGTCATGTCTGAGAACAGCAGTTCCGGCCAGTACGCCGTCGTCAGCTGTGGCTGAAGGTGGCCGGGACCCGAGGCCCCCGGCCACCGGCAGCTCAGCCCTGGGTCTTGTCGCGCCAGGCGATCCACTTCTCGAGGGCGCCCAGGTCGTAGTCCGGACCGCCCACGCCGACGGTGAACGTCGTGACGCCCAGCTCCAGGAGCTTCGGGCCCAGCTCGTCCGGCTCGCCCTGCACGCCGCAGGAACGCTCGATCTCGGCCGGGTCGCGGCCGACGTCCGCGCAGTGCTGGTCGAGGATCTTGACCTTGCGGGCGACGACCTCCGGGTCGCCGAAGCCGTGCCAGATGTCGCCGTGCTTGGCCACCAGCTTGAGGGTCTTCTTTTCGCCGCCGCCGCCGATCAGCACCGGGATCTTGCGGGTCGGCGCCGGGTTCAGCTTGCCGAGCCTGCTTTCGATCCGGGGCAGGGATTCCGCGAGGTCGTCGAGCCGGCCGCCGGCGGTGCCGAACTCGTAGCCGTACTCGTCGTAGTCCTTCTCGAACCAGCCGGAACCGATGCCGAGGATGAGCCGCCCGCCGGAGATGTGGTCGACCGTGCGGGCCATGTCGGCGAGCAGCTCCGGGTTGCGGTAGCTGTTGCAGGTGACGAGCGCGCCGATCTCCACCCGGGACGTCGACTCCGCCCACGCGCCGAGCATCGTCCAGCACTCGAAGTGCATGCCTTCGGGGTCACCGTAGAGCGGGTAGAAGTGGTCCCAGTTGAAAACGATGTCGGCGCCGAGTTCTTCGGCGGCCGACGCGGTGCGCCGGATGCTGTCGTAGTCGGCGTGCTGCGGCTGGAGCTGCAAGCCGATCCGGATGCGTCGTTCGGTCATGATCGCAGCCTACGACCGCGACCGGCCGTTTCGCGCGCCCAGACCGTGGCCAACCGGGGCAGCGCCACCACCAGCCTGCGCCGCTTCGGCACCACCGCGCGCCGGGTCAGGATGTCGTAGTCCAAGGCGGCGATCTCGTCCAAGATGGCCTCGTACAGCGTCAACGCCGTCCGCACGCACGGCCGCGATTCGGGACGCAGCAACGCCACGCCCGCTTCGGCGCGCCGGTACACCGCCCGGGTCCGGGCGACGAAGTACGCCATCGCCGCCCGGATCCGCGGATCGGGCCGCCTCGCCTCGAGCAGTTCACGCGAAACGCCGAACGCGGCCAGTTCGGCCAGCGGCAGGTACAGCCGTCCCCGGTCGAGGTCCTCGCCGACGTCGCGCAGGAAGTTCGTCAGCTGGAACGCCTCGCCCAGCGCGATCGCACCCGGCTCCGCGTCGGCGAGCGGGCCGACCGTGCCGAACACCGGCAGCATCTGCAGCCCGATCACCGCGGCCGAGCCGTACATGTAGTCGCCCAGCTCGGCGAAGGTCGCGTACTCGACCGGCGAAAGGTCCATCCGCATCGACTTCAGGAACGCGTCGAACAACTCACGCGAGAGGTCGTAGCGCCGCACGGTGTCGGACAACGCCACGAGCACCGGGTCGGCCGGCGTCCCGCCCGCGAAGACGACGTCGACCATCTCTCCGACCCGGTCGAGGGAGGCCGCCGGGTCGGTGCCCGGCGCCGGGTTGTCGACCAGTTCGTCGGCCATCCGCGCGAACCCGTAGAGCGTGTGCGCGGCGGGCCGGGCCCGGGCCGGCAGCAGCCGCGTCGCGAGGAAGAACGTGCGGCCGTAGTGGGCGTTGATGCGGCGGCACTCGGTGTAGGCGGCGCGCAGGCCCGGTTCGGTGATGCCCGCCGCGTCGAGTTCGTTCACCGGCCGGTGATCCTTTCCGCCGCCAGTCGTCCGGAGATGAGCACCGGCGGGATGCCGACGCCGGGGGTGGTGCCGCAGCCGGCCAGCACGACGTTCCCGGCCGCGCGGACCAGGTTCGCCGGCCGGAACGGACCCGTCTGGCCGAACGTGTGCGCCAGCGAGAACGGCGTCCCGGCCATGAGGCCGCGCGCCGCCCAGTCCGCCGGGGTGATCGTCTCGTCGACGGTGAACCCGCCGCCGAAACCGGTCAGCCCGCGAGCCTCGAGCGTGCGAAGCAGCTCTTCGCGGTACGGCCCGCGGACGCGGTCCCAGTCGATCGGGCCGCGGCGCAGGTTCGGCGCGGGCGCGAGCACCGAGACGATCTCGCCGCCGCGCCCGGCCAGCCCCGGGTCGGTCGCCGTCGGCCGCGTGACCAGCAGCGACGGGTCGCTCATCAGCTTGCCCTCGCGGATGATCTCGGCGAACGTCCGCTCCCAGGCGCCGCCGAAGAAGATCGTGTGGTGGCCGAGGTCCCACTTTTCGCTCGTCCGCCCGTGCAGCACCACGGCCGACGGCGAGTAGCGCAGCGGCAGCGGGCGGCGGGGCCGCGCGCCGAGGAGCCGGTAGGCCGTGCCCAGCTCGGTGGCCAGCACCACGGCGTCGCAGGCGATCCGCTCGCCCGAGCGCGTCCGGACCGCGCGCACCCGCGAATTCACCCGTTCGAGCCACGCGGCTTCGGTGCCGAACCGCACGTCCGCGCCCGCCCGCGTGGCCGCCCCGGTCATCGCGCGGCCGATCTCGCCCATCCCGCCTTCGGGGTAGTAGACGCCGCCGACGGTGTCCATGTAGGCGATGACGCCGTACGCGCCGATCGCGCGGGCCGGGTCCAGGCCCGCGTAGAGCGCCTGGAAGGTGAACAGCCGCCGGACCCGCTCGTCCCGCAGGTAGCGGGCGACGCGGGGACCGAGCCTGCCGAACCCGCCCAGCGCGCCGAGCTTCGCCAGCTCGGGGCGGGCCAGGGCGAGCGGCGAGTCGAAGTTCGCCGCCAGGAAGTGGTCCTTCTGCACGGCGTACAGCTCGGTCAGCCAGCGGCGCAGCGCCCGGTAGCCCGCCGCTTCGCGGGCGCCGGCGAAGGCGCGGATCTCGGCCTCCATCGCGTCGCCGTCCGTGCGCAGGTCCAGCGAGCTGCCGTCGGCGAACCGCGCCCGGTACGCCGGGTCGAGCCGGGTCAGGCGCAGGTTCTTGGCCAGGGGCTCGCCGACCGCGGCGAACGCCTCTTCGAGGAGTTCCGGCATGGTGAGCACGCTCGCGCCGGTGTCCACCGCGTTGCCGTCGAAGCTCCGCTGCCCGGCCCGCCCGCCCGGGACGGCCGCCTGTTCCAGCAGGGTGACCCGCCGTCCGGCGCCGAGCAGGTGCAGGGCCGCCGAAAGGCCGGCCAACCCGGCCCCGATGACGACGACGTGGTCGGCCGGACCGTCGATCGTCCGCACGTCAGTACGTCCGCTGGGTGGCCTTGACGACCAGCCCGGTCAGCGCGGCGGGAGCCGGCTCGGCCAGGTGCGCGCGGTCGAGGGCGGCCATCGCCGCCGTCGTCAGCTCGTCGATCCGGCGCTCGACCGCGTCGACCGCGCCGACCTGCTGCAACGCCATCCGGACGGTCTCGACGCCCTCGTCGGACAGGTCCGTGTCGCCGATCGCGTCCGCGATCACGGTGGCCGCGGCCTGCTCGCCCTTCTCCGCGGCGAGCTGCAGGCCGAGGGCGGCGAGCAGGGTGCGCTTGCCTTCCCGAAGGTCGTCACCGGCGGGCTTGCCGGTGACCGACGGGTCGCCGAAGACGCCCAGCAGGTCGTCGCGCAGCTGGAACGCCACGCCGACCTCGCCGCCGAACTCCAGCAGCGTGGCGATCAGTTCCGGGGAGGCCCCGCCGAGCGCGGCGCCCAGGTGCAGCGGCCGCTGCACGGTGTAGGCGGCGGTCTTGAGCCGGTCGATCTTGAGCGCGGCCTCGACGGAGGCGTCCCCGGTGGCCTGCGTGCGGACGTCGAGGTACTGCCCGGCGAGCACCTCGGTGCGCATCGCGCGCCAGGCCGGGCGGGCCGCGGCCAGAGTGTCGGCGGGCAGGGCCGCGTCGGCGAACATGTCGTCCGCCCAGGCCAGCGCCAGGTCGCCGACGAGGACGGCGGTGGCCAGGCCGAACGTCGCGGGGGAGCCGAGCCAGCCGCGGTCCGCGTGCAGCTTCGCGCCCGCGATGTGCACGGTCGGGTTGCCGCGGCGGGAGTCGGAGGAGTCGATGAGGTCGTCGTGGATCAGCGCGCACGCCTGGATCAGCTCCAGGCTGGCCACCGCCTGCAGCACGCCCTCGGCGTCCGGGCCGGCCGGGTCGCCGCCCGCGCCGCGCCAGCCCCACCAGGCGAACGTCGGGCGCAAGCGCTTGCCACCGCCCAGCACGAACCCGCGCAGCGCGTCGATCCCGGCCGCCACGGTGGGCTCGGTCCCGAGGATCGCGGTGCCCGCCCGATCGAGGAACCCGGCCAGCGCGCGCTCGACGTGGACGGGTAGGTCGGTGTCGGCGACGGGCGCGTTCATCCCGCCATCCTCGCCGAACCCGCGGGCGCGCGGGCGCGCGGGGCACCCGGATGTGGCGAATCAGACTCCGGCCGTGGCGGCCCAGAACGGACCGGTGAGGCCCGCTTCGGCGAAGTAGGCGACGGCGTCGTGCGGCTCACGCCGCCGGTAGCCGCGCTCCAGCCGGCCCGCGTACCAGCCGCGGGCCAGCCGCCAGAGGGTGACCAGGTCGAGCACGGAACCCTTGGCCTGCCCGGTTTCCGCCAGCCAGGCGTCCACACAGGACTCGCAGCAGAAGAGGCGCTGGTTCGCGCACGTGTGCAGGACGTCGTCCCACATCCGGGCGGCGGGCACCAGGAAGTGCGCCACCTGACTGCCTTCGGGCGGCACGGCCCGGTGCACGACCAGCGCGTGCGGCTGCCCGCAGCCGGGGCAGCGGGTGGCGACGAGCACCTCCGGCTCGGCGTCGACCAGGTGCGGGATGGCGAACGAATCCCACGCGCAGCCGCCCCACCACAGCGTGTGCGCGCCCATCACCGAGAAGCCGAGCGACTTCGCGGCGAAGGGGTGGGCCAGGACGACGTGCTCGCACTCGTCGAGCACCAGGTGATGGGCGCCGGCGAGGCGGTGCAGGGCCTGCTTCGCGACGGCGAGCGACCCGCCCGCGGCGTCGGCCAGCTCCGGCGCCGCCGGCGCGCGGCCGTGACGGGCGAAGGCGCGGTACACCGCGAGGCGCACGTCCTCGTCCCAGCTCGCGTCGTCGTCCCTCATCGCCCCAGTTTAGTCCTCGAAGGTGACTCGAATGACTGTCTCGCGACGCGGACGGGGGCTCCCGGATGCCGGGCAGTGGCCCTTAACATGCGGGTATGACGTCGGTGATCGAGCGGTTGCGCGGAGACGGGCCGAAGTTCTCCATCGAGTTCTTCCCGCCCCGGGACACGGCGGACGAGGCCGTCCTCTGGAAGGCGATCCGGGAGCTCGAGCCGTACGACCCGGCCTACATGTCGATCACCTACGGCGCCGGCGGCTCCAGCCGCGACGGCACGATCCGCAGCATCGCCCGCGTCGCGACCGAGACGACGCTGGTGCCGATGGCGCACCTGACCGCGGTCAACCACTCCGTCGCCGAGCTGCGCAACGTGATCGGCTGGTACGCCTCGGTCGGCGTCCGCAACATCCTCGCGCTGCGCGGCGACCCGCCGGGCGACGTCTACGGCGACTGGATCCCGCACCCGGAGGGCCTTCAGTACGCCGAAGAGCTGGTCCAGCTGGTGCGCTCGCTGGGTGATTTCTGCATCGGCGTGTCGGCGTACACCTACGGCCACCCGCGCTCGCCCGAACTGGAGACCGACACGAAGTACCTGGTCCGCAAGCTGCGCGCGGGCGCCGACTTCGCGATCGCCCAGCTGTTCCACGACGCCGAGGACTTCCTGCGGCTGCGCGACCGGGTCGCCGCGACCGGCTGCGACGTCCCGGTGCTGCCCGGCGTCATGCCGCTGACGACGATGCGGACGTTGCAGACGACGATCAAGCTGTCCGGCGCCCCCGCCCCGCGGAAGCTGCTCGACCGGCTCGAACCGCTGGCCGACGACCCCAAGGCGTTCCGCGCGGCGGGCATCGACGTCACCACGGAGCTGTGCGAGAAGCTGATCTCCGAGGGCGTGCCGAACCTGCACTTCTACACGTTCAACCGCTCCAAGGCGACGCGCGAGGTGATCGCCCGGCTGGGCCTCGTCCCGGCCCGTGCTTAAGTACGTACCACCGGGTCCACGTGGCCCGGTAGCGTGCGGCGCATGTCTACTGCTTCCGAGGGCGTGCACGAAATCTGTGACCGCTACGTCGACGACTACGTGGCCGCGGACCCGGTCGCGGCGACCGTCCACGGCGTCGCCGGCCACGACCACCGCCTGACCGACTACTCGGCGGACGGCTTCGCCGAGCGCGCCGGGCTGGCCGCGCGGGCGCACGCCGCCGTCACCGCCGCCGAGCCGCGTGACGCCGCCGAGCGCGCCGCCAAGGCCGTGTTCACCGAGCGCCTCGGCCTGGAGCTGGAGATCCACGAGGCCGGCCTGGACGTGGCGAGCCTGAACGTCATCGCCAGCCCGGTGCAGGAACTGCGGATGGCGTTCGACCTGATGCCGTGCGAGACCGAAGAGGACTGGGCGGTCGTCTCGGCCCGGATCGCCGAGGTCCCCCGCGCACTCGCGAACGTCCGCAGCGGCCTGCTTTCGGCGGCCGACGCGGGGCGCGTCTCGGCGCTGCGGCAGGTCGCGAAGGTGGCGGAGCAGTGCGAGACGTGGGCGGGCCTGAAGGAGGAGAAGAGCTTCTTCACCGAGCTCGTGTCGTCTTCGCCGGGTTCGGCGCTTGCGGCCGATCTCGCGCACCGCGCGCGGGCCGCGGACGAGGCGTTCGCGGAGTTCGCCGGGTTCCTGCGAGCCGAGCTGGCGCCGAAGGCCCCGGTCAAGGACGCCGTCGGCGAGGACGTCTACCGCCTGTGGTCGCGCTACTTCGTCGGCGCGGCGCTGGACCTGCGGGAGGCCTACGAGTGGGGCTGGGCGGAGTTCGCCCGGATCGAGGCCGAGATGCGCGCGGTGGCGAACCGCATCAAGCCGGGTGCGACCCCGGCGGAGGCCGCGGCGGCGCTGGACGCGGACCCGCGCTACCGCATCCGCGGCCGCGCGGAGTTCGAGGCGTGGATGCAGCGCCTGTCCGACGACGCCCTGGAATCGTTGCGCGGCAAGCACTTCGACATTTCCGACCGCGTGATGGCCCTCGAGTGCAAGATCGCCCCGCCGGGCGGCGGAGTGGGCGCGTACTACACGGGACCGAGCGAGGACTTCGCGCGCCCGGGCCGCATGTGGTGGTCCCTGCCGGCGGGCCGCGACGAGTTCAGCACCTGGCGCGAGACGAGCACGGTGTACCACGAGGGAGCGCCGGGCCACCACCTCCAGATCGCGACGGCGGTGGACCAGTCGGGTGGGCTGAACAAGTACCAGCGGCTGCTGGCGTTCACCTCGGGCCACGCGGAGGGCTGGGCCCTGTACGCGGAGCGCCTGATGGAGGAACTGGGCTACCTGTCGGACGACGGCGACCTGCTGGGAATGCTGTCGGAGCAGCTGTTCCGCGCGGCCCGCGTGGTGGTGGACCTGGGCATGCACCTGGAGCTGGTGATCCCGGCCGGAACGGGCTTCCACGAAGGTTCGCGGTGGACGCCGGAGCTGGGGCTGGAGTTCATGCTGACCCGCACGATCACCGACCAGGCCCACATCCGCGACGAGATCGACCGGTACCTGGGCTGGCCGGGCCAGGCCCCGGCGTACAAGATCGGCGAGCGCCTCTGGCTGGCGGCTCGCTCGGACGCCCAGGCCCGCGCGGGCGCCGGGTTCGACATCAAGCACTTCCACACGGAGGCGCTGAAGATGGGCGGGATGGGGCTGGACACGCTGCGGGAGCAGCTGGCCGGCCTGGACTGACGGCTCACGCCCCGCCGGGTCACCCGGCGGGGCGAGAAGCGCGGACAGCTGAGCCGGGGTGAACTTGCCTTCGGCGGACCCCTGGAGCTGCTTCACGACCCGCTGACCTCGCGGATGAGCGCGCTGGGGCCGCGGAGCGCGACCCGCGCCGTCCGAAAACCGGTGGCTGCGCCGCGCACGCCCCATTAGGTTGATCTCGTGCGCCGAATCCTCTTCGTGACCCCACCGCCCCGCGGCTGAGCGGGGTGGTCCCTCGCCGCGTGGCCTTCGAGGCCCGCGGCTGATCCGTGGTGCGCACCGCCCCGCGTTCGTCGAATTCCCTTTCCTTCGACGCAGACGCAGGAGCGTTCATGTCCCTCGTCCTTCCCACGCGCGCCCGGTCATCGGCCGCGCTCGTGCTCGCCGGCGTCCTCTGGGGCACCGGCGGCCTCGCCGGCTCGCTTCTCGGCCGGCGAGCCGGCCTCCACCCGCTCGCCGTCGCCGACTACCGGCTGCTCGTCGGCGGTGGGGTCGCCACCCTCGTCGTCCTCCTGACCGGCGGCACCTTCCCGCGCACGCCCGCAGCCGCCCGGCGCATCCTCGCCGTCGGCGGCCTGTTCGCCCTGTTCCAGGCGAGCTACTTCGCCGCCGTCGCGCTCAGTTCGGTGAGCGTCGCGACCATGACCACGATCGGGGCCGCGCCCGTCTTCGTCACCCTCGCGTCGGTGCGGAAACTCCGTCGCTGGACGGCGGTGTCCGTGGCGGGCACCCTCGCCGGCCTGGTGCTGCTCCAGTGGTCACCGGGCGAAGCGTTCTCCTCCGGAGGCCTCGGCTGCGCCTTGCTCGCGGCAGCGGGCTTCGCGACCCTCACGCTGCTCACCGCGAAGCCCGTCGAAGCCCTGGAGCCGTTGTCGACGACGGCGTTCGGCTGCCTCACCGGCGGTCTGCTGCTCGTCCCGGTCGCGAGCTGGTCCGGCCTGGCGATCCCGCTGCACGCCGACGTCCTCGTGATCGTCTGCTACCTCGGCGCTGTCCCGACCGCGCTCGCGTACGCCGCGTACTTGCGCGGTCTGGCCGACGCGCACCCCGTGCTCGGCTCGCTGTCGGCGGTGCTCGAACCGCTGACGGCCGCGGTGCTGTCCGCCGCGCTGCTCGGTGAACGGCTGAGTGTCACGGCGTGGTGCGGCGCCGCCGTGCTGGTCGCGGCGCTGGTCGTCGGCTACTGGCGGCCCGAGCCGCGCTGAGGAACCGCTGCCCCTCGGCTCAGCGCGGGTCGAGGGGCAGCGCCCGCCCGAGGATCGCGAACGGCCGCGGGTCGCCCGCGAAGTGGTAGTCGCGCAGGACGTCGACGAAGCCGGTGCGGCGGTAGAGCTTCCACGCCCGGCTCGTGCCCTCGGGCGTCGACAGGAGCACGTTCGCGCTCGAGACGCCGTCCAGCAGGCTGCGCAGCAGGTCGTCGCCGATCTGGTGGCCCTGGTTCTCCGGCCGGACGTGGATCTCGGTCAGCTCGAAGTAGTCCGAAAGCCAGCGGTCGGCCTCGGCGGCCCCGGCCCGGCGGCTCAGGCCGTGGCGCACCTGCTCGTGCCACCACTGCCCGGCCCGGCCGCGGTAGCCGTAGGCCACGCCGAGCAGGACGTCGTCGGCGTCGAGCGCGGCCATGCAGCGCCAGCCCTCGCGCAGCGCGTGGGTGAGCCACATCGGCGCGCGCTGCTCGGCGGTGCCGGCCGGGTACCGCATCGCCCGGACGTAGATGTCGAGCGCTTCGGGCAGGCGGGCGCGGAACTCGTCCGAGGAGAGCTGGACGTAACGAGAGCAGCCGGCGGGCATCGCGGTCACGGCTGCCCATCTTCCTCCGCGCCGGCGAGCGCGCCCGGGGTGCCCCCGGTCAACGCCACCAGCCCGGCGAAGGTGGTGGGGAACACGGCCTTCGGGTGCCCGGCGGCGGCCCAGACGACGTCGTGGGCGCGCAGGGCGGTGTCGACCAGGGTGGGCAGCGGCTCGGGGTGCCCGACCGGGGCGACGCCGCCGATCGGCTGCCCGGTGTGCGCCCGCACGAAATCGGCGTCGGCCTTGGCGATTTCGCCGCCGGCCAGCCGGGCGAGCGTGTCCGGATCGGCGCGGTGGGCGCCCGACGTCAGCGCGAGGAGCGCTTTTTTGTCGGACCCCAGGCGGAAGATGAGGCTGTTGGCGATGGCCCCGACGGGCACGCCGAGCGCTTCGGCCGCCTGAGCGGCGGTCCGGACCTCGGCGGGCAGGAAACGGATGCCCTCGGCGGCGCCGTGCTGCCCGGCTTCGGCCAGCGCGGCCGCCACCTTGGCGACGGCGGGGTGCTCCAGCGAACTCATGAACCTATGAGATCACGGCACCGACCTGGTGTCCCGCGGGATTCCACCCTGGGGTTGAGCGGACGCCACGGGCGGGGTTACTCTGGAAATCGTTCGAACAGGCGTTCGACATTAGGTGAGTGCGCACCGGCCAGGTGCCCGGAGCCGTCCCGGCCCCGGATCCCCGCCGGGCTCACCCGCGCAGGAGGAGGGTCGCCATGTCCGTCAAGGTCGTGTCCCCCACGGATCCCGGGCAGCCGGAGCTGCCCATGACGCTGCGCCCGCAGCCGGCCCCGGCCGGAACCCCCCGCGGGCGATCCCGGCAGTGCCTGTCGGCGCCGGCAGAGCCCCGCCAGCGCCCCTCGGCTCCGGCGGCGGACTCCCGGCAGCCTCAGCTGCCGATCCTGTGCACTTCGGCTTCGAAGGCCCCGGACGCTGCCGACGCCGAGCTGCGGCCTTCGTCTTCGATCGCTGCGGGTTCGGGGGAGTCCTGGTCGGTGGGTGCCGAGGCGGGTGCGGGGTTGCCGGGTTTGCCGCGGTCTTCGTCTTCGGTGGTGGCGGGTTCTGGGGAGTCTCGACCGGTGGCCGTGGTGGTGGATTCCGGCCAGTCCGAGCTGCCGCTTCCGGCCCCGGCGATCCCGGAGCAGGCCCGGCCGGCGGCCACCGGCGCGGACACTGGCCGGGCTGAGCCGTCCACGGTGGCGGAGTCCGGGCAGCTCGAGCTGTCGGCCTCGGAGCCGTCTCGGCGGTCGGAAGCGGCGACTTTCGCTGCCCGGCCGGCGGCCACCGGCGCGGACTCCGGCCGGCCTGAGCCGCTCAACCCGGCGGAGTCCGGGCAGCCGCGGCCACCCGTCGTGTCGTCGGCGGAGCCCGGCCACTCCGAGCCACCGGTTCCCGAAGCCCCGACCCCGGCCGGCGCCGATGGGCCGCCCGGGCTGCCCCTGTCCCTGCGGCCGCCCGGGGCCGACCCCGACCAGTCCTTGCTGCCCATGTCCCTGCGCCCTCCCGCTTCTCCGGCCGCCGCCGGGCTGCTCGCCCAGGCGCGGCGCGGGCTCGCCGAGGCCGCGCAGGAAACCCGGCCCGCCGAACGCTTCATCGGGGCCTACCTCGCCGCCCTCCGGGGGGCCGCCGCCGTGCTCGCCGCCCGGGGGCGGCCGCACCGGGGGCGGGCTCGTCCCGCCAGCACCTGGGTGCTGCTCGACTCCGTCGCCCCCGAGCTGCGGGAGTGGTCTGCCTTCTTCGCCAGCAACTCGGCCACCCGCGCCGCCGCGCAGGCCGGGATCACCGGGAAGGTCACCGCCGAGTCGGCCGCCGGGCTGGTGGGGGCCGCCACGCCGTTCCTGGAGCTCGTCCGCCGTCTCGTGCACGGCCTGCCGATCACCGGGGAAGCCCATGTCGCGTGAGCACGGCCCGGTCGACCAGGGGCGGTTGCTCACGGCGTTGGGAATCGAAGGCCGGCTGCTGGCCGAAGCGGTGCACGCGGCGCCGACCGAAGCGCCGGTGCCCGCCTGCCCCGGCTGGTCGCTCGGCGAGGTCGCCCGGCACGTCGGGAGCCTCTACCGGCTGGTCCGGCGCCGGCTGATCGACGGCCGGAGCCCCGACGACTGGCCGCGCGACCCCGAACCGGGCCAGAGCCTGCGGGACTTCCTGGAAACGGGCCTGACCGAGCTGCTCGACGAGCTCGCCGCCCACGACCCGGAGGACCGCGCCGACACCTGGTGGCCGGCGGACCGGACCTACGGGTTCTGGCGCCGCCGGATGCTGCACGAGACGGTCGTCCACCGGGTGGACGTCGAGCAGGCGGCGGGCGCGGAGCCGCACGGCGTGCCCGACGACGTCGCGATCGACGGCATCGACGAGGTGCTCACCCTGTGGTTCGGGCAGAAGCTGCCGATGCTCGGCCTGACCGGCACGAAGGCGGGCTCGGTCGGCGTCCGGACCGGCGCGCACAGCTGGATCGCGCGGGCCGGACCCGTCACCACGGAGGCCTGGCGCTGTTCGGCCGAGGAGGCCGAGGCCGCGGACGACGTCGTCACGGCCAGGCCCGCGCAGATCTACCTGTGGCTCTGGGGCCGCGCGTCCCTGACCTCGGTGACCGTGCGCGGCGTGCACGACCAGGCGGCCCAGCTCTGGGCGCTGCTGCGGCTCGCGACCCGATGACCCGGCCGGTGGGGAAGCCGAACCGGAATTGTCGGAGGTGGCGGTTAGCCTGCGGCGCATGACCACGCGCCTGGTGAACCTGGTGATCGACGCGGCGCGCCCGGATGCCCTGGCGGGCTTCTGGGCCGCGCTGCTCGGCTGGCACGTCGCCGTCGAGGAGGCCGGCGAGGTCGACGTCCGCGCCCCGGAAAGCGACGGCTGGGACCTGGACCTCGTTTTCGTGCCGGTCCCCGAACCCAAGGAGGTCAAGAACCGCATCCACCTGGACCTGGCGAGCACGACACGGGCCCACCAGGCCGAGCTGGTCTCTCGCGCGCTGGAACTGGGCGGCCGCCGGGTCGACGTCGGACAGGGCGAGGTGCCGTGGGTGGTGCTCGCGGACCCGGAAGGCAACGAGTTCTGCGTCCTCGAACCCCGCGAGCGCTACGCGGACACCGGCGCGGTGGCGTCGATCCTGGTCGACGCGCACGACCCGGAGCTCCTGGCGGGCTTCTGGGCGCGGATCACCGGCCGGCCGATCCAAGCCCGTGAAGGTGATGCCCTGGTGGGGCTGCGCGCGCCGTCCGCGCGGGGGCCGTGGCTGGAATTCCTGCGCAACGACGACGTCAAGCGGGTCAAGAACCGCGTGCACCTGGACATCGCGCCCCCGGCGGACGCCGACCACGCCGCGGCGGTGACGCAGGTCATCGCCGCCGGTGCGGCGGCGGCGGACCTGGTTGGCCCCGCGCTGCCGTGGCGGGTGCTGACCGACCCGGAGGGCAACGAGTTCTGCGTGCTGACCCCGCGCTGAGCTCGGCTCCTCGACCGGCCGGGCGCCGGATCGCCGGGGAGCGCACCTCCGCCCGCGGGAGGCCCGGTCGCGCCGCGCGGCCGAGCCGCGGTCCGGCTGGGTGTTTCGGCCGCGTTGCCGGGGCGCGTCGAACGCTGATCTGCGCGAAACACCGGCGTCCTGGAGCGGCAACAACCCCGGGGGACCGTGGAGGCATGGAGACTTCCCGAGCGTTGCCCCAGCCGGTCCGGACGGTCGCCGCCGAGGAGACGGCGGTGCCGTCGGCGTGGCGGGTGCGGATCCGGATGCACGACCACCCGGGCACCCTCGCCCGCATCGCCATCCGGCTCGCCGACCTCGAGTGCAACATCCTCGGCCTGTCCGTACTGCCGGTGCCGGGCGGCGTGCTCGACGAGATCGTGCTGCGCCCCGCGACCGGCCTGCCCCGGCGGCACCTGGTCGACGCCATCCGCGCCGAGGGCTGCGAATGCACGGCGATCATCGACGCCGACGTCCACGAGCTGGTCGACCCGTCGGCGTCGACGCTGCTCACGGCCCGTCGCGCGGTCGACGACCCGGCCCGCCTCGCCGACGTGCTGAAGGACATCCTGGCCGCGGACGTCGTCACGCTCGTCCCCGCCGCCGAGGCGAACCCGGCGCGCACGGAGAGCGGGCACCGGGCCGTGTTCGCGCTGGCCGGCGGCAGCGCGCTGGTGGCGCGCCGCCAGTGGGCGCCGTTCGTGCAGCTCGAGCTGACCCGTGCCGAAGCGCTGGTGACCCTGCTCGCGGCGGCGGCCCGGAACGCAGCCGGCCCGGTGGTCCTCGACCGCCCGGACGGCGCGGCGATCGTCCTGCGCAAGGGCGTCCCCGGCGACGCCGACGCGGTGGCCGAACTGCACCGCCGCTGCTCGATGGCCACGCTGTTCCGGCGCTACCACACCGGAGTGCGCACGGTCCCGCGCCGCCGCCTGCACCGGCTGCTGGTGCCTCCGCGCGGCACGAGCGTGCTCGCCGTCTTCGGCCGCGAGGTGATCGGCCTGGCCCAGCTCATCCCGATGAATTCGGGCGGCGCCGAGATCTCCCTCCTGGTGGAGGACGACTGGCAGCGGCAGGGAATCGGCACGGCCCTCCTGGCGCGGCTCGCGGTGCTGGCGGAGGCCCAGGGCATCACGGAGCTGTCCGCGGACTGCTTGACGGGCGACGACATCCTGCCCCGCACGGCGGCCCGAGCCGGCCTGCGCACAGAAAGAGGCATCGAGGACGGCGCCCGGCTGAGGATGTTCCTGCCGGCCTGAGCTCAGCGCTTCCAGAACCAGTCTTTGTCGCGCGCTTCGCGCAGGGCGGACTTCTTGCGCTCGGCGGTGAGCCGGTCGAGGTAGAGGATGCCGTCGAGGTGATCGGTCTCGTGCTGCAGGCATTGGGCCAGCACGTCCTCGCCTTCGACCTCGATGGGTTCGTTGTGGACGTCGACGCCGCGGACCTTCGCGTGCTTCGCCCGCTTGGTGGGGAACCACAGCTCCGGCACCGACAGGCAGCCTTCGTTGATCTCGTGCGTTTCCTCGGACAGTTCGACGATTTCGGGGTTGACGACATACCCGGCCAGCCCGGCGACGTCATAGCTGAAGACGCGAAGCCCCACCCCGATCTGCGGCGCGGCCAGCCCCGCGCGCCCGGCGGGCTTGACGGAGTCGACCAGGTCCCGCACGAGCGCCTCGAGCTTCTCGTCGAACACGGTGACCGGGTCGCAGACGGACTTGAGGATCGGGTCCCCGAAATAGCGCAGTTCGCGCATCGCCATGAGCAGAACATCCTTCGTGCGTGTCGGACTGGCAGCTTAGGCCAGCGAGGAAGAGGGTCGCGCCGGAATCACCAACCCGGCCCGCCCGGAGACGGCCGAAGAGGACGCGGCGGCGAATCGGCGCTGATGGGCGGGTGAGGGGATGGCCTACGCCGGGCTGCCGGGGCTGCGGGGTTGGAGTGCGTGCAGCGGATCGGTTCCGGCGGCGAGGCGGGAGGTGCGGGTGAACTGCCCGGCCCGGCGGCCCGACCCGGCTGGCGACTCGGTCCCCGACTGCGACCGACTCTGCGGTCGGTGAGCCGGTTCCTCTGCTGGGGGGCCGGGTCCGCGGCTGGCTATCCGAGCACGCAGCCAGCGACCGAGCGTGCGGTTGGCGAGCGACTCGCGTCCCGGTGACCGAGCTCGCGGCCGACGACCGAGCGTGCGGTTGGCGATCCGACTCTGCGGCCGCTGACCAGGTTCCCGGCCGGCGATCAAACCTGCGGCCGCGACCCGGCCCCGCAGTCGGCGACCCTGCCCGCGGCCGGCTGCCCAGCCTCGATCGGCGACCCCGGCTGTCGTGGGCCGGGAGGCCGCGACCGGATGGGCCGGCGAGCACGTCCGGCCCCGGACCGGGGACCTGGCCCGGCCGGGAAATCCTTGTGGCTCCCGGCCCTGGCTTGCCCTGCCGGGCCTCAGGCTCGTAGCCGCAGGCCGGAGGGGGTGGCTCGGAAGCCTGCCTCCTGTAGCACCTCCGCCAGTTCCGAGGTCAGTGCTTGCTCGCCGTCCGCGCGTTGGACCGACAACTGGCCCAGCCAGCCCTCGCGGACCGCTGCCGACAGGGCCTGGGCTGCCTCCGACAACGGCTGGCGCTCCTCCGTGAAACTCAGCAGGGACCGGCCTCCTCTCTCCACGTACAGGGCCGGAACCCCGTCGACCAGGACTGCCAGTGCGCCGGCCTTGCGGGCGGGGCGGTGCTTCGTGTCGCCCGTTGCCGCCGGCCAGGGGAGGGCCGCGCCGTACGGCTGGGCCGGGTCCGCCGCGGCCAGGACCACCGGCCGGCCCGGTGCCGGGCGGCCCGGGCCCGACAGGGCACGCAAGCGGTCCACCGCGCCCTTCGCCGCGAACTGGGCCGCTCCGAGGCCCTCCACCACGTAACCGCGGATCACCTGGCCCGTGTCCTCCATGCCGCGGAGGACCTTGTAGATCCCGGAGAACCCGCCCGTGACGCGCTCGGTGTCGAGCGCGCCGCGGGTCAGGACGCCGTGGCGCTCCAGGAACGCCTCCGTCCTCGCGTGCGCCCGGCGGGTCGCGTCGGTTTCGCGGGGTGGGGTCAGCGCCCACCGGCCCGCGACCGTCGGCGGTCCGGATCGCGAGGGCATCTGTGGCCGCCCCGCCCGCAGCCGTGCGTAGCGGCCGCGGGGGGCCTGGCGCCGGGGCTTGTGGGCGCCGTGTCCGGCGACCTGGGCCCGCAACGGCCCCAGCGTGTCGCCCGTGACCAGGCCCGCCCAGACCAGGTCCCACAGCGCCGCCACGACTTCGGCGTCGTTCGGGGCCTTGTCCACCAGGACCGTCGCGCGGTCCACCAGCTGGCGGAAGAACAGCGCGCCACCCTCCAAAGTGGACAGGATGGCGTCGTGCAGCGGGCCGGTCGGGATGTCCTCGACGACTTCGGGCAGCAGCAGGTCGGCCACGTCGGCCGGGGCCAGGGCGATCCAGCCGTCGCCGCCGGAGAGCGCGCCGCAGCCCGCCCACGTGACCTCGCCCGCGGTCGTCAACTCGTCCAGCAGCGCGGGGGAGTAGCCCGGCAGCCGCCCGGGCAGGATCAGCGACTCCACCGCGCTCGCCGGCAACGGTGCCCCGGCGAGCTGCTCCACCACCGACAGCACGTCGTCCGCCGTCGGGGCGGCCCGGACGCGGCCGCCGAACCCGTGCCACGCGGGCAGGAACCGGCCCAGCGCCGCCGGTTCGACCGGCTCGACTTCGGCTCGCAGCTTCGCCAGCGACGCCCGCCGCAGCCGGCGCAACACGGCCGAATCGCAGTACTCGACCCCGACGCCGTGGGTTTCCGGATGGCCGACCGGGCTCAGCTCGCCGCGCACCAAGCGGCCTTCCCCGGTCATCCGGTCGAGCACGCCGGTGACGACCGCGGTGCCGAGCCCGAACCGCGCGGCCGCGTCCGCCGCGGCGAACGGGCCGCGGCCGCGGGCGTACCGCGACAACAGGTCCCCGAGCGGGTCCGCCACCGGCTCGGTGAACGCCTCGGGCACGCCCACCGGCAGCGCGGTGCCCAGCGCGTCACGCACCCGGCCGGCGTCCTCGATCGCCAGGAACCGTTCCGAGCCGCCGATCCGCACCCGGATCGCCCGCCGTGCCGCTTCCAGCTCGGTGAGCCACTCGGGCTGGATTCCGCGCTCGGCGGCGTCCTCGACGGTGAGGTCGCCGAGGAACCGCAGCAGGTCGGCGGCGTCCTCGGCCGAGCGCGCGTGGCGCTCGGGGTCGAGCCGCTGCAGCGACCGTTCCACCTCGGCGACGGCTTCGGGATCCAGCAGTTCCCGGATCGCCTCGGTGCCCAGGAGCTCGGCCAGCAGCCCCGAATCCAGCGACAGCGCCGCCGCCCGCCGCTCGGCGAGCGGCGCGTCGGTCTCGTACAGGAACATCCCGATGTAGCCGAACAGCAGACTGCGCGCGAACGGTGACGCGGCCGGCGTTTCGACCTCCACCAGCCGGACCTTGCGGGCCCGGACGTCGGCCATCAGCTCGCGCAGGCCGCTGACGTCGTAGACGTCCTGCAGGACCTCCCGCATCGCCTCCAGCACGACCGGGAACCGCTCGTACTTCGCCGCGACCGACAGCAGCTGCGACGCGCGTTGCCGTTGCTGCCACAGCGGAGTCCGGCGCCGCGGGTCCCGGCGGGGCAGCAGCAACGACCGGGCCGCGCACTCCCGGAACCGCGCCGCGAACACGGCCGAGCCGCCGACCTCGGCGACGATCAGCTGCTCGACCTCCTCGGGGTCGAGCAGCACGTCGTCCGCGCCGATGGTCACCTCGCCGCCTTCGGCGTCGAGAGCGTCCGGCAGCCGCAGGACGATGCCGTCGTCGGAGTGCGCCACCTGCGCGTCCACCCCGCGGTTTTCCCGCAGCCGCGCGGCGATCGCGAGGGCCCACGGCGCGTTCACCTGCGCGCCGAACGGCGAGTGCACGACGATCCGCCAGTCGCCGAGCTCGTCGCGGTAGCGCTCCAGCAGGATCGTCCGGTCGTTCGGGACGTGCCGGGTGGCGGCCTTCTGCTCGGTCAGGTAGGCGAGGAGGTTGTCGCACGCCCGCTCGTCCAGCCCGGCCGCCCGGGCCCGCTCGCGCGCCTTGGTATCGTCCGAAGTGGACAGTTCGCGGACGAACTTCCCCAGTGCCCGGCCGAGTTCCAGCGGGCGGCCCGGCGCATCGCCTTTCCAGAACGGCATCCGCGCCGGTTCGCCCGGCGCCGGCACCACGATGACGCGGTCGTGCGTGATGTCGGTGATCCGCCACGACGACGTGCCGAGCAGGATGGTGTCGCCGACGCGCGACTCGTACACCATCTCTTCGTCGAACTCGCCGACGCGCGAACCGGGTTTGTCGTCCGCGCCCGGGGTCATGACGGTGAACAGGCCGCGGTCGGGGATGGTGCCGCCCGACGTGACGGCCAGCCGCTGCGAGCCGGGCCGCCCGCGCAGCTCGCCGCCGATGCGGTCCCAGGTGATCCGCGCCCGCAGCTCGCCGAACTCCTCGCTCGGGTAACGGCCCGCGAGCATGTCGAGCACCGCGTGCAGGGCGTCGTCCGGCAGCGCGGCGAAGGGGGCCGCTCGCCGCACCAGCGACGCGAGGTCCGGCACCGTCCACGGTTCCAGCGCCACCATGGCGACGACGTGCTGCGCCAGGACGTCCAGCGGGTTGCGCGGGTAGCGGACCGCCTCGATCGCCCCGCTCGCCATCCGCTCCGCGACGACCGCGCAGGAGACGAGGTCGCCGCGGAACTTCGGGAACATCACCCCGGACGAGACCGCGCCGACCTGGTGCCCCGCCCGGCCGACCCGCTGCAGCCCGGACGCCACCGTCGGCGGCGCTTCGATCTGCACCACGAGGTCGACCGCGCCCATGTCGATGCCCAGCTCCAGCGACGACGTCGCCACCACGCACGGCAGCTGCCCGGACTTGAGCGCCTCTTCGACGTGCGTGCGCTGCTCCCGCGACATCGATCCGTGGTGGGCCCGGGCGATCACCGGCGCTGCGCCGGTGCTCACGCCGGACTGCCCGACGGCTTCCGCCGGGAACGCGTCGGCCGGGGTGAGCTCGGTCTGCTCGACGGCCAGCTCGTTGAGCCGGGCGGTGAGCCGCTCGGTGAGCCGGCGCGAGTTGGCGAAGACGATGGTCGAGCGGTGCGCGCGGATCAGGCTCAGCACCCGCTCCTCGACCGCCGGCCAGATCGACGGCCGCTGCACGGGGTTGCCGGCCATCTCCTCCAGCGTGCCCAGGCCGCCCGGGGCGATCTCCCCCGGTGGGAACGCCTCGGTCAGCGACTCCAGTGATTCCAGCGCGTCGAGCGGGCTCGGCGCCGGCCCGCTGCGCGGCGCGTCGAGGTTGCCCATGTCCTCCACCGGGACCTCGACGCGGACCTCGATGGTCTTCGCCAGCTTCGGCTGGACCACGCGCACCGGACGGCCACCGGCCAGGAACGCGCTCACCTCGTCGACCGGGCGGACCGTCGCCGACAGGCCGATCCGCTGCGCCGGCTTCGGCAGCAGCGCGTCCAGCCGCTCCAGCGAGAGCGCGAGGTGCGCGCCGCGCTTGCCGCCGGCGACCGCGTGCACCTCGTCGACGATCACGGTCTCGACGCCGCGCAGCGACTCCCGCGCCGACGACGTGAGGATGAGGAACAGCGACTCCGGCGTGGTCACCAGCACGTCCGGCGGGGTCTTGCCGAACGCGCGGCGCTCGGCCGCGGTGGTGTCGCCGGTGCGCATGCCCACTTCGATCCCGGGCACCGGCAGCCCGAGCCGGCGGCTGGCCTGTGAGATGCCGGCGAGCGGGGCCCGCAGGTTCCGCTGGACGTCGACCGCCAGGGCCTTCAGCGGCGAGACGTAGAGGATCCGGCAGCGTTTCGTCGCTTCCGCCGGTGGCGGCTCCACCGAGAGCCTGTCCAGCGCCCAGAGGAACGCGGACAGTGTCTTGCCGGACCCGGTGGGCGCGACGACGAGGGCGTGCTCACCCGCGTGCGCGGCCCGCCAGGCCCCTTCCTGCGCCGCGGTGGGCGCGGCGAAGGCCCCGGCGAACCAGTCGCGGGTCGCGGGGGAGAAGAGGTCGAGAACGTCAGCTGCCACGTCATTCATGATGCGCGGCACCACCGACAATTTCGGGACCGCCCGCCAGGATCACGCTCTGGGCGAACTGGGGGAACATCACGTCCACCCGCGGCTCGTCGGTGATCAGCCGGTACTCGCGGTCCAGCGGCGTCCAGTAGGAAAAAGGGGCCTGGTCCAGCTTGGAGTGGTCGGCCAGCACGTAGGCTTCCGCGCCCGCGTGGAGCATCGCGTGCTTGACCACGGACTGTTCCAGTGACGGGCAGCACAGCCCGCGCCCGGCCACGACGCCGTCGGCACCCAGAAACACCCGGTCGGGTGAAATGTGTCGCAGCTGCGCCAGCACGCTCTCGCCGAGGATCGCCTCGCCGGGGTGCCGGAGCCGGCCGCCGAGGACGATGAGGTCGATCCCGGAGAAGCCCGCGAGCTCGCGGATCGCCGTGACGCCGTTGGTCACCACGGTCAGCCCCTCGCGGTGGGCGAGGTGGCGGGCGAGCCTGCCGGTGGTCGTGCCCGCGTCGAGCAGCACCACCTCGCCGTCCCGGACGAGCGCGGCGGCCTCCCGGGCGATGGCGTCCTTGGCCGCCGCGTGCTCCCGGTCCTTCTCGAGGGGACTGCGTTCGTTGTCGAGTGCGCCACCGTAGGTGCGGACGACGTGCCCGGCGCCGGCGAGCGAGGCGAGGTCGCGGCGGATCGTCGACTCGGAGACGCCGAACTCTTCGGCCAGTTCCGCGATGCCGCCGGAGCCGTCGCGGACGGCCTCCAGGAGCATCGCGCGCCGGTCACGGGTGCCTGGTCGCGGCTGAGGCATGCGCCGAGCCTTCCACAGTCACGGGTTTCAGCCCGAAGAACGCCAGCCCGGCGGCCACGGCGAGGAACGCGGCCAAGACGACGAACCCGGTGGTCGTGGTACCGGTGACGTCGGTCAGCCAGCCGACCAGGTAGGGACCGGCGAAGCCGCCGAGGTTGCCCAGCGCGTTGATCAGCCCCATCGCCACGGCGACCACTTCGATGCCGAGGACCCGGCTGGGGATCGCCCAGAACGGCCCGTACGGCATGTAGACGCCGGTCGCCACGACGCAGAGCAGCCCCAGCTGCACGGCCGCCGGCCAGCGCCCGAGGTTGCCCAGCAGCAGCCCGCCGATCGCGACGAGCAGCGGCACCGTGACCGCGAGCCGCCGGTTGCCGGTCCGGTCGGACCAGTGTGCGCACGCCACCATCCCGGCCAGCGCCAGCACGTACGGCACGGCCGACAGGAAGCCGACGGAGGTGGCCGAGCCACCGGTCATCGTCTTCACGACCGACGGCAACCACAGGCTGAAGCCGTAGAAGCCGGTGATCCAGAAGAAGTAGATGCCGACCAGCAGCAGCACCTGGCGGTTCGCCAGGGCCTGCCGGTACCCCGCTTTTCGGGGGTCCGGGTGGCGAAGCCCCCGGCTCGAGGCGAAGCCTCGGTTGTCACAGCCCTCCTTGGCGAACGCCGGCTTCGCGTCTTCTTCGGCCTTCAGGGTCGTTTCGAGGTACTCGCGTTCTTCCGCGGAGATCCAGCGGGCCTGCGCCGGCCGGTCGGCGACCGCGAACCACCAGACGACCGCCCACACCAGTGGCGGCAGTCCCTGCAGGACGAACACCCAGCGCCAGGACATGTGGTCGAGCATGAACCCGGACAGCGGTGACATGAGGATCGCCGAGATCGGCAGGCACGTCATCCACAGCGCGTTCGCCCGCGCGCGTTCCGCCTGCGGGAACCAGGACGCCAGCAGGATCAGCACCGCGGGCCACACCCCGCCCTCGAACAGCCCGAGCAGCAGCCGGGCCAGGTGCAGCTGGGTTTCGTTCCGCACCAGCCCGCAGAGCACCGCCGCGAACGCCCAGGCGATCATCAGGATCAGCACGGTCTTGCGGGCGCTCCACTTCGCCGCCAGCACCGCCGCGGGGATCTGCAGCACCAGGTAGCCGACGAAGAAGATGCCGCTCGCCAGCCCTTTCGCGCCGGCCGACAACGGGAAGTCGTCGCCGATGTAGGGCAGGATCACCGCGACGTTCGTGCGGTCGAGGTAGGCCAGCATGTACATGACCACCGCGACCGGGATGACGTACGCCCAGCGCTTGCGGGGGATCACCGGAGGGTCGGCGGGTAGATGACCGGCAGCTTCCGCGCGTACGGCGCCAGGGTGGCCGCGGCCTTGAACGCCGCCCGCATGGTGCCGTGCGACGCCCGGCCGGTGCCGGCGATGTCGAACGCCGTGCCGTGGTCGACCGACGTGCGCAGGATCGGCAGGCCGACCGTCACCGACACCGTGCCGTCGAAGTCGTAGGTCTTCGACGCGATGTGCCCCTGGTCGTGGTAGAGCGAGAGCACCCCGTCGAACCGGCCCTGGATCCCTTGGTGGAACACGGAATCCGCGGGGATCGGGCCGACCACGTCGAGCCCGGCCACCCGCGCGGCGGCGACCGCCGGGGCGATCGCGATGATCTCCTCGTCGCCGAACTTGCCGTTCTCCCCGCCGTGCGGGTTGAGCGCCGCCACGGCCAGTCTCGGTTTCTCCGTGCCGAACACTTCCAGCGCGGTGTACGCCTCCCGGATCGCGTGCTCGATGTTCTCCCGGGTGATCTGGTTGATCGCCTCGCGCAGCGAAAGGTGCCGGGTGGCGAAGAAGATCTTCAGCCCGGAGACCCAGAACATCGTGTTGAACCGGGTCGACCCGGTCAGCTCGCCGAGCATCTCGGTGTGCCCGAGGTGCTGCGAGCCCGCCGCCCAGATGGCTTCCTTGTTGATCGGCGCGGTCACCACCGCGTCGACCTCGCCGGCCAGCGCCAGCCGGGTGGCGACCTCGATCGCCCCCACCGCCGCGGCGCCCGCGGTCGCGTTCACCTCGCCCCACGGCAGGTCTTCGGTGACCACGCCGAGGTTGAGCACGTCGATCACGCCGGTGGTGAAGCGCGCGTCGGCGACCGTGGCGATCGGGTTGATCTCCAGGTGCAGGCCCAGGTGCCGGACCAGGCGTTCCAGCACGATCGCGTCGCCCACCGCCACCCCGTGCGCCATCTGCAGGGCTTCGGGCTCGGCGAGGGTCTTCAGGGCGATCTCCGGGCCGATGCCCACGGGGTCGCCGAGGGTGACGGCGAGGATGGGGAGGGCGCTCACGAGGTGTTCCTTCCGGTGGCCGGGATGTGGTTCAGGTGTTCCGGGCAGGGCGCTTCCGAACCGCCTGCATGGCGTGTGGTGGTGAGGCGTGCCGGGTACCCACGTTCACCGGCACCGGACCCTCCCTTGCTGCGCGATCTGCGCAATCGAGTTGACCGAACTGTGCAACTATCGTGCACCTTGATCGGCGCCCGCGTCAAGGAGCAGTGACTTTCCCGGGTCCGCACGCACGGTGACCGCGCGCATGGCAGCATCACGCGGGCGCCGTCGGGGCGTGTTTTCGCGAAGGGGAGTGCTGTGCGGATCCTGTCCGTGGACCTCGGGACGTCCAACACCGTCGCCGTGCTTTCGGCGCACGGGCGGCCGCCCCGGGTCGTCGAGGTGGACGGCTCGGCCAACATGCCCTCGGCGGTCTTCGCCACCGAAGAGGGCACGATCATGGTCGGCCGCGACGCCGAGCGCCGCGCCCGGCTCGACCCGACCCGCTTCGAGCCGAACCCCAAGCGCCGCATCGACGAGCAGACCCTGCTGCTCGGCACCGACGTCGTCCCGGTCACCGACGCGCTGGCCGCCATCCTGCGCCGCGTGCTCGAGGAGACCTCCCGCCAGCTCGGCGGCGAGCAGCCCGACGAGGTCCGGCTGACCCACCCCGCGCAGTGGGGGCAGCCGCGCCGCAACGTGCTGATGTCCGCCGCCCGGCTCGCCGGGATGGGCCCGAACATCCTGCTGGTGCCCGAGCCGGTCGCCGCCGCGGCGCACTTCGCGTCGTTCCCCGGCAAGTCGCTCGCGCCCGGCCAGGCCCTCGCCGTCTACGACCTCGGCGCGGGCACCTTCGACGTCGCGGTCGTCGGCGCCACGCAGAACGGGTTCACCGTGCTCGCCGAGGACGGCCTGCCCGACCTCGGCGGCCTCGACGTCGACCAGGCGCTGATGGTGCACGTCGGACGCGAGGTCTCGCACTCCGACCCGCAGCACTGGCAGCGCCTGCTGCGCCCGGAGTCCACCGCCGACCGGCGCACCCGGCGCGCGCTGCAGGAGGACGTCAAAGCGGCCAAGGAGGCGCTGTCGCGGCACCCGCAGACCGAGGTGCCGATGCCCGAGCCGTTCAAGGACGTCCTCGTCACGCGCGGTGAGCTGGAAGGCCTGGTCCGCCCGGCGATGCTGCGCAGCGTCGAACTGCTGTCGCGGACGCTGCGGTCGTCCGGGCTGACCCCGGACCGGCTGGCCGGCATCTACCTCGTCGGCGGGTCGAGCCGGCTGCCGCTGGTCGGCGCGATGATCGCGGAGAAGCTCGGTGTCGTGCCCGGCAGCCTCGACCAGCCGGAGACCGCCGTCGCGCTCGGCGCGCAGCACGTGGCCCGCGACGGGTTGTCCGTGCGCACCCAGAACGTCGAAGGGGCGGTGGCCGCGGGTGCGCCGCCGCGCCGCCCGCAGTACGCGCCGCCGCCTCCGCCGCCGCAGTACCCGGGTTACGCGCCGTCGAACTTCCCGCCGAGCGGCCCGCAGCCGGTGCCGTCGAACTTCCCGGCGTACTCGCCCGCGCCCGACAAGGCCGAGCCGAAGCCCGGCGGGAAGAAGAAGCTGCTGATCGGGATCGCGGCCGCGGTCGTCGTGGCGCTCGCGGTGGGCCTGACGGTGTTCCTCACGTCGTCGTCCTCGGTGACGACCTACACCGCGGACCAGTGCAAGACGCCGGGGCAGACGGACGACAAGGGCTTCACGGGGTGCCTGCGCCAGCTCGCCGGGAAGATCGCCGACACCGGGGACTGCAAGCGGGGCATGGGCAACGGCCCGGCGGCGCCGGCGCAGAGCCTGGGGGCCGCCTCGACCTGCTCCGCGCCGGGCCGGGCGGGCACGCAGGTGACCTACGTCCACGGCGACAGCGCCGACGCGCTCAAGCGGTACACCGACGGCCTGCTCGCCTCGGCGGGCGGCGACCGCACCGAGGCCGACTGGGGCGGCAACGGGCTCAAGGGGCACTACGCGTCGGCCGCGGGGAAGACGTCGGCGGTGCTCGTGTTCACGGTCTCGGACCGGCCGCTGGCCGGGTTCATCTACCAGCTGAACACGAGTGACCAGGCGGCCGCGACCACGCCCGGCACGCTGGCCGACTACTTCGAGGCGAGCGTCCAGCCGGGCCGGTAGCCGGCGCGAACGGGCCGTTCGCGCCGCCGGTTAGAGTGGGTCCGATGCGGATCACGGTTTTCCGGCGGCTGATGGCCGACGAGTTCGGCCCCGGGCGGGCCCAGGTGCTGGCCAGCGACCACGTCCTGAGCGGGCTCGGCGGCCGCACCGTCGACCAGGCGCTGACCGCCGGAATCCCGGCCAAGGAGATCTGGCGCGAGGTCTGCAACGCCTTCGACGTCCCCGCCGAAAGGCGCTGACCTGCGCGGATGCGCCCGGACCTGACCCGGGCGGGCGAAAACCCTACCGCAAGGGTGTGTCGCTGCCGACCTCGAACAGGTGTTCGTCTATGGTGTTGTCCACATCGGGTCCAGCGATCCACAGATTGGGCGCCGCGCCTGGAATTGTCGGTCCCCGCCGCTAGCGTCGGACCGGACAGCTGAAGAACCGACACAGAGAGCCCTCGACGGGGCTCAGACCAGCGAGGTGGACTTTCCATGCCTGCAGCACCCGACAAGGACAAGGCGCTCGAGCTCGCGCTCGCGCAGATCGACAAGCAGTACGGCAAGGGCTCGGTCATGCGCCTGGGCGAGGACACCCGGCCGCCCATCGCCGTGATCCCCACCGGCTCGATCGCCCTCGACGTCGCACTCGGCATCGGCGGCCTGCCCCGGGGCCGGGTCATCGAGGTCTACGGGCCGGAATCCTCCGGTAAGACCACGGTCGCCCTGCACGCGGTGGCGAACGCGCAGCGCAACGGCGGCATCGCGGCGTTCATCGACGCGGAGCACGCGCTGGACCCGGACTACGCCCAGAAGCTCGGCGTCGACACCGACGCGCTGCTCGTCTCCCAGCCGGACACCGGTGAGCAGGCCCTGGAGATCGCGGACATGCTGATCCGCTCCGGCGCGCTCGACATCCTGGTCATCGACTCCGTGGCCGCGCTCGTGCCCCGCGCCGAGATCGAGGGCGAGATGGGTGACTCGCACGTCGGCCTCCAGGCCCGGCTGATGAGCCAGGCACTGCGCAAGATGACCGGTGCGATGAACAACTCCGGCACCACCGCGATCTTCATCAACCAGCTGCGCGAGAAGATCGGCGTCATGTTCGGCTCCCCGGAGACCACCACCGGCGGCAAGGCGCTGAAGTTCTACGCGTCGGTCCGCCTGGACGTGCGCCGCATCGAGACGATGAAGGACGGCGGCGAGGCGGTCGGCAACCGCACCCGCGTCAAGGTCGTCAAGAACAAGATGGCCCCGCCCTTCAAGCAGGCCGAGTTCGACATCCTGTACGGCCACGGCATCTCCCGCGAGGGTTCGCTCATCGACATGGGGGTCGAACAGGGCATCCTGCGCAAGTCCGGTGCCTGGTACACCTACGAGGGCGACCAGCTCGGCCAGGGCAAGGAGAACGCGCGGAAGTTCATGCGCGACAACCCGGACATCGCCAACGAGATCGAGAAGCGGATCAAGGAGAAGCTCGGCATCGGCCCGCAGCTCGACGCGGCAGTCGAGGCCGTCCCGGCGCCGGTCGACTTCTAAAGCCGGAGAGGCTGCGGGATTGGGTGCTGCGGGATTGGGTGAGGTGTGCTCGCGGAGTGCGCTCGCCCTTATCCCTCCGCCGTGTCTTCCGGGGGTCGAACCCCCGGACCCCCGCCAGGGGGCGAGCCCCCTGGACCCCCGCCGTGGTTGCCTTGGGTGGTGACGTGCGGTTTTGAGGCCCGCGGTGGTTGCCTTGGGTGGTGACGTGCGGTCTTGGCGGGGTGCGGCTTGGGGTGGCGTGCGGGCTGGGGCTATGCGGACCCAGGCTCGGGGTGTGGTTGTCGTGAGAACGAGGAGTGATCCAGGTGGCTAGGGCGCCCAAGGTGCCGCCGGCCGAGCTGCCTCCGGAGGAGCGGTACAAGAAGGCCAAGGAGATCTGCTTCGATCTTCTGGCCGTGCGTGCGCGCACCCAGGAGGAGCTCCGGCAGGCGTTGCGCCGCAAGGGGTTCGACGAGGAGACCAGCGAAACCCTGCTCGGCAAGCTCGACCGGGCGGGGCTGGTCAACGACGCGGAGTTCGCCGAGCTGTGGGTGAAGTCCCGCCACACCACCCAGGGCCTGTCCCGCACCGCGCTGGTGGCCGAGCTGCGGCGCAAGGGCGTCGACGGCGAGGTCGCCGCGCAAGCGGCCGGCGAGGTCGACCGCGAGTCCGAGGAACAGATGGCCAGGGAACTGGTCCGCAAGCGCCTCGGCTCGCTCGGCAACGTCGACGAACAGACCGCCCTGCGGCGGCTGCTCGGCTTCCTCGCGCGCAAGGGCTACCCGCAAGGCCTGGCCTACACCGTGATCAGGGAGGAACTCCGCGAGTACGGCGCGGAGTCCACCCTGCTCGACGACGCCGTCATCGACTGATGGCGGACAGCTGGCCCGTCGAGCACTTCTCGCGGAGCAACCCGGCAGGCCCGGGCCAGGGGGACGTGGCAGCTCTGCTGCGCCGGGTCGCCGACACCCTCGACGAACTCGGCGACGTCCAGGTGCAGGACGTCGTCTTCGGCAGCGAAGTCACCGGGGGCGAAGACGACCTGCACATGACGGTGTACTTCCACCGGGAGCCGCGCCGGCGGTAACGGGTCCGGACGTCACGCCGACACCGTCTCCCGCCGGACCGGGCGGCGGCGGTCCGAGCGGTGCTTGCGGACCGCCAGCAGCAGCACCGCGAGCAACCCCATCGCGACGCACGTCACCACGGCCGTCAGCACCAGGAACTCGTTCAGCTGCCCGGCCGCCAGGTACGCGCCCAGTGCCACCGCGACCAGCGCGCACACCGCCCGGTCCACAATGGACTCCATGGACAGGAGGGTCGCGCGGTACCGGGAATCCGGGATGGAGTCGTTCAGCAGCTGCTTCTGGACCGGGAACGCGATCCCCGTCGCCACCGCGAACACGCACAACAACACCACCGCCGGGAAAGTGCCGACGAACACGATCACCCCGAGGCACAACGCCATCACGATCGTCAGCGTGAACACCGAACCCACCGGGCCGATCGCCCGGCGGAGCCGGTGGGGGCGGGCCGCGCCCAGCGCCTCGAAGACCGTCATGGCGGCCAGGACCGCGCCGAACCAGTTCACCGAGAGCGCCTTCGACTCCAGGATCGGCTGGAACAGGTTCACCTGGCAGATCCGCACCAGCGTGAACATCGCGACGCCCTGCACCATCAGCAGCACCAGCCACCGGCACGAACGCAGCGCCGACAGCGCGCCGCCGACTCCCGCGAGCAGCGAGGCCGTCTTGCCGGTCACGCGGCGGCCACCGGGGATCGGCGGGAGCTTGCACGCGAAGACGAGTGCGATGCCCGCGTTGATCGCCGTCAGCCAGTACGGAGAGGGGAGGCTCCAGGACATCAGCAGCCCGATCACCGGCCAGAACACGATCTTGCCGACCAGGCTGTACGCGCGGCCGACACCCTCCACGCGGAGGTAGTGCTCCCCGGCGCCGGAAGCGTGCAGGTACTCGTACAGGTACGCACTCTGCGCGCCGGACACCAGCGAACGGGCCAGGGCGATCAGCACGAAGTGCACCAGGAACCCCGGGTACGAGCCCAGGAACACCGGCACCAGGTTCGCCGCCACCAGCACGCCGGCGCCCGCCGCCAGCGAGGTGCGGTAGTCGAAGCGGTCGGCGATCATCCCCGTCGGGATCTCGAGCAGGCAGAACACGATGTAGTAAATGCTCTGGATGCCGAAGATCTCGCCGTCGGAGAGCCCGGCGAGCTTCTGGTACGAGTAGAAGATCGGCACCCACAGCAGCAGGCCGAAGAAGAACTGGAACCCGTAGGTCAGCCGGACGGCGCGCTGAACGGCGGGTTGCGCGGGCAGGCGAAGGCCCAGCATGATCGTGTGTCTCCCGGGAAGGTCAGACCGAATAGGGGCGCAGCTGCACGAGGTGGAGGTGCTCGCCGTCGGCGAGCCACTCGACGTCCACCGGTGAGTCGAAGGTGTAATCGGGTGAGAAGTGGCCCTGCAGCAGGCGGCCGGCGACGGCGAGCCGCTGCAGCCGGGCGTGTGCGGCTTCGTCGAGGTCCGCGGGCGCGTCGCCCAGGGACAGCGTGCGGCCGCCGCCCTCGACCGTCGAATACAGGTACTGCATCGGCAGCGCCGAACCGTCGACGACGTCCGTCACGCGAGGCGACACGTTGACGTAGACCGTGCGGAAGTCCGCGCGGTTCATCGGGTTCGTCGTCACCAGCACCCCGCCGAAGTCCGCCCCGACCTGCTCCTGGATCACGACGCCCATGTAGCACTCGTCGAGGGAGATCCCGGCCTGCTGCCGCAGCCGGACGCTGCGCACGGAAACCAGCGACGCCCAGACCTCCTTGACACTGGCGAAGATCCGCTCGGCCGTGGTGACGTGGTTGTGCGACTCGTAGATCCCGGCGGCCGAGAACCCGGCGAGGTCCTCGGCGTTCGACGAACTGCGCACGACGAACGCGCGCACGCCGGCCAGCTGCGACACCAGCGCGGAGTCGATTTCGCCGGCGAGCGCCCCCGGCAGGCGCGCCGACCGGATCAGGCCCTGCAGCTCGACGCACAGCGGCTCGATCTCGCGCGCGTCCAGTTCCAGGGCCATCTTCAGCTTCCCGATGGCCTGCTGGATCCGCGGCGACGACTCCAGGAACCGCCGTTGCAGCGAGAACGGCAGGGCGATGCCGCGCGGCACGCGGACGTGCTCGTCGAGCAGCCGCCGGGCCGCGGCCGAAAGGTCGGCGTCAGCGGGAACATCCAGCAGCCGGGCCAGGTACGGCAGCAGGTTGTCCCGCGGCGGCCGCGGCACCTGGTAGAAGCCGAGCAGCCGCTGCGACCCGTGGGCCAGCACGTGGTGCAGCTCGCCGAGGTTGGCCGCTTTGGTGCCGTAGCGGTGCCGGTCGGACGCGCGGAGCCGGGCGAGGTTCGCGATCGGGCTGTGCTCGGCCTCCGGCTGCTCCAGGGTGACGCGCTGGGCGTACCAGGCCGGCGGGGCGGCGTCGGCCGGCTCGTCGACCTCCCGCAGGGACAGCGCCTGCGTGTCCACTGTGTACTCGACCCACTTCCCGTCGAGCCCGCGGCGTTCGACCTCGGCCAGGGCGCCGAGCTGGACGGCGTTCGGGATCTGCCAGCCGGTGGCGAGGACGTTGGTGTGCGACAACGGCGTTGTGTGCCGGGTGTTGACGATCCCCGCCAGCCGCGGGATGTCGTCGGGCACGCGGTCCATCACGATGATGTCGGTCCAGTCCAGCGTGGCGGCCCGGTACTCGGCCTCGGTGCGGAACGCGCGCAGCCGCCCGGTGGCCGTGCCCGGGTTCAGCGGCACGAACGGCGCCGTGGAGAACAGCTCGTGCGCGAAGACCCGGGGCAGCTCGCTCGCCGGGATCTCCCGGACGACCCGCTCCTGCAGCTGGTTGGCCGGCTTGAACAGCAGCGGCAGCGACGGGTCGGTGTACTGCGCGACGAAGGCGTGGAACTCGCGGATCAGCCCGGCCGGCATGGTGTCGACCTCGACCGTCTCCAGCGAAAGCATCTGCGGGTGCAGCGCGAGAATGCCGAGGAGGAACCGGCGGTCCGGCGCATGGTAGAAGGCCTCGTTGTACGAGTCGATCTCGGCGCGCACGCGTTCTTCTCCGACGCCGAGGATCTCTTCGCCGATATAGATCGCATGAAAGGAATGCCGCGCGTGATTCAGAAAGTGGATCTTCGCCTGCTCGCGGTCGACCACGACCTTGACGAAGGAATAGCCGCCGAGAGTGCCGCCGAGCTGGTGAAGTGCGGACACCGAAAGGCGTTCGCCGACGAGTGCGGCAACGGTCTCGGGGGCAGGACTGGGCGCGACCACGCTGGTCAGGGACACGGATTCTCCTCGCTGGAATAGCGAAGAGGAACGATAACAGGCGGGTAAATAACCCACCAGAGCGGCGGATGGGCCATTCAGCGGGACGGTGTTGGTTTCCATGACCGGCGCCACACCCGCTCGGAGCACCGTTCCAGCGCGTGGGAACGGTGCTCCCGGAATGCGGACGCGTATTCCGCCGTTCGAGTGCGGGAACGACGCGGAGTGATCTCCGCTACAGCGCGGCGGCCTCCGCGGCCAGCTTCTCGATCGTCGCGACGTCGAGCGAGGCCGTCAGCCACGAGCCGCCGATGCACCCGACGTTCGGCAGCGCCAGGTACGACGGCGCCGAGGCCACGGTGATCCCGCCGGTCGGGCAGAACTTGAGCGACGGCAGCGGACCCGCGATCGACTTCAGGTACGCGACGCCGCCGGACGCCTCCGCCGGGAAGAACTTCAGCGCCGACAGCCCGCGTTCGGCCAGCCGCATCGCCTCGGACACCGTGCTCGCGCCGGGCAGGAACGGCAGCCCGGACTCGAAGCACGCGTCGACGACGGCGTCCGTGCAGCCCGGCGTCACGAGGAACTGCGCGCCCGCGTCGGCCGCCTGCTTCGCCTGGTCCGGCGAGACGACGGTGCCCGCGCCGATGACGATGTCCGGCACCTCGGCGGCGACGCGCTCGATCGCCGACAACGCCGCCGGGGTGCGCAGGGTCAGCTCGATGACCCCGATCCCGCCGGCGAGCAGGGCCCGGGCCGTGGGCACCGCGTCGTCGGCGTCGTCGATCACCACGACGGGCATCACGGGGGACAGCTCGAGCAGGTCCTGACCGGTGGTCACTGACCGACCTCCTGGGTTGCGAAAGCGGGCGTTCCGAAGTGCTCCGGAGTCAAGCCACCGAACACGGATGCGCCCTGGTCGGCGGGGCCGACGGCACGGCGCAGCGCGGCGAACAGCTCTCGGCCGGTGCCGGTCCAGGATGCTTCGGACGGCGGCGAGTCCACAAGCTCACGCCGGGCGAGTTCTTCGTCACCGACCAGCACGTCGAGCGAGCCCGCGGAAGCGTCGAGCCGGATGACGTCGCCGTCCGCGACGCGGGCGATCAGGCCGCCCGCGGCCGCCTCCGGCGTCACCTGGATCGCGGCCGGGATCTTGCCCGACGCACCCGACATCCGGCCGTCGGTGAGCAGCGCCACCGCGTGCCCGCGATCCATCAGCACACCCAGCGCCGGGGTCAAGCCGTGCAGCTCCGGCATGCCGTTGGCCCGCGGGCCCTGCTGCCGGATCACCACGACGACATCGCGGTTCAGCTCGCCGGCCTCGAACGCGGCTGTGAAGCCTTCCTGCGTGGTGAACACCCGCGCCGGTGCCTGCACCACCCGGTGCTCGGGCGCCACGGCGGACACCTTGACCACCGCGCGGCCGAGGTTGCCCTCGACCATCCGCAGCCCGCCGTCCGCGGCGAAGGGCCGCCACGCCGGGCGCAGCACCTCTTCGTCGAGGCTGCGCGTGGGCACGTCCCGCCAGACCAGCTCGCCGTCGGACAGGATCGGCTCGGCGCGGTAGCGGTGCAGCCCGAACCCGGCCACCGTGTGGACGTCTTCGTGCAGCAGCCCGGCGTCGAGCAGCGTGCCGACGAGGAACTGGATGCCGCCGGCGGCGTGGAAGTGGTTGATGTCGGCGCTGCCGTTCGGGTAGACCCGCGCCAGCAGCGGCACGACGGCCGAGAGGTCGGAGAAGTCGTCCCAGGTCAGCTGGATGCCCGCGGCCGCGGCGATCGCGACCAGGTGCATCGTGTGGTTGGTCGACCCGCCCGTGGCCAGCAGCGCGATGACGCCGTTGACGAACGCCTTCTCGTCGAGGATCCGCGAGACCGGCGTGTACTCCTCGCCGCGCGAAATGGCGACGATCCGCCGGCCGGCCTCCTCGGTCAGCGCGCGGCGCAAAGAAGAACCCGGCTGGACGAAGCTGGCGCCGGGCAGGTGCAGGCCCATCACCTCGACGACCATCTGGTTGGAGTTGGCGGTGCCGTAGAAGGTGCAGGTGCCGGCTGAGTGGTACGACGCCGCTTCGGCGTCGAGGAGGTCTTCGCGGGTCGCCAGGCCCTCGGCGTACAGCTGCCGGACGCGCGCCTTCTCCTTGTTCGGCAGCCCGGAGTTCATCGGCCCCGCGGGCACCAGCAGCGCCGGGAGGTGGCCGAACGACAGCGCACCGATCAGCAGGCCGGGCACGATCTTGTCGCACACCCCGAGCAGCAGCGCGGCGTCGAACATGTCGTGCGACAGCGCGATCGCCGTCGACATCGCGATGACTTCGCGGCTGAACAGCGACAGCTCCATGCCCGCGCGGCCCTGCGTGATGCCGTCGCACATGGCCGGGACGCCCCCGGCGAACTGGGCGACGCCGCCGGCGGAGCGCACGGACTTCTTCAGCCACGCCGGGTATTCCTGCATCGGCTGGTGCGCCGACAGCATGTCGTTGTAGGACGACACGATCGCGACACCGGGGGCGCGCGCGGCCCGCAGCGCTGCCTTGTCGACGCCGTCCATCGCGGCGAAACCGTGGGCGAGGTTGCTGCAGGCGAGGCCGCGGCGGACCGGGCCTTCGGCGTACGAGGCGGCCGTGCGGTCGAGGTAGGCCGTGCGCGTGGCGGCGCTGCGCGCGGCGATACGGGCGGTGACTTCGGCGATGACGGGGTGCAACGATGGGGTCGGGCTCATGTCCGGCTCCGGATCACTGGTGTGGGGTGGTCCGCGGGACGGCAGCGCTGACGCCTCAGGGTCGTGACCCTGGCCACACTACCTCGGGAAAACGCCGAATCAAAATCGATTCAGAAGATCGACCCGCGTGACCCCGATCACCTCTGGAACCGTTAGTGTGCTAGTTGTCACACTGCACGACGCGTGGCAAAGCCTTCGCCGGTTCCCTGCCAGCCCCACCACACGGGAGGCATGATGTCCACCTCCGAGATCGCCGAGCTGCGGCGAACCATCGGCCAGCTCCGGCAGTGCGTCGGCGCACTGCGCTCTCGCTACGGCGACGCGTCGGCCGTGCGCCGGCTCGCCAACGACGTCGAGCGCCTCGACATCGACACCGCGGACCTCGACGGCGTGCCCCTCGCGGTGCCCGCCCAGGCGAAGGCCGCGGAGCGCGTCCCCGTCCCCGACACCCCCTACGATCCGGCGCTCTGGCACGGCGCCGATGACGAAGGCGTCGGCGGCTACAAGCGCGACCAGCGGTGAGCGCTCCCGCTGACAACGGCGTCGGCACCGGCGTCCGGGCCCCGAAGCGAGCCCGGATCGCCGAGCGCACCCTCCGCACGGACCGGTGGTGGCTCCAGCCGCTGCTGACCGTGCTCGGACTGTCGGCGTTCATCATCTACGCGACGGTCCGGTCGTTCGTGCGCACCGCGTACTGGGTGCCCGACTACCACTACCTGACGCCGTTCTACTCGCCCTGCCTGTCCACCTCCTGCGTCGAGGGCTCGAGCCACTTCGGCCACTGGTTCGGCGACCTGCCGGGGTTCATCCCGCTCGGCTTCGTGGTGCTGCCGTTCCTGCTCGGGTTCCGCCTGACCTGCTACTACTACCGCAAGGCGTACTACCGGTCGGTGTGGTTCTCCCCGCCCGCCTGCGCCGTCGCGGAACCGCACGCCAAGTACACCGGCGAGACGCGGCTGCCGCTGATCATCCAGAACGTCCACCGCTACTTCTTCTACGTCGCGCTGATCGTTTCGCTGGTCAACACCTACGACGCGATCACGGCGTTCCACGGGAAGACCGGCGGGTTCGGCTTCGGGCTGGGCAACATCGTCCTGCTGGCCAACGTGATCCTGCTCTGGGCCTACACGCTTTCCTGCCACTCCTGCCGGCACGTGACGGGCGGCCGGCTGAAGCACTTCTCCAAGCACCCGGTGCGCTACTGGATCTGGACGCAGGTCACGAAGCTCAACACCCGCCACATGACGCTGGCCTGGACGACGCTCGGCACGCTGGTGCTGACCGACTTCTACGTCATGCTCGTGGCCAGCGGCGCGATTTCGGACCTGAGGTTCGTGAACTAGCTTTTTCCCACTCCCGACAGTGTCCTCCCGACGGTGACGTCCCCCAGCTCCGAGGTGGAATTCTTTTATGACCGAGGTCGAACGGCACAGCTACGACGTGGTGGTGATCGGTGCCGGTGGCGCCGGTCTGCGCGCCGTGATCGAAGCCCGCGAACGCGGCTTCCGCGTCGCGGTCGTGTGCAAGTCCCTGTTCGGCAAGGCGCACACGGTGATGGCCGAGGGCGGGTGCGCCGCCTCGATGGGCAACGCGAACTCGAACGACAACTGGCAGGTGCACTTCCGCGACACCATGCGCGGCGGGAAGTTCCTCAACAACTGGCGGATGGCCGAGCTGCACGCCAAGGAGGCACCGGACCGCGTCTGGGAGCTGGAGACCTACGGCGCGCTGTTCGACCGCACCGCCGACGGCCGGATCAGCCAGCGCAACTTCGGCGGGCACACGTACCCGCGGCTGGCGCACGTCGGTGACCGCACCGGGCTCGAGCTCATCCGCACGATGCAGCAGAAGATCGTCTCGCTGCAGCAGGAGGACTTCGCCGAGACCGGGGACTACGAAGCGAAGATCAAGGTCTTCGCCGAGTGCACGGTCACCGAGCTGCTCACCACCGACGGGAAAATCGCCGGCGCGTTCGGCTACTGGCGCGAGAGCGGGCGGTTCATCCTCTTCGAGGCGCCCGCGGTCGTGCTCGCCACCGGCGGCATCGGCAAGTCGTTCAAGGTGACGTCGAACTCGTGGGAGTACACCGGTGACGGCCACGCGCTGGCCCTGCGCGCCGGCGCGAAGCTGATCAACATGGAGTTCGTCCAGTTCCACCCGACCGGGATGGTCTGGCCGCCGAGCGTCAAGGGCATCCTCGTCACCGAGGGCGTCCGCGGTGACGGCGGCGTGCTCAAGAACTCCGACGGCAAGCGGTTCATGTTCGAGTACGTGCCCGAGGTGTTCAAGGGCCAGTACGCCGAAAGCGAAGAAGAAGCCGACCGCTGGTACGCCGACGCGGACAACAACCGGCGCACGCCGGACCTGCTGCCCCGCGACGAGGTGGCCCGCGCGATCAACTCCGAGGTCAAGGAGGGCCGCGGCTCTCCGCACGGCGGCGTCTTCCTCGACATCGCCAGCCGGCTGCCGGCCGAGGAGATCCGCAAGCGGCTGCCGTCGATGTACCACCAGTTCAAGGAGCTGGCGGACGTCGACATCACCGCGGAGCCGATGGAGGTCGGCCCGACCTGCCACTACGTCATGGGTGGCATCGAGGTCGACCCGGACACGGCCGCGGCGAGCGTGCCCGGCCTGTTCGCGGCCGGCGAGTGCTCGGGCGGCATGCACGGCTCCAACCGGCTCGGTGGCAACTCGCTGTCCGACCTGCTGGTGTTCGGCCGCCGCGCCGGGCTCGGCGCGGCGGAGTACGTGCACGGCCTCGACGGCAGGCCCGCCGTCGACGAGTCCGATGTGGACGCCGCGGCGAAGATGGCGCTCGCGCCGTTCGACCCGCCCGCGGGTGCCTCGGCGGAGAACCCGTACACCCTGCACACCGAGCTGCAGCAGTCGATGAACGACCTGGTCGGCATCATCCGCAAGGCGGGCGAGATCGAGCAGGCGCTGACGAAGCTGGCCGAGCTGCGCCAGCGGATCCTGCGAGTCACCGTCGAAGGGCACCGGCAGTTCAACCCCGGCTGGCACCTCGCGATCGACCTGCGCAACATGCTGATGGTCAGCGAGTGCGTCGCGAAGGCGGCGCTGACGCGGACCGAAAGCCGTGGCGGGCACACCCGGGACGACTTCCCGGGCATGGAAGCGGACTGGCGCAACAAGCTCCTCGTGTGCTCGGCTTCCCCGGGCGAGAACCCGGTGGTGCCGGACATCGGCGTCGAGGTGAAGGAGCAGGTGCCGCTGCGGCAGGACCTGCTGGAGCTGTTCGAGTTCGACGAACTCGGGAAGTACTACACCGATGGCGAGCTCGAGGCGCACCCTGGGAGCAAGGCATGACCTACAAGGCGAGTTTCCGCGTCTGGCGCGGCGACGACACCGGCGGCGAGCTGCAGGACTTCACCGTGGAGGTGAACGAGGGCGAAGTCGTCCTCGACATCATCCACCGGCTGCAGGCCACCCAGGCGTCGGACCTCGCCGTGCGGTGGAACTGCAAGGCGGGCAAGTGCGGCTCGTGCTCGGCGGAGATCAACGGCCGCCCGCGCCTGCTGTGCATGACGCGGATGTCGACGTTCACCGAGGACGAGGTGATCACGGTGACGCCGATGCGGACGTTCCCGGTGATCCGCGACCTCGTCACCGACGTGTCGTTCAACTACACGAAGGCGCGCGAGATCCCGTCGTTCACCCCGCCGGCGGACCTGAAGCCGGGCGAGTACCGGATGCAGCAGGTGGACGTCGAGCGCTCGCAGGAGTTCCGCAAGTGCATCGAGTGCTTCCTGTGCCAGAACACCTGCCACGTGGTGCGTGACCACGAGGAGAACAAGGAAGCCTTCGCCGGGCCGCGGTACCTGATGCGCATCGCCGAGCTGGAGATGCACCCGCTGGACGTCGCGGACCGCCGGGACGCGGCCCAGGACGAGCACGGCCTCGGGTACTGCAACATCACGAAGTGCTGTTCCGAGGTGTGCCCGGAGGGGATCCACATCACGGACAACGCGCTGATCCCGATGAAGGAGCGCGTCGCGGACCGCAAGTACGACCCGATCGTGTGGCTGGGCAACAAGCTCTTCCGCCGGGACAAGTAGGGCTTTCTCCTCGACGCTCGCGAACCGCGCCTCAGGCCGGTTCGCGAGCGTCTTCCGGTCCGCGCGTGCCAAGGTGGGGCATGGAGAGCACCGATCGGACGTCCGTCGACGAGGTCACCGGATTCGTGGCGACCGGGGAGTTCGGCATGCTCGCCGCCGACCCGGCGCGGCGGGGGCTCGGCCTCGGGCGGGAGCTCGTGCGGTTCGCCGAGCGGGCGAGCCGGGAGGCCGGGTGCCGGGAGATGCAGCTCGAACTGCTCGTGCCGCGGGACTGGACGCATCCGTCGAAGCAGTTCCTGGCCGACTGGGACAGCCGGCTCGGCTACCGCGTGACGCACCTCGCCGAGGACTACCCGCACCTCGCGCCGTCGCCGGCCACGCCGTGCGACTTCCTCGTCTATCGCAAGGACCTGCGGTGACGGTGCTCGCCGGGGCGCTCGTCTTCGATCCCGAAACCGGGGAGAGCACCCGTGCGGACGTGCGGCTGGACGGCGACCGGATCGCCGAGGTGGGGCTGGGCCTGGACGGCTCGCGCCTCGACTGCTCGGGCGGGCTGCTGATCCCCGGCCTCATCGACTGCCACGTGCACGTGGCTTTTCCGCGGCCCGAGCCGGTGCCGCGCAGTGCGCGGATCCTCGAAGCCGTGCCCGTGCTGCGCGGGCTGCTGGCGCGCGGGATCACCACCGTCCGGGACGCCTGGGGCGCCGATGCCGGGTTCAAGCACGCTCTGCGCGAAGGGTGGATCGCCGGGCCGGACCTGCTGGTCAGCCTGCGGCAGCTGTCGCCGACCGGCGGGCTCGGCGACAGCTGGGAGCCGCCCGCGGGCGCCGTCGACCACTACGGTGACCCGTCGCTGCCCGACCCGCTGTTCGACGGGCCGGACGCCGCCCGCGCAGCGGTTCGCCGGATGGTGCGCGCCGGCGCCGACTGGATCAAGGTCGGCGCGAGCGGGGCCATGCGGGCGGTGCGAGACGGTGTCGACGTCCGCCCGACCGACGACGAGCTCGCCGCACTGGTCGACGAGGCCCGCCGCGCCGGCCGGGACGTCCTGGCCCACGCGCACACGTCCGCCGCGGTCGTCTCGGCCGCTCGCGCCGGGGCGCGCAGCATCGAGCACGGCACCTTCCTCGACGACGACGCCGTGGCCGCGCTCGAGAACGCCTGGTACGTGCCGACGCTCTCGCCGATCAGCGACAGCGAGTTCGCCGAGACGCACCGCCGCTCGCTTCGGCTCGCGGTGGAAGCCGGTGTCCGCGTCGCCGCCGGTTCCGACCTCGCCCCGCGTCCCCATGTCGACTTGACGACCGAGCTGCGGCTGCTGGCCGCGGTGCTCGGCGAGGCGGCCGCCCTGAAGGCGGCCACCTCCGAGGCGGCTCGCCTGCTCCGGCTCGACGACGACCGCGGCCGGGTCGAGCCGGGGTTGCGCGCCGACCTGGTGCTGCTGGACGGCACGGATCTCGACGTGGCCGACCTGCCCGGGCGGATCCGGGCCGTCTGGCACGACGGGAAACCTTGTTACCAATCCGGCCAAAAGTAGGTCACCCCCGGACGGCAGGGTGCGTAGCCGCCCAGGTCGACGGCGACATCCTCGACGACGTGATCAGCGCCTGGCTCACCGACCACGACACCAACGACACCGACCCGGCCGAGACGACGCCGCCGGCGATCGCAGTGCACGGCAAATCCCTGCGCGGCACCTTCGCCCGCACCGGCGGCACCGGAGTGCACCCGCTCGCCGCGATCACCCACGACACGGCAACAGTGCCCGGCCAGCGCCAGGTCCCGGCCGGCAGCAGCGAAATCACCTGGCTCCCGCCGCTGCCGGACACCATTGACCTGACCGGGCGGGTAGTCACCGCCGACGCCCTGCACACCACCGCCGACCACGCCCACTACCTGCATCAACACGGCGCGGACTACGTCTTCACCGTCAAAGAGAACCAGCACCGTCTCCACGGCCTGCTCGACACCCTGCCCTGGCACGAGATACCCACCCACATCACCAGCGGGCACCGCCACAGCGAACGCCGCACCATCCAGCTCGCACCCCTGGGCGAATTCTTCGGCTATCCCACCATCGGCTTCCCGCATGCCCCGCACGCGTTCCTCATCGAGCGCTACACCACCCACCACACCAGCCGGAAACGCTCCGCCCACGCCGCATTCGGCCTCACCAGCCTCACCGGCCACCCCGCCCAGATCGGAGGCTACGTCCGCGGTCACTGGCACATCGAAAACAAACTCCACTGGGTCCGCGACGTCACCTACAACGAAGACCAATCCCGAGCCCGCACCAGCACCGCACCCCGCGTCATGGCCAGCCTCCGCAACCTCGCCACCAGCGCACACCGCCAAGCCGGGCACACCAACATCGCCAAAGCGCTGCGCCACACCGCCCGCAACGCCACCCAGGCCCTCACCCTGCTCGGAATACCCGCCTAAGCAACACAACGACTTTGCCGGAACCCTGCCCCCGGACGGGGGCAACCCGTTGCCACGAAGCCATTCGGCCGTGACTGTGGCCGGAGTGGTAACGATCGGCTCAGTAGCGCAGTGAGCTGAGCAAGGCGCTCCACGCGGGGTGGGGGACCGTCAGGTGCCCGGCGGCGGGCGCCTTCGAGTCGCGGACCGCCGTGACCTGCGAAGTCAAGGCCACCTCCACACAGGTCTGGTGTTCCTGGCCTTCGCTGTGGCTGCTCTTGAACCAAGTCCGCTCGCGGGCCACCCTCGATCACTCCCTCCGGCGTTCGTACTCGTCCGAGAACCGGACGAGCCACTCCCGTGATTGTCCCCCGGAGAGGGCCACTTGTTCCAGCCGTGTGACGAGAAGGTAGAAGGCCTCCACGGCGATGCGGTCGTCCACGAACAATCCCGCGGTGAAGGTCTCTTCGTAGACCACCGGTGCGTGTTCGGGGAACTCCATGACCGTGAAGGTCGTGCTCAGCACGCGGAACGTGGGATCCGACTCCGGCACCACCCGGATGACGCAGTGCGGCAGGTTCGTGGTGAGCACGAGGTTCTGCAGCTGCTCGTGCATGAGCGCCGGATTCCCCACGACCGAGCGCAAAGCGCGCTCGTGCACGAAGAAGGTGCAGACCGGCGGGGCGTGGCGTTGCAGCAGCTGCTGCCGGTCCACCCGGGCCCGCGTCAGCATGCCGAGCCGGTCGGAGGTGTAGCGCCCGGTGAGTTCGAAACAGGTGTGGACGTACTCCTCCGTCTGCAGCATCCCGGGGATGGCGGCCGGGCTGTAGTAGATGATCGATCGCGCGAGGTTCTCCTGGATGATGAGGGACTTCATCGGGTCCACGAGCTTGTCGAAGTACGGCCGCACCCAGTAGAGGTCGCCGGGCGGTTTGGTCAGTTCGAGGAGCCGCGCGCGTTCCGCGGCCCTGGTGCCGCAGTGGGCCAGGTAGATCGCCGCGTCGATCGGCGAGATGCTCCGGCCGTTCTCCCAGGCGGACACCTTCGACGCCGACCAGTCCGCGCGGCGGGCCAGCTCGCGCAGGGTCAGCCGTTTCAGCTCGCGCTGGCTCTTGAGTTCGCAGGCCATTTCCCGCGTGCGCACCGTGCTCTTTTCGGTCATGCCACGGACGGTAGAGGGAACCTCCGACAAAACGCCGCTCGCCGCGCGCGGATTCACCGCAAGGAGGTCGCTGTTCCGCCTGTGTGACAACGGAAGCAGCCCGCGAAGTGCTGCGAAGCCGCTTCGCGGGCGAAGCTGCTTCGCGCTTTCTTAAGCGATATACGAAATACTCATTTGGAATCGACGGGCGGTCGGTGTTGAATGCAGTCATGGCTGAACCGAAACCACGGGACCTGGCCGTCCTGCTGCTGGCGCTGACCGTCGTCACCGGCGTGGTCGACGCCGTCAGCTTCCTCGGGCTGGGGCGGGTCTTCGTCGCCAACATGACCGGGAACGTCGTGTTCCTGGGGTTCGCGGCGGCGGGGGAGACGACGTTGTCGGTGCTCGCGTCGCTGACCGCCGTGCTCGCGTTCCTGGCCGGCGCGCTCGCCGGCGGGCGCCTCGCCCGGCGCGAAGACGACTACGACGCCCTGCGGCAGGCGACCGCGGCGCAGGCGGCGCTGATCGCGGTGGCCGTCGTGCTGTCGGCGACCCTGGGCAGTGCCACGAGGCTGGGCAGCGAACTGCTGATCGTCGTGCTCGGGCTGGCGATGGGCCTGCAGAACGCGGCCGTCCGCCGCATCGGCGCGCCCGATCTGACGACGACGGTGCTGACGATGACGCTGACCGGTTTCGCGGCGGATTCGAAGGCGGCCGGTGGGCCGGGTTCGCACCCGCTGCGGAAGGTCGCCGCCGTGGGGGCGATGCTCGTGGGGGCCTTCGCGGGCGGGCTGCTGCAGCTGCACGTCGCGATGTGGGCCGCGCTGGCGGTGGCGCTCGCGCTGGTCCTGGGCGTGCTCGCCGTGCTGCACCGCACGCGGCGCAACGGCGCCACGGGGGAGTCGTCGTCCACAAAGGACGTGTCGGGAACCGAGGGGGAGCCAGGATGAGCGACGGATTCGTGCAGCTGTACCGGCGGGACTGGTCACCCGGGCAGGCGCGCCACCGGGTGGACTCGCTCGCGGCGGCCGGGATGGTGCTGGGCCATGTCCGCACCGGGCGGATCACCGCGCTCAGCGGGGAGTGGGAGACCTGCGGCGAGCAGATCGAAATGGACGCCGACAGCCTGCTCGCCGCCATGGCCGGGCTGGGGGAGAAGCCGTTCACCTTCCAGTACTGGATGGCCGACGACGAGGACGCCGACGTCATCTGCACGCTGACGCGGCACGGCGACGTGGTCGTCGAGTGCTACAGCCTCGACGGCTTCGGCGGCCCGGTCTACCGGAAGGGACAGGACACGGTGATCCGCCCCTTGCTGGCCGAGTTCCGGGCGACCGGGCCGTCCGCGATCGGGCTGGTCGTCGACCGCTGGGGGCCGTCGCTGGAGATCGACCTCGACGACATCGTGACCGGCGGCCCGACGCCGGTGACGATCACACCGGAACTGATGGTGCTGCAGCCGGAGGTCGCCCGGCGGCACCCTGAGCTGGGAGAAGTGCTTCCGTTCGGCGGCTTCCTCGCCCACGACGCGGAGGGGATCCTCGCGCTGGCCCCGTGACGGGCTGACTCTCGGCAAAGTCGAGCGCCCCTGCTAACTGTGATGTCCGGGGACGTTGTCCCGAGTTGAGGTGACCTGGTGACGGCCTGTCCCGCTGACAGGTGAAGGGCCTCCGGTTGTGAAGTGGAGCTGTCGAGGGACCGCTTCACCCACCGGAGGTCTTCGTGTCCCGCCCTAACGCCACCCTGACCCCACGCACCCGCCTGCGACTCGCGCGTCTGATCGTTGAAGAAGGCTGGACCTGCACCGCAGCGGCGAAGATGTTCATGGTCGCCGCGAAGACCGCCGCGAAATGGGCTCGCCGCCACCGGCTCGAAGGCGTGGCGGGGATGACCGACCGCAGCTGCCGCCCGCACCACAGCCCACCCCGCACCCCCCAAGCCTCTGGTCCGGGCGATCGTGCGGTGGCGCCAGCGGCTGGGCCCGGTCCAGATCGGCGGCCGGCTCGGCCTGCCCGCATCCACGGTGCACGCGCTGCCGGCTCCACCGCCTGTCCCGGATCGACCGGGTCACCGGTGAACCGCTGCGCCGCTACGAACACGACCATCCCGGTTCGCTGATCCACGTCGATGTCACCAAGTTCGGCAACATCCCCGACGGCGGTGGGCACCGGTTCGTCGGCCGAGCCCAAGGCGACCGTGACCGCGCCGCGACCCCGGGTAAGCCCCGCAACGCCTACCGAAACCCAAGATCGGGACCGGGTTCGTGCACACGGTGCTCGATGACCACTCCCGCGTCGCCCACGCCGAGATCCACACCGATGAAACCGCCGCCGCCACCGCGGTCCTGCGCCGGGCGGTGGCCTGGTTCGCCGCCCGCGGCGTGACCGTCGAGCGTGTGCTGTCGGACAACGGCCCGGCCTACCGGTCTCCTGCATGGCGCGAGGCTTGCGCCGAGCTGGGGATCGCCCCGAAACGGACCCGGCCTTACCGGCCACAAACCAACGGGGAAATCGAACGGTTCCACCGCACCCTGGCCGAGGGCTGGGCTTATGCCCGCTTCTACCCATCGGAAACGCTCCGGCGGGCCGCGCTACCGGGGCGGCTGCACTTCTACAATCATCATCGACCCCACAGCTCAACCGGCGGCAAGCCGCCAGTCACCCGGCTGACCAACCTCCCTGGACATCACAGCTAACCGAGCGCGCGGCCGCCGTCGACCAGGAGGCGCTGGCCGGTGACGAAGCCCGCCTCCTCCGAGGCGAAGAAGCTCACCGCCGCGGCCACCTCCTCGGGGGTGCCCAGCCGCCCCGCCGGGACCGACGCCCGGTACTCCTCGCGCTCGGCTTCCGGCACCTCCGCGTGCCGCTCCACCGGGATGAACCCGGGCGCCACCGTGTTGACCGTGATGCCGTCCGGCGCCAGTTCGCGCGCCCACGCCCGGGCCAGGCCGATCTGGGCGCTCTTCGCCGTCGCGTACGCCGAGCGGCCGGGGGGCGGGCGGTCCGCCACCTCCGAGTCGATGTGCACGATGCGGCCGTGGCGGCGGGCGCGCATCCCCGGCAGCACCGCGTGGCCCAGCAGCACCGGCGACCGCACGAAGAAGTCCAGCTGGGCCAGGTGATCCGGCCAGCCGACCGACGACACCGGTGCCTCCGGCTGCGGGCCGGTCGCGTTGAGCACCAGCACCGCGATCGGGCCCAGCAACGTCGTGACGGCGTCGACCAGGTCGCCGGCCTGGCGGCGGTCGGTCACGTCCGCGGCGAACGCCGCCGCGCGGCCGCCTTCGGCGAGGATGGCCTCCGCGGCGGTCTTGAGGTCGGCGTTGTCGTGCCGGCCGTTGACCGCGACGGCGAACCCGTCGCGGGCCAGCCGGCGCGCGATCACCCGGCCGAGACCCCGGGAACTGCCGGTCACCAGTGCGACACCCATGCCGCCGACGCTAGGGGACACCCCGGGACACGACAAGGCCCCCGGGACGTGTCCCGGGGGCCTCGAACGGGTGACTCAGGCCGAGGCGGCCACGAGGTTCTCGGTCGCCGCGGGCGGGGCCGCCACGACCTTCTTGTTGCGGCGGTTGCGCCGCTCCAGGTACGTCGCCAGCGCCGTCAGCAGCAGGCACATCACCACGTAGATGGCGGTCGCCACGATCGTCGACGGCACGATCGGCCGCCCGAACGTCCCCTGCGAACCGATGTAGCGGGCGTAGTACAGCAGCTCCTGGTAGGTGATGATGAAGCCGAGCGCGGTGTCCTTCAGCAGCACGACGAGCTGGCTGATGATCGTCGGCAGCATCGCCCGGACCGCCTGCGGCAGCAGGACCAGGAACATCACCTGGGTCTTGCGCATACCCAGCGCGTACGCGGCTTCGCTCTGGCCCTTCGGCAGCGACTGGATGCCCGCGCGGAAGACCTCCGCGAGCACCGAGCCGTTGTACAGCGTCAGGCCGAGGACCACACCGAGGAACGGGCTCGTCGGCACGCCGACGGTCGGCAGGCCGAAGTAGAACACGAACATCAGGATCAGCGCGGGGATGGCGCGGAAGAACTCCACGACGAACCCGGCGATCCCGCGGATCCACGCGTGGTCGGACAGCCGGCCGGCCGCGAAGATCGCACCGAAGATCAGCGCCAGCACGGCCGCGGCGGCGAACGCCTGGAGCGTCGACAGCACCGCGTTGCCCAGGTCGCGCTGCACCTGCGCGTACTGCAGCCACTCCCACTTGCGGGCGGTGAACTGGCCGCTGTCGTAGAAGCGCCACCCGATGTAGCCGAGGAACGCGAGCACCACGAGCGTGCCGACCACCGCGTAGGTGCGGTAGCGCAGCCGGGCCTTCGGGCCCGGGACGTCGAACAGGACGTTGGTCATCGGGCCACGCTCCAGCGCTTCTCCAGGCTGCGTTGGACGAACGACAGCACGGCGACCAGGATGATGAAGCCGAGGGCCACCCACAGGAGGCCGACCAGCTGGCTCTCACCGCGTTCGGACAGGTACGCGCGGATCGCGCCGGCCTCGGCGACGGAGAAACCGGCGGCGATGGTGGTGTTCTTCAGCAGCGCGATCAGGGTGCTGATCAGCGGCGGGACGACCGACCGCAGCGCCTGCGGCAGCACGACCTGGCCGAGGATCTGGGCGAACGTCAGCCCCAGCGCGCGGCCCGCCTCGGCCTGGCCGACCGGCACGGTGTTGATGCCCGAGCGCACGACCTCGCAGATGAACGCCGAGGTGTACACGGTCAGGGCGACCACCGCGGCCGGGAAGTAGTCGAGCTTGACGATGTCGAGCAGCGGGTACGCGAACACGAAGAACGCGAACACCAGGGTGAGCGGCGTGTTCCGGGCGATCGTCACGTACGCCGTGCCGACGGCGCGGAAGACGGGGACCGGGCTCACCCGCAGCATCGCCAGGATCGTGCCCCAGATCAGGCTGCCCACGGCCGAGAGCAGGAACAGCTCGATCGTGGTGAGGAAGAACGGACCGAACAGGTCCAGGTTGTTGAGCAGGACGTCCATGGAGCCTTCCCCGCGTCCGTGGTCAAGGGGTGGATGGAGAAGGCCGGTGGACCGGGAAGCCCGATCCACCGGCCGTCACGCGTGCGTCAGTACTTGTCGAGGGTCGGCTTCTTGGCGGCCGAGCCCGACTTGCCGAGGGTCGCGTCGTAGATCTTCTGCCAGGTGCCGTCGTCCAGCGCCTTCTGCAGGATGTCGTTGACCTTGTCGCGCAGGACCTTGTCGTCCTTGTTCAGGCCGATGCCGTACTTCTCCGTGGAGAACGTCTGGCCGACGACCTTCAGGGTGTCCGGCTCCTGGGCCGCGTAGCCCTTGAGGATCGCGTCGTCGGTGGTGACCGCGTCGACGTCCTTCGACTGCAGCTTCTCGACGCACTGCGAGTACTTCTGGAACTCGACGATGTTGGCCGGCTCGGTCAGGTTCTCCGAGCGGATCTTCTGGATCGGGGTCGAGCCGGTGACCGAGCAGACCTTCTTGCCCTTGAGGGTGTCCTTGCCGGTGATCGAGCTGTCGTCCTTGCGCACCAGCAGGTCCTGGCCGGCGAGGAAGTACGGGCCGGCGAAGGAGACGAGCGCCTTGCGCTTGTCGGTGATCGAGTACGTGCCGACGTAGTAGTTCACGTCGCCGTTCGCGATCGTCTGCTCACGCGCGCCCGAGTCGACCGTGCGGAAGGTGATCTTCTCCGGGTCGAAGCCGAGGCCGGCCGAGACGAGCTTCGCGATCTCGATGTCGAAGCCGCCGAACTTGCCGGTCGTCGGGTCCTTCATGCCGAGGCCCGGCTGGTCGTCCTTGGCGCCGACGGTCAGCGCGCCGGCCGACTTCATCTTGGCGAACACCGGGGAGCCGGCCAGGTCGACGCCGGTCGCGACCGGGTAGGTCAGCGCGGCGGGGGCGTTCGTGCCGCTCTGGTCGCCCGAACCCGGCGACGTCGGCGTGCCTTCCTTGCCGCAGGCGGTCAGCGTGGTCAGCGCCAGCCCACCGGCGAGCAGTCCCACCGCGAGGGTGCGGATCCTCATGTGAATCTCTCCTGTGTGTCGATCACCCGGGCGCCGACGGCGCCGCGGACCGTGCTCAGTGGGTAAGGATCTTGCCGAGGAAGTCCTTCGCGCGCTCGCTCTTGGGCGCGGTGAAGAACGATTCCGGCGTCGTGTCCTCGACGATCTCGCCGTCGGCCATGAAAATCACCCGATCGGCTGCCCGCCGGGCGAAGCCCATCTCGTGGGTGACGACGAGCATCGTCATGCCGTCCTTGGCCAACCCCGTCATGACGTCGAGGACCTCCTGGACCATCTCCGGGTCCAGCGCCGAGGTCGGCTCGTCGAACAGCATGACCTTGGGCCGCATCGCCAGCGCCCGCGCGATGGCGACGCGCTGCTGCTGGCCACCCGAAAGCTGCGCCGGGTACTTGTCGGCCTGGTTGGCGATGCCGACCCGCTCCAGCAGCTCCATCGCCGTCTTGCGCGCGTCGGCCTGCGAGGTCTTGCGGACCTTGACCGGCGCGAGCATGACGTTCTCGACGATGGTCTTGTGCGCGAACAGGTTGAACGACTGGAACACCATGCCGACGTCGGCCCGCAGCGCGGCCAGGGCCTTGCCCTCGGCGGGCAGCGGAACACCGTCGACGGCGATCTCGCCCGAGTTGATCGGCTCGAGCCGGTTGATCGCCCGGCACAGGGTCGACTTGCCCGAGCCCGACGGGCCGAGCACCACGACGACCTGGCCGCGAGGTACCTCGAGCGTGATTTCCCTGAGCACGTGCAGGTCGCCGAAGTACTTGTTCACGGCGGACGCCTTGATCATCGGCGCCGCCACCTCCGCGGTCATCTGGCCTCCCGGGTCGTTCGTGCAAATCGGGCATGGGTCACCACGCGATGGCGAGAACCTACCGTTGCTGCACCGGCTGGCAAGGCCGCTTGAGCAATACTTAGGGTTTCAAGTGAGTATCGATGTCCATTTTGGCGGGTGTCCACCGGAGGTCACGGGGAGTGACCGTCCGGGTGGCCGGTGCGGGACCCGACCGGACGTCCTAGAGTTCGCCCTACCGGCCGGTGGAGCAGGTCACCATGGGAGGCGGACGGGTGCGGGTGCTGCTGGTGGAGGACGACGACCGGGTCGCGGGTGCGCTCATCCCGGCGCTGACCCGCCGCGGCCTGGCGATCGCCCGGCTGGCCACCGGCGCCGGAGTGCTCGATCGGGTGCACGAGGTCGACGTCATCCTGCTCGACCTCGGCCTGCCGGACATCGACGGCGTGACGCTGTGCCGCCAGATCCGCGCGGTCAGCGACGTCGCGATCATCGTCGTCTCGGCGCGCGGCGAGGTCGACGACCGGATCCAGGGCCTGCGCGCGGGCGCCGACGACTACCTGGTCAAGCCCTACGACGTCGAGGAGCTGCTCGCCCGGGTCGAGGCCGTGCGCCGCCGCCGCGGGGAGCACGGCGCCGCCGAGCCGGTGGTGATCCGGGTCGGGGACGTCACCGTCGACGTCTCCCGGCACGAGGTGCTGGTCGACGGCAAGGCGGTCGCGCTGTCCCGCAAGGAGTTCCAGGTGCTCGCGCTGGTGGCGGGCGCGCGCGGCGCGGTCTGCTCGCGTGAGCACGTGCTCACCGAGGTGTGGGGCCACCGCGGTCCCGCGGAGAGCCGTTCGCTGGACGTCCACGTCGCGACGCTGCGGACGAAGCTGGGCCGCCCGGCGCTCATCGAGACGGTCCGCGGGGTCGGGTACCGGCTCGGCGGCCAGGTCGCCCGGAGCTGAGGCGTGCGCGTCCGGCTGCAGGGCATCGTGCTGACGCTGGTGGCGTTGCTGGTGTTCGGCCTGGGCATTCCGCTGGCCAGGAGCATCGCGGCCGGCGTGCAGCAGGACTTGTTCCTCGACCGGCTGACCGACACGGCCCGGTTCGCGTCGCTGGCCCAGCGCCCGCTGCTGGACAACAAGCCGGACCTGGTCGACTCCGCCCTGCGCCGCTACACCGAGGTGTACAGCGTCCAGGTGCTGGTCTTCGACCAGGACGGCAGGCAGGTGGCCAGCTCGCTGGGGCCGAATGCCGCGCGGCTCGACAGCCACGCCGAGCAGATCAGCGGGCCGGCCCACGAGGCGCTGGCCGGGCGCCGCTCCCAGTCCGGCGGCGTGCTGATGCCGTGGGACGCCACGCCGCTGGTGCTCGCCGAACCGGTGCTCGCCGACGGCGAGGTGCACGGCGCGGTGGTGACCGTGTCCGACACCGGGGCCGAGCGGGCCGAGGTGCTGTGGTGGTGGCTGCTGCTCGCCACGGGCGGGATCCTCGCGTTCACGCTCGCGCTGGCCGTGGCGATCCCGGTGGTCCGGTGGATCCTGCGGCCGGTGCAGCGGCTCGACGACGCCACCGGCGCGCTGGTGGCGTCCGTGGTCAGCGGGCGGGAGGCCGAGCCGGTGGGGGAGAGCGGCGGGCCGCCGGAGCTGCGGCAGCTCGGCCGGTCCTTCGACCGGATGGCCGAGAGCGTGTCCGGCGCGCTGGCCGCGCAGCGCGCGTTCGTCGCCGACGCCTCCCACCAGCTGCGCAACCCGCTGACGGCGCTGAAGATCCGGCTGGGCAACCTCGAAGGGCACGTCGACGACGAGCCGGCGTCCGCCGACCTGGACGCCGCGCGGGTCGATGCGGGGCGGCTGCACCAGATCCTGGACGGGCTGCTTTCGATGGCCCGCGCCGAGGCGTCCGGCGGGGAGCTGGATCCGGTGGTGCTCGATGACGTCGTCGCCGAGCGGGTCGCCGACTGGACGGTGGTCGGCCAGGCGCGGGACGTCCGGCTGGTCGTCGAAACCGCCGGCAGCGGCACGCGGGTGTGCCTGCCGCCGCGGGGTGCCGAGACGATCCTGGACGCACTGCTCGACAACGCGCTGAAGTTCACCGCGGCCGGCACCGAGATCCGGGTCGCCGTCGAGCGCGACGGCGACCGGGTGCGCCTGTCGGTGCGCGATCACGGGCCGGGCCTGCGGCCCGAGGAGCTCGACCGCGCGCGGGACCGGTTCTGGCGCAGCCCCGCCCACCAGAACGTGCCCGGCTCGGGGCTGGGCCTGGCGATCGTCAGCGAACTCGTCGCGCATGCCGACGGTGAACTCGAATTGGACCTGCCCGAAGGCGGCGGTCTCCGGATCACGATGACGTTCCCGGCCGGCTAGCCGGGTAGGTAGGTCTTTTCCGTCCGGAAGTAGCGGAGTGCGCCGGGGTGGAGGGGAAGCGGCTGGGTCTCGATGCCGGGGTGCACGTCGATCGACAGCGCCGCCGGGCTGGCCTGCGCGAGCTGGTGCCGGGCGTCGAACAGGCCGCGGACCAGCGCCTCGGCGACGTCGGCGTTCATCGACTGCCGCACCACCAGGAAGTTCGGCACGATCAGCGTTGTCACCGGCAGGAACTGGTTGTAGGTGCTCGCGGGGATGGTCGCGGTGCCGTAGACCTCGCTGAGCGTCCGCATTTTCGGCATCTGGTCGCCGATGTCGACCAGCCGCAGCTGGTTCTGGTACGTCACGATTCTCGGCGTCGGCAGCCCGCCGGACCAGAAGAACGCGTCGACGTCGCCGCGCAGCAGCGCGGCGATGGAGTCGTCGAGGCCGTGGAGGCTCGTGCTGACCGAGCCGGTCAGGTTGGCCGCGGCGAGCAGCTTGTACGCGATGAACTCGACGCCGGACGCCGGCGAGCCGATCGCGATGCGGTGGCCGCGCAGCTGGTCCACCGACCGGATGTCGGAGTCGGCGCGGACCACGACGTGCAGGTAGTCGTCGTGGATCCGGGCGAGCGCGGCCAGTTCTCGGTGGGTCCTGTGCTGCTCCTCGGCCACGTCGGCGGCGACGAAGGCGACGTCGGCCTGGCCGGCCAGCACCTTGTTGACGTTGTCGGGCGAGCCGTCGGTCTGCAACACCTGCGGCCGCTCGATGCCCAGGCCGGCCTGCCAGGCGTTGGCGAGGGTCTGGGCGAGCTTGTCGTAGACACCGCCGGGGTTGCCCGCGGCGATCCGCAGCCGGAGGTTCCCGAAGCCGCCGCTGCAAGCAGCGGGCGCCAGCAGCAGGGCGGCGGCCGCCGCCAGTGCGCTCCTCCGCCGGACCGTGGCCATGGCCCGATCGTGCCAGACTCGGCGGCTTCCGGTCAGCTCAGCCGCCGATGCTCAACCGAGTTCTCCCGCCTGGTGCGCCGCCCAGTCGGCGCTCCACGCCTTGACCGCGTCCAGCACCGGCCCCAGCCGCGAGCCGATGCCCGTGAGCGCGTACCGGACCTCGACCGGCCGGGCGACCGTCACCACCCGCTCCACGACGCCGGCCAGCTCGAGTTCCTTGAGCCGCTGGGAAAGCATCGCGTCGGTGATCCGGGGGATGCGTTCGCGCAGCTCGGTGAACCGCAACGCGCCCGAGCGCAGCTGGTCCAAGATCACGCCGGTCCACCGGCGGCCGATCAGCTCGATGGCCGTGTGGAAGTCGGGGCGCTCGTTCGCGGGCCCCGGCTCTTCGGGTTTCGCCTCCATGTCGCCGACCACCGTAGCCCGCTCTGACTTTCGTTGCCTACTATCTTTTCCGTAGTGTACTTTGAAATTTGAAGCTACCAGGGAGGAACCCCATGACATCCGATCCGACCGGAACCGGCGCCCCGGTCCCGCACGAGCGCCTGCGCGAGCTGGACTTCTTCGTGGGCGGCTGGGACGCGCCCGGCGTCTTCCACGAAACCCCGTTCGGCCCGCGCAAGCCGATCCGGATGCGGATCGACGGCGTCCGGGAACAGCGCGGCTTCTGGATCACGCTCGGCACGGCCGAACTGCCGACCCCGGAGAACCCGGCCCCGCTGAGTGCCCGCTACGTGTGGGGCTACGACCCGGCCGCCGGTGAATTCGTCGCCGACTGGTACGACAGCAACGGCGGACGCGCTGTCCAGCGCTCCGCGGGCTGGGTGGGCGACCGGTTGCGGTTCCTGGGAACCATCACCGTGAACGGCGCCACCGTGCCCCTGCGCGACACGTTCACGCGCCGGGGCCCCGACGCGTACCACCACGTGGGCGAAGTCCACCTCGGCGAGGGCTGGCTCCCGGTCGACGAAGAGGAAGCGGTCCGAGTGTGAGCCGGCCGGTCGACATCGGGATCGCGTCGCTGGCCGACGTCCAGCCGGTCACCGTCGACGGGACCCGCCGCACGCACCCGGGCCGCGTCGAGCAGATCGTGTCGCTCGCCGTGCTGGCCGACGAGCTCGGGCTGGATCACTTCGGGCTGGGCGAGCACCACAACCCCGGCTTCGCGGTGTCCTCCCCGGCGGTCGTGCTGGCCGCGATCGCGTCGAGGACGACCCGGGTGCGGCTGACCAGTTCCGTCACCACCCTGAGCGCCCTCGATCCGGTCCGGGTCTACCAGGACTTCGCCACGCTCGACGTGCTGAGCGCGGGCCGCGCCGAGATCACCGCGGGCCGCAGCGCCTATCCCGAACCGTTCCGGCTCTTCGGCGTGCCCCTCCGCGACTACGACGACGCGTTCGAGGAGAAACTCGGGCTGCTGCTGAAGATCCGGGCACGACCGGCCGTCACCTGGGAGGGCCGGTTCCGTGCTCCGCTCGATGACGCGGCGATCCTGCCGAGGGCCGTGCAGGAGCCCTTGCCGGTGTGGCTGGGCGTCGGGGGCACCCCGGCCAGCGCGGCCCGCGCCGGAAGACTGGGACTGCCGATGATCCTGGGATACATCGGCGGGACACCGGCGCACCTGCGCCGGCTGGCGGACGTCTACCGCGAGGCCGGCGACCGTGCCGGGCACGCGGACGACCTGCGGCTGGGCGTCGCGCTGCACTACTTCGGCGCGCCGAGCACGCCGGAGGCGATGTCGACCTATCCCTACTACCGGGACTTCCTGCGCCCCAAGCACCCGGGTGGCGGTGGCTTCCCGGTCACGTCCGAGCAGTTCGAGCTGGGGATGCGGGCCGGAGGGCACCTGATGATCGGGACCACCGAGCACGTCTCGGCCAAGCTCGCGGAGCTGCACGACGTGCTGCGGTTCGACCGGGTGCAGGCGCTGGCCGACTGGGGCGGGTTGCCGGCCGAGGCGGTGGCCGGCTCGCTGCACCGGCTGGGCGAGGAGATCGCACCGGCACTACGCCGGCACGTCGGCGAACGCACGACCGCACCGGCCGGGTGAGCGGCTCGGTGCCGTCATGGCCGCGCCGTCACCCGGAGGATCGGTTCCCCGTCCGCGTCGCCCGCGGGATCGCCGACGACGACCGAGAAGCCCGGCGCGTCGATCACCAGGCCGTCCACCGATTCCCGCACCCCGACAGTGAAGGGGACATCACCGTGCGGGCCGTACCGCACCGCGAAGACCGCTGATCCCGCCGGGGAATCCGGCAGCGGGCCCGCGAGGACGTGGTTCGTGTCGGTCACCCGGTGCCAGCCCGCGTCCGGGTTTCCGTAGCCGCGGGGATCGTCGGCCAGGGAGAACGCCAGCTGCTCCTGGGTCAGGCCGATCGTTTCCGGGCTGTTGAAGCTCGTCCGGCCCGCCGGGGGATTGACCACCCGCAGCGACGCCCCCGACGTGATGGCCAGGCTGCCCGCGTGCAGCGTGCCGCCGGTGTGCAGCACCGCGCCGGGCTCGCTCAGGTCGAACGGCTCTCCGCCCGGCGAAGTCACCGTGACGATCTTGCGTTGGCCCGCTTCGGTTTCCTCTGCATAAGGCAGCCCGGCCAGGAACTCGCACCCGGCCGCCGGGACCACCGCGAACAGCGTCACCCGCCGCTCCTCGGCCACGAAGAGCTGCTGGACGCTCAACAGCACCTGCTCCCGCGTCACCACCGCCTTGGTCACCAGCTGGGCCACGACATCGCCGTCGCGGGCGTCGCGGATGCGCAACGGGCCGAGCGGGCGGGTGAGCAGCGTGCGCTCCAGGACCGGGCCGATGCCGTGCTGGCCGGCCAAGACCGGCTCGATCACCACGGCCCGGCCCGCGTCGATCAGGTACGGCGTGTGGCTGCCCGTCAGTGACACGGACGCGGCGCGGTGGCGCAGCGAATACGGTGTCACGGCCGGGAACGACGGCGTCCGGTGCCACTTGCTGTCGTCCTGGTACAGCCACACCGTCGTGAACGCGAAGTGCCCGCTCGGCGCGCCGGTCCGCGCCGCCGGGTAGTAGGCGACGCGCCGGTCGCCCAGGTAACGGCCGAGGTCGGTGGCCAGGTGCGCGCCGAAGTAGCGGAGGCCGAGCAGGCCTTCGGCGCCGCAGTGCTGCTCGCTGTAGCGCGGACCGCCGTAGTCGAAGCCGCGCGCCGAAAGGCGGCAGTCGAGGTGACGGGCGATCTCCGCGCCGTCGTCGAGGAACAGCCGGTCGGCCGTGACCCGGTGGGCCTGGGCCAGGAAGGACAGCGAGATCGGCAGGTAGTTCTGGTCGTGGCCGGCGCCGTGCTCCGCCGGCAGCGCGAAGCCGCGGTCGGTCACGCGCGACGGCCGGATCACGTCGGTGTAGAGCCGCATGGCCGCCGTCGTGACGCGCTTGCCCTCGCGGTCCCGGGAAACCGCGTCGAGGTGGCGGCCGAGCATCAGGCCCGCGACGATCGCGCCGAGGGCCTGGTTGCCCGTCTGCTGGGGGTTGAACATGCTCGCTTCGGTCAGCCACCGCCAGTACCCGAGCGCCAGCTCGGTCGCCTCGGCGTACTGGTCGCCGGTGAGCAGGCCCTCGCCGAGCTCCAGGACGTTGACCGCGTGCAGCATCGCCCACACCGTGCTCGGCCAGTCACCGAAGGGGTGCTCGCCGTCTCCGGGCATGTACCGGGCGTACGGCAGGCCGCTGTGGCGGACGCGCAGGAACGGCTCGCCGGGGTCGTCGCGCCGGAACACCCGGTGCGCGAGGAAGAAGTCCAGGCCCCGGCGCACCGCGTCGGTGACCGCCGGATCGCCGGGCATCCCGCGCTGCCGGGCGAGGCAGAGCAAGGAGATCACGCCGAGGCCCATGTCCCCGACGTCGTCGTCGGCCGCGGGGTCCTCGAAGTTGCCGTCCGGCTGCTGCGCGGCCAGCGCGTCGGCCGCCGCGGCGGCCAGGACGGCGTCGAGGTGGGCGGGATCGTCGGGCAGGTCGTGCGAGCTCGCGTGCTGGCTCGGCAGCAGGATCGGATCCATCCGCTTCGCAGCCTCCCTGCCGTCCTGGGCGCCGGACCGGTCGACGTGGTCGGGAAAGCGCTTTCCCGAGCCTTGCCCTTGGTGGGCCGGAAAAACGATGATGCGGCTGGGACCCGCACTTGGTTAAGTAGTAAACAAACGAACCCGTACGTTGTCAACGGCACGGAGCGCGGACGGCGGGCGTTCGACAGTTTCACCTCGGCGAAAGCAGGTGCAGATGGCGAAATCGGGCATCGGTGACCGGGCCGGCGAAGTCTTCGCCGCGCTGGCGGCCGCCGGCCAGGCCACCCGGCCACAGCTCGCGGTGGCGTGCGGGCTGTCGAAACCGACGGTTTCCCTGGTGATGGCGGAGCTTGAATCCGCGGGCCTCGCCGAGCGCAGCGGCAGCTCGTCCGGCGCCACCGGGCGGACCGCAGCGGTCTACCGGCTGGGCCCGCGGGCCGGGTACGTGCTGGCGGTGGACCGCGGATCGACGCAGGTCGCGCTGCGGGCGACCACCCTTGGCGGGGAGCTCCTCGACGAGGACCAGACGTCGAGGCCCGCCTCGGCGGCGGACATGGTGAAAGAGGTGCTCCGCCGCGGAAGCGGGCGCGGTCCGCTTCGTGCCGTGGTGGTCGCCGTGTCCGAAGTGGTCTCCCCGCCCGGCCGCGGCGATCCGGCGACCATGGCGCGGATCTCCGGCGCCGTGGCCGCGCTCGGGCTGCCCGGCGGCGCGGCCGTGCACACCGAGAACAACGTCAACTGCGCGGCCATCGCCGAACTGGCCGAAGGGGCGGGCGAGGACCACGACAGCTTCGTGTTCCTGCAGGTCGGCGTGGCGATCGGAGCGGGTGTGGTGCTCGGGCGGCGGCTCGTGCGCGGGGCCAGCGGCGCGGCGGGGGAGGTCGCCCGGCTGGCCTACCCGTGGGCGGACGACCGGCCGCCGGTGCGGGACGCGCTCGAAGCGCGGCTCGGTTCGCGGGAACTGCTGCGCCGTGCCCGGGAACGCCGCCCGGACCCGGCGCCGAAGACGGCCGCCGCGCTGTTCGCGCTGGCGGAGAAGGGTGACCCGGTCGCACTCGGAATCGTCGCGGAACACGCCGAAGCCGTCGGGAACCTGGCCGCGTCGATCTGCGCGGTCGTCGATCCCGGCCTGGTCGTGCTGGGCGGCGGGGTGGGGCGCAACAAGCTGCTCCGGCCGGGTGTCGTGGCCACCGTCGAGCGGCTGAGCTGGCCGGCCGAAGTCGTGGTGAGCGAGCTGGGTGCCCGCGCGACCGTGCTCGGGGCCGCGCACCTGGCCAGGGAGAAGGGCATCCGTGCGGTGCTCGAGGAGGGGTGAGCGGCCCGCCGTTGACAGCGGCGGAGCGCCCTGCCTAGAGTGCCGAGAAAGCGCTTCCAGCTCCCTGGGACGGAACCACTGGAACCGCGTGCGTCGGAAGAAGTGCCACGGCAGCCGCCCGGTTCAGGAGCGCTGCCGGTCCACGCTGGAGTCCCGGGAGCAGCCGATGTCAGCCGAAGCCGCAACGCACCCTGTCGAAGCCGGGAGCCCACCGGCGGCGAAACCCGCGCCCGTCCGGCGCCGCCGGAAGCGGCACAAGGACAACCTGGCGGCGTACCTGTTCCTGTCGCCGTGGTTCCTCGGGATCTTCGGGTTCGTCCTGCTGCCGATGGCGTACTCGCTGTACCTGTCGCTGACGAAGTTCGACCTGCTGAGCTCGCCGCAGTGGGTGGGCTTCGACAACTACCTGGCGATGTGGCAGGACGAGAAGTTCCTGCACTCGGTCAAGGTGACGCTCACCTACGTCGTCGCTTCGGTGCCGCTGAAGCTCGCGGTCGCGCTCGTCGTCGCCGCGGTGCTGAACCGGGGCCTGCGCGCGTTGGGGTTCTACCGCTCGGTCTTCTACCTGCCGTCGCTGCTCGGCGCGAGCGTCGCGGTGTCGGTGATGTGGCGCCAGATCTTTTCGCAGCAGGGCCTGCTGAACCAGATCCTCGCGATCTTCGGCATCCGCGGTGCGGACTGGATCGGGGACCCGCGGTTCGCGCTGTGGACCCTGGTCCTGCTGTCGGGCTGGCAGTTCGGCACTCCGATGCTGATCTTCCTCGCCGGGCTCAAGCAGATCCCGAAGGACCTGTACGAAGCCGCGGAGCTGGACGGTGCCGGCCGGATCCGGATGTTCTTCCGGATCACCGTGCCGATGCTCTCCCCGGTGATCTTCTTCAACCTGGTCCTGGAGACGATCAACGCGTTCCAGACCTTCACCCCGGCCTACGTCGTCAGCGGCGGGCTGGGCGGGCCGATCGACTCGACCATGCTCTACACGCTTTACCTCTACCGCAAGGGGTTCTCGAGCCTGCAGATGGGCTACGCGTCGGCGATGGCGTGGGTCCTGTTCGTGGTGATCGGCCTCTTCACCGCGCTCTACTTCGCGTCTTCACGGCGCTGGGTCACGTACGCGGACTGAACCCCGACCGGGCAGAAAGGACCGAAATGACCGCCGAGATCAGGCAGGCACCGGCGAAGACCCACTGGCGCGCGCACGGGGTGCTGCTCGCCGGGGTCGTCGTGATGATCTACCCGCTGGTATGGCTGGTCGGGGCTTCGTTCAAGCCGGAGAACCAGATCTTCAGCACGCTCGACCCCATCCCGTGGCACTTCACCCTCGGGAACTACCTCGGCGGCTGGACGGCGACGGGCACGTCGTTCACCGTCTACCTCGCGAACTCCGCGACCATCGCGCTCTGCGTGGTGATCGGCAACATCGCGTCCTGCTCGCTCGCCGCCTACGCGTTCGCCCGGCTCGACTTCGCGTTCCGCAAGATCTGGTTCGGGCTGATGCTCGGCACGCTGATGCTGCCGTTCCAGGCCACGATGATCCCGCAGTACACGATCTTCTACAAACTCAACTGGATCAACACGTTCCTGCCGCTGGTGGTCCCGCAGCTGCTCGCGTGCGACGCGTTCTTCATCTTCCTCATGGTGCAGTTCATCCGGGGCATTCCCCGCGAACTGGACGAAGCAGCCGCCATCGACGGCGCCGGGCACGCCCGCGTCTTCTTCTCGGTGATCCTCCCGCTCCTGCGCCCGGCCCTGCTGACCACCGGCGTCCTGACGTTCATCTGGACGTTCAACGACTTCCTCCGCCAGCTGGTCTACCTGTCCGACAAATCCCGGTACACGGTCCCGCTGGGTCTCAACTCCTTCATCGACCGGGCGAGCGGCTCCAGCTACGGCGGGATGCTCGCGATGTCGGTCGTCACCCTGGTGCCGACGGTCGCGGTGTTCCTGATCTGCCAGAAGCGCCTGGTCGACGGCGTCGCCAACTCCGGCATCAAAGGCTGAACCCCCACAGCAGAAAGTGAGACCGCCATGGCACAGCACCTGTCCAGGAGGGGATTTCTCGGGATCGCCGGGGCGGGGGTGGCCTCGGCCGCGCTCGCCGGCTGCGGTTTCGCGCCGCCGAGCAGCGGCTCGGGCGCCGGGAACAACGCCCTGACCTTCCGCTGGTGGGGCGGCAACGCCCGCAACGACGCCTACCAGAAGGCGGTGAAGCTCTTCACCGACAAGACCGGGATCGCCGTCACCACCCAGTACTCCGGCTACGACGGGTACTTCGACAAGCTCAACACCGAGTTCGCCGGCGGCAACCCGCCCGACATCTTCCAGATGGACACCGCGCTCGTCAGCACCTACGCCGGCCGGAACGTGCTCACCGATCTGGGCACCTACGTCCCCGCCACGATCGGGCTGGACACCCTCTACGCGCCGTTGCGCACGGCGGGCACCGTCAAGGGCAAGACCTACGGCGTCGCTTCCGGCTCCGGCAACGCCCCGGTGCTCTACGACAAGACGGTCTTCGACCAGCTCAAGATCACCGCTCCGACCAGCGACTGGACGTGGCAGGACTTCGGCACCATCGCCACCGAGATCTCGAAGGCGTGGGGCCCGGACAAGTACGGCGCGCTGGACGCGTCGAAGGACGACTCGGGTGCGCTGCAGCCGTGGCTGCGCCAGCGCGGCAAGGACCTCTACACCGCCGACCAGACCCTCGGGTTCGGTCCCGAGGACCTGACCGAGTGGTTCACCTTCTGGGACGGCCTGCGCAAGGCCGGCGCGGTCTGCCCGCCGACGTTGCTGAGCAACACCGACGCGGCGACCGGCACCCACCCGTTCATCACCGGGCAGATCGCGATGACCACCGGCTGGGGGCTCGCCCAGATGCAGCCGCTGACCCAGCACGAGCTGAAGCTCGTCGTCGTGCCCCGCGAGAACGGCAAGACGGGCCAGGCCTTGTCCGGCGGCGTCCTGCTGTGCATCCCGGTGAAGAGCAAGAACGCCGACGGCGCGGCGAAGCTGATCAACTTCTTCCTCAACGACGACGACGCGATCAAGACGATGAAGCTGCAGCGTGGGCTGCCGCCGTCGGACAAGGCGAAGAACCTCCTCGCGCCGACCGCCACGGCTCCCGAAAAGGCGGACATGGAGTTCGGCGAGTACGTGGCCGCGCAGGTCGCCAAGGACGGCCTGCCGACCGCGCCCACCGCGCCGCCGGGCTACGGCGACGTCAAGACCGCGCTCGACTCGGCGGCCAAGCAGGTCGCGTTCGGCAAGATGTCGATCGCGGCCGGTGTGACGCAGTTCTTCAGCGACGCCAAGGCGGCGCTCGCCAACGCGAAGTAGGGGAAGCGTGCGCATCACCGCCGTGCGGGGCACCGATCTGTTCGTCGGCTCCGCGGCCGCGGCCCGGCAGGTGGTCCGGGTGACCCTCGCCGGGCCGCGGGCGCCGGTGCGGGTGCGGGTCGAGGGCAAGCGGGTGTCCACGCCGGACCCGGTCACCGCCGACGTCCACCCGGACGGCGTCACCGTGGAAGTCGGCGTCGTCTTCCAGGCGCCGGAAGGCTCCGAGCACCGGGTCACCGTGGTCGCGGAGTCGGCCGGGCAGCGCGTCACGGCGGAGGCGGACCTCGTCGTCGCGGAGACCGGCTGGACGATGTGGATGGTGTCGCACTTCCACTACGACCCGGTGTGGTGGAACACCCAGGCCGGCTTCACCGACACCTGGCTCGACCTGCCGCTGGCGCAGGAGAAGCGGATGAACTTCCAGCGCTCGGCGTTCGACCTCGTCCGCGCGCACCTGGAAGCCGCGCGCGACGACGAGGACTACCGGTTCGTGCTGGCCGAGGTCGACTACCTCAAACCGCACTGGGACACCTTCCCCAGCGACCGCCAGGACCTGCGGCGGTTCCTCCGCGACGGCCGGATCGAGCTGGTGGGCGGCAACTACAACGAGGCCAACACGAACCTGACCCACCCGGAATCGACGATCCGCAACGCCGTCTACGGCGTCGGCTACCAGCGGGACGTCCTCGGCGGCGACCCGCGCTCGGCGTGGATGCTCGACGTGTTCGGCCACGACCCGGCCTACCCGGGGCTGATGGCCGACGCCGGCCTGGAGTCCAGTGCCTGGGCGCGCGGGCCGTGGCACCACGTCGGGGCAAAGCGGCACACCGGCGACATCGGCCGGATGCAGTTCCCGTCGGAGTTCGAATGGATCTCGCCGAGCGGGCGGGGCCTGCTGACCGCCTACATGGCCGACCACTACGTCGCGGGCTGGGGCATCGAGCGCCAGGACACCCTCGAAGAGGCGATGGAGGAGGCCTACCGGCAGTTCAGCACGCTGCGGCAGGTGGCCGCCACGCGCAACGTGCTGCTGCCGGTCGGGCACGACCACAACATCCCCTCGCGGTTCTGCACCGAGATCCACCGCACCTGGAACGCCCGGTACGTCTGGCCGCGGTTCGTCGTCGGCCTGCCCCGGGACTTCTTCGCCGCGGTCCGCGCGGACGCGGCGGCGCGCGGCACGCCGATCAGCGTGCAGACCCGGGACATGAACCCGGTCTACACCGGCAAGGACGTCTCCTACATCGACACCAAGCAGGCCCAGCGCGCGGCCGAGGTGGCGGTGCTCGACGGCGAGCGGGCGGCCACCCTCGCCGCCCTGCTCGGCGCGCCCTACCCCCACGAAGCCCTCGACAAAGCCTGGCGGCAGCTGGTCTACGGCGCCCACCACGACGCGATCACCGGCACCGAGTCCGACCAGGTCTACCTCGATCTGCTCACCGGCTGGCGCGAAGCGGCCGAACGCGGCGGCGAGGTCCTCGAAGGCGCGATCGCCGAAGTGGCCCGCCACGCCGACACGACCGGCGACGGCGTGGCCGTCTTCGTGCTCAACACGCTGTCCTGGGCCCGGGACGCGGTGACGTCGGTGACCGTGACTCCGGAAACCACGGGGGCGCGGGTGGTCGATCCGGACGGCCGCCCGGTCCCCGCCGTCACCGACGCGGTCGTGCGGCACCCCGACGGCTCCCTGGAAGAAATCACGCTGACCTTCCTCGCTTCCGCGGTGCCCGCACTCGGCTACCGGGTTTACCGGGTCGTCGACGCGGCCACCGTCCCGCCCGGCTGGACGGTCCGGCCGGGTCCGCTCACGATCGAGAACGACGTCTTCGCCGTCGAAGCCGATCCGGCGCGCGGGGGTGCGCTCAAGCGCGTCCACGACCGGCGGACCGGCCGCGAACTGCTGCGGGACGGCGGGCTCGCCGCCGGGCTGGTGGTCCAGGACGAGCACGCCGAGCACCCGGTGTGGGGCGAAGGGCCGTGGCACCTGCTGCCCAAGGGACCTGGTCACGGCCCCGGCGCGGCGGAAGTCGTCGTCGAGACCAGCCCGCTGGGGGAACGGCTCGTCGCGACCACGACGCTGGACGACCTGCGGATCACCCAACGTACGACGTTGTGGCGCGGAGTGTCCCGAGTGGACGTTCGCACCGAGGTCGACGGCTCGCTGGGGCAGGACCGGCTCCTGCGGGCCCGGTTCGACTTCGACGTCCCCGGCGCGCTCCCGGTCGCCGAGGTCGGGTTCGGCGCGATCGGCCGCTCGGCCGGCTTTCCCGACGTCGACGCGGCCGAGCACCTCTGGACGCTGGACACCCCGGCCCACACCTGGGCCGGGCTCTCGGCGACCGCCCGCATCGCGCTCGTCCGCGACGACGGCGCCCGGGCCACGCACGCCATCGGCGTCGCCGAAGTGGTCGAGCCCCTCGCTCCCGGGCTCGAGGTCCGGGCGTTGGTCGCGGCGCTGGCCGCGAAAGGCGTCACGGCGACCTGCACCCGCCCCGGCGGCCCGCGCTACGGCGCCCTCGACGCCGACTCGAACCTGCCCGACGTCCGGATCGTCGTGGGCGCGGACAACCCGTTCGCCGCCGAAGTCCTCGCCTCCGCCGAGCCCGGGTACCGGGCCGCCCTGGAACGCCACGGCCGGGTGTTCGTCCCGGCGACCCGGACCCGGCTTGAAGCCTGGGTCCCCGACGCCGATCTCCGAGGCCCGCGGGACCTGCCGGTGGTGATCATCGACGACGTCAAGGCCGCCGTCGCCGAGCTGCGCGCCGAGGCCACCCTCGACGTGCGGGTCCCCGGCGGGCTGGCCGGCACCGCCGAGCCCGCCGACGACTACTCCGTCGCGGTCGTCAACCACGGCACGCCCGGGTTCGTCGTGGACCCGGAAGGCACGCTGCACCTGTCGCTGATGCGCTCGTGCAGCGGCTGGCCCAGCGGGGTGTGGATCGACGGCGAACGCCGGACCGCGCCGGACGGCTCGAGTTTCGCCTGGCAGCACTGGACCCACACGTTCGATTTCTCGATCGTCGCCGGGGAGGGGGACTGGCGGGCCGCCGGTTTTCCCCGTGGCGCGCAAGAAACCGCGCACCCGCTTCAGACCCGTCAGGTTTCCGCCACCGAAGGCGCGCTGCCGCCCACGCTGAGCCTGATCTCGGTCGAACCCGCCGAAGTCGTGCTGACGGCGGCAAAACCCGCGGGCAACCCGCTCGCCTCGGGCTCGGTGATCGGTCCGTCGGACGCGATCACCTTGCGCGTGTACGAATCGACCGGGTCCCCGGCCACGGCGTCGATCGCGCTGCACGGCGGGATTCGTGCGGCCTGGCGCACCGATCTCCTCGAGGAGAACGGCGAACCGGTCGACGTCGACGAGGGACGCGCCCGCGTCGAACTCGGTGCCGCGGACGTGGCGACCCTCCGACTGGAACCCGCCACCCGCATGGGAACCGGCCGGGCCGTCGCCACCGAACCCGTGCAGCCGGTGCACACCCGGTACTGGCTGCACAACGAAGGGCCGGCACCGGTCGGCAACCTGCCGGTGAGCGTGCACGTGACGCCGACCCGGCTGACGCTCGACGACGGGCCGGCCCGGTTGGACGTCACGGTGAGCTGCAGCGGCCGTCCGGCTCGCGGCCGTGTCGAACTCGAGCTGCCCCCGGGCTGGCGGACCGAGCCGGTTCCGGACCTGGGCTATGACCTCGAGCCGGGGGAGCACGCGAGAACCACGGTCGAGGTACGGGGTCCCGACACGCCCGGCCGTTACCTGCTCGCCGCCCGGATCACCGGCGACCACGGGCAAATCCTCGAAGACACGGCGGAAATCCTGATCGGGACGCCGCCGTCGCGCGACGACCTGGTCGAGGTCGAACTCGGGCCCGGACCGATCACCGTCGGGCCGGGCGGCGGCGCCGAATTGCCGGTGTCGTTGACGAACCTGGCCCAGAGCGAAATCCGGGGCGGGATCGCGGTGATCAGCCCGTTCGGCACCTGGGCGGGTGAGCTGGCGATCGGCCCGCGGGCGCAGCCGTTCCGGCTCGAGGCCGGCGCGAGCATCACCACGGCGATCACCGTTCGCGCGGGGCACCCGGCCCGGCGCGGGGCGCACTGGTGGGTGCTCGTCCGCGTGACCGCCCACGGGCGGCTCGTGTACAGCCCCGCCGTCGAAGTCCGGATCGAGTGAATTCGTCGAATTCGTGATACCCCCGAAAAAGATCAGGTTACTGCCCGGCGAATTACTCCGGACGCTCCTTGACCGGGGGGCCGCCCGGCGCTGATCATTCCCGCATCGATTCCCCGCGCGCTTTTCCGGCCACGCGGGCCTTCCCAGGAGAACCAGTTGAGCCTCGCGCCCTTGGACCGGCGGACCTTCTTGCGTTGGTCCGCGCTCGTGCCCGCCGTCGCCGCCATGCCCGCCGTGCTGGGCGTGCCCGCGTGGGCGGAGGAGACGACGGCCTTCGTCGACACCTACCGCACGAACGTCCCGGCGAACCACACCCCGGAGACCAACGCCGCGGTCCGGATCCTGAGCGGGATGCAGCGGATCTGGCGTGCCGGATCCACTTGGGACAGTGGCGTCGTGCTCGACGCGGCGGTGCTGCGCGCGAACGTCCGGCACTGCGTCGCCGTCACCCGCTACCGGACCGACGCCGAAGCCAAGCGCGCCTTCGTCTACGACCGCCAGCACCAGTCCTACGCCGCCATCGGCGGCCTCGGCCCCCTTGCCGACCTCTACCGCAGCGGCGCCAAGGCCGTCACGAGCATCACCGCCGCGCCCGACGGCACGCCGCCGGCCAAGATCGACGACGCCGTCCCGGCGAACGCCCCGGCGGGCTCGGCCCTCGGCGCCGGTGCGCACGACTCGGAACTCGGCCTGGTCGCCACGCTCGTCGACACCGTCCGCGGGACCTTCGCCTCGGGCAACCCGAGCAAGGCCGCCTACCAGTACCCGCGGCCGTGGCGGCTGACCGCGGACAGCCGGGTCGAGGACACCGGCCGGACCGACGCGCTCGGGTTCCCGGTCTACCGGTCCGACGTGGTCGTCGCACCGCAGCTGCTGCGGCAGCGCAGCACGAACCCGGCTGACGACGGCGGCTTCCCCAGCGGCCACACCAACGCGTTCCACCTGGCCTGCCTCGCACTGGCCTACGCGGTCCCGGAGCGGTTCCAGGAGCTGGTGGCGCGCGCCTACGACCTGGCCGACACGCGGATCGTCGCCGGGATGCACTCGCCGGTCGACGTGATCGGCGGCCGGACCCTGGCCACCGCGCTCACCGCGGCGACGCTGGCCGACCCGGAGAACGCGGCGCTCAAGGCGGCGGCGCGCGAGCAGGCGCTGAAGTACTTCACCGCGAAGACCGGCACGACCGCGGACACGCTGTTCGCCCGGGCGCACACCGGCGCCGACGAATACGGCGACCGCCGCGCGAACGCCGCGATGGTCGCGCGGCGGGCGACCTACGGGCTGCCGGACCGGCCCACGCGCGCCGCGATGCGGGTGCCGAAGGGCGCCGAGGTGCTCCTCGAGACGCGGTTGCCGTACCTCGACGCGGCGCAGCGGCGGGAAGTCCTGCGCACGACGGCGTTCCCGGCCGGGCACCCGCTGCTCGACGGGCCCGAGCTCTGGGGACGGCTGAACCTCTTCGCCGCGGCCGACGGCTACGGCGCGTTCGACGCCGGCGTCCGCGTCACGATGGACGCCACGCGCGGCGGGTTCAGCGCCGATGACAGCTGGCGCAACGACATCGGCGGCGACGGTGGGCTCGTCAAGGCGGGCACCGGCACGCTGACGCTCGCCGGGGCCAACAGCTACCGCGGTGGCACCCGCGTCGAAGCGGGCACGCTGGTCGCGGCGACGCCGGGCGCGCTGGGCACCGGCGACGTCGAACTCGCCGGTGGTGCGCTGCGCGGGTCCGGCCTCCGGGCCGGCGGCTACCACCAGAGCGGCGGCACGCTGTCCGTCACCGCCGGACCGGCGGTGCTCGTGCGCGGCGAGGCCACGCTGGAGCGCGGCGTCCTGGAACTCCGGATCGACGGCTCCTGCCCGTGGCACGAGGTCGACGTGCTGTGCGCCGGGCGGCTGCGCGGCCGGTTCTCCGCCATCCGAGCCGACCGCCCGGGGTACCGGGTGGTTCCGCGGTACACGTCCACCGGTTTGTCCGTCCGAATCCTGCGGGAGTTCTCGTGAAGAAACACCTGGCCGTGCTGGCGCTCGCCGCCGCGGTGTCCACAGTGGTCAGTCCGGCGGCCGCGCACGCCGCCGACGGCAGCGGCAGCTTCTCGGTCCTGAGCTACAACGTCGCCGGCCTGCCCGAGAGCATCTCGAGCGCACCGACGCCGCGTGACCCCGCGACGACGGCGATCGGGCAGCGGATCGCTCCCTACGACATCGTGCACGTCGAGGAGGACTTCAACTACCACGCCAAGCTCTACGCCGCGGACAACCACCCGTACCGCACGCCCACCAGCGGCGGCGCGGGCATCGGCAGCGGGCTCAACACGCTGTCTTCGCTGCCCTACGACACCGATGACTTCGAGCGCGTCCGCTGGACGTCCTGCCAGCTCGACTCCGGGGACTGCCTGACCCCGAAGGGCTTCACCTTCATGCGGGTGCGGCTGGCCGAGGGCGTGTACGTCGACTTCTACAACGCGCACACCAACGCCGGGACGAACGACGGCGACGAGGCTTCGCGCGCGTCGAACCTGGCGCAGCTGACCGCGTTCATCCGGTCGCACTCGGCGGGCAACGCGGTGGTCGTCATGGGTGACACCAACACGCGCTACACCCGCGCGGCCGACACGATCGCCCAGTTCGGGGCGGACAACGGCCTCACCGACGCGTGGGTGAAGCTCGTGCGCGGCGGGGTCGCCCCCGCGCCCGGCAGCCCGGCGCTGCTGTGCGAACCGGTGGTCACCAACGACTGCGAGGTCGTCGACAAGGTGCTCTACCGCAGCAGCAAGCTCGTGTCGCTCGACGCGACCTTCTACAACAACGAGCACGCGAAGTTCCTCGACGGCGACGGCAAGATGCTGTCCGACCACGACCCGATCACCGTGCGGTTCGACTGGACGCGCAACCCGGCGCTGCGGCTGTCGGAGCAGTACGGCGGGCCGCACGGCGACTACTTCACCGACGTCCCCGCGGTGCCCGCGGGCGCCCGGGTGCGCACGCTCTCGCTGCGCAGCGGCTCCCGCGTCGACCAGCTCGGGGTGACCCTGGAGAACGGCACCACCCTGACCCACGGCGGCACGGGCGGGACGGCGGCGTCGCTCACGCTCGGCACCGGCGAGTACGTCACGACGGCGAGCCTGTGCCAGGGCAAGTACAGCAACACGACCCGGATCTTCTCGGCCCGGTTCACCACCAACCTCGGCCGCGTCCTCGCCGGCGGCTCGACGACCGGCGACTGCGTCACCCGCACGGCCCCGGACGGCTGGCAGATCGCCGGCTTCCACGGCCGCACCGGCGACGAGGTCGACAAGGTGGGGTTCGTCTACACGCAGCGGTAGTCGCCCGCGAGCGTCCGCCTCGCCCCGTCGTCCCGCGAGCCCGGACGGCGGGGCAAGGAGCTGTCGAACAGTTCTTCGGCCTCCGCCATCGTGGGCCGGGCCGCCGGGTTGGGGTGCAACAGCCGGAGCACGGCCTCGGCGACCGGGTGGTGCGCCGGCGTGTGCTCGGCGCCGGGTCGTCCCTGCAGCGCGGCGTAGAGGGTCGCGCCGAGGGAGTACACCTCCGCCGGGAAGTCGGGGAAGCCCCCGTCGAGCACCTCGGGGGCGTGGTAGGCGCGCGAGCCGGTCGCCCCGGCCACGATCCCGGCGTGTCCGTCGGCGGAGATGACGATGTGGTCCGGGTCGACGGCGGCGTGCAGGACGCCTTCGTCGTGCGCGGCCGCCAGCACCGCGGCCAGCTGGGCGCCGAACCGGGCGACGAGACCGGGGGCCAGCGTGCCGTGCTCGTCGAGCAGCTCGGTCAGCGTCCGCGCCCCCGGGTACTCGAGCACCAGGTAGGTGGTGCTGTCCTCGTCGACGACGTCACAGATGGCCGCCCGCGGCGCGGGGATGGCGGGCGCCGCGGGCGGCTCGTCGAACAGCGGCTTGACGGCGACGATCCGGTCCAGCCGTTCGTCCTGGGCGTGCCAGACCACCGTGCTCGGCCCGGCCGGGCCGAGCAGGCGGTACCGATCACCGATCAGTGTCCCTTCGCGCGCCACGTCGCCGTCCCTCCGTCGTCCACCGTCCTACTGGGGGATACGGCCGGAAAGCGAATCCGGTTCGCTTGATCGACACGATTTCCCCCGGCAGGGTGGGCGGTCACCTCAGCGGCCGGACACTCCCCAGCGTCGGCAGCACTTTGGCGATCGTCCCGTCCGCACCGAACCGCAGCCGGTCGATGGTCACTTCCCGATGCGTGCCGTCCCCACCCGGGATCGCGAACCGGTGGTAGGCGATGTACCACTCGTCCGTGCCCGGCCCCTGGACGATGCTGTGGTGACCGGTGCCGAGGATGCCGAGCGACGGGTCCTTCTCCAGGATCACGCCCCGGTTCACCAGCCCGGCACCCAGCGGGCTCGTCGCCGTCGCGTAACCGACGCGGTAGTTCTCGCTGCCCGTGTCGTCGATGGACCACGTCAGGTGGTACGTGCCGGCGCGCTTGGTCATGAACAGCCCCTCGCGGAAGCCGTCGAGGCCGGTCAAGCGGGTGATCTTCGCCGGGTCGTAGGACACCAGGTCGGCGTTCAGCGGCACGACGTAGGCGTCGCCGTTGCCCCAGTACAGGTAGGTCTGCCCGTCGTCGTCGGTGAACACCGCCGGGTCGATCGCCTGGCCGCCGGCCGGGTTCGCCGCGATCAGCGGCTTGCCCAGCGCATCGGTGAACGGGCCGGTGGGGGAGTCCGACACGGCGACGCCGATCTTGGCGTCCGCACAGAAGTAGAAGTAGTACTTCCCGTTCTTCCGCGTGATGGTCGGCGCCCACGCGCGGCTGTCCGCCCAGGAGACGTCCGGCCCGAGGTCGAGGATCTTCGGGTGCCGCGTCCAGGTGACGAGGTCCTTGCTCGACCACGCGTCGAACGTCGTGCCCGACCAGCCGGGGAAGCCGTCGGTCGTGGCGTAGATGTAGTAGGTGTCGCCGAAGCGGACGATGTTCGGGTCCGCGTTGAAGCCGGGCAGGACCGGGCTGTTCATCACCACCGCGCTGACCGTCCACGTCCGCCTCTGCCAGCCGGCGCCGACGACCGAATAGCCCACCGGGCCGGTGAAGTCCTGCCGCGAACCGTTGTGGGGGAACACCTGCGTGCCGTCGGCCACCTGCAGCACCGGCGCGAGGCGGCGCACGTCCGTGCCCGGCTTCACCGGCAGGACGATCGTGCCCTTCGCGCTGTCGATGATCGCGGGCACCTTGAGGGAATCGAGGGTGACCGAGCCGACGGCCGTCTCGTTGCCCGGCGCACCGAGCACCTCCTGGGCCGTCAGGCCGCGGTTCCACACGGTGAACCGGCGCATCTTGCCCTGGAAGTACTTGTCGGCACCGTAAGCCGACCGCCCGAGGTAGTTCGACGTCGTGATACCCGCGCCGAGGTCGCCGGGTTTCGCCGTGACACCGTCCCTGTGCGCCACTTCGACGCCGTTGTCGTAGAGCCGTGCCGTCCCGTTCGACAACGTGTACGTCAGGGTGTGCCAAGCGCCTCGGGACAGTGCCCGCTTGCTGTCGGTGTTCTGCTCGGTCGACCAGTTGCCGGCCGCGATCGCGGCCCGGTAGGTGTCCCCGGTCGCGAAGAGGTAGCCGTCGCCGGTGTTGTCGGTGCTGTTGCCGAGGTTCCAGAGGAAGTACGGCGTCTGCTGGGCGGGGTCGACCCACACCTGCGCCGACACCGTGATCCCGCTCAGGCCGCTCATGAGGTTGTTCGGCAGGGCGACGTAGCCGTCCTTGCCCGCGAAGGCGAGTCCGTCCGCCGAGCGCGTGACGCCGCCGTGCATCGAGGCGTCCCGGCCGTTCCCGGAGACGTCGGTGACGGTGTCGCCCCGGCCCGCCGCCGTGAGGTCGTAGTCGGCGACGACCCCCTTCTTGTCGGCCGTCATCGGCGGCGGTCCCTGCCGCAGCCGGGCGAGCTCGGCCTTCGTCACGGGGAGCACCGTGCCGTGGCGCGGGCTCTTCGGGAGCTGGTACTCGGCCGGGATCGTCCAGTTCGGCTTGGCGAGGGAGTCGGTGACGAACGGGACGTAACCGCGCCGGGGTGTCTCGTCCATGAAGGCGTAGAACTTGCTGCCGTCGTTGGACTTGAACGCCGTCGGGCCTTCCACCCAGTCGGTGCCGAGCTTCGTGCGGATGCAGTCGTCGACGAGCTGCCAGTTGCGCGGCTTGGTCGTCGGCAGGTCCACCGCGCGCAGGTTCTTCGACCGCTCGAGCACGATGTCGCGCTCGCAGGACCCGATGACCTTGCCGTCGGTGGTGAGCCGGTAGTAGTAGTCGCCGTCCTTGATGACGGTGGAGTCGATGACGCCTTCGCCGGGGTCGTTCCACACCTGGGGCTTGCTGAACGTCCGGAAGTCGCGGGTGGTCGCGTACATCATCCGCGGGTAGGTCGCGCCGGTGTGGTTGACGTCCGTGGGGGCGTAGGGGCTGGTGGCCCAGTAGACGACGTACGCGCCGATCGTGGGGTCGTAGGTCGCCTCGGGCGCCCAGGTCATGCCGGCCGTGTCGTCGGAGACGCGGACGTGGCGCTGGTTCGACCAGGTCACCAGGTCGGCCGACTCCCAGATCTCCAGGTACTGGCTGCCGTGGCGCTGCGCCTGGTCCCAGCCGCGGCCGTCGTTGATCTGCAGGTCGGTGGCGACGATGTAGAACCGGTCGCCCTCCGGGCTGCGGACGATGAACGGGTCGCGCACGCCGGTCTCGCCGTAGTTCGAGCGCAGGACGGGCCGGCCGCCGTTGAGCTCGTCCCAGTGCAGCGGGTCGTTCCCGCGGCTGGCCGCGAAGTGGATCTGCTCGGTGTCCTGGGTCGCCTCCCCGGTGAAGTAGGCGAACATGTACCCCTCGAGCGCCTCCTTCTTCGGCAGCGGCAGGACGGTGAGGGTGAAGGAGCGTTCCGCCGTCGCGTGACCCTTCGTCGCGCGAACCGTGAGACGCGCCTTCGCCGGCCGCGATCCGGCCGCGGGCCGGGTCACCTCGCCGGTGGCGGTGACGACGCGGGGGTCCTGGCTGCACCAGGTCAGCGTGACGTCGCGGGCGCCCTTGACCGGCAGGGTGATGTTGCCGCGGATCGCGTCCTGGTCGGGGAGGACGATGTCCGCGAGCGCGTTGTCGACCTTCTGCCGGTCGGTGATGTCCTGCGGCACCGTGACGGTGAAGGAGCGGTTCGCGGTCTGGCCGGCGTAGGAGACGGCCGCCGTCAGGGTCACCTTCGCGTTGCCGGCGCCGGGGGCGGGCCGTGTCACCACACCCGTCGCCGACACGACCGCCGGGTTGCTCGACGACCAGGTGATGGCCGAGCCGCCGGCGGCCGTTTTGGGCAGGGTGAGGTTGTCGGTGACGGCCGAGGTGTCGCCGAGGTCGAGGGCGGCCGCGTCGGCCGTCGCGCGCCCGGCGGCGGTGCGCTCGCCGAGGGCGCGGGCTTCGTCGGCGGTCACCGCGCGGTCGTAGACGCGGAAGTCGCGGACGCTGCCCTTGAGGTACTTGTCGCCATCGTAGACCGAGCGGCCCAGGTAGTCGGCGGTCGTGGTGCCGCCGCCGATCGAGCCGGGCGTGATCGTGATGCCGGTCTTGCGGGCGACCTCGATCCCGTCTTCGTACAGGACCGCGGTCCCGCCGCCGAGGGCGTAGGTGATCGTGCGCCAGCTGCCGCGTGAGAGGTTGCGTCCCGCGTCGGCGGTCTGTTCGGTGGACCAGTTGCCGGAAGCGATCGAGGCGCGGTAGGAGTCGCCCGTGGTGAACAGGTAGCCGTTCCCGGTGCCGCCCGTCGTGTTGCCGAGGCCCCACAGGAAATACGGCGTGCCCTGGTCGGCGGCGATGTTGACCTGAACCGAAACCGTGATGTCCGTGAGACCTCGCATGAGGTTGTCCGGCAGCCGGACATGCCCGTTGGTGCCGCCCAGGCGCAGGCCTTCGTCGCCCTGCCACGTCGTGTCGCCGCTGACGCTGGCGTTGCGGCCGTGGCCGGAAGCGTCGGGCACGGTCGTGCCGGAGCCGCCGGTGAGGTCGTAGCGCACGACCAGGCCGTCGTCCAGCGTTGCCGCATGGCCGGAAGTGGCCCAGACGGTGGTGGACGCCGCGGCCACGGCCAGCGTGGCGAGGACCGCGGTCAGCGGGCGGAACCGCCGGAAGAACTTCGGCGACGACGTCGTCGCCGAGAGTCGAACGGGCATACCGGTTCTCCAGGAGGTGGGCGCCGACGGCGCGGGAAAAGGGTGATGCGGCTGATTCCGGGACCTGGGAACGGTCGCCGAGCGCGGAGTGAGCGCTAACATAGCTGCCGATCCCCGCGGGGTCAATTGGCTGTTTTGCCTGGTGGTGTCCCGCGTCCGACGATCGGCCCCTTGACACCCTGTGGCGCGCGTCACCTACACTACGACCGCTTGTTAGCGCTAACAATCCTGTTTGTTGCCCGGTACTCGACGACGAGATGGGTGGACGATGATCAGTCGACGTGGACTGATGGCGGGCACGGCGGCAGCCGCGGTCGCCGGCGTGCTCGGCAGCAGGGCCGCGGCCCGCGCCCAGGCCGCCTCCGGCGGGTACGTCATGGCGTACTTCACCGAGTCGCCGTCGATGACGGGGGCCGACTACGGGCTGCACCTGGCGGTCAGCGCGGACGGCCTCGACTGGATGCCGCTCAACCAGAACAAGCCCGTGGTGACGCCGACGGCCGGCACCGGCGGGCTGCGCGACCCGTTCGTGCTGCGCAAGCAGGACGGCCGGTTCGTCGTGCTGGCGACCGATCTCAAGGGCACCGACTGGTCGCTGCAGAACCAGTACGTCCACGTCTGGGATTCGGCGGACCTGCGCGGGTTCACCGGCTACCGCCGGATCAAGCTGCATTCGATGGCGACGCACAGCTGGGCGCCGGAAGCGTTCTGGGACCCTTCGCGCAACCAGTACGCGATCATCTACTCGGCGGCCTACGGCGGCCACGACGTCATCATGGTCAACTACACCACCGATTTCGCGACGGTCAGTGCGCCACAGGTGTTCTTCGACCCCGGCCACGCGACGATCGACGGGACGATGGCCACCATCGGCGGCGTCAACTACCTGTACGTCAAGAACAACACCAACAGCACCCTGGTCGGCCAGCGCTCCGGGGCCCTGGCTCCCGGCAGCTTCACCACCTACAAGACGGGGATCTCACCCGGGCGGGGGGTGGAGGCGCCGCAGATCGTGCCCGCGCTGTCGGGCAACCGCTGGTACCTCTGGGGTGACACGTGGAGCCCCAACGGCCGGTTCTTCTGCTGGGAGACCACCGACGTGGCCGCCGGGAACTGGACGTTGCTGAACGACCGCGCCTACACGCAGCCGCTGAACTCCAAGCACCCCGGGATCACGCCGATCACGGCCGCGGAGCGGTCCGCCCTCGTCGCGCAGTGGGGCGCCCCGGCATGGCGGCGGCTCAAGTCCTACAACTTCCCGGACCGCTACGTCCGGCACGCGGACTCCGTCGGACGCATCGACGCCTATCCGTTCGACCCCTACTCCGACCAGCTCTGGAAGCTGGTGCCCGGGCTGGCGGACGCGACCGGCGTCTCGTTCGAGTCCGTCAACTACCCGGGCCGGTACCTGCGGCACAGCAACTACGAGCTGCACCTGGCGGCCGACGACGGCTCGGCGACGTTCAAGGCGGACGCCACCTTCCACCAGACGGCGGGGCTCGCCGACGCGAGCTGGTCTTCGTTCCGGTCGCACAACTATCCGGACCGCTACCTCCGGCACTACTCCTACGTGCTGCGGATCGACCCCCTCGGCAGCACGTCGTCCACTGTGGACAAGCAGGACGCGACTTTCCGCGTCGGCTACTGACACGCTTGAGAAGGAGCCGTGATGCTACGACGACGTGGCGCGGTCTTGTCCTCGCTCGTGCTCGTGCTTGTCACTCTGTTGCTCGGCGCACCCGGTGCGGGCGCCGCGACGGTGACGGTGACCAACGGGAGCCAGTTCACCGACACTTCCGGCGCCCTGGTGCACGCCCACGGCGGCGGGATGCTCAAGGTGGGCGCGTACTACTACTGGTTCGGCGAGAACCGCAACGCCGACGACACCTTCCGGGCCGTCTCGGCCTACCGCTCGACCGACCTGAAGACCTGGGAGTTCCGGGGCGACGTGCTGACGCAGTCGTCGGCGGCGGAGCTGGGCCGGGCGAAGATCGAACGGCCGAAGGTGCTCTACAACAGCTCGACCGGGCAGTACGTGATGTGGATGCACAAGGAAAACGGGGACGACTACGCCGAAGCGCGCGCCGCCGTCGCCACCTCCTCGACGGTCGACGGCGGCTACACCTACCGCGGCAGCTTCCGCCCGCTCGGTGCCCACATGTCGCGGGACATCACGCTGTTCAAGGACGACGACGGAACCGCGTACATGGCGTCCGCGGCGCGCGAGAACGCCGACCTCAACGTGTACCGGCTCACCGCCGACTACACCGGCGTCGCGGCGCTGGTGCGGACGCTGTGGCCCGGCTCGTACCGCGAGGCGCCGGCGATGTTCAAGCGCAACGGCGTCTACTTCATGCTCACCTCGGCGGCCACGGGCTGGCAGCCGAACCAGCAGAAGTACGCGACGGCCACCAGCGTCACGGGCACGTGGAGCGGGTTGGCGAACGTCGGCGACTCCACCGGTTTCGGCAGCCAGACCGCGTACGTGCTGCCCGTGCAGGGCTCGCAGGCGACCTCCTACCTCTACCTCGGCGACCGCTGGGCGGGTGCCTGGAACCGCCCGGTCAACGAGTCCCGGTACGTGTGGCTGCCGCTGAGTTTCCCCAGCGCCACCACGATGTCCATGAGCTGGTACCCGAAGGTGAGTGTCGACGCGGCGACCGGTGTGGTCGCGGGTGCCGGCACCGGCAGTGCGTACGAGTCGCTGGTAGCGCGCCACAGCGGCAAGTGCGCGGACATCCCGGGTTCGGCGCGCGACGACGGCGTGCAGCTGAAGCAGTACTCGTGCAACGGTGGCGGGAACCAGCAGTGGAGCGAGCTGGACCTCGGCAACGGGTACGTCAACCTGATCGCCCGGCACAGCGGGAAGTGCCTCGACGTCTCGGACGGCTCGACGGCGGACGGGGCCGCGGCGGTGCAGTGGACGTGCAACGGCGGCACGAACCAGCAGTGGCAGGCTCAGGCGGCCGACGGCGGGTACGTCCGGTGGGTGGCCCGGCACAGCGGCAAGTGCCTGGACGTCGTCTCCGCGTCGACGGCCGACGGCGCCGCCGTCAAGCAGTACCCGTGCACCGGCGTGACGAACCAGCAGTGGCAGCGGCGAGCGGCCTGAGCGGGCTCCGTTCGGCCCTTGACGACCGGAGAAGGGCTCGCTAGCTTTTTGCGAAACTCCTTCACGTTTGGGGCCGCCATCATGCGCCTGCTCGTGGCTTTGCTCACCGCCGTGGCGATGACCTCCGGGGTGGTCGCCGCCGCCGTCGCCGAAGACGTTCCGCAGCACCGGTTGACCGTGCGCGGCTCGGCTTTCGTCGACGAGTACGGCCGCGAAGTGGTCTTGCGCGGCTTCAACGTCTCGGGGGAGACGAAGCTGGCGGAAAACGGTTTCCTGCCGTTCGCCACCGCGGCCGACGCACGCCGCTCCGCGCAGTCGATGCGGGCCCTCGCCGGCGCGAACGCCGTGCGCTTCCCGATCGCGTGGGCCGGGACGCAGCCGGTGCGCGGGCCGGTGAACACGCAGTACCTGGCGAAGCTGACCGACCAGCTGAAGGCGTTCCTGGACGAGGGGTTCACCGTCCTGCCCGACTTCCACCAGGACCTGTTCTCCCGCTACCTGTTCAACCGCGGCAGCTGGTACACCGGCGACGGCGCGCCGAAGTGGGTCGTCGACCTCGGCGGCTACCCCGCGGAAAGCTGCGGCATCTGCGCCCACTGGGGCCAGAACATCACCCAGAACGGCGCGGTCCAGGACGCCACGAAGGACTTCTGGCACAACGCCCGCGGCGTCCAGGACGAGTTCGTCGGCCAGGCCGTCCAGACGATGTCCTACCTGCGCACGAACCTCAACGCCGCCCAGTTCGCGGGCGTGGCGGGCATGGACCCGTACAACGAGCCCTTCGCCGGCCGGTACGACCAGGGCCAGGACAGCAAGGCGTGGGAACAGAACGTGCTGTGGCCGTTCTTCAAGCGGTTCCGCGACGCGATGGATTCCGCCGGCTGGCAGGACAAGCCCGCGTTCGTCGAGCCGAACATGTTCTGGAACGCCAACATCTCCTTCCAGCTCCACCCCGGCGGCTTCCAGGACACCGGCGTCATGGGGCCGCGGTACGTGTTCAACACCCACTTCTACGACCAGCTGGCGCAGTCCGGCGTGTTCATGCCGGGCAAGGCGGGCGACGGCCAGTACAGCGCGAGCTTCGGGACGGTCCGGGACCGCGCGACCGCGCTGGGCACGACGGCGATCGTCACCGAGTTCGGCCACCCGATGACCGGCTACACCTCCGACAAGACCCCGACCGTGGACAAGGCGATGTACCAGGCCCTGGACTCGCGGGTGTCGGGCGCGAACTGGTGGCGCCAGCCGGCGCAGTCGGGCCCGGTGCTCTCGGCGACGCAGTGGCAGTGGGACATCTACAGCGGCCGCCACCACGAGCTGATGAACGACAACCCGGACAAGGTCAAGACGGACGGCGACGCCTGGAACGGCGAGGACTTCTCCTCGGCCCGCACGGCGGACGACGGCACGGTCCAGCTCCGCCAGGACGCGCGCCTGCTCGACCGCCTCTACCCGGCGGCGGTCGCGGGACACACGCTGGCGTTCACGTACGAGGACCGTTCGCGCGACGGCAGCCAAACGCTGACGTGGAACCGGATCCCGTCGACGATGCCGGCGACCGCGGCGCTGACCGGCGCGGGCCGGTACGGCGTCCTCGTGTGGCAGGGGACGGACGCGGGCGCCCCGACCGAGCTGCACGTCCCGGCCGGGCTGACCCCGACGGTGGTCACGGACCTGGCCTCGGTGGCCCGGGTGGGCGACCGCCTGCGCCTGCCGGCGACCCCGGGCCTGCACTACGCGCTGATCGCGGAACCGGCGGCGGCGCCGACCGCGGCCCAGCTGGCGGCGGTCCGGGCGGAACTCGCGGCCTGGGCGCCCACAGCGGTCCGCTAGCGCAGGGAGGCGATCCCGGCCAGGAAGATGTCGACGCCCGCGAGGAACTGCTCGCGGTCGTCGTGCTCCCGGAGCTGGGTCGCCGCCCGGTGCACGAACGGGTACTCCTCCGGGTCGAGTGCCGCCCACCGGGCGGCGACCGCGCCCAGGAAGGCCTCGCGGTCCCCCTCGTCGGCGGCGAGCAGCCGGGCGTTGGCGGCGTTCTGCCCGGCGACGCCGAGGACGTAGTTGACCAGCGCGCCCGCGGCGTCGAACAACGCCTGCTCGGGCACTTCGAGCGCCTCGAGCAGCCGGCCGATGCGCTCGTAGACCTCCAGGAGCGCGGGCCGCCACGGCTCCCGGGACAGCTGGGCGCCGACCCAAGGGTGGGCGTCGATCGCGTCGAACAGGCCCAGCGACACCGTGCGCAGCGCTTCCCGCGGGTCGTCGCCGGCCACGGCGTCGCCCATGACGCGGGCGATGACGGCGTCGGTCGCCGCCGCGAGGAGGTCGCTCTTGTTCGCGACGTGGTGGTAGATCGCGCCGTAGCCGGTCGACAGGCGGGCGGTGAGCGCGCGGAACGTCAGTGCGGCCTCGCCGCCTTCGTCCAGGATCGCGGCCGCCGCCTGCACGATCACTTCCTTGGACAGCCCGTCCGTGCGCCGCTGGGCTCGGTTCGCCATGTGCCGATCATCGCACGGTTGGAGCGCCGATCCAAACTCGTGCTAGCGTAGCGATTGGAATGACGATCCAATCGGAGGAAAACCATGACTGTCACGATCATCGGAGCCGGCCTCGGCGGGCTCGTCCTGGCTCGCGTCCTGCACCTGCACGGCATCCCGGTCGAGGTGCACGAGGCCGACGCCTCCCCGGCCGCCCGCCGCCAGGGCGGCATGCTCGACATCCACCCGTGGAACGGCCAGCCGGCGCTCGAGGCGGCCGGCCTGACCGACGGGTTCCGGAAGCTCGTCCTGCCGGGCCGGGAGTCTTCGCGCGTGGCCGACCGCCACGGCACCGTGCTGCTCGACCAGCCCGACGACGGCACCGGCGAACGTCCCGAAGTGCAGCGCGGCGAGCTGCGGCAGCTGCTGCTCGACTCGCTGCCGCCCGGCACCGTCCACTGGGGACACAAGGTCACCGGGGTGCGGGCCCGTGGCGACGGCGGCCACGAGGTGCGCCTGGCCGACGGCACCAGCTTCGGCACGAGCCTGCTGGTGGGCGCGGACGGCGCGTGGTCGAAAGTCCGTCCGCTCGTCTCCGCGGCCACCCCGGAGTACGTCGGCGTGTCGGTCGTCGAGACGTTCCTCTTCGACGGCGACGTCCGCCACCCCGCCGTCGCGAAGGTGGTCGGCGCGGGCGCGCTCTACGCGTTGGCACCCGGCAAGGGGTTCGTCGCGCACCGGGAAAGCGGCGGGACGCTGCACACGTACGCGCAGCTGTTCAAGCCCGAGGACTGGCTGGCCGGGGCCGACGCGGCCACCGTGACGGCGCGGGTCGCCGAGGAGTTCGCCGGCTGGGCCCCCGAGCTGACCGCGTTGATCACCGAAAGCGACACCCCGCCGGTGCTGCGCCGCCTCGCCACCCTGCCGGCCGGGCACCGCTGGGACCGCGTGCCGGGGGTGACCCTGCTCGGCGACGCGGCCCACCTGATGCCGCCGAACGGCGAAGGGGCCAACCTGGCCATGCTGGACGGTGCCGAACTCGGCCAGGCCCTGGCTGCCCACCCCGGTGACGTGGAGACGGCGCTGGCCGGGTTCGAGCGGGCGATGTTCGCGCGTGCCGCGGCGGAAGCGGAGGACGTCGACGTCTACGCGATCATGTTCGGCGACGACGCCCCGCACGGCATGGTCGCCATGCTGACCGGGGCCGGGGAGTAGCTACTCGGCGGCGGTGTCTGCCCCGATGCTCGCCCCGATGCCCGCCCCGATGCCGTCGAGGAGGAAGCCGAGGCCGAGGCGGAAGGTCTCGTCGGCGTCGAGGTGGGCGGCGTCGCGGACGACCGTCTCCAGCGCGGGGAACCGGCCGGTGGCGAACATCCGCACCAGGTAGGGCCCGTGGGTGTGCTGCCACTGCCGCTGGTCCATCCCGCTGGCGCGCTCGGCCCGCCGTTCGGCGATTTCCCGGCGGACCGCGCCGATCACGTACGCGTCGACGGCGGCGGCCACCGGCATGACCACGTCCACGTCGACACCGTCCAGCGCGGCCAGCACCGCCTCGCCCCGGGCCAGCGCGTTCGGGCCGAGCTGGGGCCGGCCGCCGATCAGGTCGGCGAACCACTCGTGCCGGTACACCGCTTGCCGGGTGGCCTCGGCCACCGACGTCAGCACTTCCCGCCACCCCTCGCCGGCCGGCCGGATCTCGGCGTGGACGGCGTCGACCATCAGGTCGAGCAGCTCGTCCTTCGTGTCGATGTAGCCGTACAGCCGCATCGGCCCGACGTCCAGCGCGGCGGCGATCTTGCGCAACGACACCGCGTCCAGGCCGGCTTCATCGGCCAGTTCGACCGCTGTCCGGACGATCAGGTCCCGGCTCAGCGGGGCCGGCGCCGGCCGGTTCGCCGGCTCCGGTCGTTCCCACACCAACATGGGCGTGACAATACATCGGCTCCTGCGATACGCTGTATCGAGACGTACGGCGTATCAGAGGGGGAATCATGACCATCGCCATCGTGGGGGCCGGCATGGGCGGCCTGGCGCTCGCCCGGGTCCTGCACGTGCACGGCATCGAGGCCGTCGTGTACGAACGTGACGCTTCGCGCGGCGCCCGCCGCCAGGGCGGCATGCTCGACATCCATTCCGGGCAGCGGGCGCTGCGCGAAGCCGGTCTGCTCGACCGGTTCTTGGCGGTCGCCCGCCGGGAGGGGCAGGACATGCGGCTCCTGGAGCCGGACGGCACCCTGCTGCTCCAGGAGGACACGCCCGAAGACGCCCCGATGGCGCGGCCCGAGATCGACCGCACCGACCTGCGCAACCTGCTGCTCGACGCGCTTCCCGAGCGAACGGTCCGCTGGGGGCACGCGTTCGACCACGCCGAAGAGGGCGTCCTGCATTTCACCGACGGCACCAGTGCGCGTTACGACCTGCTGGTCGGAGCCGACGGCGCGAATTCCCGGGTCCGGGGCCTGCTCACCGACGCCCGCCCGGAGCACCTCGGCCAGAACGCGGTCGAGCTGGCGATCTCCGACATCGACCGCACCCACCCCGACCTGGCGGCCATGGTCGGGCGCGGCAACTACTGGGTGTTCGGCGACGGCAAGTCCCTGGCCGCCCAGCGCAACGGCGACGGTTGCGTCCGCATCGGCATCAGCTTTTACAACACGGGCGAAGACTGGTTCGCCACGAGCGGCATCCCGTTCGACAACCCGCCCGCGGCCCGCGCCCGGCTGATCGAGCTCCTGGCCGGCTGGGACCCCCGCATCACGGCCCTGATCGCCGCAGCCGACGACACGTTCGTGCCCCGATCGCTGGCGACGCTCCCGCCCGGTCTGACCTGGCCATCATCCCCGACGGTCACCCTGATCGGCGACGCGGCGCACTTGATGCCCCCGGTGGGAGAGGGAGCAAACATGGCCCTCCTGGACGGCGCCCTCCTCGCCCTGGCCCTGGCCGCCCACCCGGCCGATTTCGGCACGGCGGTGGCGGAGTACGAGAAGGAGATGTTCGAGCGCACGGAGGCGGCGGCCCGGATGTCGGCGGGCATGCAGGAGTTGCTGATGTCCCCGGACGCGAGCCGTCGATTGCTCGAGTTCTTTCAGCCGAAGTAAGGAGGGCGCGCATTTCGTCGAGAAGTCGCCCTGGCGCCCGGAGGTAAGGGGTCGCTTTGGCCGGTCCGATCGCCGCCGGCGGCAACGCGGCCGGGCTCGGCCGCTGGTCGACCCCGAGCGTGACGCTGCCCGGCGCCGCGGCACCTCTGCGGCTCCATGGGGGAGAGCGCGGGGTTCCCTCGACCGGGCTCGTCACTCGTTCGTCTCGATGTCGCGCGAACAAGGGCGAAAATCACCGGCACCAAGAATGCGAAATAGGCTGATCGAGTGAAGGCGGTAACAGTGGTTCAAGGGGTCGCGATCCCTAGCTCGACAAAACGAGTGGAGGCGAGACTTCTTGGCCACTTTCCTGAATATCCTCCTGCACGTGATGCTGCTCGGCTCGATGTTGGTCTTCATCGCTTCGAGTGTGCTGGTGACATTTCGGACGGACAACGCGCTGGAGCGCGCGATCCGGGCCAGTGCGTTGTTCTGCGGGGCCATGGTGGTGCTCGGCGCGCAGGCGGCGGGCCTCGGGTTCGCCGAGTTCACCGTCAACGCCCTGTCGAACACCGATCTTGCCGGCACGCTGTCGAAGGTGGCGGGAGCCGCGGTCCCCGCCACCTTCGGGGTGGTCATCGGCCGGTATCTGAGCTATTCGGTGCGGCGTAGCGAAAATCTGGCGATCCGGGTGATGGCATTTGTCGGCACCCTGGCGGCGACGCAATTCGCGGCGATCTACGCGGTTGCCGTGAAGGCGAACGGGCTCGCACTCGGCGCGTCCGCGATCCCGAACATATCTTTCGTCGTCGGCATTCTTCTCTACGTGGTGCTGAAGTACGAGCCGGGAAAGCAGCCGCGGCCGGGCAGGCTCGGCGCGATGATTTCCGTCAAGCTGCGAGCGCGGCCGGTCGAGGTGGCCGAGTCGTCACCCGGGGCCCGGCCGAGGCGGACCGAAGGGGACAGCCGTGGCCAGTCCGTCTGATCGCCGGAAATGCCCGTACTGCGGCAAGGTCTCCATGCTGGGCGAGCTGCCGATCGTCGGGACCAACCCCTACACCATCGCCGAAGCCAAAGACGGCGTGATGCCGTCGGGAACGCGGATTCGCGGGTGGCTGGAGGCGGACCGGTCGCGGTACCCGGTGCTGGCCCCGCCGCCGGGAGCCGCGTCGGCGGGCACGGTGAACTGGATGCGCAAGCACTTCTACCCGCGGGTCCTCGCGCACCCCGCCGAAGTCGCGGCCCCGGAGGACCTGCCCGCACGGCTGTGCCTCGGGTGCAACCACCCCTTGCCGGAGGGGATCGACGATCGCGAGATCTACGTGATCGCGGTCGTCGGCACCCACAGTGCGGGCAAGTCGCACTACCTGACCAGCATGATGAACGAGGCTTACACCCCGCAAGGCCTGGTCGACCACAACTGCGTCGAGTTCCTGCCGGACGAGGCGACCGCCAAACGCTTCGACACCGACTACTTCGCGCCGGTGTTCGAAGAGAGCGCGGTGCTCGAACCGACCCTCAACGGCCAAGCTGTCCCGTTGGTCTTCCAGGTCACCTACGAGGGGCAGAAGCCCTGCCTGCTGCTCTTCCACGACGTCTCGGGCGAGGTGCTCATGGATCGGGCGAGCCGCGCCCACGCGGCGTCGTTCGTGCGGCGGGCGGACGGCGTGATCTTCCTCGTGGACCCGATGTCCTTCCCGCGCGTGCGCACCGCGATGAAGCACCTTCCGGACGCCGCGGTACGGCAGCCGAACCAGGCGAACCTGCTCGCGGCGTACGTGTCCGACCTCGCCGAAGAGGCACGGGCGCGAGTTCCCATCGCGGTGACACTGTCCAAATCGGACGTCCTGGCGACCGCACTCGGGCGCGAAGACCTGCTCTTCGCCCGGCATCGCGCCGCCGGCTGGGCCGGGTGGAACGCCGAAATGGACCAGATCGGCCGGCAGGTCCGCGAGGTGCTGACCGAGCTCGGTGCCCACGACCTCCTCTCCGCCACCAGGCGAATGGCGAAGGTGTCCTACAACGCCGTCAGCGCACTCGGCCGGACCCCACGGCCGGACGGGACGCTCGACGGGCCTCCCGACCCCATCCGGTGCCTCGAGCCCCTGGTCAACGTCCTCGATCACCTCTCTCCGATCGTCGGCACATGACGGACGCGCAGCTCGAGCAGCTGTGGTTCACCTGGGCCCGGCACGGCACCGAGAACAGGCTCGGGTTCCAGGTGGTGGCGGCGACCCCGGCGCTGCTCGACAAGACGAACCGCCGCCGGAGCGAGGCACTCGAACTCTGCCGGTATCGAGCCCCCACCGGCGCCCGCGATCGAGGCGAAGCGCCGGTCTCCTTCGGCTGGACCGACCGTGACGACACGAGGTACGTCTTCCACAAGGCCTACACCGGTACCGATGCCTTCGGCAGGCCCGGCAACTTCGCCGCCCACGTCGTCGCCGGGCCCCGGACGATGCTGCCTGCCCGGGAGCTGCTCACCCGCTTCCGCTCGCCTTGGTGGTGGACCGGAGCTCAGGCACCGGACCCGGTACTGCCGAGAGTCACGCTTTCCGAGATCGAGCCGGGAAGCCTCGACCTCGCGGAAACGCCCGAACTCCTGGCAGCCGCGCTTTTCACGGCGCGCCGGGGGCGGCCGGTGGCGATCAGGCAATCGCCGGACGTGGCGGTCGCTATCGTGGCGGCGCTGGCCGAACGGGTGCCGTGGCTCGCCGACGACATCTCGTTCTCCAGCTACGAGTCATTGGATACCGCGGCTCGGTTCGAGATCGTCGGGATGGACCCGGCCAGCCAGCCGCCGCCCGCCTCACTCGTCTTCGGTTCGCCGCACCGCGACACCGACGCGGCCGAGGCCGCGCGGATCGTCGTGTCGCCGGCGCGGGTCGATCGGGCCGCGACCTCGATCGGACGGTCGGTCGTGCCGGATGCCGGCCGCGGCATGGATTTCGGCGCGCTCGCCGATTCGGTGATCGCCTTCCACAGCCTGCTGGTGGACGGCGACATCGACAGGGCGAAGCTGCGTACGGCGTTGGCGTCAGCGCCGGGGATCACCCAGCTGGCCCGTGTCGAGCGCGGTGTGACCGCTTTGGCGCGCGCCATCGTCGCCGGGGAGGCGCTGCATTGGCCGGCTCTCGGCCAGGCGTGCACCGGCGGGTGCGTGGAGAAACTGGGCGACGAGGTGGCGACCGAAATCCTCGCCGGCCAGGACACTCGGGCTCTCACGTCGACGCTCCACCGGCTCGAGACCGAATCACCGGCGCTGGTGACCGCTGTCTGCGTCGCGCTGTGCCGCAAATGGGCCGTCCGGCAAGCGCCGATGAAGCTGGACGCGCCCGGCGCGGTGGCCGTGCTGAAGGGCCTGCGCGATCCCCGCACCTGCGACGACGAAGTGCTGAACGGGCTCGCGGCCGAGGCCGCTCGCGATCCTCAGCTCAGCCTGACCGGGACCGGTCTCGGCCGCGCCGTTCGCGGCCGGATCCTCGCGCAGGTGCTGCGCCGGACCACCCAGGTGATCGACTTGGGCGCACTGGTGAGCGCCGAGCCCGAGCTCGGACAGGCGGCGGCACCGCACCTGCGCCGGGTGGAGCCGCTGCGCGAGCTGCTCGGTTCGATCGATGTCGAGGCGGTGCCGGCTTTCGCCACCGGTGTTCTGCGAGAGCTCGAGCCGGATGCCGGCTACGAGTTCTTGGCCTCCTACGCGGATCGCTTGGCCGACGGGGAACGCCTGACGCTGCTCGCGGGATGCCTGCCGGGTGACGGCCGGCGGAGCCGCAAGTGGGCGGACGTCGTGCGGGCCGCGCTGGAAGGCGTGATCGACGAAGCGATGTCGGCCCCGCGGTTCCGCAACCCCCTCACGAAGCAGGTGTGCGACCTCGTGGAGACGACCCCCTGCGGGCCGGTCGGGGAGGTGCTGTCCCGCCGTCACCCGGGTACGCCGACCCGGTTGTCCGCTGAGCTGCAGCTGACCCTGCTGCTCGGCGGTTCCCCGTCGCAAGCCGAGCTCTCGGCGCTGGCGGATCGGCTGGCCCGCACGCTGCCGCCCGAGTTCGTCGCAAGCGCGCTCGTGGATGCGGCCCACCGCCAGCTCAGAGCGGGGCCCACTGCGGCACGGGTGCTCGTGCACCTCGCCCGGATGATCGCCGCCGGACGGCTCCCCACCCGCCACCACCGCCTGCGCGGTCGCCTGGACCGCGACGCCCGGGACTTGGCCCGGTCGTGCGGGCCGAGTCCCGAGCTGGCGGCCGGCCGCATCGAGGTGGCCGGGCTCGGCGGGGCGGCCGAGGCTTGGTGGCACTGGCTGACCAAGCCGAAACGTCGCTGGCCCATCGTGCTGTCCTCGTCCGCGACGGACGGGCGGTGAAGCCCCCGGCCCGCGGTCGGCCCGGGGCGCGGTGCCCGGCAACGGTCGGGCGGGTGGGAGCTGTCGCTGGTCAGGCGAGGGTTACCCTGAACCACGATGACCGAGAACCAGGCACCCAGGGCGTACCAGATCCGCACCTTCGGCTGCCAGATGAACGTGCACGACTCCGAGCGGCTCGCCGGGCAGCTCGAGGACGCCGGCTACGTTCCGGCCACCGCCGGGGCCAAGCCGGACCTGATCGTGTTCAACACCTGTGCCGTCCGGGAGAACGCGGACAACAAGCTGTACGGCACCCTCGGGCACCTGCGCCCCGACAAGATCGCGAACCCCGACCTGCAGATCGCCGTCGGCGGGTGCCTCGCGCAGAAGGACCGCGGGGAGATCGTCAAGCGGGCGCCGTGGGTCGACGTCGTGTTCGGCACCCACAACATCGGGGCGCTGCCCACGCTGCTCGAGCGGGCCCGGCACAACGCCGAGGCCGAGGTCGAGATCCTCGAATCGCTCGAGACCTTCCCCTCGACGCTGCCCGCGCGCCGCGAATCGTCCTACGCGAGCTGGGTGTCCGTTTCGGTCGGCTGCAACAACACCTGCACCTTCTGCATCGTGCCCGCCCTGCGCGGCAAGGAACGCGACCGGCGGCCCGGCGAGATCCTCGCCGAGGTCGAGGCGCTCGTCGCCGAGGGCGTGCTCGAGGTCACCCTGCTCGGCCAGAACGTCAACTCCTACGGCGTCGAATTCGGTGACAGGCTGGCGTTCGGCAAGCTGCTGCGCGCGTGCGGCACCGTCGACGGCCTCGAGCGCGTCCGGTTCACCTCGCCGCACCCGGCCGCCTTCACCTCCGACGTCATCGACGCGATGGCCGCGACCCCGAACATCTGCCACCAGCTGCACATGCCGCTGCAGTCCGGGTCCGACCGGGTGCTGCGCGAGATGAAGCGGTCCTACCGCTCGGCGCGCTTCTTGAACATCCTCGACGAGGTCCGCGCGGCCATGCCGGACGCGGCGATCACCACCGACATCATCGTCGGCTTCCCGGGCGAGACCGAGGAGGACTTCCAGGCGACCCTGGACGTCGTCGCGCAGGCCCGCTTCTCCAGCGCGTTCACCTTCCAGTACTCGAAGCGCCCGGGCACGCCGGCCGCGACGATGGACGGCCAGCTGCCGAAGGAGGTCGTGCAGGAGCGCTACGAACGCCTGGTCGAGCTGCAGAACGCGATCTCCTGGGAAGAGAACAAGAAGATCGTCGGCCGCCGCGTCGAGCTGCTCGTCGCCGCGGGCGAGGGCCGCAAGGACGCCGAGACGCACCGGATGAGCGGCCGCGCCCGCGACGGGCGGCTGGTGCACTTCACCCCGGCCGGCGCCCACGTCGACCGCGCTGTCCGCCCCGGAGACGTCGTCGAGACGGTCGTCACCTACGGCGCACCGCACCACCTGGTGGCCGACGGCGACCTGCTGTCCCACCGGCGGACGCGCGCCGGCGACAACGCGGAGGCCGGGCTCCGGCCGAAGACGAGCGGCGTCACGCTGGGCCTGCCGGGCTTCGGTGCCCCGGCCGCCCAGCCCGAACCGGTGAGTGGGTGTGCGCTGTGACCGAGTCCCGTGGCAACGGCGAACTGGCCGAGCTGGCGGCCGAGATCGACGAGGCGGGCAAGCGCGCGTCCCGCACGGTGGAGCTGGGCCGCCGCGGGTTCACCATCGCGGTGTTCGCGTTCGTGCTGCTGATCTGCCTGATCCTGCCGTGGGTGGGCGACCACGCGGGCTGGCAGGTCCTGGCCGGCGAGGGCGGCGGCATCCCCCAGCTGTTCGCGGCGACGTCGACGGGCGTGGGCATCCTGGGCTCGGCACTGGCCCTGGTGACGCGGCGCTGGTGGCTGGCCTGGGTCTGCGCGGCGGGCGGCTGGTTCGCCTCGGTGGACGGGCTGCTGGCGATCTGGTCCCAGCAGTCATCCCACGCCCCGGGCTCCGCGGGCGGCGGCCCGGGGCTCGGCATGGTGATCGCCTGGATCGCGATGATCTGCCTCGCGGTCCAGTGGATGCGCACGGCGTTCTCACGGTCTTGAGAACCGGCGGGGACCGGGATCAGCCGACGCGCAGGGTGAGGGTGCTCGCCGAGTACGCGGCGGCGTAGAGGGTCGTCTCGGGGTGGTAGAGCCGCAGCGAGACGGTGGCGCTCACGCTGAAGCTGAGGTTGAAGAAGAAGCCGCCGTTCGGCCGGCAGGTGGTGTCGGCGATGTTCACCCAAGCACCGGCCTGCAGCTGCTGCACGATGACGGTTTCGACGGTCTGTTCGGAGCGGGCCGCGTCGAGCACCTGCAGGTTGCCCTTGAGGTCGACCTTCTCGTTGACCTTGACGTGGTCCTTGCCGAGCTTCCCCTCGACCTTCACCTTCCCCTTGCCGGCTTCGACCCCGGAGGAGAGCGGAGCGGCCCCGGCCGGGGCGGCGAGCGCGGGGCAGAGCCCGCCGAGGGCGACGCTGATCACCAGCGCGGAGAGGATCCGGCCGGTGTTGTGGGATGTCCTGGTCATGATCGAAGTGCAGCACCGGGTCGGCTGGAAAGCGCGCGGTAACCCCCGGTCGGGGCGGTGACCGAACCCCTTCGGGTGGGCCGGCTTGCGCAACGGTGGCCCTGCACGGCTCAGCGGCCAGGCTCGGCCTGGCGTGGTTCGGCCTGGCCAGGGGAGGCGCGGTTCGGTTCCGCCTGGCGAGGCTGGGCGCAGTCGGCTTGGCTCGCCCTGCGCAGCGCGGATGGGCTCCGCCTGGCTTGGCTTGCCCTGGCTCGCCCGGCGTGGCTCTGTTCAGCTCTGCGGGCTTGCCTAGCGAGACCCGGCTCGGCGCAGGCCGGCCCAGCCCTGCTTGGCGCGGTTCGGCTTGGCTCGCGCGGCCCGGCTCCGCTCCGCCCTGTTTGGCCCGGCCCGGCCCGGCCCGGCATGGCCCGGCTCGGCTCCGCCCGGCTTGGCTCGCGCGGCGCGGTGCGGCTTGGCTCGCGCGGCCCGGCTCCGCTCCGCCCTGCTTGGCTCGCTCGGCTCGGCTCGGCCCGGCGGCACGGCCCGCCCTCCCTGGGGGCTGCCCCCGCTTCCAGCGTATCGGTGGCCACCGTCAGAACCGCCCGGAAACGCGCCTGAGCGGCCACCTTGTCCACATCACGATGACCCTGTGGGCAAACCGCAAAGGCCCCCTCGCCAGCCACAACAGCCGGCAAGAAGGGCCTCCGCGAAAAACCGACCTCAGCTGACCGCGAACCTCAGCGATCAGCGCCCACAAACCTCAGCGCCACAAACCTCAACACCCACAAACCTCACCGGTCCGCAACAGCCGCCTCCGCGGCCTGCAGCCACTCGCGCCACTGAGCCGCCTGCTCATCCGCCTTCTTGGCCCGCCGCTCATCCCCGGCCGCCCGGGCCTTCGCCGCCTGGGTCTCGTACTGCTCCACGCGCTCGCGGAACTGGGCCGCGCGGGCCTGGGCCTCCGGGTCCGTCTTCCGCCAGCGCGAATCCTCCGCCGACTTGACCGCGTCCTGGACCGCCTTCAACCGGCCGTCCAGCTCGCGGATGCGCTCGCGGGGGACCTTGCCGATCTCGTCCCACTGCTCCTGGATGCGGCGCAGCGCACTCTTCGCCGCCTCCAGGTTGGCCGCCGCGTCGATCTTCTCCGCCTCGACCAGCAGCTCTTCCTTGCGTGTCGCGTTCTGCGTGAACTCCGCGTCGCGCTCGGAGAACACCGCGGACCGGCGGGCGAAGAACTTGTCCTGGGCCGCGCGGAAGCGCTGCCACAGGGCCTCGTCGCTGTCCTTCGGCGCCCGGCCGGCCGCCTTCCACTCGGTCATCAGGTCCTTGTAGCGACCCGCCGTCTCGCCCCAGTCCTCGGACTCGCTGATGGCCTCGGCTTCGGCGATCAGCTCTTCCTTGCGCTGCTTGGCCGACGCGCGCTGCTTGTCCAGCTCGGCGAAGTGGGACCCGCGGCGGCGGTTGAACGCTTCGCGGGCCTTCGAGAACCGCTTCCACAGCTCGTCGTCGGTCTTGCGGTCGACGCCCTTGACCGTCTTCCACTCGTCCAGGATCGTGCGCAGCCGGTCGCCCGCCGCCTTCCACTGGGTGGAGTCGGCCGCGATCTTCTCGGCCTCCTCGGCCAGCTCCTGCTTGCGGGCGATCGCCGCGGCGCGGGCCTCCTCGCGCTCCGCCTTCGCGCTGGCCAGCGCCTTCTCCGCGTGCCCGATGACGTACTCCAGCCGGGCGGCGAGCGCGGCCAGGTCGCCGACCACGGCGGCCTCGGGCAGCCCGTCCCGGATCTGGGTGGCACTCGACAGCGCGTGCTTCGGGTCGCCGGCCCCGGAGATCAGCCGGGTCTCCAGCAGCTCGACCTCGGTGCGCAGGTCGTCGAAGCGGCGTGCGTAGTGCACCAGGCCCTCGTCGGGGGTGCCTGCCTGCCAGACGCCGACGGCGCGCTCGCCCTCGGCGGTGACGACGTAGACCGTGCCCTCGTCGTCGATCCGGCCCCAGGTCGACGGGGTGGGTTCGGCGGGCGGCACGGGCGGGGCGGCGTGCCCGGCGTGCAGCGCGTGCGGCACCGGGTGCGGGGCCGGGGTACCGGTGGAAGTGTTCTCCTGGGCCATCGCAGGCTCCTTATCGCCTGTACGCCCGCGGTTGCGGGCGCCCCGCCGCGAAGCGGGGCCGGGTAATGCGGTCGTCACGGGCCGTGCTCGGATGCTACGGCCCCACGCGGCATTCAAGCAGCTCAGCGCGCACCGTGGTACTGGATGGGCCACTCGAAGCTCGTGATCCTACTTCCGGTGGACGCTCCGTGTCGGCCCGCAGGTATCGTCAGCCGCCGTGAACAGCCCCGCCGTCCCGGTCGCGGTGGTCGGGCCGACGGCCACCGGCAAGACCGCGCTGGCCGTGGACCTGGCCCGCGCGCTCGGCGGCGAGGTCGTCAACGCCGACGCGATGCAGCTCTACCGGGGCATGGACATCGGCACCGCCAAGGCCACCGAGGCCGAGCGCCGGGGCGTCCCCCACCACCTGCTCGACGTCCTGGACGTGACCGAGACGGCGTCCGTCGCGGCCTACCAGCGGCACGCGCGGGCGGAGATCGAGCGGCTGCTGGCCGGCGGCCGGGTCCCGGTGCTGGCCGGCGGGTCCGGCCTCTACGTCCAGGCCGTGCTCGACGACCTGCGCTTCCCGGGTACCGACCCGGCCGTCCGGGCCCGGCTCGACGCGGAAGCCGAGCAGCTCGGCACGCCCGCGTTGTACACCCGGCTGGGTGAGCGCGATCCGGTGGCCGCCGCCAAGATCCTGCCGACCAACACGCGCCGGATCGTGCGCGCCCTCGAGGTCATCGAGATCACCGGCGAACCCTTCTCGGCGAACCTGCCGAAGCCGGGGCCCGCCCGCTACGGCACGGTCGTCATCGGCGTCGACCGGGCGCCCGAGGAGCTCGACGAGCGCGTCAACGAGCGCGTGGAGCGGATGTTCGCCGCCGGGCTGGTCGACGAAGTGCGCGAGCTCGAGAAGCAGGGCCTGCGCGAGGGGAAGACGGCGGCGCGGGCGCTCGGGTACCAGCAGGTGCTCGCCGAACTGGACGGCGACGGCGACTTCGAGGCGGCCGCCGCCGCGACGGCGCAGGCCACCCGGCGCTTCGTCCGCAAGCAACGGTCCTGGTTCCGGCGCGACCAGCGGATCCACTGGTTCGACGGCGCCGATCCCGGGCTGGCCGCGCGCGTCCTGGATACCCTGGCCCGGTAATCTTGCCCCTATGGGCGGTATCGAGTTCCTCAAGGGGCACGGCACACAGAACGACTTCGTGCTGCTCCCCGACCCGGCGGGCCGCCTCGAGCTGACCGAGGCCAGGGTCGCCGCGTTGTGCGATCGCCGGCGCGGCCTCGGGGCCGACGGCGTGCTGCGCGTCGTGCGCGCCGCCGAGCTCGGCGAGCCGTCCGCGGGCGAGTGGTTCATGGACTACCGCAACGCCGACGGGTCGATCGCGGAGATGTGCGGCAACGGCGTGCGCGTGTTCGCCCGCTACCTGGTCGAGTCGGGCCTGGCCGCCGAGGGCGAGTTCGTCGTCGGCACCCGCGCGGGCGACCGCCCGGTGGTGGTGCACCCGGACCGCTCGGTGACCGTCCACATGGGACCGGCGACGATCACCGGGACGTCGGTCACGGTGGTGGCCGGCCGCCCGTTCTCCGGCGTGGCGGTCGACGTCGGCAACCCGCACCTGGTCTCGCTGCTCGACGACGACGTGGCCGGGCTCGACCTGCGTGAACAACCCGACTTCGACCACGACGTGTTCCCCCACGGCGTGAACCTCGAGTTCATCAACTGCCTCGGCGAAGGCGCGCTGCGGATGCGCGTGCACGAGCGCGGGGTGGGCGAGACGCGGGCGTGCGGCACGGGCACGGTCGCCGCGGTGGCGGCCGCGTTCCACCTGGCGGGCACCGACACCGGCGCGTCCACAGTGGACATCCCGGGTGGCCGCGTCGAGGTGACGGTGTCCCGCGGCGCGTCGACGCTGTCCGGGCCCGCCGAGATCGTGGCGCGCGGCGAGCTCGACGAAGCCTGGTGGGCCGCCGCCGGTTCGTGACCGGGGCGGCCCACCCCCGTCAGACCTTGGCCTCGACCGCGAAGCCGCCTTCGCGCGTCTCCACCGACGAGATCGCGCCCGCGGTGCGGATGTCCGGCTCGATGGCCGTGAACCGCTCCAGCACCTCGGCCGGTCCGGTCACGGTGAGCGTCTCGACGGCGGACCGCATCGACACCTTCGCGTCCGTCTTCGCCCGGCGGACCGCCGCGATCACCGCGCCGGCCAGCGGAAGCAGCTCCGGGTCACCGTCGGACGCCGCCGCCGGAGGCCACACGGCCCGGTGCACCGATCCCTCCTGCCACCACGACCAGACCTCCTCGGTCGCGAACGGCAGGAACGGCGCGAACAGCCGCAGCAGGGCCGAGAGCGCCGTCACGAGCGCCGCTCGCGCGGACTGGGCCGCGTCGGGACCGCGGTCCCCGTACGCGCGGCCCTTCACCAGCTCGACGTAGTCGTCGCAGAACGTCCAGAAGAACGTCTCGGTCACCTGCAGCGCTCGCGCGTAGTCCAGCGTCTCCAGCGCCGCCGTCGCCTGCTCGGTGACGACGGCCAGCGAGGCCAGCAGCGCCCGGTCCAGCGGCTCGGTGGCGACCGCGCCGGGCATCGGCACACCGAGACCCAGCACGAACCGGCTCGCGTTGAGCAGCTTCGTCGCCAGCCGCCGCCCGACCTTCATCTGGCCTTCGTCCACCGACGTGTCGACGCCCGGGCGCGCGCTCGCCGCCCAGTAGCGGACCGCGTCCGAGCCGAACCGCTCCAGCAGGTCCACCGGGGTGGTCGCGTTGCCCTTGGACTTCGACATCTTCTTGCGGTCGGGGTCGAGCACCCAGCCCGCGATCGACGTCTCCCGCCACGGCAGCACGCCGTGCTCCAGTTCGGCGCGCACCGCCGTCGAGAACAGCCAGGTGCGGATGATCTCGTGCGCCTGCGGCCGCAGGTCCATCGGGAACACGCGGGAGAACAGGTCGTCGTCGATGCTCCACCGGCCGACGATCTGCGGCGTCAGCGACGACGTCGCCCAGGTGTCCATCACGTCGGGATCGGCGGCGAACCCGCCCGGCACGCCGCGCTGCTCCTCGGTGAACCCCGGCGGGACGTCGCTGCTCGGGTCCACCGGCAGGGTGTCCGGAAGCAGGCGCGCGTCGTAGTCCGGCTCGCCGTTCGCGTCGAGCCGGTACCACAGCGGGATCGGCACGCCGAAGAACCGCTGCCGGCTGATCAGCCAGTCCCCGGCCAGGTTCTCCACCCACGACGAGTACCGGACGCGCATGTGCTTCGGCACCCAGTTCAGCTCTTCGCCGCGGGCGAGCATCTTCTCCCGAAAGGAGGCGTCGTTCCCGCCGTTGCGCAGGTACCACTGCCGGCTGGCGACGATCTCCAGGGGCTTGTCGCCCTTCTCGTAGAACTTCACCGAGTGCGTGATCGGCCGCGGTTCCCCGCGCAGGGCCCCGGCCTCGCGCAGCAGGCGGACCATGACCTCGCGTCCCGTGTGGACGGTCTTGCCCACCAGCGGCGCGTAGGCGTCCCCCGGCACGTCGTGCGGCGCGTCCGGCAGGAAGCGGCCGTCACGCCCCAGCACCACCCGCGTGGCCAGCCGCAGCTCGCGCCACCACGTGACGTCGGTGGTGTCGCCGAACGTGCACACCATCGCGATCCCGCGGCCCTTCTCCGGATCCGCGAGGTGATGCGCCACGACGAGCACCTCGACGCCGAACACCGGCGTCCGCACGGACTTCCCGAAGAGCGGCTTGAACCGTTCGTCATCGGGGTGCGCCACCAGGGCGACGCACGCGGGCAGCAGCTCCGGCCGGGTCGTCGCGATCACGACGTCGGCACCGTCCGGTCCGGTGAACGCGAGGTCGTGGAAGGAACCGGGGCGTTCGCGGTCCTCCAGTTCGGCCTGGGCGACGGCGGTCCGGAACGACACGTCCCAGAGCGTCGGCGCTTCGGCCTGGTAGGCCTCGCCGCGCTCGAGGTTGCGCAGGAACGCGCGCTGCGAAATCAGCCGCGAGTCGTGCCCGATCGTCTGGTAGGACATCGTCCAGTCGACCGAGAGCCCGAGCTGCCGCCACAGCTGCTCGAAGACCTGCTCGTCGGTCACGGTCAGGGATTCGCACAGCTCGACGAAGTTCCGGCGCGAGATCGCCACGACGTCCTTGCCCGGCTTCTCCGGCGGCCGGAACTCCGGGTCGTACGGCAGCGACGGCTCGCAGCGGACGCCGAAGTGGTTCTGCACCCGGCGTTCGGTCGGCAGGCCGTTGTCGTCCCACCCCATCGGGTAGAAGACCTCGAGCCCGCGCATCCGCTTGAACCGCGCGAGGACGTCGGTCTGGGTGAAGGAGAACACGTGCCCGATGTGCAGCGACCCGCTGACCGTCGGCGGGGGAGTGTCGATCGAGTAGACCTCGTCCCGGGTCTTCGTCCGGTCGAAGCGGTAGGCACCCGTGGATTCCCATACGGGTACCCACTTGGCCTCCAGACCGTCGACACCGACCTTGTCCGGGACTCTCGGGCGCTCGTATGGGGTACTCATGAACCAACTCTAGGCGGCGCCGGAACCGCTTTTCGCCTCGGTCGGCAGGTCGCGCATGTGCCGCAGCGGTGAGCAGACCACCCACAGCGCGGCGGCCGCCTCCCCGGCGGCCGCGACCCAGATCGCCCCGCGCAGCCCGAGACCTTCGCCGAGCGCACCGCCCAGCAGGCCGCCGAGCGGCAGCGTGCCCCAGACGAGGAACCGGACGCTCGCGTTCATCCGGCCCAGCAGCCGGTCGGGGCAGATCGCCTGACGATAGGAAACCTGCGCGACGTTGTAGACGATCACCCCGAACCCGTAGACGACCTCGCCGGACGCGGCGAGCACGAGCCGCCAGTCCGCGCCGGTCCAGGGGAGCAGCAGGTGTGCGGGCCAGGACAGCAGCGGGACCAGCCAGATCGTGCGGGCGTGCCCGATCCGGCGGGTCAGCGCGCCGGAGAAGACCGCGCCGAGGACGCCGCCCGCGCCGCCGACGGCGAGCATCACCCCGACCAGGGCGGGGGACAGCCCGACGGTGCGCGTGAAGAACAGCACCTGGACCGCCACGAACGCGCCGCCGAAGAGGTTCGCCGTCGCCGTGCACGCCACGCTCGACCGCAACGGCTTGTCGGAGAAGACGAACCGCAGCCCTTCCGCGATCTGCTGCTTCAGGCGCAGGTGCCCGGTGGGTTCCGGCGCCGGCTCGGCCGCGCGGATCCGCAGCAGGCACAGCGCCGACGTCAGGTAGCCGAAGGCGGTGACGAGCACCGTGCTGGCCGCGCTGATCAGCTGGACCAGCACGCCCGCGCCGCTCGGCCCGGCGACCTGGGCGACCGATTGGACCGCCTGCAGCTTCGCGTTGCCCTCCAGGAGGTGCTCCCGCCCGACGAGCGAAGGCAGGTACGACTGGTAGGCGATGTCGAAGAAGACCGTCGCCACGCCGACGAACAGCACGACGACGATCAGCTGGGCGAGCGTCAGCACGCCGGCCCACCAGGCGAGCGGCACGCTCAGCAGGAGGGCGAAGCGGACGAAGTCGGCGGTGAGCATGACCCGGCGGCGGCGCATGCGGTCCACCCACACGCCCGCGGGCAGCCCGATCAGCAGGAACGCGAGCGTCTGGGCCGCGGTCAGCAGGCCCATCTCGAACGGCGTCGCCGCCAGGGTCACCGCGGCGAGCAGCGGGATGGCGGTGTACCCGACGGCGGTGCCGAACTGGCTGGCCGTGTCGCCGGCCCAAAGCCGCCTGAAGTCGGCGTGGAAGAACAGTGACCCCCTGGACATGGCGACGAGTGTGCCGCGAGTGATTGGAAAGTGTCAATCACTGTTCGCTCTAGGCTGTACGCCGTGCTCCCTGCGAAACGACGTGCCGCGACCGAAGCCGAGGCGGCCGCCCTGGCCTCCGGAATACGGCTGCGCATCATCCGGTTGACCTTCTCGGAGGCGCTGACGAACAAGGAGCTGGCCCAGCGGCTGGGCCGTGATCCGGCGACGACGCTGCACCACGTGCGCAAACTCGTCGAGACGGGCTTCCTCGCCGCGCAGCCGCCGCGCCGCGGGACCCGGGGCGCCCGGGAAATTCCGTATCTTTCGACGGGGCTTTCGTGGACACTCGACTCATGCGGTGACAAGGGCGTGGAACAGGCGGTTCTCGAGGCCTATCTGGCCGAGATCGCCGAGACCGGATTCGAGGGCGTGCACCAGTCGCGCCTGGTCGTCCAGGTGGCCCCCGAGGAGCGGGCGGAGCTGCAAACGCGGCTCAACGCTCTGCTCGAGGAGTTCCGGGCGCGCCCCCGCCGTCCCGGCGCCGAGCGCACCGCGGTCTACCTCGCCACCTATCCCAGCACGTAAAAGTTCGGTTCCCGCGGCGAATCGTGGGAACATGGAGGCACGATGACAGAACTGACACACACCGAAGACCACGACGACGACCTGTACGACGGCGATCCGTCGACAGGCGAAATGGAGCTCGAAGACCGGGCGTCGCTGCGCCGGGTCAGGGGACTGTCCACGGAGCTGGACGACGTCACCGAGGTCGAGTACCGGCAACTGCGGCTCGAGCGCGTCGTGCTGGTCGGCGTGTGGACCGAGGGCACGGCCCTGCAGTCCGAGGCGTCGCTGGCCGAGCTGGCGCGCCTGGCCGAGACGGCGGGCTCGGAGGTCCTCGAAGGCCTCATCCAGCGGCGGACCAAGCCGGACCCGGCCACCTACATCGGCTCGGGCAAGGTGCGGGAGCTGCGGGACATCGTCGGCTCCACCGGCGCCGACACCGTGATCTGCGACGGCGAGCTCTCGCCGGGCCAGCTGCGGCAGCTCGAGGAAAAGGTCAAGGTCAAGGTCATCGACCGGACCGCCCTGATCCTCGACATCTTCGCCCAGCACGCCCGGTCGAAAGAGGGCAAGGCGCAGGTCGAGCTGGCCCAGCTGCAGTACCTGATCCCGCGGCTGCGCGGCTGGGGTGCGTCGCTGTCCCGGCAGGCCGGTGGCCGTGCCGGCGGCGCGAACGGCGGCGTGGGCCTGCGCGGTCCCGGTGAGACCAAGCTCGAGACGGACCGGCGGCGGATCAACAAGCGCGTGGCGAAGCTGCGCCGGGAGATCGCGGCCATGGACACCATCCGCGAGACCAAGCGCGGGCGGCGGCTGGCCAACGAGGTGCCCAGCGTGGCGATCGTCGGCTACACCAACGCCGGCAAGTCCAGCCTGCTCAACGCGCTGACCGGGGCCGGGGTGCTGGTGGAGGACGCGCTGTTCGCCACCCTCGACCCGACCACGCGGCGCGCGCAGACGCCGGACGGCCGCGGCTACACGCTGACCGACACCGTCGGGTTCGTGCGGCACCTGCCGCACCAGCTGGTGGACGCGTTCCGCTCGACGCTGGAGGAAGCCGCCGACGCGGACCTGCTCGTGCACGTGGTGGACGGGTCCGACCCGGCGCCCGAAGAGCAGGTCAGCGCGGTGCGCGAGGTGCTCGGCGAGATCACGCGCAAGCGCAAGGAGCCGCTCCCGCCGGAGCTGCTGGTGATCAACAAGGTCGACGCGTCCGACGACGTCAGCCTGGCCCGGCTGCGGCACGCACTGGCCGGGTCGGTCCAGGTCTCGGCCCGGACCGGGACGGGCATCCCGGAGCTCGTCGAGGTGATCGCCGACCGCCTGCCGCGGCCGGAGGTCACGGTCGACGTCCTGGTGCCGTACTCGCGCGGTGAGCTGGTCGCGCGGGCGCACGCGGACGGCGAGGTCCTCGAAGAGGAGCACGCCGAGGACGGCACGCGCCTGCTGGTGCGGGTCCGCCCGGACCTCGCGGCGGCTTTGCGCGAGTTCGAGACCAACTCGACCAGGGCCTGAGACGTCTCCGTAGTGTGCGATCCACAGGGGTCGCACACTACGGAGGTGGCTGGGTGCGCTGGGTGGTCGCGTTTGCGGCGGTGTTCTTGGGCCTGTTCAGCGGGCCCATCCCGGCTTCGGCGGCCCCGGCGGCTCCGGAGCCGCTGTGCACGATGAAGGATTCCCGGATCGGCGAGCTGTCCGGCCTGGTCTCCGACGGCAAGCAGTTGTGGGCGATCAACGACGGCGGCAGCAAGATTCAAGTGTTCGTGCTGGGCCGGGACTGCAAGGTCCAGAAGGTCCTCACGGACAAGACCGACCCGTTCGACGTCGAGGACCTGGCCCGCACCCCCGACGGAACGCTGTGGCTGTCCGACACCGGCGACAACCAGAAGGGCCGGCTGACCGTCGCCCTGCTGGAGATGAGCCCGCAGGGCAAGGTCACGCTGCACCGGCTCACCTACCCGGACGGCCAGCACGACACCGAAGCGCTGATCATGGACAAGGCGGGCACGCCGTACCTGATCACGAAGGACGTCCTCGGCGAGGCCCGCGTCTACCGGCCGTCGGGACCCCTGGCGAGCCCGGGCCCGACCAACCTGGAGAAGGTCGGCACGGTCAAGATCGCCACGACGGACACCCAGGGCGGCCCGGTGGGCTCGATCGGCTCGGTCCTGGTGACGGGCGGCGCTTCGATGGCCGATGGCAGCGTCATCGCGTTGCGGACCTACACGGACGCGTACGTGTACGCGGCTCCGGACGGCGATGTACTCGCGGCGCTCCAGCGCAATCCGGTGCGGATCCCGCTGCCGGGCGAGAAGCAGGGCGAGGCGATCGCGTTCGACCCGGACGGAACGTTGATCTCCGGCAGCGAAGGCGTGGGCCAGCCCCTCCGCACGGTGCGGGGCGCGGCGGCATCGGCCGCGCAGTCCGTCGCACCGGCGGAGGGGACGACCTCGACCGGCGCCGGCGCGTCAGCCGGCTCGGCGGAGGACGGGGCCGGGCTCCCCATCCTGCCTGCCGCCGGGATCACGGTCGCGGTGGTCGGTCTCGGCTGGTTCGGCTTCAGCAAGCTGCGCCGCCGGGCCCGCCGCTGACCTTCGGCTCCCCACGGCCGAAGATCATCCGATCCGGTGAATCTTCCGGGCCGTGCGAAAGCCCGGAAGCACCCTTCTAAAGCCTGCGCAGCACGGCGACGACCTTGCCGAGCACCGTGGCGTCGTCACCGGGGATCGGCTCGTACGCCTCGTTGTGCGGCATCAACCAGATGTGGCCGTTCTTGCGCTTGAACGTCTTCACCGTCGCTTCGCCGTCGATCATCGCCGCGACGATCTCGCCGTTGTCCGCCTCCGGCTGCTGGCGGACGACGACCCAGTCGCCGTCGGTGATGGCCGCGTCGATCATCGAGTCACCGGTGACCTTCAGCAGGAACAGCTCGCCCTCGCCGACGATCTCCCGCGGCAGCGGGAAAACGTCCTCGATGGCCTGCTCGGCCAGCACCGGGCCACCGGCGGCGATCCGGCCGACCAGCGGCACGTACGCCGCCTTCGGCATGACCGGCTGCTGGTCCATCTCGATGCCCATGGGGTTGTCGTCGGTCGCCGAGAGGACGCCGACCGCGCGCGGGCGGTTCGCGTCCCGGCGCAGGTAGCCCTTGCGCTGCAGGGCGCGCAGCTGGTGCGAAACCGACGACGTCGAGGTCAGCCCGACCGCCTCGCCGATTTCGCGGACGCTCGGCGGGTAGCCGAACCGGCTCACCCACGAGCGGATCACGTCGAGCACCTGCTGCTGGCGGACGGTGAGGGCGTCGTCCACGTCGTACACCTCGGGCATGGTGTGCACCTTGCCCGAGCCACCGGGGGACCCACTGGTCCTGCCCGCCTTGTTCTCCTTCGCCACTGCGTCGCCTCCCAGACGTTCGCTGCACGTTTCTGCGCGCCGGCCGCCGCCCGCGGGGTGCGGGCAGCCTCGCCGGGCGGCATCTGCCCGGCAGATGCCCTGGTCACCGACGTTAGCCCCCGGGCACGGCGATTTCAAACATCTGTTCGATCGACACGCCGTGTCCGCTCGATTTTGTCGGTGGCAGGTGGTAGACCTTCGCACGGGCGTTCGATAGAACGCCTGTTCGACCTTGATCCACGGGCCGCTGCGGCCCGGGAAACGGGCGGACACAGGGTTTCGAGGAGGTTCGGATGTCCATTCTGGCCGAACGCGGACACGTTCGCCCGGCGACCCCGGTCCCGGCGCCCCTCCGTCCCGTGCGCGTCCTGCGCGGTCGCCGCGGCGAGGTGCACCGCCCGCCGACGCGCGCGCGGGTCGTGGCGGGCCGCCGGCCGGCCGGCGCCCCCAGGGCGGCGCCGCGGCGGGGGCCGCTGCGCAGGCCGGGGCTCGCCGGGCGCGCCGTCGCGAGCTGCCGGGGGGTCTCCGGG
>NZ_JBEZYY010000030.1:0-109854 GCF_040638975.1 Amycolatopsis sp. NPDC024027
GGCTTCCTCTTGCCCATGGTCTCCATGATGAGGGACATCCTTCCGGAGGCTCACGCCCCCTGATCTCAGATGTCCGTCAAACCGGGTCACGCCCATCCCGGATCACGCGAGATGCCTGCTCAATCACGCGAGATGCCTCTCCGGACACGTCAGGCTGGGCGGGTGGCGCCGGTCACCGCCCAGTTTCCCGAGCGCCAGCGGACCAGGACCGCGGCCAGGCGGAGGAGCATGAAGCAGGAGAGGCCGGTCCAGATGCCCGTGAGGCCCCAGCCGAAGCCGAGGGAGGCCCAGATCAGCGGGAGGAAGCCCAGCGCCGCGCTGCCGAGCGTCGCATTGCGGAGGAAGGCCGCGTCGCCCGCGCCCAGGAGGACGCCGTCCAGGGCGAAGACCACTCCCGCGATCGGCTGCAACGCCACGAAGAACCACCACGCGTGCGGGATCTCCGCCAGCACGCCCGGGTCGGACGTGAACGCGTGCGGCAGCACCCCCGACAACGCGGCGAACAGCACGCCCAGGAAGCAGCCCATCAGCAAGCCGTACCCGGTGATCTGCGACGCGACCCCGCGCGCCTGCCGGGCCGCGTTCGCCCCCAGTGCCGCCCCGACCAGCGACTGCGCGGCGATCGCCACCGAGTCCAGCACCAGCGCCAGGAACGTCCACAGCTGCAGCACCACCTGGTGCGCCCCGACGGCCTCGGTCGACGTCCGGGCCGCCACGGCCGCCGCCGAGACGAAGCACGCCTGGAACGCCAGGCTGCGCAGCACCAGGTCGCGGCCGAGGCCGAGCTGCGCGCGCATCACCTTGAAGTCCGGCCGGAGCCCGACCTTCTCCCGCGCGAGCGCCACGAAGAACAGCGACGCCGAAATGACCTGCGCGACGACGTTCGCGATCGCCGAACCTTCCAGCCCCAACCCCGCCCAGTACACGAGGACCGGGCACAGCACGGCCGAGATCCCGTTGCCCGCCAGCACGTACCGCAACGGCTTCGCGGCGTCCTGCACCCCGCGCATCCAGCCGTTGCCGGCCATGGTGACCAGGATCAGCGGCGCCCCGAACAACGCGATCCGCAGCCACGACACGGCGGCGGACGCGATCTCGTCACTCCCCGAAAGCACCCGCGCGATCGGCCAGGCCAGCAGCTGCCCGGCGGCCAGCACGACGAGCCCGACGAACACCGCCAGCCACGTCGCCTGGACGCCTTCGCGCACCGCGTCGGCCCGGCGGCCGGCGCCGTGCAGCCGGGCGGTGCGGGACGTCGTGCCGTAGGACAGGAACGTCAGCTGGCTCGACACCTGGGCCAGCACGACGCCGCCGAGCGCGAGCCCGGCCAGCGACAGCGCGTCGAGGTGACCGACCACGGCGGTGTCGACCAGCACGTACAGCGGCTCGGCGGCCAGCACCCCCAGCGCGGGCACGGCCAGGCCGAGCACGCGCTTCGCCGGGACCCGCTCGATCTCCTCCACGTTCACCACGAACCGGACTCTAACCGCCGCCACCGACCGTCCTGACCGGCGGGAACCCGACCGAACGCAGTGAATGACTCATTCACCGCATCGGACGTCAGGAATGAGTCATTCACTGCATCCGGACCGGGCGCGCTACAGCAGCGGGGCCCGCTCCAACGCGGCACGCAGGCCCGCGACAACCTCGTCGGCGGAGCCCGCGATCGTGCAGCCCGCGGCCTGCCGGTGCCCGCCGCCGCCGAACTCGGCCGCCACCGCCGAGACGTCGATCCCGATCGAACGCAGCGAAATCTGCCACTGCCCCGGGTGCGCCGGGTCCTGTTTGAGCACCGCCGCGACGGCCGCTTCGCGCACCGAGCGGACGACGTCGATGACCGACTCGACCTCTTCGGCGCGCACCGTGCGGGCCGCGTCGACGCCGACCACCGCGTGCACGAAACCCCGGCCCTGCGCGGCTTCCGGCTCCAACTGAGCCTCGCGGAGCACCGACGAGAGCATCGGCAGCCAGGCGAACGGGCGCTCGTCGACGATCCGGCGCACGATCGCTTCCGGATCGGCGCCCGCTTCGAGCAGCCGGGCCGCCATCCGGTGCGTCTCCGGGCTCGCCCGGCGGAACCCGCTGGTGTCGGTGACGATCCCGGCGTAGAGCCCGCGCGCGATCGGCTCGTCCAGCTCGGCGCCCAGCGCCTCCAGGACGCGGAACACGAGGACCGCGCTGGCCTCGGCGCTCTCGTCGACGACGTGGCAGGTGCCGTAGAACGTGTTGGTCGCGTGGTGGTCGATCACCAGCACCGCGCCGGCGAGCTCGACGCGCCCGGCGAGCCGGCCGAGCCGCTTCGGCGTCGGCGTGTCGACGCAGACGAGCAGCTCCTCGGAGTCCGGGAGGTCGTCCGGGTGGGTGAGCAGGCCGTCCTCGTCGAGCCACCGCAGCGTCTCCGGGGCCTCGTCGGGCTCGCCGAAGGAGACGCGCACGCGGGCGCCGCGCTGCCGCAGGGCCCGGCCGAGGGCCAGCGCGCTGCCCAGCGCGTCCGCGTCCGGCCGCACGTGGCCGAGGATCGTCACGTCGGTGGCCGGGGCGAGCAGTGCCGCCGCGTCCCGGATGTCCTGCGCCGAAGTAGAGGTCACGGTGCGTCACGCTACGCTCTGCGGGATGCCTGAGTACGCGATGCTGGTCTACCCCTCGGCCAACCGGGTCTACGCCGCCTCCTCCCCCGCGCTGCTGCGCGCCGAGCTGGCGGTGTTCGGCGCGCGCCTGGCGGCCGAGCTGTCCGCGATCGACGACGTCGAGCTCGGCGGCGTCGGTTACGTGCGCTTCACCAGCTCGGCGCCCCTCGGCGAGAGCGATCTCGCGCTCCTGTCGAACGTCTCGTCGCTGTACGCGCTGTTCGAGCTGGGTGACGGCGTCCTCCGTCCGGTGCCCGTGACACCGCTGGCGAAGGCCGACTCGGACCTGCTGACCATCCAGAAGTACGCGGGCAAGACGAACGAGCTGTTCACCAAGCTGCTGGTGAACGTGACGCTGCTGGCGACGGCGGACCCGTTCTCGGACCGGCCGAAGTACCTGCTCGACCCGCTGTGCGGCCGCGGCACCACGCTGAACCAGGCGATGATGTACGGCCTGCACGCGACCGGCCTGGACGTCGACGCCAAGGACTTCGAGGCCTACGAGGCGTTCATCAAGACGTGGCTGCGGAACAAGCGCGTCAAGCACACCGCCGAGTCGGGACAGCTGCGCCGCAACAAGGTCCGGCTCGGCCGGCGGCTCGACATCGAGTACGCGCTGGACAAGGAAGCGTACAAAGCGGGCGACACGCGCAAACTGACCTATTTCAACGCCGACACCCTGACCACCGACGAGGTGCTGCGGGCGAACTCCTGCGACGTGATCGTCGCCGACGCGCCGTACGGCGTCCAGCACGGCAGCCACCGCGAGACGGGCCTGCAGCGCAGCCCGCGCGACCTGCTCGCCGCGGCCGTCCCGGTGTGGACGCGGGTGCTGAAACCCGGCGGGGCGCTCGGGATTTCGTGGAACACGACCGTGCTGCCGCGCGAAGAGCTCGTCGAGGTGCTCCGGAAGGCCGGCCTCGACGTCCGCGAGGGCGGGCCGTGGGACGAGTTCGCCCACCGCGTGGACCAGGCCATCCTGCGTGACCTGGTCGTCGCGGCGAAACCGGCTTCCTGAGTCGACAAAGCGCTTTCAGGACGCGGTGAGCTCACCCGGCTTGGGCAGCTGCCCGTTCGCTTCCGGCGCGGGTGTGGGCGCCGGCGGGTTGGTCAGGCCCCGCTTCACCGAGTCCAGGATGGACAGTCCCTGGCCGACGAGGCCCGCGGCCATCTCGCCGAGGCCGTCGGCGCCGTTGAGGATGTTGACGTTCGCCCCCGCCAGGCCCCGGCCGGCTTCCTTGACGATCTGCGGCAGCTGGTCGATGAGCATCCGGTCGAGCGCGACCCGGTTGTTCGACGCGGCCGCCTCCGCCTGCACCCGCATCTTCTCCGCTTCGGCGAGCGCCAGGATGCGGATCCGCTCGGCCTCGGCGTCGGCGGGCTTGATGACCTCGGCGACCAGCTGCTGCTGCCGCAGTTCGGCTTCGCGCTGGGCCAGCTCGGTGCGCGCGTCGATGACCTCCTGCTGCGCCTTCGCCTGCGCCAGCGGCCCGGCCTGGGACGCCTGGGCCTGAGCCGCCTCGACTTCGGCCCGGTACTTCGCCTGCACGATCGACGTCTGCCGGGCGTACTCGGCCTGCGTCCGCTGCGACTCCTGTTCGGCTTCCGCCGCGGTCTTGTTCGCCACGGCCTGCGCGATCTGCGCATCCCGCTGGATGGCGGCGTTGTGCGGCGCGGCCATCGCGGCGATGTAGCCGAGCTTCATGTCGTCGATCGACTGGATCTGCAGGGCGTCGACGGTGAGCCCGATCTTCGCCATCTCCACGGCCGAGCCGTCCAGCACCTCGGTGGCGAGCTTCTGCCGCTCGGTGATGATCTCCTCGACGGTCATCGAGCCGATGATGGACCGCAGGTGCCCGGCGAAGATCCGGCCGGTCAGCACGGACATCTGGTCCTGGTCGGAGAGGAACCGCTGGCCGGCGTTGACGATGCTCTCGGTGTCGTTGCCGACCTTGAACGCGATCACCGCCCGGACCGTGAGGGCGATGGCCTGCTTCGTCACGCACACCTCGGTCACTTCGGCCTCGCACATGGCGAGCGTGAGGAACCGGACTTTCCGGAAGACCGGCATGACGAACGCGCCGTGGCCGGTGACGACCCGGAACGGCGCCGCGCTCTTGCTGTTGCCCCCGGAGATCAGCATCGCCTCGTTGGGGGCCGGCACGCGATAACCGAACATCGATTTTCCTTCTGCGAGCACTAGGAAGCGGGATCCGAGGCGTCCCACGCCACGACGTCGACCGTGCGCCGGCCCCGGGTTTCCACGACCAGGACGGTCGTGCCCTTCGGCAGCTCCGTGTCGGACCAGGCCAGGAAGGTTTCCAAGCCACCCCTGATCCTGATCAGCACCTCCCCGGGGCCCCGCTGCCCGCGGGTGCCGACCAGGAGGACTCCGGTGCGGCCGGACGGGGAAAGGTCGGAGTGCATGGTGCCGACCTCCCCTCGGTGGCCGTCTCGGTGCGGGTTCACCCCCGCTGGCACCATTGTGCTCCCGCCCGGCCCCCGAGGTGGGCACTGTGAGGTTCCGATCAGAAGGCAACCAGGCGAGCCGCTCAGGCGTACACGGTTATACTCGCGGACCGTGACCGTCGAGCAACGTCCCCTGCGCGCGGACGCCCGCCGCAACCGGGAAGCCCTGGTCGCGGCGGCGCGGGAAGTCTTCGGCGCCAAGGGGGTCGACGCCCCGCTCGACGAAATCGCGCGGCGCGCCGAGGTCGCGATCGGCACCCTCTACAACCGGTTCCCGACGCGGGCGGACCTCGTCGAAGCCGCCTTCCTGCCGACGCTGGAAGAGGCTCAGGCCGTGTTGGAGGAGGCCCTCGCGTGCGAGGACCCCTGGGCGGGTTTCGTCCTGTTCCTCGAGCGTTCGGTGCTGATGCAGGTCTCCGACCGCGGCTTCACCGAAGTCTGCTCGCGGACCTTCGACCCGGCGTCGGGGCTGGAGAAAGCCAAGCAGGCCAACGGTTCCCGGATGAACCGGATCATCTCGCGTGCCCAGGAAGCAGGGGCGTTGCGGCCGGACTTCCGCGGGCCCGACCTCGCGATCGTGTTCGCCGCGGCGACCGCCACCCCGGACTGGCGGCGCGCGCTCGGCATGGTCCTCGACGGCCTGCGCGCGCGATGACCTGGCTCGCGGACACCGCCACCTCGTACGACACGGTGGCGTCGAGCTACGCCGAGTTCGTCTCTGATGCGCTTGAGGAACAGCCGTACCTCAAGGCGGCGCTGACGCTGTTCGCATCCCGGGTCGACGGCCCGGCGGTGGACGTCGGCTGCGGTCCGGGGCACTTCACGGCGTACCTGGCTTCGCTGGGCGTCGACGCGTCCGGCATCGACCTGTCACCGGGGATGATCGACCTCGCGCGCCGGTCACACCCCGGGCTGCGGTTCGAGGTGGGGTCGATGACGGACCTCGCGCTGCCCGACGCGTCGGTCGCGGGCGTGCTGGCGTCCTGGTCGCTGATCCACGTCCCGGACGAGTCGGTGCCGGTGACGCTGGGTCACTTCCACCGCGTGCTGCGGCCGGGCGGGCTGCTGACGATCGGCTACCACGTCGGCGCGGGCACCCGGCTGAAGACCGAGGGCTACGGCGGGCACCCGATGCGGGTCAACATCCACCTCCGGCAGCCGTGGTGGCTGGCCCGCCGGGTACGGGACGCCGGGTTCACCGTGGAAGCCGAATGGCTGCTGCGCCCCGGGGCCGAGGTGCCGCAGGCGATTTTGTTCGCTTCGAAATAGTGCGTTCATGAGTTAGCTCCCACCATGTTGATGGGGGTTTTCCGCCCGATTCGGCGTTTTCGTTACTGTCGTCCTCTCGGTGCTCGCCTCGACGCTGCTGCTCGGCGCGTCCGCGGCGCACGCCGCGCCGCCGCCGCTGGGCAAGCAGAACTGGGTGGTCAGCGTGGCCGGGTTCACCGACGCCGCCGGCAGCAATTACCTGCGGCTCGGCTACGTCGTGTTCGACCCGTCGAGCAACGCCGTCCAGCACAACTTCTGGACGTGGAGCCAGCGCGATTACCCCGTTCCGGTGAACAGCGGCGACGTCTACTACTGCGGCGAGTTCCAGCCGGGCACCAACCCGCGGAACAACTGCGCGATCAAGACCGCGCCCGGGTTCACCGGTGACCCGAACGGCCACTTCACCGGCAAACACGTACTCGATCACCGGTGGCTACGCCTACGGCAGCAACGCCTCGCTGGCCGTGACGAGCAAGGCGTCGATGAGCACCGTCCGCGCCACCGAACGGAAGTATCTGTACGAGGCGCAGAGCTGGAACAAGAACAAGATCACCACCCTGGCCCGGGGTGCCGCCGGCAGCGGCAGCTTCACCGTCGGCCCCACCTGGAACGCCTGCACGGACGGTTCGTGCCTCGGGTACGTGCAGAAGAACGCGGGCTGCGACGCGGGGTCCTGCTGCCCGAACCCGGGCACCCCCGAGTACGAGGCGTGCGTGAAGAAGCTCGCCGACACCGGCGACCGGCGGTTCTACTACCTGACCGGCGATCTGGGCGGCCGGCGCAACAGCTACGAGTTCTGGTGCGAATGCCTCTCCTACGACGGCTGCTACCTACTGAACAGCCATGTGCGGCCGCCTTCTTTCCAGTCCGGCAGCTCGCTGCCGTCGCGGGGTTTGCGGTACGGCATGACAACCCCGGAATTGCCTTGGTAACCACCATCGGCCATCACCGGCCGATCGGCGAGCTGGTCGGCGATGCCGGAGTCGCGGTAGACGGTGCAGTCGTTGCGGCTGCCCGGCTGCGGGTCGCCGGTGGCGATCACCAGTCTGGTCTCGGCATCGATCGCGACCTGCACGTTGGTCGAATATCGGTAGTTCTTCGACGGCGTCGCCAGCCGGTGATCCCGGATCGGGACCAGGGTGCCGTCCACGATCGCCACGGAGTCGACCGGCGTTTGCGGACCGGCGCCAGCGCCAGCAGCGGACCGATCTGACGCATCGTCAGGTTCGTCCGCCAGTAGGTCGCGACCAGCAGAACCCGGTCTGCCAGCGGCAACGCCCACTGCCGGCCAGGGCGCCCGTCCGCGATCTCGTCCCCGCCGCGCTTGGCGACCAGCCGCACCACCTTGCGGAACTGTGCCCGGTTCCAGCCCGGCGAACGGGGCGGTCCACTCCGGTCGCGACGCTGTGATCACCTGCACCACGACATGATCAATTACCACAACGACCCACCCACCCCGATGCCGGGGTTACGAGACATCCCTTAGTTCTCGCGCAGCACCTTCGGGGAGCGGGAAGCCAGCAGGAAGACCTCCAACGCCTCGCCGAAACTGTCCCCGATCTCCAACCATTCGACGTCGTCGTAGGACACGACCTTGCCGGACTCCCCCACGAAGACGCAGGCGTTCGAGATCCATTCCGCCACCGGATAGAAGCGCTGCGCGTAGCGGGCTTCGAACTCCTCCGCGATGTCATGGGCGCCGCCGCCGGCGAGGACCGGCTCGAAAAGCAGGGGATGGGCGTACGGTCCCTTCACCACCGGGGGGACTTCGAGGCCGCCCAACGAGCTCAAGACTTCCGCGGCCACGTCGGAGAGCACGAAACCCTCCGGCCGCAGCGCTTCCACCCACCCGTCGATCGGTACGCGCCGGCTCCGGCTCCAGCCTGCCGCCTCCAATGTGGACACCACCGCGGGCGGCAGAGCGTCGAAGACTCCCACGTTCACGGCCCTCCCGGCCAGCTGATCCCCAAGCGTGCCAGCAACGGTGTGCAGTAGGGCGGGCAAGGGTCGATCGGCGTGCCGTGGGAATTGGCCGGACTGCCGATCGGCCGCACGCGCACCGATTCCATGGACCCGCCCCGGATGGCCTGCCGGGCAAGAGCGTCCGCCTCGTCCGGCAGGTGGCCCGCCGCGAGTGCCGCGGCTCGTTCCTCGTGATATGCCCTCGACAGGGCATTGACCTCCGCGCATGCCCCGTGACGATTGCTCAGGGGAGCGATCTGCTCCATTTCTTGGCGCAGGTGGTCTGGAATGGGCACCCCTTCCCGGTTGTGCCCACGATACCTCCGGCCGGACGGGGTGGTGTACTCGGAAGCGACGCGAGGCGTGCTGCCCTGGTTGGTGCCGCGCAGGCCGTCGGCGTACGCGTTGAGCGTGCAGGAGACCAGGCCGAGCGGGTCGATGGTCATCAGGGGGTTGGCCGCATAGCGGTAGTGGTTCGAGCCGGCGGCCAGGCCCAGCGGATCCGCGCTCGCGTACCGGCCGGTGTCCGGGTCGTAGTGGCGGTGGTGGTTGTAGTTGAAGCCCGATTCCGGGTCGGCGTACTGGCCGGGGAACCGCAGCGGGGTGGTGGCGCCTCCCGTCCCGCCGCTGCCGGCGATCGTCCGGCCCCAGAGGCTGGTGCGCTGGTGCCAGGCGATGGCGCCGCGCTCGGTCACCAGTTCCGTCGGCGCGCCGGCGAAATCGGTGACGATGGCGTAGAACCGCTCGTCGTACCAGTCCTGCGGACGATCCGCCGTCCACGATCCCTCGCGCTGCACGACCGGGGTGAACCGGTTGGGTTCGTACTCCCACGCCGTCAGCCGGTGGTCGGCGGAACCCGAGACCCGGCGCACCTGTTCGGCGAGGACGACGCCGTCCCAGACGAAGTCGATCTGCTCCACGACGTGCTCGCGGTCCGCCCCGAACCGTTGCTTCGCGATCCGCCGTCCCAGCGGGTCGTAGCGGTACTGCCAGCGTGTGCCGTCGGGGGTGCGGACCTCCACCAGGCGGTCTTCCGCGTCCCAGGAGTAGCGCCACGTGTCGGGCTTGCGCGACAACCGCTTCCGCTGCCGCAGCACCACCCGGCCCTGCGCGTCGTGCTCGTACCGGGCCTGCCCCGCGCTCTGCGGGCGTGTTCCCCGGTAGCGGCGTTCCCCCTGGACGTCGGGATCGGTCCGGTCGTCCGGCCGGAACGCGCCGGTGAGGTTGCCCGCCGCGTCGTAGCGGTAGGTTTCGCGCCGGCCGGGGCCGGCCACCGCCGTGACCCGGCCACCGGCGTCCAGTTCGAAGGACCTGCGCCCCGTCAGGCGATCGTCGATCCCGGTCAGCAGGCCGTCCGCCCGGTAGGAGTACGAACGGTCCTGCAGCCGGCCCCCGGGTCCGGCGATGGTCTGGGAGATGAGCTGGGAGTTGGCGCTCCACCGCTGCGCCAGCACGACGTCCGTTCCGATCTGCCGCTGCAGCTCCCGCCCGGCCGGGTCGTACCGGAAGCGGACGGTTCGGCCGGCTGTGTGCAGCGCGAGCGGCTGGTCGTTGGGGTCGTACTCCCAGACCGCCTCCGCACCGGACGGCAGGCGCCGCCCGACCCGGCGCCCGAGCGCGTCGTACCGGGAGACGACCGAACGGCCGTTGCAGACCTCTTCGATCACCCGGCCGAGCGCATCGCGGACGAAGGACAGCTCCGTCGTGCCGTCGCTCGCGTGGATCAGCCGGCCGGCCGGATCGTGGGCGAAGGTCGCAACCCTGCTCGCGGTGCGCCGTTCGACCACGTTGCCGAGCAGGTCATAGCCGAACTGCATCGGCTCCCCGGCCCCGTTGACACGCTCCACCAGCCGGCCCGCGGGATCGTGGCGGTAGGTGAGCGTCCGGCCGTCGAAGTCGGTCTCCCGCACCAGGTTGCCGGCCGCGTCGTACTCGCGCTGCCAGAGAAGGCCGAGTTCGTTGCGGACGCCGGTGAGCCGCAGCTCGGTGTCGTAGCTGAATTCCAGGCTCGTGCCGTCGGGCCGCCGTTCGGCGCTCGGCAGGTCGAAGGCGGTGTATTCGGTGCGGGTCACCTGCCCGAGCGGATCGGTGTGCACCCGGCAGTTGCCTTCGCCGTCGTACCCCCACTCGTCCCGTGAACCGTCGGGCAGGGTACGCCACGCCAGGCCGCCGCCGACGGTCCAGCCGAAGCGGGTCACGCCGCCGTTCGGGTCGGTGATCGCGATCAGCCTTCCGAACCGATCCCGCTCGTACCGGGCGACGGCGCCGAGCGGGTCAGTGCTCGAAGCGGGCAGCCCGAACGCGTCGCTCGTGAGCAGCCGGGTGTGTCCCAGCGGATCGGTGACCCGGACGAGACCGCCACGCTCGTCGTAGGCGAGCTCGGTCACCCCGCCCGCGGGATCGGTGACCTTCGTGACGTTGCCGCGGTCGTCGTACTCGCGGCGGGTGGTGGCGCCATCCGGACCGATGACGGTCACCGGCAGGTGGAAGTCGTCGTATTCGAACAGGAACTGGCTGCCGTCGGGGCGGGTGACGGCGACGAGGTCGCCGCGCTCGTCGTACCGGTAACGATCGGTCCGCCCCACCGCGTCGGTGCGGGACAACAGGCGGTCGAAGCGATCCCACTCGAACCGGGTCTCGTGACCGAGCGGGTCGACCTCCCGCACCACCTGCCGAGCTTCGTTGAGGTGGAACGTCGTGCGGCCACCCAGCGAGTCGATCGAGTGGGTGACGCGATCGTCGGAGTCGTACTCCATCGCGCCGCTCATCGCGCCGCCGGGGCCCTCGGTGCGCACCACGCGGCCGGCGGCGTCGTAGGAGTACCGGTACCAGCCGCCGTTCCGGTCGGTCCAGCCGGTCACCCGACCCGCCCGGTCGTAGTCGAAGCGCAGTGCCAGACCGGACGCGTTGACGACTTCCGCCAGCCGGGCGTCCCGGTACCGGTAGCGCGTCAAGGGCAGTTCGTCGCCGTCCGCGTCGGCGAGGTACAGCGCGGTGACCAAGGCTCCGTCGCATTCGACGCGGATCCGGTAGCCGCTGCTGTGCCGGATTTCGGCCGGTGCTCCGGAGCCGGTGTACCGGAAGTCGATCCGGTTCCCGTTCCGATCGGTGGTCGCCGCGATCGGACGCATCGCACCGCCGGGGCCGAAGTGCAGCACGTGCTGCTGCGCGAAGTCGGTCAGCCGGTACCCGCCGTCGCCGTCGCGCTCGAGTGTCCGGCGCGGGCCCTCTCCGGCCTGGACCGGGTACCCGGGAGCGGGGTGCGGGAACACCTGCAGCGTGCCATCGTCGGCGGCGAAGTACACCCCCTCCGCTTCGATCTCCAGCCGCTGGTCCAGCGTCGAAGCCCAGCTCGGACCGAAGGACCGCCCCGCCCGGTAGGACGACAGGTGCACCCGCCGCACGGTCACCGCGAGCACGCCGAGGAGCTCCACGTCCGTCTGCGCCATGACCAGCCGCCCGCCGGCGACGTCCACCGGATCCTGCTCGCACCGGAGCTTGTCGGCGGGCACGGCGTTGTCGCGCGGCTCGCCGACGTTGTCCTTGATCCGGCTCGACGACGGCGTGGTGGCCGACGGGCTGGTGCCGTCGGGCGCGTGCGAAGCCGCGGGGGCATCCGGGCTGTCCGGCGCGTGAGCCGGTGTCGTGCCCTCCGCGAGGTGTGGCGCGTCGGCATGGGAGCCGGCATGCGCGGAAGGAGTGACACCGTCGGAGCGGCGGCCGGCCCGGCGACCGAGCTTGCCCAGCTTTTCGAGGATTTCGCCGAGCTTGTCGACGATCTTGCGGATCTTGGGTGCGGCGTTGCCGACCGTCTTGACCAGTTTCCGGATCAGGTCCGAAACCTTGCGGATCGCGTTCGTGATCGCGGTCGTCGCCTGTACGGCCACCGCCGGAGTGGCGAACCCGAGGGTGCAGGCCTCCTCCAAGGCCCACGAAATCAGCTTCCCGACCAGTTCGGCCACCAGGTCACGCACGGTTTCCCGGACCATGGCCACGACCTGGCCCATGATCATGACGCCGGTGGAGATCCCGTCGGCGAGGGTCCCCGCCCCGGCGATGGCGTCGCACTGCTCGGCGGCGCGGGCGCGGTAGCCGTCGGCGCCCTCACCGGTCCACCCGGCAGTCCCGGTCTTCGCCTCGTTCGCCAAGTCGCCGGCGATCGCGCCGACCTCCTGGGCCACGTTCGCCCACGTGTCGGCGAACGACTGGATCACCGGCGGGTTCCCGGCGAGCCAGTCCAGCGCCTGCTTCAACGGCTGGACGTGTTCGATCAGCCACGACACGCCGTACTGCGCCAGGGTGCCGATCGGGTCGATGACCAGCGACAGGACTTCCATGCCCGCGCCGAGAGCGCCCATGCCGAACTCGACCCACGACCCGTCCTTGACCCCGTTCGCGAGGTCGGTGGCCGACTCGGCGATGCCGATCCCGGTCACCGCGGTGGTCTGCGACTGGGGCTTGGCGACCAGCGGATTGCTCATTCCAGCGGCTTCCCGAGCTTGCTGATCGCCTGGCCGGCCTCGTGCTCCTGGTTCCGGTAGGCCTGGACGGCGTCGCGCACCTTGCCGGCGGTGTCGGTGACGGATCGGCCGGCTTGCCGCAACGCCTCGACGCCCCGCTGTTCGAACGGGTCGAGCAGCATGGCGAAGGGTTGGCAGATCACCCCGTAGGCGCTGTTGTCCATGGTCACCTGCTGGGCGGCCCCCACCGCCGCCTCGAGCCGCTGCGCCAGCGCGTCGACCTTGCCCGCGTGGGTGCCGAGTTCCTCGGTCAGCACCTCATACCCTGGCCCGTCGGACACGGTGATCCCCCTTCACCTCAATCGCGGCGCAAGAAACTCCGGTCGCCGAAATCCTCGCCGTCGTCGTTCTCGCGCGATCGCGGTGGCCGGCGAGGCGGCGCCGGCCGTTCTCCGTCGTCTTCGATTTCCACCCGGAGTTGCCGGCCCGGCAGCGCTGCCTCGTCTTCCGCGCTTTCCTCCGGAGCCGGGAAGTTCCGTTCGGCCACTTCGACCAGGTGCCGGCTCGTGGCATCGTCGCCCACCGTGCCGGCCAAGATTTCCCGTATCTTTTCGGGGTAGCGTGACTGGGCCTTGCGCATCGCCGCCATCACCGCGCCCGCGATCTGCTCGGGGCTCATCGTCCGCACCGCGCCGGTCATCGCGACGCCGGTCGGGATGCCGTTGGCCCCCACCGTGACGCGCACCGCGCCGTCCGCGACCGACTCGGTGATCGAGATCTGCTCGACCTGCTGCTGCATTTGCCGGTAACGGGTCGCCTTTTCGGTGGCGTCCCGCTCCCAATCATCCACCAACCGCTCGATATCCGGCGGTTCAGTCATGATCCCCTCTTATTGCAACCTCGGAGCCGCGTTCTTCCCCTTCTGATGCATTCCTTTGCAATCTAGGTGGCTTTGCCTGATTCTGGCAACCCGCGGCCACCACACCCTGACTGCCGCGGGAGTATCAGGCGAACGCCTGCTCGGCGAAGCTGAGTCCGCCGCGCTCGGTCATGGCCAGGACCTGCCGGGGGACGTGCTTCGGCGCCATCCGCAGGTACTGCCGGAAGCCCCGCGCCCGCAACTTGAGGTCGAACTCGTGCCCCTCGATGTGCCACAGCGGGTAGGGCTTGTCGTCCGGTGGGTCGAGGCGGTGGAGGTCCGCTATCTCCAGGCTTCCGTGCAGCGGGCCGATGTCGCCGGTGATGTCCCAAGCCTGGTCGAACACCAACGTCGCCGGGGTGATCCAGAACGTGAAGTGCTTCTCGCGCCGGGCGGGCTCGACCCAGCGGACGATGTAGTCCAGGTCCAGCAGGAGCCGGCCCGGTGGCGGGTCGTCGTCCTCGAGGAAGCCGAGTGCGTGGATGCGGCAGTCGTGCCAGCCCATCTGCGGGAAGTCGGCGTCGGTCCAGACGGCCTTGGACAGGCCGGACGGGTCGGTCACGACAGGCGCTCCCCCACGAACTTCACGATCTCCGGCAGTACGCCCCGCCAGTATTCGTCATCGTGCCCGCCCGGGGAAAACCGGGACACGGCCGGCGAAACCGCCTTCACCAGCCGGCGATCCGCCCCCAGGAACGGGTCCGACTCGCCGCACCACACACCCATGCCGCCGGGACGCAGCTCGGCCGGGTGCAGCAGCGGTTCGGAGTCGCGCCAGTTCGCCTCGTCCGCGAAGACCTTGCGGCTGCGGGCGTCCGGCCAGCTGACGAACAGGGCCGCGCTCGCCGTGGCCACCGCCTTCAGGTCCGGGTGGGCGCGGGCGAAGCGCAACGCGCCGAAGCCGCCCATCGAAATGCCGAACACCGCCGACGCCGGACGCAGGTCGCGGCTCGCCAGCCAGCCGGGGACTTCGTCGGTGAGCATGCGCTGCGGGTCGTCGTCCGAACCGACGTTCACCCAGTAGTGGTCACCGTCGATCGCCGCGATGGCGAACGGCGGCGTTCCCGCGCGGACCGCCGCCGTCAGCAGCGCAGGCACGCCGAGGGATAGGAACGTCCGCGCCTGGGCGCCTCGGCCGTGCAGGGCCAGGCACACCGGCAGCCCCGAGGCCGGGACGCCTTCGGGCGTGATGAGCACCAGGTCGACGTCGGTACCGCGGGCCGCCGAGTGCATGCGCTGGACCGTCACCGGGTCGCGCAGCGCCGACGGGTGGGTCGGCTCCGGCACAGCGGGTGGGCCGGGCGGGGGCCCGGCGGGTGCGGACGAGCAGCCCGCCAGCAGCGCGAGTGCGCTACCGGCGAGCAGGCCGCGGCGGGAGAGCACGGGGTCAGCCCCGGCTCTCCTCCTCCGCGAGCTCGTCGTTTTCGGCGTCTTCGGTCTCGCGAGGAGCCTTGTACGGGTCGGCTTCGCCGGCGTGCTGGGCTTCGGCCGCGCGCCGCGCGACCTCGGCGTCGGCCTCACGGGCCTTCGCCAGCAGGTCCTCGATGCGCTTCGACTCCTCGGGAATCGTGTCGGCGACGAAGGTCAGCGTCGGCGTGTAGCGGACGCCGGTGCCCTGCCCGACCTTCGTGCGGAGCATCCCGCGCGCCGATTCGAGCGCGGCGGCGGCGCCGGCGAAGTCCGGGGGGATGTCCAGCTTCTCGCCGAGCACCGTGTAGTACACCGTGGCGTCGTGCAGGTCGCCGGTGACTTTCGTGTCCGTGATGGTCACGTAGTCCAGCCGCGTGTCCTTGACCTCGTGTTCGATCGCCGACGCGACGATCTGCGAGATCCGCTTGGCGAGCTTGCGAGCCCGAGCCGGATCAGCCATGTCGTTCTCCTAGAAAGGTCTAATCGTCCGGACCCAGCAGCCGGCGGTGCGCGGAGAGCAGTTCGAACTCCGGTCTGCTCGCCACGTACCGCTCACACGAGTCCAGCACGTCACGGACGTGTTCGCCCGCTTCGGCGACCACGGCCACCCCGATGAGGGTCCGGCGGTGCAGATCGGTGTGCCCGGCTTCGGCCACTGAGACGGCGAAGCGCTTGCGCACCTCGGCCAGCACCGGACGGACCACGGATCGCTTCTGCTTCAGCGAATGGACGTCGCCGAGCAGGATGTCGAGCTCAAGAGCTCCGACGAACATAGGCAGTTTGGGTGGTGTAGTAGGGAGACACCGGGTGTGCGCGAGAACGCACACCCGGTGTCGATCGTCCTTACGCGCGGGGCTTCTCGCGCTGCTCGTACGTCTCGATCAGGTCGCCGACCTTGAGGTCGCCGTACGAACCGAGCGTCAGACCGCACTCGTAGCCCTCGCGGACCTCGACCACGTCGTCCTTGAACCGCCGCAGCGAGCTGACCGGCAGGTTCTCCGCGACGACAGTGCCGTCGCGCAGCAGCCGGGCCCGCGCGTTGCGCCGGATCTCGCCGGACATGACCAGGCAACCCGCGATCGTGCCGATCTTGGAGGACTTGAAGACCTCGCGAACCTCCGCGCGGCCCAGCTCGACCTCTTCGTACTCCGGCTTGAGCATGCCCTTGAGGGCCTGCTCGATCTCGTCGATCGCCTGGTAGATGACCGTGTAGTACCGGACGTCGACGCCCTCGCGGGTGGCCCGCTCGGTCGCCTTGCCCTGGGCGCGGACGTTGAACCCGAGGACGATCGCGTCGGACGCGGTCGCCAGGTCGATGTCCGACTCGGTCACGCCACCGACACCGCGGTGGACCACGTTCAGCTCGACCTCGTCGCCGACGTCCAGCTGCAGCAGCGAGGCTTCGAGGGCCTCGACCGTACCCGAGTTGTCACCCTTGATGATCAGGTTGAGGCTGTTCGTCTCCTTCAAGGCGGAGTCGAGGTCCTCGAGGCTGACCCGCTTGCGGCGCGACGCGTTGAGCGCGTTCCGCGTACGAGCCGACCGGCGCTCGGCGATCTGCCGGGCGACGCGGTCCTCGTCGACCACCAGGAAGGTGTCACCCGCACCCGGCACCGAGGTGAACCCGATGACCTGGACGGGACGCGACGGCAGCGCCTCGGTGACGTCGACGTTGTGCTCGTCGACCATCCGGCGGACGCGGCCGTAGGCGTCACCCGCCACGACCGAGTCACCGACGCGCAGCGTGCCGCGCTGGACCAGAACCGTGGCCACCGGGCCGCGGCCGCGGTCGAGGTGTGCCTCGATCGCGACACCCTGGGCCTCCATGTCCGGGTTGGCCCGGAGGTCCAGAGCGGCGTCGGCGGTCAGCAGGATCGCCTCGAGCAGGCCATCGATGTTGATGTTCTGCCGCGCGGAGATCTCGACGAACATCGTGTCGCCGCCGTACTCCTCGGCCACGAGGTTGTACTCGGTCAGCTGCTGCCGGATCTTGTCCGGGTTCGCGCCTTCCTTGTCGATCTTGTTGATCGCGACCACGATCGGGGCCTTGGCGGCCTGCGCGTGGTTGATCGCCTCGACCGTCTGCGGCATCACACCGTCGTCGGCCGCTACCACGATCACCGCGATGTCGGTCGAGTTCGCACCACGGGCACGCATGGCGGTGAACGCCTCGTGACCCGGGGTGTCGATGAAGGTGATCAGGCGCGGGTTGCCCTCGAGCTCGGTCTCGATCTGGTACGCACCGATGTGCTGCGTGATGCCGCCGGCCTCGCTCTCGCGGACCTTCGTCTTCCGGATCGTGTCGAGCAGGCGGGTCTTACCGTGGTCGACGTGACCCATGATGGTCACGACCGGCGGCCTGACCTGCAGGTCCTCTTCGCCACCCGCGTCGTCGCCGTAGGTGATGTCGAAGGTCCCCAGCAGTTCGCGGTCCTCCTCCTCGGGGCTGACGACCTGAACGTGGTAGTTCATTTCGCCGCCGAGCAGCTCGAGGATGTCGTCCGACACGGACTGCGTCGCGGTGACCATCTCGCCGAGGTGGAACAGCACCTGCACCAGCGAAGCCGGGTTGGCGTCGATCTTCTCGGCGAAGTCGGTCAGCGAGGCACCGCGCGGCAGTCGGATCGTCTCGCCCTGGCCCTTGGGCAGGCGAACGCCGCCGACGCTGGGCGCCTGCATGTTGTCCATGTACTCCTGGCGCTTCTGCCGCTTCGACTTGCGGCCCTTGCGCGAGGGACCACCGGGACGCCCGAAGGCACCCGCGGTACCGCCACGGCCACCGGGGCCGCCACGACCGCCGCCGCCACCGCGGAAGCCGCCGCCACCGGCCGGGGCACCGCCGCCGCCACCGGGACCGCCGCCACCCGGGCGGAAGCCGCCGCCACCGCCGCCGCCACCGGGGCCGCCGCGGAAGCCACCGCCGCCGCCACCGCCACCGGGACCGCCACGGAAACCGCCGCCGGCACCGCCACCGGGGCCGCCACGAGCGCCGCCACCGGGGCCGCCACGGGCACCGCCACCGGGACCACCGCGGGCACCGCCACCGGGACCGGCGGGACGCTGCGTGCGGCCCGGCATCATGCCGGGGTTCGGCCGCGGGGGCATGTTGCCCGGGCTCGGCCGGTTGCCACCGGCGCCACCACCCGGCCGCGGGGCCGGACGGTCACCGCCGGCGCCACCGCCGGGACGCGGGGGCCGGTTGTCGCCGCCCTGGCCGCCACCGGGGCGCGGGCCCTGCGGACGCGGCGGGGCGCCGGAACCGACGCCGAACGGGTTGTTGCCGACGCGCGGGGTGCGCGGGCCGGGCTTGGGACCGCCGGGCTTGGGGCCCTGCGGCTTCGGCGGGACGACCGAACCGGTGCCGCCCGCGGGGGGCGTGGCCGGGGTGTCCTGCTTGGGAGCGGCGGGCGCGTCCGCTTTCGCGGCCGGGACCTGCTCCTGGGGTGCGGGTGCGGCGGGCTGCTGACGCGGGCCGGGCCGGGGGCCGGGGCGCTGCCCCGGGGAAGCCGGCTTCGACGCCGCGGGCGCCTGCTGCTGGGGTGCGGCCTGAGCCGCGGCCGGGGCCGGGGCCGCCTTGGCCGCCGGAGCCTGCTGGGCAGGCGCTGGGGGCTTCGGGGCGGCGGGCGCACCGGGCTTGGCGGCCGGCGGGCCGGGGCGCGCCGACGGACCGGGGGTGGGCTTCTTGGCGCCCTTGGGCGCATACGCGTCGCGAAGACGGCGGGCGACGGGCGCCTCGACCGTGGACGACGCGGACTTGACGAACTCGCCCTGTTCCTTCAACTTCGCGAGCACGTCCTTGCTGGTGATGCCGAGCTCTTTCGCGAGCTCGTGTACGCGGGCCTTGCCTGGCACAACTCTCCTCATCTAGGGGAGGCCAGGCGGAAAACCCGCTGACCTCGTCCTTATTGTCTGACGCTCATGGCTTCAGCTTCACGGCTGACTCATGACGGGTCGACCTGCTTCCTTGAATCCTCGCGACCCCGGGGATGTCCCGGGCTCGTGGTGCGGGGTGGTGCGCCCGACGTGCTCGCGGACCTCGCGGGCATCGAGCGCCCCGAGAGCCCGCAAGGCTCTCGGGAAGGCTCGCCGCCGTTCGGCCTTGGCCAGGCAGTCCGGGTCGGGGTGCAGCCACGCTCCCCGGCCCGGCAGCCGCCGACGCTCGTCGACGACCACCCGCCCGGCCACCGCGACCACGCGCAGCAGCTCACCGATCAACGCCCGCCGCTTGCAGCCGACACAAGTCCGCACCGGGGAAATCCGGTGGGGCTGGTGCTCGGCTACCCGCCGCGGGCTTCGAACCACTCCTGAGTCTAGCGCTTCGACCTTCACTCAGCCGAACCGGTTGCCGCGGCGGGCCGCGGCGGACGGGCGTGGTCTTGATCACCCTCGTCGTCCACCGGTGCGGCGTCGCTGCGGATGTCGATCCGCCAGCCGGTCAGACGGGCGGCGAGGCGGGCGTTCTGGCCCTCCTTGCCGATCGCCAGCGACAGCTGGAAGTCCGGCACGACGACCCGGGCGGTCTTCGCCCGCTCGTCCACGACTCGTACCGAAACAACCTTGGCGGGCGACAGCGCATTCCCGACGAAGCGGGCGGGATCCTCGGAGAAGTCGATGATGTCGATCTTCTCGCCGGCCAGCTCGCTCATCACGTTGCGCACGCGCGCGCCGACCGGGCCGATGCAGGCGCCCTTGGCGTTGACGCCCGCCACGGTGGACTTGACCGCGATCTTCGTGCGGTGCCCCGGCTCGCGCGCCACGGCGGCGATCTCCACCGTCCCGTCGGCGATCTCGGGCACCTCCAGCGCGAACAGCTTGCGCACCAGGTTGGGGTGCGAGCGCGAGAGCGTGATCTGCGGGCCGCGGTTGCTGCGCGACACCGTGACCACGTACGCCTTGATCCGGCTGCCGTGCTCGTAGGACTCCCCGGCGACCTGCTCGCCGGAGGGCAGCACGCCCTCGGTGTCACCCACCTGGACCACGACCATGCCACGCGCGTTGGCGCGGGCGTCGCGCTGGATGACACCGGCGACGATCTCGCCCTCCTTGGTGGAGAACTCGCCGAAGGTCTTCTCGTGCTCGGCGTCACGCAGCCGCTGCAGGATGACCTGGCGGGCGGTGGTGGCGGCGATCCGGCCGAACCCCTCGGGGGTGTCGTCCCACTCCTCGTCGACCTCGCCGTCGTGGGTCAGGGTGTGCGCGAGCACGCGCACCAGGCCCGTCTTGCGGTCGATGTCGATGCGGGCGTGCGACTGGTGGCCCTCGGTGTGCTTGTAAGCGGTGAGCAAGGCCGTCTCGATGGCCTCGATCACCGTTTCGAAGGGGATGTCCTTGTCCCGTTCGATCGCCCGCAACGCGGCGATGTCGACGTTCACTTCGACCCCTTCTCCGTCTCGGCCTGACCGGCAGCGATCATGCCGGACGCGTCGTCTTCGAGCAGTTTCAGGTCCTCGGCGGGCGGCTGCTTGAACTCGATCTCCACGACCGCCTTCGCCACGTCGGCGTAGCGGACGTCGCGGAGCTTGCCGCCGGCCAGGACGCGGGCGGCGTCCTGGCCCGCGTGACCGACCCGGCCGACGAAGGGCGCGCCCTCCGCCGGGCTGACCTTCACCAGGCGGAATTTCGCGCGCCGCCAGTGCCGCGGCTGGGTCAGCGGGCGGTCGAGGCCCGGCGAGGTGACCTCCAGCGTGTAGGCGCTCGCGAGCACGTGCTCGTTCTCGTCGAGCGTCGCCGAGACCGTGCGGCTGATCTCGGCGATCTCGTCCAGCCCGACCCCGTCGTCGGAATCGACGACGACCTTGACCAGCTGGCGCCGGCCGGCCTGCTGCACCTCGAACGAATCGAGGTCGAAACCCGCGGCGGTGACGGCTTCGGCCACTATCGGCTGAAGCCGGCTGGCGAGTTCTCCTGGCACGTGGGGCTCTCCTTGGTTCGGACCGGGGGTACGCGGGTCGGTGGTGGACCAGCTTATCCGGTCGCCCGCTGACCCCGCGCGAGCGGCGGGGCCGCCCCGGGGCCTGGCAGGATGGGGCGGCGTGACCGGAAGACCGACCGAGCTGACCCGCCGCGGCGCCCTCCGTGCGGGGGCGCTGGCCGCATTGGCCGTTCCCCTCGCCGCCTGCGGGCCGGGCTACGACGAAAGCCCCGACCCGCTGCAGCCGCTGCTGGCCGCCGCCCAGGCCGACGCCGACGCCGCGCGGGCGCTGGCCAAGGGCGCCGACGCCGACGCCGCCGGCCAGCTGGCCGACGCGCGCGCGGCCCACGCGGCCGCGTTGAAGTCCGAAGTGGACCGGCTGAACCGGCCCAAGCCGTCGCCGTCCGCGGCCCCACCGGCCCCCGCGGCGCTGGGCGGCCTGAAGGACCGGCTGGCGGCCGCCCGCAAGCAGGCCGAAGACCTCGTCGGCGGGCTGCCGCGCTACCGCGCCGGGCTGGTCGCGGCCGTGGCGGCGGGCTGCGCGGCGCTGCAGCGCACCGCCCCCGCGCTGGGCCCGGGCGAGGACGCCCCGAAGGTGGGGACGGCCCCGGCCGGCGCGGTGCCCCCGGAGGCGGTCGACCCGCTCCAGGTGGCGCTGGCGGCCGAGCACGCGGCGATGTGGGTGTACGGGCTGGTCAGCGCGTTCCTGCCGGGCGAATTCGGCGACGCGCAGAAGAGCGGCACGGCGGAGCACGCCCTGCGCCGCGACTACCTGCAGACGACGCTCTCGGCGGCCGGGGCGACCCCGGTGGCCCCGGAGGCGGCGTACGTGCCGAAGACCCCGGTGACGGACGCGAAGTCGGCGTCCCAGGTGGTGGCGACGGCCGAAGCGGACTGCGCGGCGGCGTGGCTCGCGGTGATCGACCACACCGACGACGCCGGCTTGCGCACGACGGCGCTGCACGCCCTGGTGGCGGCCTCGCGGCGAGGCACGCCGTGGCGGTCCGAGGCGGGCGAGAAGCCGGTGGCGATCGCCATGCCCGGCCAGTCGGGCTGACCCGTCGTGAGTGGTAAGGCGGGTCCCCACCCGCCTTACCACTCACGACCGGCCGCGGCAGGGCGGGTCAGGGGTGCAGGTCGGCCGACAGGCGGAGGGCGTCGTCGGCGATCTTCTCGATCAGGTCCTTGTCCTTGTGCTTGGCGTAGAAGTCGGCCAGCACGATCGTCGTGTTCGTGCCGTCGACCTTCGACGAGTAGGCCGCGTCCGTGCCGCTCACGCTCGGAGTGCCGGTGCCGGCGAACGTCTTGTCCTTCACCATGTCGGTGACGTTGCCGGTCTCGTCCTGCTCGGTCAGCGCCTTGAGCGCCTTCGCCTTCGCCGAGTCCGGCATCCCGACCACAACGACCGACACCAGCGCCTTCGCGCCGCCCGACTCCGTCGTGTACAGCGCGCGCACCAGCGACTGGCACGGCGTGTCCTGGAAGAAGGCCTTCGTCTTGCCGTAGGACTTCTCGACGCAGTCCGTCGTCTTCGCCGGCCCCGCGACCAGCGTGAACTTGAACTGACCGGTGTTCTGCGCCGGCGGCTGCGCGACCGGCTGGTCCGGCGTCGAGTCGTGCCGGATCAGGAACCACAGCAGCCCGGAGACGACGGCGATCGCGACCAGCCCGGCCCCCCTGAGCAACAGGGACCGGGTGTCACGAGCCGGCGGCCCCGGCACGGGCGGCCGGGGCTGCGGGGGCACCGCGCCCAGCGGGGCCGTGTCGGACGGGCCTGGGGTGAAATGCGCACCAACCACGGGGTCATACGGTAGTTCACCCCGCTTTCGAGGTTCACTCGAATGCGGGTAAGACGCGTTCGACGTCGTCAAGGGTGTTGTAGAGGTGGAAGCCGACCCGCACCCGGCCGCCGCGGACGCTCGACACGATGCCCGCCTCGGCGACCCGGGCCGGGTCGCCGTCGAGCGACACGATCGCGGTGCCGCGTGGCGGCCGGCCCAGCTTCTCCAGCAGCGTGTCCGCGAGGCCGGTGTTGTGCGCCTGGACCTGGGTGAGGTCGAGGCCCGCGAAGTACTCCAGCGCCACCGCGGAGCCGACCTGGGCCAGCCAGGCGGGCGAGAGGTCGAACGCGCGGGCGTCGCCGGCCAGGCGCAGCGGGAGGCCGTAGACCGTGGCCCACGGGTTCTCCCCCGCGTACCAGTTCGCCGCGACCGCGCGGGTGCGCTCCTGCGCGTCCGGCCGCACCGCGAGCCACGCGCTGCCGCGCGGCGAACCGAGCCACTTGTAGCCCGTCCCGGCCACCCAGTCCGCCCAGGCGAGGTCCAGCGGCAGCCAGCCGACCGCCTGGGTCGCGTCGAGCAGCACCGCCGCCCCGGCGGCTCCGGCCGCGGCCCGCAACGCCGGCAGGTCCACGATCCGGCCGTCGGCGGACTGGACGACGCTCACCGCGACGACGTCGTGGCCCTCGACCCGCGAGGGCAGCTCCGCCAGGGGCACCTCGGTCACCGTGACGCCGGGGTGCACCGCGAAGGGGAACGTCACGCTGGTGAAGTCGCCTTCGGCGGCGAGCACGCGGGTGCCGGCGGGCAGCGCCGCGGTGACGTTGGCGATGAGCTGCGAGACCGACGCGCCGCTCGCGACACGCCCGGGTTCGACGCCGACCAGCCGCGCGAACCCGGCCCGCGCCCGCGTGACGTACTCGTCGAACTCGTCCGGCCGGATCGCGCCGGTCCGCCACCGTTCCACCGATTCGGCCACGGCTTCGGCCACCGGCGCGGGCGGGATGCCGACGCTGGGCGTGTTCAGGTATCCGGGCGGGGCGGCGAAGTCGGTTCCGAAGGCACGCATGCCCCGAGCCAAGCAGACCGGGCCGGGCCGGGCCCACCCGATTTACGGCAGCAGCGCGGTGACGTCGGCGTAGGCCGGCGGGCTCAGCGGCAGGTCACGGCCGTCGCGCACGGCCAGCGCCGTTTCGGCCGCGGCGGCGAGGGCCATCCGGTACGGCAGCGAACCGAGGCTGACCCGCGCGACGCCCAGCTCCGCCAGCCCGGCCACGGTGACCTTGCCGGGCAGGAACAGGAGGTTGAGCGGCAGGCCGGCGCCGACGATGCGCTCGACGTCGGCCGGCTCGGCGAGGCCGGGCACGAAGACGCCGTCCGCGCCCGCCGCCGCGTACGCCCGCACCCGCCGCTCGGCCTCGGCGAGCGAGCGGTCCCCCGCCCAGTGCGTGTCGGTCCGGGCGTTGACGAACAGGCCGGGTGCGCGCTCCTTGACCGCCGTGACCAGGGCGCACTGGACGTCGACCGGGGCGAGCGAGCCGTCGATCCGGCCGTCTTCGAGGTTGACGCCGACGACGCCCGCGCCGGCCAGCTCGGCCGCGAGATCGGCGACCGCGGCCGGGTCCGCGCTGAAGCCGTCGGCGATGTCGACGCTGACGAGTGCGTGCAGCCGCGCCAGGCGGGTGGCGAGGGCGACGGTCGCGTCGCGCGTCGACGGTGCCCCGTCCGGCTCCCCCGCCGCCGCCGAGACGCCGAGGCTGGTCGTGCCCAGGGCGCGGAAGCCCTGCGCGGCGAGGAAGGCGCCGACGCCGAACTCCCACGCGTTCGGCAGCAGCAGCGGGGATCCGGGGACGTGCAGGGCACGGAATTCGTCCATGCCCCGAACCTAGGCCCGCGTCGCTTCGGCGGGCGCCGAAGCGAACTGCGCCAGCACCCCCGGGACGGCCCCGGCCGCGAAGGCGAGCCCCTCGGCGGCATCGGCGTCGCGGATCGCGTAGGCACCGGCGCCCGCCGCGGTGGTCGCGGTGAACGTCGCCAGCCCGCGACGGCGCTGGAACACCGACTGCTTCACGGTCCAGCCGATCACCCCGTCCCGGGCCAGCACGGCGGTGCTCCGCCGGACCGAGCCCGCGCGCGTCACCAGGTAGCGGCCGCGCGAGCCGTGCCCGAGGCCGCGGTAGGCGTCCAGGGCCAGCAGGACGGCCACCGGCAGCGCGACGACGGCGAGCACCCCGCCGAGCACGAGCAGGACGCCGGTGAGCACCGTGCCGAGCAGCAGCAGGACGAGCACCGGCGCGAGCACGGCCGCCGACGCCCAGCGCAGCCGCCGTCCGCGCGCCGCCGGCGGGTGCGGCACCAGCGCGACCGCGTCGATGCGCTCGCCCAGGACCTTCGCGGCGACGTCGTGCGCCACGGCCCGCGGCGCCGCGGGCAGGAGCGTCTTGGAATCCGTCTCGTCGTCGTCACGCTTCATGCCGGTGGCGATGGCGTCCACCCGGGCGGCGCCGGCGAGCCGGGCCCCGAGCGGCTCGACCAGTTCGACGCCGCGCAGGCGCCGCTCTTCGACGGTGGTCGACCGGGTGGTGAGCAGCCCGCGGCGGACGCGCAGGGTTCCGCCGGGTTCGCGGTCCAGCCGGTAGTGCCACCACATCTCGGCGAACAGGCCGACGGCACCGGCCACGCCGACGATGATCGCCAGGGCCAGCAGGATGCTCACGGTCAGTGGAAGGTCGCCGAAGAGGTGCAGCAGCCACCTCAGCAGCCTGCCGCCGGCGCCGAACCAGTCCGCGACCTTGAAGAGGGTCCCGAATGCGGCCAGGCCGAGCGTCGGCGCGACGAAAGACAGCGGTGCATAACGGATCCAGCGTGGGTCGAGTGTCGCGAGTAGACCGTCCTTTGTGGCTGGCTCCGGGGATCGGTGCAGGAGCTCGGCGCGCAGGGCTTCGGCGTCCGCTCTGGCCAGCGGGGAGAGGATGATCTTCTCCTGCTGCCCGGTGCCGATGGCCAGCGCCGCGACGCCGAACGCGCGGTGCAGCGGGTTGGCGGTCAGGTCGGCGCTGCGGATGCGTTCGCGGAGCAGGGATTTGCGGGTGTGGACGGCGAAGCGGAACTCGATCTCGAGCCGCTCGGCCGTGCAGCGGAACCGGGTGTGGCGCCAGCGGACGTATTCGGCGAGCACGCCCGCACCGACGAGGAGGAGCGCGGCGGCCGGGACGAGCCAGAGGGACCGGGTGCCGATGGCGGTCGGGGTGCCGGCGGAGACGGCGACGCCGGCCAGAAGGACGGCGGTGACCCCGAGGGTGCGCCGGTCGAGCCGGCGCCAGCCACCCGGGTCGCGACGGTCGGCCTGCGTCGGGGCCGCCGCGTAGGCGTGCTCGGGTGAGGGACCCGTGCCACTGCTGCGGGCAGGCTTCGGGTCACCCGCGGAGGCTCGCTCGGGCGCCGGGCTCATGCCGCTGCCGCGGACAGGCGTCGGGGCGGCCGCCGAGCCGGGCTCGGGCGCCGGGCTCATGTCGCGTCCCCCGGGGTGGCGTCCGTGCGCTCGGTCAGCCGCTCCGCCACCTCCGCCGCGAGCCGCGCGTCGAGGCCGACCAGGCGCACCGCGCCACGGGCCGAGGCCGTCGTCACCGTGACCGTCGCCAGGCCGAACCGCTGCTGGAGCGGGCCGCGCAGCGTGTCGACCGTCTGCACGCGCGACAGCGGGGCCACCCGCCACTCCTGCCACAGGAACCCCGAGCGCACGTAGACGGCCGTTTCGGTCACCTCCCAGCGGTGCAGGCCGAACCACCACCGCGGTAGGACCGCGCACCAGGCCGCACCGACGACCGCGACCACGGCGGCCGGGACCAGCAGCCAGAACGCGGCCGGCGGGATCAGCAGGCCGAGCACGGCGAGCACGAGCACGACAGGCCCGAACGTCAGCGCGCCCTGGGTACGCCACCAGGCGATCGCGCGGTGGTCGAGTGCGTGGCGCGGTGGCCGCAGCCGTAGTTCTCCGGTCTCCACCGGAACCCCCCGAGGTTGTTTTACAATGCGATCGCATCGTAACGGCGGAGCCCGGGTTTTCGCAATGCGATCGCATGACAACGGGAGCGGACGTGCCGAAACAGGTGGACCACGAGCAGCGCCGGGCGCAGATCGCCGAGGCGCTGCAGCGGCTGACCACGCGCGCCGGGCTGGAAGGCGTCAGCCTGCGCCAGGTCGCGGCCGAAGCGGGCATGTCCATGGGGTCGGTGCAGCACTACTTCAAGACGAAGGACGAAATGCTGCGGTACGCCCTCGAACACCGCCACAAGCTCCGCAGCGAGCGGATCACCGCGAAGGTGCTGGCCGAGGGACCGCCGACGCCGCGGTCGATCCTGCGCGCGTGCCTGGTGGAGATCCTGCCGCGCGACCCCGACAGCGAGGCCGACTTCCTCATCGGCGTCGCGTACTTCATCCGCGCCGTGGCGGACCCGGCGATGGCGAAGGCCTTCGGCGAGGGCATGCCGGAACTCCTGGACTTCTTCGCCGACCAGGTCCGCCAGGCCCAGGAGGCGGGCGACGTCGCCGCGTCGGCCGACCCGGCGACCGAGGCCGTCCTGCTCTGGGCGATCGCGGACTCCCAGGGCACGGAAATCCTGATGGGCCACCGCACCCCGGCCGAGGCGATCTCCACAGTGGACTACTACCTCGGCCGCCTCTTCACCCCCTGACCGTGTCGTCCCGGCAATCACGCGTGTCGGCTCCTCAATCACGCGTGTCGACCCTTCGCGCACGAACGGCGTGTGCGGGAACGGTCGACGCGCGTGATCCCGGGGTCGACACGCGTGATCGGAGGGACGACACGGCATCAGCCGCCACCGCCGCCGGAGGCCGCGGAGATCGCTGCCGTGCGGGCGGCGCGGAGCTCGCGGATCACCTTGCGCAGGGCCGGGACCGCGGCACCCGCCTGCTCCTCCAGCCGGGTGAGCCGGTCGCGGTGGCGGCGGCGCTCGGCGCGCGGGAGCACCTCGCCCAGCTCGACCGCCGCGGCCAGCGACGTCAGGGCCGCGATGTCCGCGGGCACCGGTGCGTCACCGCGCAACGCCGCCCGCACCTCGTCGCGCAACGCGGCCGCGGCAGCCGGCTCGCGGACCTCCGGACGGCGGCGCGGGAACAGCCCCAGCACGCGGGACGTCCGCAGCGCGATCACCCCCGCCGCGTCGAGCTGCGCCTCCAGCGAGTGCAACGTCCCGCGCGCACCGCGGCGCACCCAGGCGCGCCACTTCCGGTGCGGTTCGGCGGTGAGCTCGGCGAGCAGGTCGTCGAGCACCAGGTGACCGGTGCCGCCCGCGCCGGTCACCGCCGGCCGGCCGCCGTCGTCGGTGACCTGGCCGCGCAGCACCAGGTCCGTCAACGCCGCCGCGCGGACCAGCAGCGCCACGCGCTCGCGGTCCGGCAACCGGTTCCGCGCGGTGTCGCACGCCAGCAGGTACGCCCGGGTGGGCAAGGACAGCTCGGTCATCTCAGGTTCCGTCCCTCGTCGTCGGGACCCCAGTCCACCGGTTCCGGGGCGCGGGCGGAACCGGACGACGGCGGTGATCGCGGCGACGAACGTTGCCGGGTCCCCCGGCGGGTGCGCAACTTTGGTTGCGCATCCGGGGCGACGGCCCGGGACAGCGGTTACCGTGACCGCGTGACCACCGCCCGGCGGCCGCTCTGGCCGAGCCGCTCCGACGCCTGCTGGCTGATCTTCGCGGCCCTCGCGTTCGCCGGGATGAACATCCTCTTCCACGTCCTCGGCGACCGGACGACCGGCGCGTGGGGCCCGGCGGCCGGGCTGGTCCTGCAGCTCGCCTGCGACCTCACGCTGGTGCTGCTGTTCCGGTTCCCCGGCCCGGTCTACGCGTTCGTCACCGCGGCGGCGTTCGCGATGCTCGCGGCCGACACCTTCGCGCCCGGCCTGCTCGTGCCGCTCCACCCGCTCGCCCTGACGACCGTGCCGACGATCACCCCGGTGATCCTGTCCCAAGCGGCCCGGGCGCTGGACAAGCGGACCGTGCTGTGGGTGGCCGGCATCCTGGCCGTGCTGGCCGCGCGGCCGTGGACGCCGAACTGGGCGACGACGTCGTTCGGCCTGCTCAACACCGCGCTGCCGGCGCTGGCCTCGCTGTACTTCGAAGCCCGCCGGCAGCTGCTGCAGTCGCTGCGCGACCGGGCGGAACGCGCCGAGCGCGAGCAGCACCTGCTCGCCGAGCAGGCCCGGGCGGCGGAACGGCGGCGGCTCGCGGGCGAGATGCACGACGTCGTCACGCACCGGCTCAGCCTGATGGTGCTGCACGCCGGCGCGCTCGGCGTGACGTCGGCCGACCCGGCCGCACGGACGGCGGCCGAGGACATCCGCCGCGAAGGCGCGCTGGCGCTGGACGAACTGCGCGACCTCGTCGGCGTCCTGCGCAACGGCGCCGAGACCGGGCCGCGGACGCTCAGCCCGGAGGAGCCCGGCGATCCGGCGCGGCTGGTCGAGGAGTCCCGGTCGGTCGGGGTGGCGACGGACCTCGTGGTGGACGGCGATCCGGCGCAGGTGTCGCCGACCGTCGCGCGCACCGCGTACCGGCTCGTGCAGGAGGCCCTGACGAACGTGCGCAAGCACGCGCCGGGCGCGTCGGTGACGGTGTCCCTGCGCTACCACCCGGGCGGCCTCGACGTCTCGGTGGCCAGCACGGCGGCGGCGCACCCGCCGGACCCGGCGCTGGCGGGCAGTGGCTCCGGCGCGGGGCTGGCCGGGCTGCGGCAGCGCGTCGAACTGGTCGGCGGGCGCTTCGACGCGGGCCCGCGACCCGGCGGCGGGTTCCGGGTCGGTGCGATACTGCCCGCCTACGTCCCGACGGCGGAAGGCACGCACTGTGATCCCGGTGCTCGTGGTCGATGACGAGCCGATGGTCTGCGCGCACCTGCGCACGATCCTGGGCTCGGCAGCCGACATCGAAGTGGTCGCCCAGGCCGCGGACGGCGCCGAAGCCGTCGAGGCCGTGGTCCGGCACCGGCCCCGCGTGGTGCTGATGGACCTGCGGATGCCGGGCGTGGACGGGCTGACGGCGATCGCGCGCATCACGGCGCTGCCCGACCCGCCGGCGGTGGTCGCCCTGACGACGTTCGACGCGGACACCTACGTGATCCGGGCGCTGCGCGCGGGCGCGGCGGGCTTCCTGGTGAAGTCGACACCCCCGGAGGACCTGATCGGCCTGGTCCGGGTGGCAGCGGACGGCCACACGGTGCTTTCGCCGTCGGCCGCGCGCCGCCTGGTGGCGTTGTCTTCGGACAGCCGGGAACGCGGCGAAGACGCCCGGCGGCGAACGGCGGTGCTGACGGAACGGGAGCGGGACGTCCTGGCCTGCCTGGGTTCCGGACTGTCCAATGCGGACATCGCGGCGAGGCTGCACCTGGCCGAAGCGACGGTGAAGAGCTACGTCTCGCGGATGCTCGTGAAGCTGGACTGCGCGAACCGGACCCAAGCCGGGCTGCTGGCCCACGAGGCCGGGTTGGTCGCCCGCTAATGGAACAGCAGCGGCGCGGCGTGCCAGATCGCCCAGCCGTTGAGCAGGAACCACCCGCCGATCCACAGCGGCGACGGCATCTTGGTCTGCTTGGCCAGCTTGGCGGCGTCGTCCGTGTGGCCGGAGAACCCGCTGCTCCTGCGGTTCACGACGAGCACACGCACGCCGGCGAGCTCGCTGGTCAGCAGCAGCCAGGCTTCGGTGTAGGCGATGGCGGCGCGCAGCCAGCCCGGGGCATAGCGCAAAGCCGAGTACACGACCGCTCCCACCAGGAAGATCATGATCAAGGTGCGCAGGTCCCGGGCGAGCAGCAGGAGGAACACCATCGCGACGAGGGTCAGCACGAGCACGGCCGAGACGCGCCCGCGGTGCAGCAGGGCGGCCGCGCCCAGCCCGGCCAGTGGCGGCATCGCGTAGCCGGCGGCGGCGACCAGGACAGTGGACAGGCCCGCATGGCCGCCCGACCACGTGGTGCCACCTTCGGCACTGTCGATCTTGACGCGGGAGACGTCGCCGCCCACCAGCAGCGCAACCATCGCGTGGCCGCCCTCGTGGAACAGGGTGCCCAGGACGTTGGCGTTGCGCAGGAGACTCCGCCGGCCACTGGGCGGCGTGACGACCGAGGTCAGCGACACCGCGAAGGCGAACAACGCGGTGACCGCAACGACTCCCCAGCCCGGTGCGGGCACGGTCTCGTTGAGCACCGCGACAGTGTCCCTGCGGACGGGACGGCGGACCCCGGAACGCTACGGATTGTCCAGGAGCTGTCCAGCCGAGGTGACTACGCGGACGCGGGCGTGTGCTCCGCGTCATAGGCGTCCCGGGCTTCCTGGACCGAGGACATGTGCCGCCGGGCCCAGCGGTCGAGCACGTCCAGCGGCTCGGACAGGTTGCGCCCCAGCGCCGTCAGCTCGTACTCGACCTTCGGCGGGATCGTCGGGTACGCCGTGCGGGTGAGGATGCCGTCGCGGACCAGGCTGCGCAGGGTCTGCGTCAGCACCTTCTGGGAGATCCCGTCCACCCGGCGGCCGATCTCGGTGAACCGCAGCGGACCGGCGGAAAGGGCGCCGACGATCAGCACCGTCCACTGGTCGCCGATGCGGTCGAGCAGCTGGCGGGTCGGGCAGTTGCGGTCGTACGGATCGGGCTCCACGGCGCGCCTCCTCACTCTCCCCGGGAGAGTAACACGCCGATCAGGCGGTGGCGGCCAATCCGGCGGCCACCCGCTTGATGAAGGAACCGAGGAACCACCGGTAGAACCAGCCCGTGCCGGGGATCTTCGGCGTGAACGTCGAGTGCCAGTGGATGTCGGTGCCGCCGTCGCGGGGCGAGAGGTCGACGTAGGCCACGTAGTCCCGCAGCGGCAGGCCGTGCTCCAGCGCGTAGCCGAACCGGCGGCCGGGCTCGAGCGCGACGATCTTTTCGTACGAGCGGACACCGTTCGTCTTGAACAGCCGGACCGCGCCGAGGCCTTCCGGCCCCCCCTCCCCCGCGCGGACCAGCTCGAACGACCCCAGCGGCGACCACGCCGGCCAGCTCTTGCCGTCTCGCAGCAGGGCGTAGACGGCGTCGGCCGGAGCAGCCGTCCGGGCGTGGACCGAAATGCGTTGTACCATTTGGTACGTGTACCATCTGGTACATGATCGACGCAAGCCCGCGCGCCAAGCTGCTCGACGCGGCGATCGACCACATCGCCCACCACGGCGGGGCCGGCCGGAGCCTGCGGGCGCTGGCCGCGGACCTCGGCACCAGCCACCGCATGCTGATCTACCACTTCGGCTCGAAGGAAGGCCTGCTCACGGCGGTGGCGCGGGAGGTCGAGGCCCGGCAGCGCGCCGCGCTCGCCGGCCTCGACCCGGCGGAGTTCTGGCGCCGGCTCACCGACGATGACCTGCGCGCCAACGAAAAGCTGTTCTTCCAGCTCTACGGCCAGGCACTCGGTGGCACCCCGGGCACGGCGGAGTTCCTCGACGGCGTGATCGAAAACTGGCTCGGCCCCATCGAAGCCCGGCTCGCCCAGCTCGGCGTCCCGGCGGCCGACCGGCCCGCCCACGCCCGTCTCGGGCTCGCCGTCGCCCGCGGGCTGCTGCTCGACCTCGTCACGACCGGCGACCGCGAAGCCGTCGACGCCGCCATGGAGAAGTTCCTGGCAATGTACGAAAAACCGTGATCTTCTGGCCCGATGCGACTGCTACCGGGGTTCTTGGCCGCACTGCTCACGACGGCGGGGCTCGCGCCCGCGGCTTCCGCCGCACCACCGGAAAGCCGGCCGGTCTATTCCTACGCGGACGCGATCCGCCAGACGGCGTGGGTGGAGACCGGCACCGACCACGATCGCGACGGGAAGCCCGACCGCGTCGCCGCCGACGTCATCCGGCCCGACGCGCCGGTGCGCGTCCCGGTGATCCTCGACGTCAGCCCGTACTACGCGTGCTGCGGCCGCGGCAACGAACAGCAGAAGAAGACGTACGCGCCGGATGGCACGCCACAGCAGTTCCCGCTGTTCTACGACAACTACTTCGTGCCGCGCGGGTACGCCGTCGTGCTGGCCGACGTCGGCGGGACGAACCGGTCATCCGGCTGCTTCGACGACGTCGGGTCCGGCAACGCGGTCGTGAACTGGCTGGGCGGCCGGGCGAAGGCCTTCGACGCCCCCGACGGCGGCCGTCCGGTGACCGCGGGCTGGGCCACCGGGGACGTCGGCGCGATCGGCAAGTCGCAGGACGGCGCCACCGCGATCGGGATGGCCGCCTCGGGCATCGCCGGGCTGAAGACGATCGTGCCGGTCGAAGGCGTCGCGGACAACTACGCCCAGCTCATCGCGAACGGCGCTCCCATTGCCACGCCGGAGAACACCGGGTCGCCCTTCACCTACAACGAGCGCGCCGCCGAGCTGTGCAAGCCGTTCGAGGCGGACCTCAAGGCGCGTGCGGGCACGAACGGCGACTACACCGCCTACTGGCAGAGCGTGAACTACGTCCCGCGCGCCGGGCAGGCGAGCGTGCTGACCGCGCAGGGCTTCGGGGACTGGATCGTCGCGCCGAACCAGTTCGCCCGCTACTGGGACGCGCTGGGCCGGGCCGGCGTCCCGCGCAAGGCGTGGCTGAGCCAGGCCGGCCACACGGACCCGTTCGACCTGCAGCGGGCGCAGTGGGTCGAGACGCTGCACCGCTGGTTCGACCGCTGGCTGCTCGGCCTGCGCAACGGCGTCGAGCACGAGCCGGCCGTGCACCTCGAAACCGCGCCGGACCGCTGGACCGACGTCCGGAGCTGGCCGCCCGCGACGGCGCCGGTCACCTTCCGGCCGTCGGCCGACGGCACGCTGGGCCTGCACGGGTCAGGGACGGCGACCGTCGTCGACGACCCCGCCGTGACCCGCGAGGAGTGGACGACCCGGTTCACCGGTGCTCCCCTGCCCGCGCCGGTGCGGATCGCCGGGTCGCCGTCGGTGACGATCACCGCGTCGTCGGACAAGACCGCCGCCCGGCTCGGCGTCGCGCTCGTCGACTACGGCCCGGCCGACCTGCGGAACACCGCGACCTACGGCAGCGGGGTCGAGAACCTGGCCACGCGGTCGTGCTGGGGCTTTGGCACTGACGCTGACAGCGCGTGCTTCCTCGACACGGCGGCCGACGTCGTCGCCGTCGACCACCGGATCGTCGCCGCCGGCTGGGCCGACCTCGGGCACCACGCGTCGCTGGAGCACGGGGAACCGCTCGTCCCGGGCCGGGCGTACACCATGACCTTCGGCCTCACCGCGCTCGACCACGTCGTCCCGGCCGGGCACCGGCTCGGGCTGCTCCTCGGCGGCACCGACGGGCTGCTGTTCGACCCGGCGCTGCCGCGCCTCGGCGACACGGTGACGTTCGACCTCGCGCGGACGTCGGTCACCGTCGGCCTTACAAAGCCCGAACACTAGGCGGACGCCCTCCGAACACCGCCCCGCCAGAGTTCTCCTCGTACCCCGGAGCACTCCGGAACGGACACGAGGGAGAGACGATGCGAGGAACCACCTGGACGCGGCTGGCGCTGGCGGGCGGCGCGAGCGCGGCCTGCCTGCTGGTGGCGGCGCCGCTGGCGTCGGCCCAGACGACGTCGCCGGCGCCGGTCGCGCCGATCACGCTCAGCCCGCAGGAGTCGCAGCAGGTCTGCTCGGACTGGGTGCCGAAGCTGCAGAAGCGGGCCGACAACCTGAAGAAGCGGATCAACGGCGGCGCGGAGATCAAGGGTTCGGTGGCCAACCTCAAGGCGCGGGCGGCCGACCAGCGGGCGGCGGGGCACACCGCTCGCGCCGACCAGCTGGACCAGCGCGCCACCAAGCGGCAGGGCCGGATCGGTGAGCTGGACACGGCCAAGCAGAAGCTGGACGCCTTCGCATCCGCGCACTGCAAGCCGGCCAAGTGAGGGGCGCGAGGATCGCGGCAGCGGTCGGGGCCGCCGCGGTCATCGCGCTCGGCTGCTCGGCCTGCCGCGACAACCTGATGGGCTCGCCCTCCGGGGACGCGCCCGCGCCGTCGTCGGTGTCTTCGTCGTCTTCGTCGTCGGAGCTGAGCGGGATCGAGTCGACGCTGAACGGTATCGAGTCGGACATGAACAGCGATGGCTCGCCCTGACCGGCTAGCGTCTCCCCTCTGAACACGGCGGAGACGGGAGCAGGCATGGGGTCACCGGGACGCGGCCTCGTCCTCGTGGTCGAGGACGAGGCCGCGATCGCCGAGCTGGCGGCGCTCTACCTCAAGCGCGACGGCTTCGGTGTGCACGTGGAGGCCGACGGCGGCCGGGCCCTGGACGCCGTCCGGCGCCTCAAGCCGGTGGCGATCGTGCTCGACATCGGACTGTCCGGAATGGACGGCATCGAGATCTGCAAGGCGTTGCGCGCGGCCGGGGACTGGACGCCGGTGCTGTTCGTCACCGCCCGCGACGACGAGCTCGACCGCCTGCTGGGCCTGGAGATCGGCGCGGACGACTACCTCACCAAGCCGTTCAGCCCGCGCGAGCTGGCGGCCCGGGTCCGGACGGTGCTGCGCCGGGCCTCCGGGATGGCGCCGGCCGCGGAGACGTTCGCCGTGGGCGGCGCACGCGTCGACGTGCTTTCCCGGCGGGCGTGGGCGGGCGACGCCGAAATTTCCCTGACGTCCACGGAGTTCGACCTCCTCACGCACCTGCTCCGGCACCCCGGGCAGGTGCTTTCGCGCGACCAGCTGCTGAGCGCCGTCTGGGGGTACGCCGCGGCGGCGGGGACGCGCACGGTGGACGTCCACGTCGCTCAGCTGCGCGCGAAACTCGGGGCGTCGAGTCCGATTCGGACAGTGCGGGGCATCGGCTACGCGGCGGATCCGGCGTGAAGTCCCGGGGGACGCTGGCCGGGCGGATCACGCTGGTGTGCCTGGCCGTCGCGGGCATCGCGGTGATCGTGGCGGCGCTGGTCGCGTCCCGGCTGATCCGGACCACGGCGGACAACGTGCTGCAGTCGACGCTGGCCGCGCAGGCCGACGTCGTCGCGTCGCAATTGGACGAAACGGGCATCGGCAACCGGCTGGGCGTCGGCAAGGTGGCCGACGTCGTGCGCGGCCAGGGCATCTCGGTGGTGGTCCGCCGCGCGGGCGGGCAGGCGCTCGGGGACGCCGTCGCGGTCCAGGCCGCCGGGAAGCTCGGGCTGGCGGCGGACCACTCGGGGCGCGTCACGGTGGCGGGGTCGCAGTACCTGGTCGAGACGCGGGTGGTGGGCGCGCGCGGGGCGGCGTTCGCGCTGGTCCTGCCCGCGCGCAACGCCCAGGCGACGCAACGGGCGCTGGTGCGCAACATCCTGCTGGCGCTCGGGATCGGGCTGCTGGTGGCCGCCCTGGCGGGCTTCGTCTCGGGCCGGCTGCTGGGCCGTCCGCTGCGCCGGGCCGCGCTGGCCGCGGGATCGCTGCGGGCGGGGCGGCGCGACGTGCGGGTGCCGGTGCAGGGGCCACGCGAGGTGGCGGAGGTGGCCGGGTCGCTGAACTCGCTGGCCGACGCGCTGGCCGTCAGCGAGGCGCGGCAGCGGGAGTTCCTGCTGTCGGTGTCGCACGAGCTGCGGACGCCGCTGACCGCCGTGACGGGCTTCGCGGAGGCGATCGCGGACGACGTCGCTTCCGGTGACGACGCTGTGCGCGCGGGTCAGACGATCCAGCGGGAGGCGGTGCGGCTCGAGCGGCTGGTCACGGACCTGCTGGAGCTGGCCCGCCTGGGCGCGGACGAGTTCCGGCTGGACATCGCGGCGCTGGACCTGGCTTCGCTGGTTCGCGACTGCGCGGAGGTGTGGCAGCTGCGGTGCGGCCGGGAGGACGTCCGGCTGTCGGTTTCGGCGCCTCCTTCCCCGGTCCCGGTGCTGGCGGACGCGCGGCGGTTGCGGCAGGTCGTCGACGGGCTGGCGGAGAACGCCCTGCGCGTCACCCCCGCCGGCGCCCCGATGGTGTTCTCGCTGTCGGTGTCCGATTCGTCGGCTTCGCTGGCGGTCCGCGACGGCGGCCCGGGCTTGGCGCCGGAGGACTACCCGGTGGCGTTCGAGCGAGGGGTCCTGAACGCCCGCTACCGCGACCGCCGCCCGGTCGGCTCCGGCATCGGCCTGGCCCTGGTCCACGCCTTGGTCACCCGAATGGGCGGAACCCTGACAGCCGGCCCGGCCCCCGAAGGCGGCGCCGCCTTCACGATCACCTTCCCGCTGACTCCCCACCCCTGACCGTGTCGACCCTCCAATCACGTGAGATGCCCCTCTGATCACGTGAGATGCCTCTCCAATCACGAGTGAAGCCCTTCCGGACACACGACCCACCCTCCAGGTACGCAGTTCGCCGGTCCGGTACGCGGGACTCGCGTGATTGGAGGGGCATCTCGCGTGATTGGGAGGGCATCTCGCGTGATTGGGAGGGCATCTCGCGTGATTGGGAGGGCATCACACGTGATTGGGGGGACGACACGGGTGGGCCGTAGGGTCGGGGGATGGAGATGCTGCACCTGCGCTACTTCGTCGCGGTCGCCGAGGAGCTGAACTTTTCCGCGGCCGCGCGGAAGCTGCACATGGCCGCCTCGCCGCTCAGCCAGCGGATCAAGGACCTCGAACACGAACTCGGGCAGCAGCTGTTCGACCGCAGCACTCACCACGTCACGCTCACCGAGGCCGGGACCGCGCTGCTGCCGCTCGCGCGGGACGTTCTCGAGCAGGTCAGCGCCATTCCGTGGAAGCTCAAGGAAGCCACCGAGCCGCAGCGCAGCACCGTCTTCCTCGGCATGCCCGCCGGGGTGCACCCCGATCTGCGGGACCGGGTCAACGCCCTCGCCGAGTGCGTCCGGGACCGCTACGAGCTCAAGCGCTGGCCCGGCACCACCGCCGACCTCGTGCAGGGCGTGCACGACGGGAAGCTCGCGCTCACCCTCGCCCGGCTGCCGGTCACCGATCCCGCGCTGGAACAGCTGCCCGTGATGACCGAACGGCTCGGCGCCGTCGTGCCCGCCGACCTGTTCGCCGGCCGGGACTCGGTCAGCCTGGCCGAGCTGACCGAATTCCCGTACGTCGCCTCACCAGGGGAAATCGTTCCCGCCTATTTCGAGCAGTTGGACCACCAATTGAGCGAACTGGGCGTCAAGAAACGCATCCGACTGACCAACACCGGCTACGGCGGGACGTCGGAAATCATCTCCAGCGGTGCAGCCTTTTCCATTTCCATGCTCGACGCCAAGAGCCCGATGCACGGCTACCGGCTCGACAACGTCACCGTCCTGCCCTTCACGGATTTCCGCCCCCAGCTGGACACCGGCCTGCTCTGGCGGCGCGACCGCACCGACGGCGACCTGCGCGAGCTCGTCGACGCCGCGAAAGAGATCTTCGCCGAGCCGCTCAGTAGCTAGAAGAATGGTATGACCGCCAGAGTCATACCATTGTGCGCATCATGATCATTCCCTTTCCTGCCGGACGCGCCTACGTTCGTAAGTAGAGCGAACCAGCAAGGCGCGAAAGGACGACAAGATGACGGACATCACGACCGGACCTCTGGACGGCGTGCGCGTGATCGACCTCTCGACCGTGGTCATGGGCCCGTACGCGGCGCAGATCCTCGGCGACCTGGGCGCCGACGTGATCAAGATCGAGTCCCCCGCGGACACCGTGCGGGTGGGCGAGTACCGCACCACGCCGGGCATGACGGCACTGAACCTCAACGTCAACCGCAACAAGCGCAGCGTGGCCCTCAACCTCAAGGACGAGACCGAGCGCGAGCAGGCCCTCAAGCTGATCGACACGGCCGACGTGCTGATCACCAACATGCGCCCCGGCGCGCTGGCCCGCCTCGGCCTGAACTACGCCGACGTCGCCGCGCGCAACCCGCGCCTGGTCTACGCCCACGCGCAGGGCTTCCGCAGCGACTCCGACCGGGCCGGGAACGCCGCCTACGACGAGACCGTGCAGGCCTCCTCCGGGCTGGTCGACGTGGCCCACCGCGCGCTCGGCGAGCCGGTCTACCTGCCGACGATCATCGGCGACAAGGTCTCGTCGCTGACCATCGCCTACAGCGTGCTCGCCGCGCTGGTGCACCGCGACAAGACCGGCCAGGGTCAGCAGATCGAGATCCCGATGACCGACACGCTGATCGCGTTCAACCTCGTCGAACACCTCGCCGGGCACACCTACGAGCCGGCCGAAGGCCCCACCGGGTTCGCGCTGTCGATGACGAAGGGCCACGCCGCGGTCCACACCAAGGACGGCCTCGCCTGCGTCATCCCCTACAACCCGCAGAACTTCCGCGACTTCTTCGCCGCGGCCGGACGCCCGGACCTCGCCGCCGACCCGCGGGTGAACGGCGACGCCGTCAACCGGGCCGACAACGAGTGGCTGAGCGAGCAGATCGCGGTGTGCGCCCCAGCGCTGACCACCGAGGAGTGGGCCGAGGTGTGCGCCAAGCACAGCATCCCGATGGCCCCGGTGCTGGAGCTGGACAAGGCCCACGAAGACCCGTACGTCCGCGACGGCCACCTGCTCGACACCGTCGAGCACCCGAGCGAGGGCACCATCCGCACGGTCGGCATCCCGGTGAAGTTCTCCGCGACGCCCGGCTCGATCCGCCGCCTGGCCCCGCTGGCCGGCCAGGACACCGCCGAAGTCCTCGCGGAACTCTGAAAGAAGCAAGTCATGACCGAAGTACGCACCGAACGGATCGGCAGCACCCTGCTGATCACCATCGACCGGCCCCAGGCCCGCAACGCGGTCAACGCCGCCGTCGCGGCCGGGCTGGCCGCGGCCCTCGACGAACTCGAGAGCGACCCCACCCTCCGGGCAGGTGTCCTGACCGGCGCCGAGAACACCTTCAGCGCCGGCATGGACCTCAAGGCCGCCCTCAAGGGCGAGTCGCCGGAGATCCCCGGCCGCGGGTTCGGCGGCCTGACCGAAGCCGAGCTGACCAAGCCGCTGATCGCCGCCGTCGAAGGGTTCGCCATGGGCGGCGGGTTCGAACTGGCCCTGGGCTGCGACCTGATCGTGGCCGCGGAAAACGCCCGGTTCGGCCTTCCGGAAGTCAAGCGCGGCCTGATCGCCGCGGGCGGCGGCGTGATCCGGCTGCCGAAGCGGATTCCCCACCACCTCGCGATGGAGTTCCTGCTCACCGGCGAGCCCGTCACCGGCCGCCGGGCCGGCGAGCTCGGCCTGGTCAACCGCGTGACCGCGGACGGCGACGCCGCCGCGGTCGCCGTCGGCCTCGCCGAGAAGCTGGCGGAGAACGCGCCGCTCGCACTCGCCGCCGTCAAGAAGATCGTGCGCGGCTCGGAGGCGGAAGCCTTTGCCGTGCAGCGCGAAGAGACCAAGAAGCTGATGCAGTCCGCAGACGTCCGCGAGGGCATGACCGCCTTCGCCGAGCGCCGCGCTCCGAAGTGGACGGGCGAATAACCATGAAGATCGAAGAAGTCCGCCGTCACGTGACGACGCCGCTGACCGCCCCGGCGTTCGCGCCCGTGGTCCCGAGGTTCACCGACCGCGAGTACCTCAACATCGTCTACCGCACCGACGCCGACGCCCTGCGCGCGGTCGTCCCGGAGCCGCTGCGGGTCGAGGAACCGTTGGTGCGCTTCGAAGTCATGAAGATGGGCGACGTCTCCGGCTACGGCCCGTACACCGAGTCCGGCCAGGCGATCGAGGTCAGCTTCGACGGCGAGCGCGGCGAGTACCTGCACGCGATGTACCTCGACAACTTCCCGGCCACCGCGTCCGGGCGCGAGGTCAGCGCGTACCCGAAGACCGTCGGCAGCCCGAAGCTCTATGTCGACAACGGCGTTCTCGTCGGCACGCTCGACTACGGGACGCTGCGGGTGGCGACCGCGACCATGGGCTACAAGCACCACGAGCTGGACGTCCGCGAGGCCGAACGCCAGATCACCGTCCCGACGTTCATGCTCAAGACGATCCCCGGCTACGACGGCGCCCCGCGCGTCCAGGAGCTGGTCCGCACCGAGATCACCGACGTCGTGGTCAAGGAGGCCTACACCGCCCCGGCCCGGCTGCAGCTGTTCCAGCACGTCCTGGCCCCACTGGCCGACCTGCCGGTGCTGGAGGTCGTCTCCGCGAGCCACATCCGCACCGACCTGACGCTCGCTCCGGTCAAGCCGGTCTTCGACTACTTGAAGGGAGCCCAGGCATGAAGAACGCCGCAGTCATCGGTGCCGGCACCATCGGCCTGTCCTGGACGGCGCTGTTCGCCGGCCACGGCCTGACCGTCCGGGTCACCGACCCCCGCCCCGACCTCGCCGACGCCATCTTCAAGGCCCTCGAGGAGTTCACGCCGCACCTGGCCGCCCGCGGCCTCGACGTCACCGGACTCGCCGACCGGGTCATCATCGCCGCCGATGTGGCCGAGGCCGTGAAAGACGCCGATGTCGTGCAGGAGAACGGTCCCGAGAACGTCGAGTTCAAGAAGGACCTGTTCAAGCAGCTCGTCGAGGAAGCGCCGGAGCACGCGCTGCTGCTGAGTTCGTCCAGCGCCATCCCCTCGACGGCGTTCACCGGCGACCTGGAAGACGCGAGCCGGGTCCTCATCGGGCACCCGTTCAACCCGCCGCACCTGATCCCGCTGGTCGAGGTCGTCCCCGGCGAGCGCACCAGCGAAGAGTCCGTGCGGAAGGCCGTCGACTTCTACACCTTCCTCGGCCGCACCCCGGTCGTGGAGCGCAAGGAGATCCCCGGGTTCGTCGGCAACCGGCTGCAGAACGCGCTGAGCCGCGAGGCGATCTACCTCGTCGAGCAGGGTGTCGTCACCCCCGAGGACCTCGACAAGGTGATCACGAATTCGCTCGGCATCCGCTGGGCCACGGTCGGGCCGTTCCTCGGTTCGCACCTCGGCGGTGGCCCCGGCGGCTACCGGCACATGGCCGAGCACATCGGCAAGTCCATGAAGAAGATGTGGGCCGGGCTGGGCAACCCCAGCCAGAGCCCCGAAGAGCAGGAACAGCTCATCGAAGCTGTCGAAAAGGCTTACGGCTCCTCCACGTACTCGAAACTCGCCGAGACGCGCGACCGCAAGCAGCTCGCAGTGTTGAACGCAGTGGAGGAGAACTGACATGGAACCGCTCAACGACAAGCTCATCGCCGACTTCTACGACTTCGAGGCGCTGCTGCCGGACGACGAGCGCAAGCTGCTCGTCAAGGCGCGCGAGTTCATGACCAACGACGTCAAGCCGCTGGTGAACGAGAACTGGGAGGCCGGCACCTTCCCGAAGGAGCTCATCGGCCTCTTCCGCGACTCCGGCCTCGCGGGCCTGCCCTACGAGGGCTACGGCGAGCACAAGCCGGCGGTCAGCCACCTCCTCACCGGCATGATGGCGATGGAGATGAGCCGCACGGACGCTTCGGTGGCGACGTTCTTCGGTGTCCACAACGGACTCGCGATGTACTCCATCTACAGCGGCGGAAGCCAGGAGCAGCGCGATCGCTGGCTCCCCGAAATGGCCGCGATGGACAAGATCGGCGCGTTCGCGATGACCGAACCGCTCGGCGGGTCCGACGTCGCCGGCGGCATGCGCACCACGGCCAAGCGAGAGGGGGACACCTGGATCCTCAACGGCGCCAAGAAGTGGATCGGCAACGCGACCTTCGCCGACTACGTCGTGGTGTGGGCGCGCGACCTCGACGACAACCACGTCAAGGGGTTCGTCGTCGAGAAGGGCACGCCGGGCTTCGTGGCGGAGAAGATCCAGGGGAAGACGGCGTTCCGGATCGTCGAAAACGCCGAAATCACCCTCACCGGCGTCCGCGTGCCGGAGGAGAACCGCCTGCAGGGCATCAACTCCTTCCGCGACGTCGCCGAGATCCTGCGCGCCACCCGCGGCGGCGTGGCCTGGCAGGCGCTGGGCGTGATGGTCGGCGCCTACGAGCTCGCGCTGGACTACGCCAAGGAGCGCACCCAGTTCGGCCGGCCGATCGCCCGCTTCCAGCTGGTGCAGGACCTGCTCGTGAAGAGCCTCGGCAACATCACCGCGTCGTGGGGCATGCTGGTGCAGCTCGCCCGGCTGCAGGACGCGGGGATCTTCAAGGACGAGCACTCGTCGCTGGCCAAGGCGTTCGTCACCTCGCGGATGCGGGAGGTCGTCGCCTGGAGCCGGGAGATCTTCGGCGGCAACGGGATCGTGCTCGGCTACGACGTCGCGCGGTTCTTCGCCGACGCCGAGGCGATCTACTCCTTCGAGGGCACGCGCGAGATGAACACCCTGATCGTCGGCAAGGCGATCACCGGGCAGTCCGCGTTCGTGTGAGGTGAGTCTCTAGCTCACGCAGCCGGCGGCCGTACTGGCCGCCGGCTGTTCCGGGTCCGGAGAAGGGCCCGGCACCGGCGCCTTCGTGCCGGTGGCGGCCACCGGCTTCACGTCGCCGCCCGGGTCGTCACCCGCGGCCTGGACCGCCGCGGTGCTGATCGCCGTGGTGACGAACTGCTGGACCTGCGCCGGGTCGACCTTGACCGCGTCACCGTCGGACGGCGTCGCCAGCGACAGGCTCTGCACCGGGATGGTGGCGAAGGCGATCGCGCCCGAGGTCATCCCCCGCAGCTGCTGCGCGAAGCTGAGGATGTCCCAGTCCTTGTCCAGCACCACCGAACCGTGCACCGCGGCGACGAGCGAGCTCAGCTTCGACGGGTCGGTGAACGTGCCCGCGCTCAGCACCTTCTTCGCCATCCCGGACAGGAACGCCTGCTGCCGCGCGATCCGGTCGAGGTCGCTGGTCAACCCGTGGCGCTGCCGGACGAAGGCGAGCGCCTGCGCCCCGGACAGCGTCTGCGTCCCGGCCGGGAAATCCGCGCCCGAGTACTTGTCGTGCACCGGCTCCTTGAGGCAGACCTCGACGCCGCCGACGGCCTGGGACAGTGCGTCGAAGCCCGCGAGGTTGATCGCCGCGTAGTGGTTGATGGTCAGCCCGGTGAACTTCTCCACCGTCTGGATCGTCGTCCTCGCGCCCGCCTCGTTCGCCGCCACCTCCAGCTGCGCGCCGGAGAGGCCCTGGGCGCGCAACCCGGACATCGCGGCGTTCTTGCCGCGGCTGTAGGCCGAGTTGATCTTGTGCTTGCCGTACCCGCCCGCGATGTCCACATAGGAATCACGCGGGATCGAGATCGCGGTGGCCGCGGCGCCGCCCGCCGGGATGTGGACCACGATGATCGTGTCGGTGGTGTCACCGCCGTCGTCGCCACCACCGGCGTGGAGCGCGTCGAGCACGTTCTGTGGCAACGGGTTGCCGTAGGTGTCGGTCCGCGCGTCGATCCCGACGAGCAGGAGGTTCTGGGCGACCTTCAACGGCTCGCCCGGCGGGGTGTCGTCGGTGTCGACCTGTGCCGCGGGCGGGATGACGTCGGCGGTGACGATGCCGGCGTCCAGGGAACTCAGCTGCGTCCACAGGTAGCCGGTGGCGCCGAGCACCACCGTCGAGACGACGCCGAGCGCGACCCGGCCGCCGATCCGGCGCCCCCGCGACGACAGCAGCACGTCTTTCCCCTTGCTTCCCGCTCGTGTTCCCCTCTTCGAGGATCACCGCGTTAGCTGGGAATCAGCTGAGAAAGTTGTCGGAAAGCTGTGACGCTGCCCGATCGGCCGAGCCGGAGCCGGGTTTTGCCACGCACCGTAAGGAAGTGCGTACGCCGACGTGCTGTGGCACCGGCCACAGTGGCTCACGCTATCGCGTCACCGCGGCAGTTTGCGCCAGATCGCGCGCGGCAGCAGGCGCATCACGAAGAAGACCGGACGGAGCAATCCGGGCACCCAGACGACCCCGCGGCCGCGGGCCAGCGCCGCGACCGTCGCCTCGGCCACCTGGTCCGGGGTGCTGGAGAACGGCGCCGGCGTCATGCCTTCGGTCATCCGGCCGATGACGAAGCCGGGGCGGACGAGCAGCAAGTGGACGCCGGAACCATGCAACGCGTCAGCGAGGCCGCACGCGAAGCCGTCGAGGCCGGCTTTGGCCGAGCCGTAGACGTAGTTCGCGCGGCGCACCCGCACGCCGGCCACCGAGGAGAACACGACGAGCCGGCCGTGCCCCTGCGCGCGCAGCAGGTTCGCGGCGTGGGTCAGCACGCCGACCTGGGCGACGTAGTCGGTGTGCACGATCGCGGCGGCGTGGGCGCTGTCCTGTTCGGCACGCGCCTGGTCGCCGAGGATGCCGAAGGCGAGCACGACGGTCTCGAGCGGCCCGTGCTCGGCCGCCACCTTCTCCAGGAAGGGACCGTGTGCGGCGAGGTCGTCGGCGTCGAACTCGGCCGTGTCCACCGTTTCGGCGCCGGCCTCGCGCAGCGCGGCGACTTCCTCAGTCAGGTCCGCACCCGGCCGCGCGGCCAGCACGAACCGCCGGACGTCCCCGCTGACCAGGCGTTTCGCCACGGCCAGCCCGATCTCGCTGCGTCCGCCGAGCACCAGCACCGTTCCGCTCACCGCAGCATTGTCCCAGCCTGGGTGCGCTAGCGTGCCGGGGTGGGTCACGCTCCGGATTTCGAGACGCTCGTCGAACGGCACCGCCGGGAGATCCAGGTGCACTGCTACCGGATGCTCGGGTCCCTGGCCGACGCCGAAGACCTCGCGCAGGAGACGTTCCTGCGCGCGTGGAAGGGCCGCGACGGGTTCGAGGGCCGGGCGAGCGTGCGCACCTGGCTCTACCGGATCGCGACGAACGCGTGCCTCGACGTCCTCGCCCGCCGTCCGCGGCGGGTGCTGCCCGACCAGCTCGGCCCGGCCGGGGAGCCCGCCGGGCCGATCGCGGCCGCCGACCTGCCGTGGCTCGAGCCGTACCCGGACCGGCTGCTCGATGGCGCGGCCCCCGGCAACACCGGCAACAGCGACGACCCCGGTGCCGCCGTGGTCGAACGGGAGACCATCGAGCTGGCCTACCTCGCCGCCGTGCAGTACCTGCCGCCGCGGCAGCGGGCGACGCTGATCCTGCGGGACGTGCTCGGCTGGTCGGCGAAGGAGACGGCGGCGTTGCTGGAGACGAGCGTGGCGTCGGCGAACAGCGCGCTCCAGCGGGCTCGCGCGACGTTGCGTGAGCGGTTGCCCGCGCGGCGTGCGGAGTGGACGACCGGCGATCCGACGGCCGAGGAAACGGCGTTGCTCAAGCGGTTCATCGCCGCGTACGAGGCCGGCGACCCGGCCGCGGTCGCCCGGCTGCTGCACGAAGACGCGCAGGCGATCATGCCGCCGTACACGCTGTGGTTCGGCAGTCGCGCTGCGATCATCCGGGCGCTGTCGCTCTCGATGGACCCGGCGTCGCCCGACTGCATCGGGCGGTTCCGGATGCTGCCCGTGCGCGCCAACCGCCAGCCCGCGGTGGCCACTTACCTGCGGCGCCCGGACGAGCGCGAGCACCGGTGGTTCGGCGTCACCCTCCTCACGATCGAGGGCGGCGTGATCACGGCGATGGCCGCGTTCGAGTCGCTCGAGGCGGCGGCGTGGGGCCTGCCGGAGACGTGGCCGGCCGACGACGGTGCCCCCCGCTCCCCGGGAAAGATGCAAAGCGACGCATAGATAATGCGCGCAAAAAAGCCCGGGTGGGTGATTCGCGGGGAATCACCCACCCGGGCGCGCACACGGCCGGAATGGTTTTCTTCCGGATTCGGTGCTTGTGCTCGAGGCCGCCGGGAAGAGGTCACCGGGCGGCGCGTCAGGCCGCTCGGTGCCGCTCAGGCGCGGTGCGCACCAGCTGACGGCGTTCGACCGCGGTGACGCCACCGAAGACGCCGTGGTCAAGGCCGTTGTCGAGCGCGTAGCCGAGGCATTCGGCGCGCACGGGGCAGCGCGCGCACACGGCCTTCGCCTGCGCCGTCTGCCGGGCGCCGGGGCCGACCTCGGAGATCGGGAAGAACAGTTCCGGGTCCTCGTCCTTGCAGGCCGCGAGTTCCGCCCAGCCCGTCATCGTGGCTTCCATTTCCTTCGTTCACCTCCTTGCTGCTTCTCTTACTGCTTCCCATTGTTGGGGCGCGTCAACCGACTTAACTCCGGCGGGCGCGCGAGCGTGTCCGCTTGGGTCAAGGGGGTTTTGGCTTCGGTCCCCGGCTCACCCTCCGGGCAACCAAGACTGCAACACATGAGAGTACGCCTTTCTTCCTGGGATCTCGATGTCGATCACGTCACCCGATCGACGACGTCCGCGGGCCGCCGAGGGGTCGCGGGCCGGGCGGCACCGGTCCGCTTCCGCGTTGTCCGGTACGGGTTTCCGGTCGAGAGTGATCGAAACGCGTTCGCCGGCGACGATCTCTGCCGCCCGTCCGGAACCCGCCGTTCGCGGAGCCGGGCGGCACCACGCGCGGAAGGCTCCGACCACGGCCGCGGCCGTTCGTCACGAGCCGTCACCGAGCCGACGCGGTCCATTACTCCTACCGAGCAGTCTTGATCCGATCGTTACACGTAGCGGGCCCCTCACTGCACCTGTCCTTGTGAGGGCGAGGGGTGGTGGAGTTTCCGTGTGCGGTCACGACGAGTTCGACGCGTTCTTCCGCGCCGATTTCCCGGCCCTCGTGGCGTTCCTCTGCAAGGCCGGGTTCGAGGTCGAGGCGGCCCGCGACGTCGCCGCCGAGGCAATGCTGCACGCGCTGGAGGCGTGGCCGACCGTCGAGGACCCGCGAGCCTGGGTGCGCCGGGTCGCCGGGCGGCTGATCGACGCCCCGGGCGACGCGCGAGCCGACTGGACCCTGGCGGGCGACCCGCACCACGACGAGGAGCTCGCCGGGCTGGTCGAACAGCACGCGGGGCTCATCGAGCTGCTCGCCGCCCTCCCGGGCAAGCAGCGGATGGTGCTGGCGTGGTCGCTCGACGGGTTCACGCCGTCCCAGATCGCGGAGGCGCTCCGGGTCGCCCCCGCGACGGTCCGTTCCACCCTCCGCCACGTGCGGGAACGCCTCAGGCGACTCCGGGCCGCTCGGCCCGGTGACCAGCGGGACAGGAAAAGGTGAGCGAAATGCCGGCAACCGAGTACGGGGATCGGGCGATCACCGAGCAGCTGCGGGAGTCCAACGCCGCCCTGCACGACTCGCTGCGCGCCGGGCTCGACGTGGAGGGCGCCCTGCTGCGCGTCCGCAGCCGGGCGCTGGTCCGGGAGATCGCCGCGACGCAGCCCGCCGAGGTGTTCCCGCCGCACTGGCGGCACCACGACGAGCCGGTCGCCGCCGCGATCGCCGGCGACGACGCCGCGATCGCGCGCCTGCTCGCCACCGTCCGGCCGCTCGTCGTCCGCTACTGCCGCGCCCGCGTCGGCCGGCACGAGCGTTCGTTCACTTCGGCGGACGACGTCGCCCAGGAGGTCTGCCTCGCCGTGCTCACCGCGCTGCCGTCGTACCACGACCAGGGCCGCCCGTTCCTGGCGTTCGTCTACGGCATCGCCCAGCACAAGGTGGCCGACGCCCACCGCGCCGCGGCCCGCAACCGCAGCGACCCGGTACCGGAGGTCCCGGACAGCGTCAGCGAGACGGCCGGGCCAGAGCAGCGGGCGCTGCGGTTCGAGCTGAACGAGCGGCTCGCCCGGCTGCTGGACATCCTGCCCGCGAAGCAGCGGGAGATCGTCGTGCTGAGGGTGGTGGTCGGGCTGTCGGCCGAAGAGACGGCCGCGGCGGTCGGGTCCACGCCGGGGGCGGTGCGGGTCGCGCAGCACCGCGCGCTCGGCCGCCTGCGCCGATTGCTCACCGGCGATCAGGTGTAACCGGGAGCGAAGCTCCTCCGTCGAGGGTGGTGGCGGGGACATGGGCGGCTTAGTGCCGGACGCGCTCCAGAACGAACTCGGCCAGTGCCGCCGCCGGGCCTTCCATCGACTCCCGGGCCAGCAGCATGAACTCGATGTCGCCGGGCTCCGGGAGGCCGTCGAGCTCGGTCAGGTCGGCCGGGATCAGGCTGCGCGCGTGCAGGGTGACGCCCAGGCCGGCCGCCGCCGCGGCACGCAGGCCGGTGAGGCTCGACGTCTGGCACGCCGCGCGCCACTCGAGGCCGGCGCGCTCGAGGCACTCCACGGCCAGCTGCCGGGTGATCGACGGCATCGGGTACTGCACCAGCGGCACCGGCCGGCCCGGCTCCAGCACGGTGGCGGCCGACCCGATCCAGACCAGCGGCTCCCGCCAGAGCAGCCGGCCGTGGTGCGCGCCCGGGCGGCGTTTGCCCAGCACCAGGTCGAGCTGCCCGGACCGCAGCCGCTGGGTCAGGACGTCCGACAGCTCGACGGTCAGCTCGACGTCCACCAGCGGGTGGCTGCGGCGCAGCCGGTGCAGGATCTCCGGCAGCTCGCCCAGCGCGAAGTCCTCGGAGACGCCGAAGCGCACCCGGCCGCGGAGTTCGGCGCCGCGGAAATGCCGCTCCGCGCGCTCTTCGGTGTCGACGACGGTCTGCGCGAACCCGAGCATCGCCTGCCCGCGTGCGGTGAGCTCGACGGTGTGGGTGTCGCGGGCGAACAGCAGCCCGCCGGAGTCGCGCTCCAGCCGTCGCACGTGCTGGCTGATCGTCGGCTGACCGACCCCCAGCCGCCGGGCGGCCGCGGTGAAGCTGCGCGTCTCGGCGACGGCGAGGAACGAACGGCACAGGCGAGGGTCCAGCACCGGGCGAGCTTATCGCGATTCGCGATGACAGTCAGTCCGGTCATCGGGGTTCCGAATGAGCATCGGGTCGCCGAGAATGGTCGTGGAAGGAGATCCATGTCCCGGTTACGCCTCGACCCGTTCGTCCTCGCGATCCTCGCCACCGTCGGCGTCGCCACCCTGCTGCCCGCCTCGGGCGCGGTGGCCGGCGGCTTCGGCGTCGCCACCACGATCGCCGTCGGCCTGCTGTTCTTCCTGTACGGCGCCCGACTGTCGACGCAGGAAGCCCTCGACGGGCTGCGGCACTGGCGGCTGCACGCGGTGGTGCTCGCGGCGACGTTCGTCCTGTTCCCGCTGCTCGGCCTGGCGCTGTTCCTCCTGCCGCCGTCGATCCTGCCGGCCCAGCTGGCGGCCGGGGTGCTGTTCCTGGCGGTGCTGCCCTCGACCGTGCAGTCCTCGATCGCGTTCACGTCCATCGCCCGCGGCAACGTCGCGGCGGCGATCTGCAGCGCGTCGCTGTCCAACCTGGCCGGCATCGTGCTGACGCCACTGCTGGTGGCCCTGCTGCTGGCCGGCGACGGCGCGGGCGTCGACGGTTCGGCGGTGCTCGGGATCGTGCTGCAGCTGCTGGCGCCGTTCGTGGCGGGCCAGCTGACGCGCCGCTGGATCGGCGGCTGGATCACGCGGCACGCGGCGGCGCTGAAACCGGTCGACCGCGGCTCGATCCTTTTGGTCGTCTACACGGCGTTCAGCGCGGGCATGACGGAGGGCATCTGGCACCGGCTCGACTTGGGCCACCTTCTCGTGCTGGGCGTGGTGTGCTGCGCGCTGCTCGCGGCGGTGCTGGCGGCGACGGGCCTGGGCGCGCGCCTGCTGGGTTTCGCCCGCGCGGACCGGATCACGATCGTGTTCTGCGGGTCGAAGAAGAGCCTGGCCAGCGGCCTGCCGATGGCGACGGTGCTGTTCGGGCACGCCCAGGTGGGACTGATCGTGCTGCCGCTGATGCTGTTCCACCAGATCCAGCTGATCGTCTGCGCCACCCTGGCCCGCCGGTACGCCGCCGAGCAGGAGCGGGAACTCCTGCCGGCCTGACCGGCGATTCCTTTGTGGACGATCAGCAGCACAGCGACATACACAAGACGTACAAAGGGATCCCGAGTAACGGCGGCGGCCGGCGCAGCGATGCGCGGTGCATCACCACTCAGGAAGGATCTCCATGGGGAACACAGCACGAACCGCGCTCGCCGCACTCGCCGGCGCCGCGGTGGTCACCGCGGGCGCGGTGGCGTTCGCGGGCGCCTCGGCCGCGGCCGGCCCGGCACCGGCACCGGCCGTCCAAGCGGGACAAGCCACCTGCGTGATCGACAGCGGCGGCTACTGCACGGTGTCCCACAGCCTCGGCGAAGTACCGGAGGCCATCGTGGTTTCACCGATCACGCCGGGCGCGGCCTACGGGTACCTGCTCAGCACGGTCCAGGACTCCGCCACCGCCACCACGTTCCGGGTGCGGGCGATGGCCACCCAGGACACGCCGAAAACGTCCGGCCGGATCTGGTTCAGCTACGCGGCCTACGCCACGGCGTCGGCACCGGGCACCCCGACACCGACGGCCACCTCCGACACGCCGACGCCGAGCACCTCCCGCACGCCGGCTTCGGACCTCCCGACCCCGACGCCCGGCACGTCCCTCACCCCGACGTCGGACTTCCCGGCACCCGGCACCTCTCTCGAGCCGACTCCGCCCATCCCGACACCGACACCCAGCAGCCGCTGAGCGGAATCCGCGGCCTTCGCCCTGCCTGCCAAGGCTTTCCGTCAACGCGGACGGGGCGAAGGCTTGGTTCCCAGCTCCTCCGCGAAAATGGCGTCGACACGCGAACCCGCGCGCCGCAACGCACGCGCGACCGCGCGGATCAGATAACCGGCCGCGAACAGAAGCAACAACGCCAAGCCGATGACCCCGGGGTTCGCCACGACGACCTCCCGGTACTCGTGCGCGAGATAGCCCAAACCAGCCCCCGCGGTGAACGCGTTCAGCAACGCCAGCCGGGTTGCCCGGTAAGAAGACGAGGTGGCAGAGCCCATTGCTTCCTCCCGCCGTTCCGGTCAGCGGTCACGCCCTTGCAACCTAAACGAGCCTGCGCCAGTCGGCGGCCACTTCAACCTGTTTGGCCTACCGGATCTCCCCGGATGGCCGCTGTGATAACTTGAAGCGAACTGAGTGTTCTGTGCAGATGCAAACCTCGGGTTGTTCGCGAACCCCGAGGCGAGGGGGCGGTAGCTCAGTTGGTTAGAGCAGGGGACTCATAATCCCTTGGCCGCGGGTTCGAGCCCCGCCCGCCCTACACTCGTGAGCCCGGCTCGGCGCTTCGCTTCCTCGTCCGGGCTCTCTCGTTTCGTTGTTTTCTTCTGGGGGTGCAACCCCCAGACCCCGCCCGGCGGGCTCTGCCCCCGGACCCCCGTCTGGGTCGCCTTTGGCCGCTGGCTGACCGTGTCGCTGGGGCCCTTTGGCCGCTGGCTTCCCCGTCTGGGTCACCTTCGGCCGCTGGCTCATCCCCCGTCTGGGTTGCCTTGGGCTGCTCGCTCACCTTGGTTGTGCGTCGGACCGTTGCGTTCGTGAGAGGGCACGTGCGGAGTTGCGCGCGGGCTCGATTGGGTGGCTAGGGTGGTTTATGACCCTGAGCACTTACCACCTCAGAGCTTCTATTGCGGTGTCCGATATTGGGCGGGCGGTTGCCTTCTACGAAGGGAAGCTTGGCCTGCAGGCTCTGCAGTCCGGCCCTAGTGCCCACATTGCCGAAGGCAGTCGGACCTACGGAGCTGGTGGCGGACCGGCGCTGAACGTGTACCAGTCCGATACCGCCGGGAAGAGCCCCGCCACGCTGGCGACCTGGTATGTCGATGATATCGACAAGGTTGTCGGCGAACTCACTTCCGCCGGCGTCGAGTTCGCCCGGTATGAGCAGCTCGAACACGATGCGCAGGGGATCACCGCCCGGGCCGGTGGTGGGCGGGTTGCCTGGTTCCAGGACCCGGATGGCAACACCTTCGCCATCGAAGCCGACGTCTGAGCGGGCATGACCTCTGGCCCTGCGCCTCGGCCGAACCCCCGTCTGGGTCACCTTGGGCTGTTCACCTCGGTGGGTGATCCCGGCGTGGTCGGCTGAGGTGCCGGCCTTGGCTTGTGTGTCCTTTGTGCATTCTTTCGTCGTCAGCGTGCTCGGTCGTAGACCATTGCCGTCTCGCCCTTGGTGCCCGCTTCGTGGTGGGTCAGGTGCCACTTCGAGGGCGGTAGGCCGTCTTCGAACAAGTGGGGCCCTGCTCCCGCTATTTCGGGGCAGATCATCAAGTAGAGGCGGTCCAGCAAGTCGGCCGCCAGAAGTGGCTTTATCACGCTTGCGCTGCTGTTGACGAGGATGTCGCCGCCCTGTTCGGTCTTCAGCTCCGCGATGATTTTCGGGGCCGGTGCGTTCACCAGGCGGGTGCGGTCCCACGGGGCGCTGGGCAACGTTGCCGAGAAGACCACCTTTTCCGCGTCCACCAGCCATCGCGCGTAGGCGCGGTCGCGCGGATCCGCCTTCTCGTCCGCCGCCACCGTCGGCCAGAACCCCAGGAAACCCTCCGCGTTGCGGCGCCCGAGGACCGCCGTCGTCGCCCCCTCCCAGATCCGGCCCAAGTGGCGGCGCGCGGTTTCCGTCGTGGCGTACGGGAGGATCGCGCCCATGTCCGCGGGGCCGGCGGGGCCGTGGTAACGCCCGTCGAGGGTGAGACTCAGGTTCGCCGTCACCCGGCGGCCGGTCGGCTCGGTCATGGAATTCAGGCCTTTCGCTCGGAAAGCACGGCGGTGAGGTGGTCGAGCACTTGGCTCCAGCCGGTTTCGATCCCGGCGATGAACGGGACGGCGCCGACGGTCGTCGCGGTGATGCGCAGGCCCAGCCGCAGCCGGGTACCGGCCGCGTCCGGGAGGAGCTCGAGGTCGTAGTGGCCGGTGAAGGACGCCGGGCCGGTCACCGCGAGGTCGAACCCGAGGCGGCCGGGCTCGTCGGCGACCCGCACCCGGCCTTCGGCGTGGTACCCGCCGTCGGCGTCCCGGTAGCCGAGCACGACCCGGCCACCCGGCCGCGGCTCGAGGGTGCACGCGGTGACCGTCATCGACGACGGCACCCACCAGGACGCGAGCAGGTCCGGGTCCGTCCAGTGCCGCCAGACGGCACCCACCGGCACGGGCAGCAGGCGGTCGAACGTGAACGTGCGCCCGTCCGCCCACCGATCCCGGTCCGCGGCCGCCGCATCCACCTCGATCGTCGCGCGGTACCGCGCCACGGCGGCCCGCTCACCGGCGTGCGCCTCGGTGGCGTCAGCCAGCTCCCCCAACCGCGCGGCGAGCGCTTTCAGGGGATCCGCTTCGAGAGCGTGCACACGCCGCCGGCCGAGCGGGAAGACGGTGACCAGGCCGGCACGGGCGAGGGTCTGCAGGTGCTTGGTGGTCTGCGGCTGCCGGAGCCCGGTCAGTTCGGCCAGCTCCCCGACCGAGCGCGGGCGCTCGGCGAGAAGTTCGACGATGCGCCACCGCGCGGCGTCCCCCAGCGCCGCGGCGATCTCGTCCACGGGCCAAGTATTCACACGGCAGAATATTCACGTCAAGGAATATTTCAGCCGGGTAGCCAGCGCAGCCCGTGGGCGTACCCCAGCTGTGGCGCGGTGAATGCCTGCGCCACCTCGCCCGCGCCGTCCAGCGGCAGCGGCTCGCCCGGCTGGGGCGGATCGGCGAGCACCGAGGGCGGGACGCGGTCCAGGCGCCAGACCACCCGCGGCGGCCGCCGCGGGTCGAAGCGGACGCGCACCTCGAACGACTCGCACGTCACCAGCGGCACGAACACGTACGACGGCCGGATCGGAAGGCCGTCCCGGATGCGGTACACCAGCGAGTACGTGTGGCTGTCGCCGCGGGACAGCGGCCGCGGCAGGTCGAGCAGCCAGCGGAAGTGCCGCTGGCCCTCCCGGACGCCGGCGCTGATCCGGACGCCGTGCCGGGCGTCCGCGGCGACGTCGCGCTCGCCGTCCCGGCCGTCCTCGGTGCGGGGCACCGTGAACTGCGCGGCGATCCGGCCGAGGGCGTCGCGGGTGGCCACGATCAGCCGTTCCTCGGTCACCTCCGGCTCGGCCGTGTCGAGCCGGACGAGCACGTTGAGCCGCTTGACGAACCAGCCCTCCTCCGGGTCGGGCACGCCGGCACCCGGCCGTGTGCCGGCCTCGATCTCCGCGGCGAGCCGGGCGAACGACCGGTCGACGCGGCGCCGGGCCGTGCGCTCCGAGACGCGCAGCTGATCCGCGAGCACCCCGATCCGGTCGCTCAGCAGGGCGTGCTGGGCGCCGGGCGCGATGCCCAAGGCGACGTTCACCGCCAGCCTGTCGTCGGCCGGGAATTCCGCGATCGCGGAAGAAATCGCTTCGCGCAGAACGCGGCGCGCGTCGCGATCGCTCGTCGTCCGGTGGATTTCACACCAGCCGGAAACGAGCGGCCCGAGCCGGCTGCGCAGCCGGTCGGCCTCCAATCCCCAGCCACGCCGCAACGTGGTGAGTTCCCGGAGCAGCCCGTCCTCGTGTGCCATGGATTTGTATTGTGACACGGGCACTTCGTGGCGATCGGCGGCACCGGCTGCGCCGATCAGGTGATTCCGGGGTGGCCACGTATTGGCCAGTTCCCCGCCATTTCGGCCCGCCCGCGGCCTTTTCCGCATCCGCGGCTGCCCGACCATTTTCCCGTCGGGTTTCCGTTCGGCATCGGGGAGGAAGGGTGCTCGACACCACCGGCCCGGCCGACGTCGCCGGCGTCCGGCAGCTGGCCCGCGACGGCCTGCTCGCCGGCTCGGCGGCGGCCGCCCGGCCCCGCGCCCTCGCCCGCTTGCGCGGCGGGGTCTACACGGTGGCGTGGCCGCTCGTCTTCACGCGGATCACCAAGCCGATGGAACACCGGCGCCGGCACGCGGACTGCGCCCGCGGGCTCGAATGGCTGCGCCCGGACTGCCTCGACCGCTTCCACGACGACGTCGAGGCGGTGGTGGACCACGCGCTGCGGCGCGCGACGAGCCCGATCGAGAACCTCGAGGGCTGGCTGGCGACCCGCCTCACCCCGGCCACGGTCGACGCGCACCGGCGTCGCCGCGGCGAAATCGGGGCACTGCAGCGGCCGCGCCTGCCGGCGTGGCTGGCCGGGGCGCTCGGCGGCGATCCGTGGCTGTGCGACCTGGCGGTGCAGATCTTGGTCTGGGTGGGGGTGCCGGCCACGGCGGGCGCCGAGCTGTGGCCCCTGGACGGCTGGGCGGCCCGGCGCGCCGAGGTCACGGGCGAGCCGGCCACCCGCGACGCCCTCGACCGCGAGGTCGACCGGGTCCTGACCGCGATGCGCACCCGGCCGGCGTGGCACGCGGAGCACGTCGAGCGCCCGCTGGGGCACAAGCAGGCCCCGGTCGCCCCGATGCCGGCGGAGCTCCCGGCCCTGGAACTGGTCGGCGAGCACGAGCTGGCGGACGCCCGCCTCGCGGGCCTGGCCGAGCAGGCCCTGCGGGCGATCGAGACCCGGCTGAACCGGGGAGAAGCCCCCGCCGCGGCGGTGACCACGGTGGTCCGGACGGTGTTCGGCGGCCGCGCCCCGGACACCACTGCCCGCGACGACTGGCTGGCGGCGGCCTTGGCGAACCAGGAGCGCCTGGCGGGGATCGTGACCACGGTCCTGGCGATCCTCGACCGCTGAGCGCGAGCGGCTGAGCGGCCGCGGGGCCGAGCGGCCCGCGGCCCCGCAGCCGAGCAGCCCGGCGCGGTCAAGCAGCCCCGCGGCCGAACAGCCCCGCGCGCTTGAGCAACCCCCACGCGGCCAACCAACCCGGCGCGGCCAACCAACCCACGGCCGAACAGTCCGGCGCGGCCAAGCAACCCGCACCCCGAGCAGCCCGGCGCGGCCAAGCAGCCCGGCGCAGCGGAGCAGCCCCGCGCGCTTGAGCAGCCCCCGCGCGGCCAACCAACCCCCGCCCGGCCAAGCAACCCGCCCGGCCAAGCAACCCCGCGGCCGAGCAGCCCCGCGCGCTTGAGCAGCCCCCGCGCGGTCAACCAACCCCCGCCCGGCCAAGCAACCCCGCGGCCGAGCAGCCCGGCGCGCTCGAGCAGCCCCCACCCGGCCAACCAACCCCCACGCGGCCAAGCAACCCGCACCCGAGCAGCCCGCGCGGAGCCGGCGAGCGCCCCAACGCGGCCTTCGGTGCGCCCAACGCACCCACAGCGGCCGTCGGGGCGTTCCCGTCCGCAGGATTGCTACCGCACCCGGTGGGACGCGTCCGGCGGAAGCGGCAACGGAAGTGGCAGCGGTTCGGTGGCCTCGCGGCAGCCGTACCGCTCGAACACCGCGCGTGCTCTGTCGCGCAGGACGGCCGCTCGGCGTTCGTCCCCGGACAAGGCCGCCGCGAGCGCCAGGTCGCGGATCGTCCTGGCCTGCCAGACCGGCAGGTCCAGTGCCTTCCACCACTCCAGGGACCGGGTCAGGTGCGCGGTGGCGGCCTCCGGTGCGCCCGCCGCGAGGTCGAGTTCGCCGAGGGTGCGCAGGACCAGCGCCTGGCCGAAGCCGTCTTGGAGCTCGTTGCAGGTGGTCAAGGCCTCCTCGAGCGACTGGCGGACCTCCTCGCCCCGGCCCTGCCGGATCCGCACCTTCGCCAGCGCCTGGTCGGCGTAGGCGACGACGAGCCGGCTGCCGACGATGCGCAGCTCGGCCGCCGCCCGGGTGCAGCAGTCGGCGGCTTCGGCGAGCCGGCCCGCGGCGCGGTGGATGATGCCCGTCGACCGCAGGGCCAGCGCCGCCCCACGGCGGTTGCCCGACGCGCGCCAATGTTCGAGTGCCTTGGCCACCGAGTCCGCCGCCCGGCTCAGGTCGCCGGATTCGGTGAGGATCATGCCGAGGTTGTGCTCGGCCTGGGCCAGCTCCTCGTCGGTTCCTTCGCGCCGCAACACCGGGACCGCTTCGGTCAGCGCCCGTTCGGCGTCGGCGAACGAGCCGCGCTCGCGCAGCACGAAGCTCAGGCTCAGCCAGGTCCGGGCCTGGCCGAGGCGGTCGCCGACCTCGGCGAACGCGGCGAGCGCCTGGTGGTAGTACGCCAGCGACTCGTCGAACCGGTCCTGTTCGAAATAGAGCGTCCCCATCCCGCTCAGCAGCAGCCCTTCCGCCGCCCGGTCGCCGGCGCGCTGGGCCGCGGCGAGCGCGGCGGTGTGGGTGTGCTGCCACTGGCGGAACTGGTTGCGGGCGGCGAAGGTCGACGAAGACAGCGCCGAGGCCAGCGCGGCCGCGGTGGGCACCAGGTCCAGTTCGCTGATCCGCTCGACCACGCCGACCAGCAGGTCCTCCTCGGCCTCGAACCAGGCGTCCGGATCGCCGCGGATGCCTTCGACGGTGGCGTGGTCGAGCCGCCCGGAGCCGTCCGGTGAAGGCAGCCGGCCGGACGCGCAGCGGACCAGGGTCAGCGCGTCCCGGCCCACCCGGTCCAGCGCCGCGCGGACTTCGCCGGCGGCCTCCTCGGCGTCGCACAGCTCCGCGGCGTACGCCCGGGTCAAGTCGTGGATGCGGTAGCGGCTCAGCCCGGTGACGTCGGCGCCGGCCGGGTCGAGCAGCTGCGCGTCGACCAGCCGCTCGATCACGTCTTCGGCCTCGGCGACGGGGATGTCCAGCAGCGGAGCCGCGAGCCACCCCGCGAAGTCCTGGACGCCGATCATGCCGAGCCGGCGCAGCGCGGTGCGTTCCTGCTCGCCGAGGCCGTCGTAGCTCACCGCGAGGCTGCCCCGGACCTCCAGATCGCCGAGGACGAGTTCGTTGAGCAGCCGCTGCTTCCGGCCCAGCCGCTGCGCCAGCCGGGCCACCGTCCAGTCCGGCCGGGCGGCCAGCCGGGCACCCGCGATGCGGACCGCGAGCGGCAGGTGCCCGCACAGCCGCACGATCTCCAGCGCGGCCTCCGGTTCGGCCGCCAGCCGCGGTCCGACCAGCTTGGCCAGCAGTTCGAGGGTTTCCTCCTCGCGCAGCTCGTGCAGGTCGAGCAGGGCGGCACCCTCCAACGCGGCCAGCCGGACCCGGCTGGTGACCAGCACCGCGCAGCCGCCACCGGGCGGGAGCAAGGGCCGGATCTGCTTCTCGCCGGCCGCGTCGTCGAGCACGACGAGCACCCGGCGATCGGCGAGCAGCGACCGGTACAGGTCGACGCGCTCCGCCGGCTCGCCCGGAATCGCCGCGCCGGCCACCCCGAGCGCGTGCAGGAACCTGGCGAGCACCTCGTCCGGATCGGCCGGTTCGGGGTGGTTGCCGTGGAGGGTGGCGTAGAGCTGCCCGTCGGGATACCGGTCGCGGATCCGGTGGGCGATGTGCACCGCGAGCGTGGTCTTGCCCGACCCCGGCTTGCCGGAGACGGCGCAGACCCGGGCGGCCGAGCCGGCCGGGCGCAATCCCCGCAGGACCTGGTCGACGTCTTCGCGCCGGCCGGTGAAGTCCGAGATGGTGGCGGGCAGCAGGCTCGGCGTGAGCGCCGCGACCGGCGTCGCCGCTTCGCCCGCGGGTTCGGCGAGCACCGTCCGGAACGCCGCCTGCAGCTGGGGTCCCGGTTCCACCCCGAGTTCGTCGTCGAGCAGCCGGCGTGCCTCGTGGAAGGTGGCCAGCGCGTCGGCCTGGCGGCCGGCCTGGTGCAGCGCCAGGATCAGCTGGGCACGCAACGGTTCGCGCAGCGGGTGCTCGGCGACCAGTTCGGCCAGCTCCCCGGCCAGCGCGCTGCCGCGGCCGAGCCGGAAGTCCGCCTCCAGCCGGGCTTCCACCGCGACGAGCCGGGCTTCGGCCAGCTTCGTCCGCTCCGATTCCGCCCACTCACCCTCCGCGCCACCGAGCGGGGACCCGCTCCAGAGCCCGAGTGCCTCGGCCAGGGTCGTCGCGGCCGGCCGCGCGTCACCGGCCGCCAGCGCCCGCCGGCCCGCGCTCACCGCCCGCTCGAACCTGACCAGGTCGATCGACTCGGGTGCGACGTCGAGGACGTATCCCGGCGCCTGCCTGCGCAGCGCGTCGTCCTGGTCACCGAGCATCCGGCGCAGCGCGGAAACGTACGTGTGGACCACCGGACGAGCGCTGTTCGGCGGTTTCTCGCCCCACAGCGCGGTGATCAGGGTGTCGACCGGCACCACGCGACCGGCGTTGACCAGGAGCACCGCCAGCAAGGTGCGCGGCTTCGGGCCACCGAGCGGGACCTGTTTTCCCGCAACGAGTACCGCCATCGACCCCAGCAACCGGAATTCCACGTCCGCCCCCACCCTCCAGGAAACCCAGCCTACAGACGGAAACCGCGCGGTGCCGTTGTCCCGATGATCCCGATGTGACGTTCCTGTGATCCTCCCGCCCACCGCGGCCTCCAGAAAAGCTCAAAGGCCACCTGGAGGTTCCTTGAAGACCTGCCCGGCAGAGTTCTCCTCGTCGAAACCAGCCAGACCGGCTCCCTTGGGGGGAACACGCCATGAAGAACCTCGCTCGCCTCGCCGCCCTCGCTCTCGCCGTCGCCGCACCGCTCGCCCTCGCCGCCCCGGCGCACGCCGCCGCAACCGGCTCCATCACCGGCGACGTGTGGAGCGACGTCAACAGCAACGGTCTGAAGGACGTGGGTGAGCCGGCCATCGCGGGCCAGTGGATGGTGATCGACGGCACCGGCAACGCGGTGCAGACGGACGCCAAGGGCCAGTACGAGTTCAAGGACCTCCCGCCGGGCAGCTACGCGGTGAAGTCGGTCGACCGCGCCGGGTTCGGCCAAGGCTGGACGACCGTGGGTGGCGACTCGGCGTTCCGCAGCTCCGACGGCACGCTCGGGAAGCCGGTGGTCCTGACCGCCGGCCAGCGGGTGAAGGGCCTGGACAGCGGTTTCGCCACCGCCAAGGTCGACTACCGGGCCGGCCAGGTCATCATCGGCAACACGGCCCCGAAGGTCGGCGACGTGCTCGACATCGTCGGTTCCGCCGTCCCGGTCGGCAACGTCTGGGACCAGTTCGGCGGCCAGCTTTCGCTGCCGGACGGCCTGCGCGTCGTCGAGCGCGTCGGCGGCATGCCGAAGTACTACGCGACCGAGCCGGCCGGCAAGGTCACCGGCTTCTTCTACGACCGCCGTTCGCCGGGTGCGTACGAGTTCGTCGGCGCGCGCGTGGTCGTCGAGAAGCCGCTGTCCGCCGCCGAGATCAAGTTCACCGTGTGGAAGGGCGTCTTCGGCAGCACCGACCCGAACACGGCCAACGACGTCATCTCGACGACGCTGACCACCAGCTGACACCGCCCGGGGGGGGTAGGAGGCCCGGTTCCCTGGGAGGGGGAACCGGGCCTTCTTCATGTGTCCACCGGGCGCGCGAGCGTGACGCCGGTCAGCCGTCCTCGACCTGCCGGCGCCGGGCCTCGAACACCGCCGTCAGCACCTCGGGTGCGCAGCCCGCGGCTGTCGCACGCCGGCCCGCCGCCGTCAGCTCGGCCAGCAGGAGCGCGCGCACCGCCGCGCGGGTTGCCTCCGGGAGTCTCGAGCACGGGTCGCTCACTCCCCGCCTCCTCTCTCCCCTCGCGCCAGCCTTCACCTGACGGACACGCTGTCAGCGCCACCACGGCGGCGGGGGCACCGGGAGCCGCAGCGGGCAGCCGGTGTGGCGGCCCGTCCAGCAGTCCGCCAGCCAGCGGGCCAGCGCGACCGGCCCGAGCAGGCTGTCCTCCCACACCGGCGTCAGCTCGCCCGCGCGGCGCAGCACCGCTTCCGCCGTGCCGCAGAAGGAAACCACCGCCGCGACCGCCGCGTCGGCCCGCTCCCCCGGCCAGGCGACCGCGGCTCCCGGCAGCCGGGCCGGGATGGCCAGGCCGGTGCCGATGGTGCAGTTCCGCGCCAGCTGCACGGCGAGATCGAACTCGACCGCTTCGGCGTGACGCTGTCTGGCCCGCCAGCGGGGTGAAGCGGCCGCGGCGTACAGCCCGGCCAGCCGGGCGGCGACCAGCCCGTCCCACACCGTCAAGAGCACCGCTCGCGTGTCGGCCGGAGGGGCGTCGGCGAGCTCGTGGATGACGGCGCTGAGCCAGGCACACGGGTCCTTGACTTGACGATCAGCGACGACGGTCACGGCTGTCAGTTTCCCACCGCCACCCGCGGGCAACCCCAAGATGATCATGGTTCACCCGAGGACCACCCGGTCGGTGGCGGACCGTTGAGCGGCGCCGTAACCCGATCGGGCACTGGGCGTGACCGAATCGTCACAGGTGTGCCATCATGTCGGCGCCCAGTGAGGCTTATTCAGCCGTCGGCCGCCGAAGACTTCCGCGGTAACCGGCGGCATCGTCGTGGGTCGCGGCGGCCCAACCGGAATGAGCCTCAGTGCCGAGCACACCCCCTCGACCATCCCCACGAAAGGCCCCGAACACCCGTGATCAAGATCAGCAAGAGCCGGGCCGGCACCCCGCGCGTCACCTTCAGCCTCCCGATCGGCGCGCCGCCCGGCCGGGTGAGCGTCGTGGGCTCGTTCAACGACTGGACCCCCGGCCGCCACCACCTCACGCCACGGTCCAACGGCCGCCGGTCGGCCTCGGTCGACGTCGCGCCGGGCACGGTCCTGCACTTCCGCTACCTCGGCGAGGACGGGCACTGGTTCGACGACCCCGACCTGCCCGACCGCGCCGACGGCAACTGCGTCTGCGCGACCTCCTGACGGCGCTGGGAGCTCAGGCCCGGCGGCGGCGCTTCCCCGCGCCCCCGCCCGTGTTCCGCCGGGCCGGTTTCGCCGCCTTGGCCGACTTGGCCGCCTTCGCCGCGGCGGGCTTGCGTTCCGCCCGCCGGCGTTCGGCCGGTGCCGCCGGGCGCCCGCGCGTGCTGTTCACCGTCCGGCCGCGGACGATCCCGATGAACTGCTCCATCAGGTCCGTCGTCTCCTCCTCCGGCCACGACAGCGCGACGCTCGACTGCGGCGCGTCCTCCACCGGCCGGTAGGTGAGGTCACGGCGGTGGTGCAGCCGGGCGATCGACTGCGGGACGACGAGCACCCCCACGCCGGCCGCGACCAGCTCGATCGCGTCGGCCGTGGTCTCGGGCCGCGAAACCGCCGGGCGGCCCGGCAGCGCCGGCCACTCCAGCGTGTCGTCGAGCGGGTGCAGCACGACCTCGTCCGCCAGGTCGCCGGTGGACACTTCGTCCGCCGCCGCGATCAGGTGGTCCTTGGGCACCACGACGACCGTCGTCTCGGTGTAGAGCGGGATGGCGTGCAGGCCGTCCCGGTCGATCGGGGAGCGCAGCAAGGCCGCGTCGGCGTCCCGGGCGCGCAGCAGGGCCGCGGCGTCCGCGGCGGCGACCGGGACGAGGGTCAGCGGCACCTCCGGCACCCGCTCGCCCCAGGTCCGCACCCACTTGGCGGGGGTCGCTCCCGGGACGTACGCGAGCTTGAAAGAGGTCACCGGGTCAGGTTACCGGGAGTGACGCTGGCTACCCTGGACGGCATGACGTCGCACAAGACCGCCCAGACGATGAAGCCCGCGACCGCGGCGAAGAAGCTGGGTGTGTACCTCGAAGCCACCCCCGCGGAGTTCCGGGAGGGCGTCGTGACGCGCGACGAGCTGAACGCGCTGCAGGCCGACCCGCCGGAGTGGCTGCGCGAGCTGCGCCGCACGGGCCCGCACCCGCGGCCGGTGGTCGCGGCGAAGCTGGGCGTCTCCATCGGCGGCCTCACCCGCGGCGGCATCACCGAGCCGCTGACCACCGAGCAGATCGAGGCGCTGAAGGCGGAGAGCCCCGACTGGCTGGTGCGGGAACGCGCCACCCAGGCCGAGGTGCGGCAGGAAGCGGTGCGGGTCAAGGAACAGAAGCACTGACCGCCACCGATCTTTCGCCCGAGGCGGCGGACCGTCTCGACGCCGAAGACGAGCTCGCCGCCTTCCGCGACCGGTTCGTCCCGATCACCGACCCCGGGGTCGTCGCCTACCTCGACGGGAACTCCCTGGGCCGTCCGCTGCGGGCCACCGCCGAACGGCTCCAGGAACTCGTGGCCCACGAGTGGGGTGCGCGGCTCATCCGGTCCTGGGAAGAGCGCTGGCTCGCGCTGCCCGAGGCGATCGGGGACGAGCTGGGCCGTGTCGCGCTCGGGGCCGCGCCCGGGCAGACGATCGTCGCCGACTCGACGTCCGTCTGCCTCTACAAGGCGCTCCGGGCCGCCGTCGCGCTGCGGCCGGGGCGGGACGAGATCGTCACCGACACCGCGAACTTCCCCACCGACCGGTTCCTCGTGGAGAGCGTCGCCGCCGAACTCGGCCTCACCGTCCGGTGGGCCGGAAGCGAAGACGTCGCCGCGGCCGCCGGGCCGCGGACCGCGGTCGTCACACTGTCCCATGTGGACTACCGGACGGCCGCGATCACCGACCTGGCCGCCGTCACGCGGTTGGTGCACGAGCGCGGCGGCCTCGTCGTCTGGGACCTCTGCCACAGTGTCGGCGTGCTCCCGGTCGAGCTGGACGCGGCCGGCGCCGACTTCGCCGTCGGCTGCACCTACAAGTTCCTCAACGCCGGCCCCGGCGCGCCCGCGTTCCTCTACGTCAACGCCCGCCACCACGCGGAGTTCGGCCAGCCCGTCACCGGCTGGATGAGTGCGGCCGACACCTTCGGCATGGCCGAGAAGTACGTGCCCGCACCCGGCATCCGGCGGGCGCTCTCCGGCACGCCGCCGGTGCTCGGCATGGTGGGCGTCCAGGAAGGCGTGGCGCTGCTGGCGGAAGCGGGTATCGACCGCGTGCGGGCCAAGGCCGTCGCGCTGGGCCGGTGGGTGCTCGCCCTCGCCGACGCGTGGCTCGTCCCGCTCGGGTTCACCGTCGCCTCCCCGCGCGACGACGACCGCCGCGGCGGCCACGTCACCCTCCGCCACCCGGACGCCGAACGGCTTTCCCGCGTCCTCATCGAGCACGGCGTGCTCATCGACTTCCGCCGTCCCGACGGCATCCGCATCGGGCTGAGCCCGCTCACCACCGGCTTCGCCGAGGTCCGGCGGGCAATGGACCGCATCCGCGAACTCGCCGGCTGACGGGGCACCGAGCCGGTTCGGCCGGTCGGCACGTTAAATAGTAGCCATGTACTTAGTAGCCATGTACAGTTTCTGGCATGAGCACTCCCGGTCACCTCGTCTGGCGCCTCTCCACGAAGTGGCGGGTCGCGGTGGATCGCGCCCTCGCCCCGATCGGGCTGACGCACGCGCAGTACGTCTTCCTGTCCTCGCTCTCCGGGCTGGAGCGCGCCGGAGCGAGGCCGAGCCAGCGTGAGCTGGCCGACCACACCGGCCTGGAAGCGCTCTACGTCTCCAAACTCGCCCGCGCGCTCGACGCCGAAGGACTCGTCGAACGCACCCGCGACCCGGCCGACACCCGGACCGTCCGGCTGCGCCTCACCGCCCGCGGGCGGGAGGTGACCGAGCCGGCGATCGCCACCGTGGCCGAGCTGCTCGACCGGCTCCTCGCCCCGCTCGGCGGGCGGACCGGCGAGCGCACCGCGGCGCTGGCGCGCGAGCTCACCCTCCTCCTCGACACGCCGCTCGAGTCCTGAAAGGACAGTCATGCTGCACCACGAAGAAACCGGCACCGGCACCCCGATCGTCTTCCTGCACGGCAATCCCTCGTCGTCGCACAGCTGGCGCCACATCCTCCCGCACGTCGGCGCCGGGCGGCTGCTGGCTCCCGACCTGATCGGCATGGGCCGGTCGCCGAAGCCGGACATCGCGTACACCTTCGCCGACCACGCCGACCACCTCGACGCCTGGTTCGACGCACTCGGCCTGGACGACGTCGTCCTCGTCGGCCACGACTGGGGCGGCGCGCTCGCCTTCGACCGGGCCGCCCGGCACCCCGGCCGGGTCCGCGGGCTCGCGTTCTTCGAGACCATCGTGAAGCCCATGGCCTGGGACGACCTGACACCGCAGGCGGCCGAGCGGTCGCGCAAGATCCGTACGCCGGGCGCCGGCGAGGACCTGGTGCTGACGCAGGACCTCTTCATCCGCCAGGCGTTCACCGGCGGGGTGCGCACCCCGCTCGGCGACGAAGATCTGGCCACCTTCCTCGCCCCGTTCCCGACGCCCGAAAGCCGCCGTCCGGTCCTCGCCTGGGCGCGTCAGCTGCCCCTGGGCGGCGACCCGGCCGAGCTGGTCACCCGGATCGAGGCCTACGACGAGTGGCTGGCGGCCAGCGAGAGCACCCCGAAGCTGCTCATGACGTTCGAAGGCTCACCGACGCTGCTGATCGGCGAGAAGATGGCGCAGTGGTGCGCCGATCACATCGCCGCACTGGAGGTCGTCGCCGGCGGCGAGGCCGGGCACCACGCCCAGGAGGACCGGCCGAAGGAGATCGCCGCGGAAATCGCGGCGTGGCTGGACCGGCACGGCCTTCGCTGACGTTCGCGCCGAGCAGACCGCCTCCGGCCTCACGTGTGCCGCAACGACGGGTTCGCCGTCACCCCGAGCACCCGCGCCGCGACCCACGCCAGGCCGTCGGCGGTGCGGGCCGGGGTGTCCGACGGTTGCATGACGTGGCTGAGGACGGTGCGGACGATCAGGTCGATCACCACGTCGATCTGACCGCCGGCCAGCGGCGGGCGGTAGGCCGCGACGCGATCGGCCACCATGGCTTTCGCCTGGGCGAGCAGCGCGCCCGAGTCGGTGGTCAGCAGCGGGAGGAGCTCGGGGGCGGTGCCGTGCGTCGCCGAGACGATCGCGCGCAGCAGCGTGTTGTCGTGGGCGAGTTCGAGGACCGCGCGGACGGCGTCGTAGATCGCCTCGACCAGGTCGTCCGGGTGGCGGTCGAAGGCGGCGCCGACCACCGCGAGGAACCGGCCGAGCTCGTGCGCGACCATCGCTTCGGCCAGCGCGGCCTTGGAGCCGATCTCGTTGTACACGGTCTGGCGGCTGACGCCGGCCAGCTCGGCCAGGCGGGCCATCGTGACGGCCGGCCAGCCGGACCGGGCGGTCAGCTCGATCGCCGCCGCGATGATCGGCCGCCGGTGCTGACCACCTTCCGCCGGCACCGGAACCGCCCCGCTCATGATCGGCATTCTAGGTCGTGCCACCCCCGGCCGGGCCCACCCGCCCCGGCGCGACGAAGTCGACCTTGTCGCGCACGCCGCAGTCCGGGCAGCACCAGGAGTCCGGGATCGCCGCCCACGGCGTGCCGGCCGGGAAGCCCTCCCGCGGGTCGCCGCGCTGTTCGTCGTAGACGTACCCGCAGCCGGGGCACATGCCGCCTTCGGTGGCGTCGCCGCGGGTGTCGGCGAGCTCGCGCGCGGTCGCGGTGACGCGGGTTCCGTAGCGGGCCAGGACCTTCGCCCGCTTGCCCGGCTGGATGTTGGCGCGCGAGATGTCGCCGCCGTAGTGGGCGAGCACCCGCGGGTCCATCACCCGGCGCCACAGCGGCGGGACGAGCGCCAGCACGATCATCCCGGCGTACCCGGTGGGCAGCACCGGCGACTCGGCGAAGTCGCGCAGCGTCTGGTAGCGGCGGGTCGGGTTGGCGTGGTGGTCGCTGTGCCGCTGCAGGTGGTAGAGCAGGACGTTCGTGGCGATGTTGTTGGAGTTCCAGCTGTGGCTGGGGTCGACGCGCTCGTACCGGCGCCGCCCCGGGGCGCCGACCCGCTGCCGCAGCATGCCGTAGTGCTCCATGTAGTTGACGACTTCCAGCAGCGAAAACCCGACAACGGCCTGGATCACGAGGTAGGGCAGGACACCCGCGCCGAGCCAGGCGATCATCGCCGCCCACAGCACCGCGGACATCAGCCAGGCGTTGAGCACGTCGTTGCCGAGCCGGTAGGGGTGCCGGTCGCGCCGGGCGTAGCGCTTGCGCTCCAGCCGCCACGCCGACTTCAGCGAGCCGAACACCGTGCGCGGCCAGAAGCGGTAGAAGCTTTCGCCGACGCGGCTGCTCGCCGGGTCCTCCGGGGTCGCCACGCGGACGTGGTGGCCGCGGTTGTGCTCGATGTAGAAGTGCCCGTAGCAGCTCTGCGCCAGCGCGATCTTCGACAGCCACCGCTCGTGGCTCTCCTTCTTGTGGCCCAGTTCGTGCGCGGTGTTGATGCCGATCCCGCCGACGCACCCGATCGACACGGCGAGCCCGACCTTGTCCACCACGGTGAGCTCGCCCCGCGCGATCAGCCAGCACGCCGCGGCGAAGCCGAGGTACTGGACGGGCAGGAAGGCGAAGGTGATCCAGCGGTAGTAGCGGTCGTTCTCCAGCCGCGCGATGACGTCGTCGGGCGGGTTGCTCCGGTCGAGCCCGGCGACCAGGTCGATGGCGGGCACGATCACGAGGATCACGACCGGCCCGATCCAGAACCAGCCACCCCACCCGGTGGCGGCGTGCAGCCCGATGGCGAGGAACGCCAGGGAGGGCACGACCAGGCCGATCAGCCACAGGTACCGCTTGCGGTCGCGCCACAGCTCGGTCGAGCCGGCGGGCACGGTCCCGATCGCTTCGCTCATCACACCCTCCTTGGCGGACTGCGTTGACAGAAGGATAGGTGATGTCCAATCGGATTGACAATCATGCGTCTGATGTAAAGACGTACCGACTGCCGCCGCCCACCCGGAGCCGTCCCGGCGCGGCGGCGCCGCGAAATCGGGCCCGGCGAACACCATCGGCCGCCGGCACCGGCCACAGAGGGACTTCCGGGCAGCGCCCGTTCCCTTCTTTCCTCCGCCGTCAACCACTGCACACACCGAAGCGGCGGAATTCACTTTCACCCGTTCGGCCCAGCGATCGGCATCCCGAAATAGGTCACAACGCCAGTACCTGAGGAAATGCCGGTAATCGTCCCGGAGCAGACAGTAAACGCTGTTCGCCGCCGGGCGGACGAGTGTCCGGAAGCCGGGTCGCACCAACCGGGTGTCAGGGGTTCGTGGTAAAAAACGGACCCTGATCGATTCCGCGGCAACACGGAGGGTGAGGCGAAGACGGGTGACGGCGGCCGCTGTGTCCCATCGTCGTGTCCGCTTCCTCGTCCGGGTCCCCATTCCTCGCCGACCGTCACTCAGGAGTTCGTGAACCGCCGTGCTGAACAAAGACCCCCGGGACGAGTCGGACAAGCCGTACGACAAGTCGATCCGCAAAAGGCTGACCAGGACCGTTCTCATTCCCAGCGTGACACTGCTGGTGCTGTGGATCGCGGTCTCGTCGTACTTCCTCTTCAATGGCGTTTACGTCCGGCTGGTCGCCGCTTCCGTGCGCGAGGTGTCGATCCCCGCCGCCACCGCGCTGGCCGAGTTCCAGAAGGAACGCCAGACCGCCCTGCAGTACCTCGATGACCCGGCGCTCGGCCCGGCCCGGCTCCAGCAGCAGCAGAAGGCCACCGACGCCAAGCTTTCCGAACTGAAGGACGCGTTCGCCGCGACCATCTCCAACGCGCCGGACGAGATCGCGTCCAAGGTGAACGCGCTGAAGTCGCAGTTCGACCAGCTGCCGGTGCTGCGCTCGCAGATCAGCTTCCGCAGCATCGACCGGGCCCAGGTCAACACCTACTACAACGGCGTGATGGACACCGCGTCCAACCTCTTCGACACCCAGGCCCGGATCGTCCCCGACTCCGAAGCCGCGACCGGCGGCATCACGGCGACCTCGGTCTTCCGCGCCGGCGACATGATGTCGCGCGAGACGTCGCTGGTCTCGACGGCGTTCTCCGCCGGCACCTTCGCGCCCGACGACTTCGCCCAGTTCGCGCAGCTTTCCGGGCTCTACCGGACCCAGCTGACGCAGATCGCGCCCTTCCTCGATCCCAGCGTCCGCGACCGGTACCAGGCGCTGACCAACAGCGCGGCCTGGCGGCAGCTCGCGACCGCGGAATCGGCGCTGGTGAAGCACGGCCCGTGGACCGCCAGTGAGCAGAAGTCCGTGCCGGTGTCCGAAACGGACTGGGAGAACGCGACGAACCAGGTCGCCCAGGGCCTCAACGACCTCGCCATCACCCAGGCGGACAAGGTTTCGGCCGCCGCGATCGACTCCGGTGACGCCCAGCTGCGCAACGTCATCATCGGCAGCATCGTGGCCCTGCTGGCGTCGCTGGCGGCGATCATCGTCGCGGTGCGGGTGTCCCGCTCGCTCGTCGACCGCGCGCTGATGACGCGCCTCGCGCGGCTGCGCAACGACTCCCTCGACCTCGCCCGCAACCGGCTGCCGGACATCGTGGAGCGGCTGAAGAACGGCGAAGCCGTCGACCTGAAGGCAGAACTCCCCCGGCTCGACCACGGCCGCGACGAGATCGGGCAGGTGGCCGAGGCGTTCAACGTCGCCCAGCTGACCGCGGTCAACGCCGCGGCGAGTGAGGCGAAGGCCCGCAGCGGTGTGCACAACGTGTTCCTCGGCATCGCGCACCGCAACCAGGTCCTCGTCCACCAGCAGCTGCAGATCCTCGACGAGATGGAAGCGCGCGAGGACGACTCGACGCAGCTGGCGTCGCTGTTCCAGCTCGACCACCTCGCCGCGCGTGCCCGCCGCACCACCGAAAACCTGATCATCCTCGGCGGCAAGCAGCCCGGCCGCCGCTGGCGCAAGCCGGTCGCGCTGATGGAGGTGCTGCGCGCCGCCGTCTCGGAAACCGAGCAGTACGCCCGGGTCCAGGTCGAGCAGGTGGCCGACGTCGCGATCCTCGGCGCCGCGGTGGCCGACACGATCCACCTCGTCGCCGAGCTCGTCGACAACGCGACGTCGTTCTCGCCGCCCGGCTCGCCGGTCGAGGTGACCAGCCGGATGGTCGCGCGCGGTGTCGTCGTCGACGTGTCGGACCAGGGGCTCGGCATGAAGGACGCCGTCCGCGAGTGGGCCAACGCGATGATGGCCGAAGCCCCCGAGTTCGACGCGATGGCGCTGCGGGCCGACTCCAGCCTCGGCCTGTTCGTGGTCGCCCGCCTGGCCGCCCGGCTCGGCATCACCGTCACCTTCGACCCGTCCCGCTACGGCGGCCTGCGCGCCACCGTCCTCATCCCCACCCAGCACCTGGCCGGCGAGGACGCCGACCGGGCCGACGGCTCCGGGTCCACGCCGGCGGAGGACACCGCGGTCCTCGCCCCGGTGGGTGCCCCGGCGGCACAGGCAGCAGAAAGCCCGCTCCGCACGATGGACACGCCCAGCTCGTTCAGCGGTCAGATCCCGATGAAGCGAGACACCAAGCCGAGGCCGTACCCGGCACGCGCCCTCACCCCGCCCGACGCCCTGCCTTCCGTGCCGGCGGCGGCGCCGGAGCCGGCCGCCGTCAGTCCGGCAACGGACGTGCGGCCGACCGACGACCGGCCCCGGCTGCCCCGGCGGGAGCCGCAGCAGAACCTCGTCGCCCAGCTGGAGAACGAACCCGACGACAGCACCGACGACGTCGTGGCGCCGGGGGAAGGCACCGCGCGCACGCTCGCGGCGTTCCACAAGGGCACCCGCCGCGGGCGCGGCGGGCCGGACGACCATTCCTAATCCCCGACCACACACCGGAAAGTCCACACAGGAAAGTCAGGGTCTGAAGTCGAATGAACGAGTACGGGAGCCCCAAACCCGATCTCAACTGGCTGCTCGACGACATGGTGAACCGCGTGGTCGGCGCGCAGAACGCCATCGTGCTGTCCGCCGACGGGCTGCTGATCGGCAAGTCGGCCGGGATGAGCAAGGACGACTCGGACCAGCTTTCGGCCATCGCCTCCAGCTTGCAGAGCCTCGCCAAGGGTGTGAGCAAGCAGTTCAACCGCGGCCCGGTGCTGCAGAACATGATCGAGATGGAGCGCGGCTACCTGTTCGTCTCCGCGGCCGGGCAGGGTGCCTGCCTCGCGGTGCTGGCCGCGGACAACGTCGACGTCGAAATGATCGCCTACGAGATGAGCCGGCTCGTCAAGCGAGTCGGTGACTACATGGCGTCCGCGCCGCGGGAAGCGGCGTCGGTCCTCCGGGAGGCCACATGAGTGCCGAAGACGGCTGGTACGACGAAGCCGCCGGACCGCTGGTCCGGCCGTACACGATCACCAGCGGGCGGACGCCGGCCGGTACCGCGCGGCTCGACCTGTCCACGCAGGTCATGACGCTGCGGTCGGAGCAGGAGCCGGCCGGGCTGGGCCCGGAGCACGTGGCGATCGTGCAGCTGTGCCGCCACCCGGTGTCCGTCGCCGAGATCGCCGTCTACGTCAAGATCCCGCTCGGGGTCGTGCGGGTGCTCGTCGGCGACCTGATCGAACGCGGCCTCGTCATCACGCGCTCCCCTGCCCACAACCCGGCGCAGGCGCCGGACCTCGAAACACTCCAGGCGGTTCTCGATGGCCTCATCAAGTACTGACGGCACGGGGGCGGACATGGTCCCCACGCCGGTCAAGATCATCATCGCGGGCGGCTTCGGCGCGGGGAAGACCACGATGGTCGGTTCGGTCAGCGAGATCCCGCCGCTGACCACCGAAGAGGTGCTCACCGAGGCGAGCGCCGGCGTCGACGACCTGTCCGGCGTCGAGCGGAAGACGACCACGACAGTCGCGCTGGACTTCGGCCGGATCACCATCTCGCCGCGGCACGTGCTGTACCTGTTCGGGACGCCGGGCCAGGCGCGCTTCTGGTTCATGTGGGACGACCTGGCCCGCGGGGCCATCGGGACGGTCGTGCTGGTCGACACCCGGCGACTGGAGACCAGCTTCGCCGCGATCGATTTCTTCGAACGCCGGAAGATCCCGTTCGTCGTCGCGGTGAACTGCTTCGACAACGCGCCGCGCTACACCGCCGACGAGATCCGCGAGGCACTGGTCGTCCCGGACCGTGTGCCGATCGTCATGTGTGACGCACGCGACCGCGATTCCAGCAAGCTCGCGCTGATCCGGCTCGTCAAGCACGCGATGACCGTCGTGCCGGCCGCCCGGGTCTGAGACCTGCGCGTTGTCCGCTTTTGTCCCCTCAGGACACCCGCCGGTGTCCGTTGTGGCCCTCCGTGGCCGCGGCGGGCACCGGCTACCCACATGGCGCAATTGACTGGACCACCCGGGTGCAGACTTTTAGTTGAGCAAGCATCCAACTGATAGCATCCGCTCGTGACGAGTCGCATGCCGGAGTTTTCTGAATATATAAGGGAAAACTATCCGGCGGAGGGTCGTCTGTTCGGGGACTTTCTGGGTGGACTGTGGTCGACCGCGTGCGAAGCGCTCGACGTCCCTCTCGAACAGTCGGTCCGGACCACCGGGATGCTGCGGGCCCTGCTGCCGCCGTGGGCGCACGAGCGGATCGGCCCGGTCCCCGTCCAGCCGTCCTATGTGGCGGACGACGGCTTCCCGGCCGAGATGTCGGTCAACTGGTCCGGCGCGCGGCCGGAACTGCGCGTGCTGTTCGACAGCCTCGGTCACGAAGTGGTTTGGCCTGGTGAGAGCGTTTTCCGGACCCGGCGCCTCGACCACGTCCGCGAGACGTTCACCCCGCGCGCCGGCCGGCCGTCCCCGGCACCGCTGTGGCATTCGATCGCCTGGCGCCCACCGTCCGGCGTGGTCCACAAGACGTACTTCGGGCTGTACTCGTGGCCGCACGCGCACCGCGAGGCCGCGGTGACCGAAGCCATGGCGCGGCTCGGGTTGGCCACGGCCTGGGACGACGCCCGCCGGCGCGTCGAAACTGTCGAAGGCGACCGCGAGATCGAGTTCTTCGCCGTCGACCTGACCGACGACGCACAGGCCCGCGTGAAGATCTACTACCGCAACCACGACGCCGGCCTGGCCGAGGTCGAGCGCGTCGCCGCGGTGGCGCTGCACCACGACTCGCGCCAGGCGCAAGCGGCCTACCGGACGCTGGCCGGCGAAGACGACGACGCCGGCGAGGCGGCGTTGAGCTGCCTGGCGTTCCGATCCGGTGTGGACCGCGCCGCCGAGTCCACGACGTACCTCCGGCTGCCCGCCCTCGTGCCGGACGACCGCGAAGCCGTGGAGCGCACGGCCGCGCTGCTGCACGACCACGGCGTCGACCCCGGCCGGTTCCGCACCCTCGCCGCCGCCCTGGCGCCCGGGCCGCTGAGCGGCAGCCGGGGTGTCCTGGAGCTGGTGAGCTTCCGCGCCGCGGGCCGCCACGGCGACGTGACCACGTACTTCCGGTTCCCGGTCTACGACCGGCCGCCACCCTCCCCCCTTTCGCCCGTCGATCTCGGATAGTCCACCGTGAAGGAGCAGATCGTGACCGAGCAGGACGTCGAGCGGGTCGCCCGCCACAACGAGCAGCGGCAACGGGAGTACGAGGCGTCGGACCTGATCCGGCTGCTGACCGACGAGAACACCACGGCCGAAACGAAGAAAGCGGTACTGACGTACCTGCAGCCGTGGTCGAACGCGTTCCAGCGGATGATCAGCGCCCGGGTCACCTTCGAGAGCGACCCCGAGCTGCGCGCGCTCGCCTGCGAACACCAGGCGGAAGAGGTCGGCCACGACAAGATCCTGGCCCGCAGCCGCGCGGAGGACCGGGAGCTGGTCTGGGACCCGGTCATCGAGATGGGCGCGTCCTGGTTCGTCGACCAGTTCGCGATCCTGCCCGGCGTGCAGCGCGCGGTACTGGCTCACCTGGCCCTGGAGGCCGGCAGCCTGGTGTTCAGCCAGGCCGGCACGCGCGCGTTCCCCGACGACGAATACTTCGAGCTGCACGACGAAGCGGACGTCGAGCACCTCGAGATGGGCTACGAAGTGCTGCGGCGGCGCGGCGACTGGACGCCGGAAGCGGTGATCACGGTCCTGGACCGCGCGTGGCAGGTGATCGGCGTCGTCTCCGACCGCATCGCCGAGTGCGCCCGCCGAGATACGGTGGCGGCATGACGACCACCGAACCGGCCGCCGCGGCGCGCGAAATCGCCGCCGAGGCCGCCCGGGCCTACCAGGAAGCCTTGGGAGAGCGCCTGATCGGCGCCTACGTGCTGGGCAGCCTGTCCTACGGCGGCTACTCGGCGGCCGCCAGCGACATCGACCTGGCCCTGGTCCTCACCGAAATCGGCGACGGCGACCGCTCGGCGGTCGAGAGCACGACGGCGGCGTTGCAGGAGCGGAGCCCGGTGCACCGCAAGCTTTCGGTGTTCTGGGCCTCGTTGCCGGCCTTGCGCGAAGGCCGCGACGACGGTCGCTTCCCGGCCCTGGACCGCTTGCAGCTGGCCGACGACGGCCGGGTCCTGACCGGTTCGGACGTCCGCGCGGAGGTCGCCCGGCCCGCCGCCCCGGAGCTGCTGCTGGAGAGCGCCGGCTTCGCGATCGCGGTGCTGGCGACGGACGAGGTGACGGCCGAGTTCCGCGCGCCGAAGCGGCTGCTGGTGGACACGGTGTGGTTCACGAAGGCGGTGCTGTTCCCGGTCCGCTTCCTGTATTCGGGAACGACGTCGACCGGCCGCGCGGCGAACAACGACGAAGCGATCGACTGGTATCTGGGTCTGGCCGACGCGCCGGCGGCGTCACTGGTCCGGTTGGCGCGGGAGGTCCGCGCCGGACACCCGCTGGAGCCGGCCGAGGTGGAACCGGAGCTGGCGGCGGGACTGGTTCCGCTGTACCGCTACTACATCGAGGCGGAGACCCGGCGGCTTCGCGAGACCGGCGCGCCCGAGGACCTGGTCGACGCGTTCACCGACTGGGACAAGCGGCTGAGCTGAGACACCTCCCGGCGGCGTGCGGGGAAGCACACCGCCGGGCCCGCTCAGTGGCTCTCAGTGGATCTGGACGTTCCCGCCGTCGAGCGTCTGGTCGTACCCGGCCGAGTAGCCGCTCGCCAGCAGCAGCTCGAACCGGTCCGCGCGGCCGGGTTCACCCGCGTCCACGAGGTGCAGCCGGAAGCCCGTCGGCACCCCGTTCAGCACCGCGTGCCCGAACACGTAGGCGTCCGGTCCGGAGACCGAGATCCCGGTGATGTCCGAGGTGTGCAGGTCGATCTCGTTGCCGTGGTCGTTGTATTCGAGCGTGCCGCGCGGCCCTTCCTTGCGCTGCATGAACTCGAAGCCGGCGGTCGCGGTCCCGCCGGGCACCAGGATCCGGATCCCGCCGGTGATCTTGCCCGGCTGCGAGGTGACGAACTGCGGCGCGACCGGGAACGCCCCGCACTCGGGAACCGTCACCGTCTTGACGACGGCGAACTTCCCGTCCAGCGAGGTGAGGTCCAGGTCGGTGGTGAAGGCGCCGTCCGGCAGGATCAGCGTCACCCGGTAGGTGCCGGGCAGCAGCCCGCCGACGGTCGCGGTACCCGACGCGGTGCGCGGAGCCGGCGGATCGTTCGCCAGGACACCCGGCACGCTCACCTCGTCGACGCGGATCGCCACGCCGTCCGGAGCGGTGACGGCGACCGCACCGAGGCAGACGTTGCCGAAGTCGACGCCCCCGGTGATCTGGCCGCTGGTCACGGTGACGGTCGTGCTCCCCGACGCCGGTGTGGTCCGGCGCCATCCGGCCTGCTGCCGCTCACGGACGGTGTAAGTGCCCGGTCGCAGCCCGGAGAAGCCGTACCCGCCATCGGTCCCGGTGACCGCCGTGGCGCCGTCGTCCAGGTCGAAGGTCCAGTTCGCCAGCCCGGGATCACCGGTACCGCTGCCGTCGGCCCCGTGGTCGTCGAACTTCCGGCCCCCGATCGTCACCGCCCGGTAGTTCCCGAAGTCGTTCCCGCCGAAGTGCGCTTCGCCCACGCCGTACCCGACGGCGACGGAGGCGGGCGCCTGCGACTGGACCCAGCCGGACGGGGGACGTTCGGTCAGGGCGTAGGTCCCGGCACCGACCGGGAGGGCGTTGGCGTTCAAGGAGAACGCATAGGCGCCCCGGCGTCCGTGACGGCCGCCGTGGTTGAAGTTTCCGCAGGTCACACCGATGAACGCGCCGAGCCATTTCTTGACGTGGATCTGGCCGGTGCCGATCTCGTCGTAGACCTGCTGGTTTCCGGGGCGGACGTGCGGGCAGGGGCCACCGGTGTTCCCGTCGCACCCGTTCCGGAATTCGTGGGGCCGGTCGATGGCCACGATCGGCGCCCAGACCATGAAGTTGCGGTCGAAGCCGCCCTGCGCACCGTAGAACGCGGTGACCGCGGGCTGGGCGAACTGCTCGTGGGAGATGGAGTGCCCCACGCCGACGTCGTAGGCGTACGTCGATCGGAGGGGGGTGCACCGCGGTTCGCGATGCGCAGCCAGGGTCGCGCCGCGCCGGTTCCCTGTTACGGGAACCGGCGTCTTTCCCCCAGCCGTCAGCGCAGGGTCAACGGCGTCTCCGCCTCCACCCGGGTCAGCTTCTCCGGGTTCCGCACGAAGTACAGCCCGCTGATCCGGCCGCCCTCGACGCGGACCGTCATGATCCCGTCGAACGAGCCGTCCACGTGCAGCGCCAGCGCCGGGTTGCCGTTCACCGTCATCGGCACGCCGGTCAGCTCGATCTCCGTCTTGCCGATCCCGCCCACGATGAACCGGCTCACCTTGTCCGCGCCCGCGACCGGCCGCAGGGCCGCCTGCTTCACGCCGCCACCGTCGCTCATCAGCACCACGTCCGGCGCCAGCAAATCCAGCAACCCCTGCAGGTCCCGGCCCTCGATCGCCCGCTGGAAGGATTCCAGCACCGCCCGGGTCTCCTGAGCCGAAACCACCTCGCGCGGACGTCGGGCATCGACGTGCCGGCGCGCGCGGTGGGCGATCTGCCGGACCGCGGCCGGGGTCTTCCCCACGGCTTCCGCGATTTCGTCGTACCCGACGTCGAACACCTCGCGCAGCACGAACACCGCGCGTTCGGTCGGCGCCAGCGTCTCGAGAACCAGCATCAACGCCATCGACACGCTTTCCGCCAGCTCGACGTCCTCGGCCACGTCCGGCGTCGTCAGCAGCGGCTCCGGCAGCCACGGGCCGACGTACGCCTCCTTGCGGCGCTTCATCGTGCGCAGCCGGTTGAGCGCCAGGCGGGCCGTGATGCGGACCAGGTACGCGCGCTCGTCGCGCACTCCCGACTGGTCGACCTCGGCCCAGCGCAGCCACGTCTCCTGGAGGACGTCCTCCGCGTCGGCCGCCGAGCCGAGCATCTCGTAGGCGACGGTGAACAGCAGGTTCCGGTGGGCGACGAAGGCCTCGGTCACGGCGTCTCCTCCGTTCATGCGGGGAAGGGACCGAACCGGCCCCAGGCGACGAACGCCGCCACGGCCAGGTAGGCCAGGTTCAGCAGGGCGAACGCGGCGCTGCCGTGGCGGACGTGGGTGATCATCGCACCCACCATCAGCAGCACCCAGCAGACCGCGGTCACCGGCACCAGCGCCGGCGCGATCCCGGTCAGCGCGGGCAGGATCAGCCCGACCGCCGCGAGCAGCTCCAGCGCCCCGAGGCCCTTGACGAAGCCGGGAGCGGCGCCGGCCGTCCATTCGCCACCCGGGGCGGCGGCCAGCTTCTCCTGGCGCACGAACACTTTGCTGACACCTCCGGTCAAGGCCACGACGGCGAGCAAGCCGGCCGCGATCCACAGTGCCAGATCCATGACGTTCTCCTCTCGAACGGTGTGCGGCCTCAAGACACCGCCCGGGGAGAACTTGTGACAGCGTTGATTCTGTACCTACTAGTATGTACAGTCAGGGCCCATGGGAACCCGGGACCAGCTCGTCGACAGCGCCCGCGAGCTGCTGTGGGAACGCGGCTACGTCGGCACCAGCCCCAAGGCCATCCAGCAGCGGGCGGGCGCCGGGCAGGGCAGCATGTACCACCACTTCACCGGCAAGAAGGACCTCGCCCTGGCCGCCGTGCGGCGCAGCGCCGAGGAACTGCTGGCCGCCGCCGACACACAGCTGCGCTCGCCCGGCACCGCCGTCGAGCGCATCACCGCCTACCTGCGGCGCGAGCGCGAAGTGCTCCGGGGCTGCCCCATCGGCCGGCTCACCCAGGACCCCGACATCGTCGCCGACCCGGTCCTGCGCGCCCCGGTGGACGAGACCTTCGCCCACCTGCGCGCCCGGCTGGCCGAGGTCCTCGGCGAAGGCCGCGACGCGGGTGAGCTGCCCGCCACCCTGGACCCCATCGCCCTCGCCGCCACGATCGTCGCCGTCCTGCAGGGCGGTTACGTGCTGGCCCGCGCCGCGAACTCCCCCGAGCCGTTCGACCAGGCCGTTTCCGGCGTGCTCGCGCTGCTCACCACCCGCTGAACCCCAGGAGACCGAAGTGCACGTCCGCCACCTTCCGGCCACCAGCACCGCCGCCCCCGCCGAGGCCGTCACCGGCAGCGCGTGGATCACCGCACTCGCCGTCCCGGACGGCCCGTCCCGGACCCGGGTGGACCGCGTCCACTTCGCCCCCGGAGCCCGCACCCACTGGCACCGGCACCCGCTCGGCCAGGTCCTCGTCGTCACGGAAGGCACCGGCTACGTCCAGCGCCGCGGCGGCCCGGCCCGGCTGATCCGGCCGGGCGACACGGTCCGCGTCGCCGCCGGCGAGTGGCACTGGCACGGCGCCACCGACACGACGCCGATGACCCACCTGGCAATCGAGGAACTCCCCGGCGACGGCACCCCGACCGAGCTCGGCGGCCCGGCAGGCGCGGGCGAACCCGCCACCGCGCCGGCTGTCACCCGCACCGTGGTGCTGGACCAGCGGCTCCCGGCGCCGCGGATGATCGATCGCGTCGAAATCCGCCGCATCACCATCGCCCCGGGCGAAACCGCCGGGCTGCACGTCCACAACGGACCGGTGTTCGGCAGCATCGAAACCGGCTCGGCCGTTTACCAGATCGACGGCGAGCCCGAATCCGTGCTGACTCCCGGCGACGTCTTCTACGAGCCCGAATCAACCCGGATCGCCCGGTTCGACGCGCAGGCCGACGGCGTCACGTTCGTCGCCCACTTCCCGGTCGGACCTGGCGAGACGCCGAGCCTGACCATCCTGGACAGCTGACGCCGCACTCCACGCCTCACCTGGGTACACGGCTCCCGGTTCATTGCGGTTCACCACATTTCCGAACTCTTTCCTCACCCGACAAAGCTCTGGACAACGCGACGTGCACAGGTCACGATTACGCCGTGCTCGACCCTCGTTGATCTCCCGGAAAGAATCGGTTATTTCTTCACCAGACGAGCATTGTTATCGCTAACAGAGAACCGCCCACTGGTGTCGGGCCAGTGGAATCTCTTCCCTTTGAACCCATCGGAGTCCCTTCATGCCCGGAAACACCGGAAAGCACCGCATCTCCCGACGAACCAAGATCGCCACCGGTGTCCTCGCGCTGGCCGTCGCCGCCGGCGGGATCGCGGTGTCGACGACGTTCGGCGACCCCGGCCAGGCCAGCGCCGACGAGGCCGACCCCGCGCTCTACATCGACATCCTCAAGGTCGCCCCGAACAACGCCGAGCCCGCCAACGCCCGCGGCGCGTCCACCGGCACCTTCACCGTGAACTGCGGCCGCAACGAAAACCAGCACTTCAACCCGGACAACTTCGTCGCCCAGCCCGGCATCCGCAACGGCGCCCAGCACCTGCACGACTACGTCGGCAACCTCTCGTCGAACGCGGATTCGAACAACAAGAGCCTCGACGCCGCCGGGACCACCTGCAAAAACGGGGACAAGTCCGCCTATTTCTGGCCGGTGGTGCGCATCGACACCGGTGACGAAGAGAAGAACCCGCCGGCGAAGTCGCCCGACGGCGACCGCGACCAGGCGGCCCAGGACGCCGCGTCCCCGGTGATCACCTGCCCGGACGTCGCCAGCAAGCTCCCCGACGTCCCCGACTCGGCGATGGCCGAGGTGAACCGCAACCTCGACCTGCTCGACACGCAGATCGACGAGGCCAACAAGCGGCTGATCAGCACGCGGGGCCAGGGCGGACCGAACTTCGTGCAGAACGCCATCCTCGGCCCGCTCAAGGACAAGCGCGTCGCCACCATCGACCGGATGGCCATCGCCATCGGCCGCACCGCCGCCAAACCCCAGGGCCTCGACGCCCTCGCCCCCTGCGCGCTCAAGGAGCAGGCCGGCACCGGCGGCAACCCCGTGAGCAACGGCGGTGGCGCCCCCGCCGGCGCGGCCCAGCAGATCACCTGCCCGGACGTCGCGAGCAAGCTCCCCGCCGTCCCGGCCTCGGCCAAGGCCGAAGTGGACCGCAACCTCCAGCTGCTGAACACGCAGATCCAGGAGGCGAACCAGCGGCTCGTGACCACCCAGGGCCAGGGTGGCCCCAACTTCGTCCAGAACGCCATCCTCGGCCCGCTCAAGGACAAGCGCGTCGCCACCATCGACCGGATGGCCATCGCCATCGGCCGCACCGCCGCCAAACCCCAGGGCCTCGACGCCCTCGCCCCCTGCAGCCTCGGCCAGGGCGGCAACAACGGTGGCAACACCGGGAACAACGGCGGTGCGACGGCGACACCGCCGCTGCCCGGCCCGGACGCCAACAACGAGCTGCCGGAAAACGACGGGGCGATCCAGCGCCCGGCGAAGGTCGGGATCACCTTCCGCGGCAGCGCGGCCGGCCCGGTCGTCGCGATGCCGAAGTTCCTGCGGGCCCTCACCGGTGACGCCAAGCCCTCCATCAACGGCGCCAAGAACACCCGCGCGGCGTGGACCTGCACCGGCTTCGAAAACCGGCTGACCGACAAGTACCCGATCTGCCCCGAGGGCAGCAAGGTCGAGCGGATCCACAACTTCCCGAGCTGCTGGGACGGCAAGAACACCGACAGCGCCAACCACCGCACGCACATCGTGTTCCCGGACAAGGCCGGCCGCTGCGCCGCGGGCTTCAAGGCGGTGCCGCAGCTGCGGATCACCCTCGTCTACGACATCCCGCACGACATCCAGGTCAAGAAGCAGTACAAAGTGGACTCGTTCCCGTCCGAAAAGCACAATCCCTTGTCGGACCACGACGACTTCGCCAACGTGATGTCGCAGAGCATCATGAACCAGCTCGTCAACTGCATCAACCGCAACAAGACCTGCAACGCCTGACCCCGGGCACCCCGGCACGGGTGCCCGCCGCCGCCATCCCCGCGGCGGGCACCCGTGAGGAGACGCCGATGACGGTCCCGATCGTTCCGGGATTCCACCCCGACCCGTCGATCTGCCGGGTCGGCGGCACGTACTACCTGGCGAATTCGAGCTTCGAGTACGTGCCGGGCGTCCCGATCCGGCGCAGCACCGACCTCGTCTCCTGGGAGCTCATCGGGCACGCGCTGAGCCGGCCGAGCCAGCTGCCGCCGAGCGAGGGCGCCGCGAACACCGGCATCTTCGCCCCGACCCTGCGGCACCACGACGGGCGGTTCCACCTCGTCACCACGAACATCCTCGAAGCCGGCCGGGGGCAGCTGATCGTGACCGCCGAGGACCCGGCCGGTCCGTGGTCCGACCCGGTGCACGTGCCGGGCACCGACGGCATCGACCCGGACCTCTGCTGGGACGACGCCGGCGTCTGCCACCTCACCTGGGCGTCGTTCCGGCCGGAGCTGCGGGGCATCGCGAGCGTGCCGGTCGACCCGGCCACGGGAGCGGTGCTCGGCGAGCCGCGGCTGCTGTGGAACGGCACCGGCCTGGCGGCGCCGGAGGGTCCGCACCTGTACCGCGTCGACGGCTGGTGGTACCTGCTGCTCGCCGAAGGCGGCACCGAACGCGGCCACGCCGTCACCATCGCGCGCGCCCGCAGCTTGGCGGGCCCGTACGAACCGGCGCCCACGAACCCGATCCTGACCCACCGCAGCACGACGCACCCGGTGCAGAACACCGGGCACGCCGACCTGGTCGAGTGCGCCGACGGCAGCTGGGCGATGGTCCACCTGGGCGTCCGGCCCCGCGGCAAGACCCCCCAGTTCCACGTCAACGGCCGCGAAACCTTCCTGGCCGGCGTGGACTGGGTCGACGGCTGGCCGGTCGTGGCCGAAGGCCGGTTCCCGGTCGAGCCGGCCGATCACAGCTTCACGGACGGCTTCGCGAGCGCCGAGCTGCACCCGCGCTGGGTGGCCCCCGGCGCCGGGCCCGAGACCTTCACCCGCTGGGCGGGGCCGGGCGAACTGGTCCTGGCGGCGGGGCGTCCGCTGCTGACCCGGGCCCTCGACGAACAGTGGACGGCGGTGGCGCGCCTCGACGTTTCCCGGGGCACCGCCATGTTCGTCGTGCGCATCGATGACCGGCACTGGTACGGCCTCACGGCCGGCGGCGGCACCGTCACGGCCACGCTCGCCATCGGCCCCGCTCGCGAAGTGGTCACGACCGTCGCGGCCTGTTCCGTCGTCTCGCTGCGCATCCGGGCGCTGCGGCCTCCCGCTTCCGGCCCGTTCCAGGAGGTCACCGAGCCGGACCTGGTCGAGCTGTCCGTGCTCGGCGAGGACGACCGGGCGCAGGTCCTCGGCGCGTTCGACGGCCGCTACCTGTCCACGGAGGTCGCGGCCGGCTTCACCGGCCGCATGATCGGCGTCGAAGCCCTCGCCGGAACCGTGTCCCTGCGGGAATTCCGGTACACGACCGACCGGGACGAACCTCGGCGGGACTTGCCGGGTTGACCGGTCGACGCCGTCAGTCCAGCTCGGCCGCCTTGCGCAGCAGGACCGCGCGTTCCCGCTCGTTGGCGCACAGCCGGGCGGCCAGCTCCAGCTCGGCGCGCGCCTCCGGGCGCCGGCCGAGGCGGGCCAGCAGTTCGCCGCGCACGGTCGGGACCAGGTGCGAACCGGAGAGCCGGTCGGCGACGACCAGTTCGTCCACGATGGCCAGCGCCTGCTCCGGTCCCGAAGCCATGGCCACGGCGACGGCCCGGTTGAGCTCGACCACCGGCGAGGGCGCGACCCGGCCCAACGCCTCGTAGAGCACCACGATCCGCTCCCAGTCGGTCGCCTCGACCGACGGCGCCGCCGCGTGCGTGGCCGCGATCGCGGCCTGCAGGCCGTACGGGCCGAGGCCGCCGCCCGCGGAAGCCTTGGCCAGCGCGGCCAGCCCACGGTGGATCGCCGAGACGTCCCAGCGGCGCCGGTCCTGGTCCTCGAGCAGGACCGGCGAACCGTCGGAGGCGGTCCGGGCCGGGAAGCGCGCGGCCGTCAGCTCGCACAAGGCGAGCAGGCCGTGCACCTCCGGCTCGTCCGGCAGCAGCGCGGCCAGCGTGCGGGCCAGCCGGATCGCCTCGTACGCCACCTCCGGGCGCACCAGCCGGTCACCCGAAGTGGCCGTCGACCCCTCGGTGAAGATCACGTAGAGGACGCTGAGCACGCCGCCCAGCCGCTCCCGGCGCTCGGCGGGTGGCGGCAGCTCGAACGGCACCCCGGCCGCCGCGATCGTCTTCTTGCCGCGGGTGATGCGGGCCTGCACGGTCGGCACTGAAACCAGGAACGCCCGGGCGATCTCCTGGCTCGACAGGCCGGCGACGACCCGCAGCGTCAGCGCCACCCGGGCCTCGGGCGAGAGCACCGGGTGGCAGCTGACGAACATCAGCGCGAGCACGTCGTCGTCGATCCGGTCGGGGTCGACGTCTTCGACGGCCGCCGGCCCGGCCGCCGCGCCGACGGCCGGATCGGTCGCCAGCACGGCGTAGCGGTCCCGGAGGGCGACCCGGCGGCGGATCGCGTCGATCGCCCGCCGCCGGGAGGTGGCCATCAGCCAGCCGGCCGGATCGGCGGGCGGGTCGAGCGGCCACGACACCAGCGCCTCGGCCACCGCCTCCTGGGCGGCGTCCTCGGCCAGCCCGAAATCCCCGGTGAACCGGGTCAGCGCGGCCACGATCCGCGCCGACTCGATCCGCCAGACGGCTTCCACGTCGAGGGTGCTCATCGGATCAGTGCGGGGTCTCGTCGCTGCCGGGCACCCGCCGCACCTCGACCTTGGCCCCCGGAGCCGCGGGAACCCGCTTGGCCCACTCGACCGCCTCTTCCTTCGAGGCGACGTCGATCAGGAAGAAGCCGCCGAAGAGTTCCTTGGTCTCCCCGTAGGGCCCATCGGTGACCACGGGCGTCTCCCCGCCGAAGTCGACGACGACGCCCTTGGCGGGATCGTCCAGCCCTTCGGCCGCGACGTAGACACCGGACTTGAACAGGTCGTCGATGAACTGGCGGCTGGTGGCCATCATTTCGTCGATGTTCGCCATCATGGCGGCGTTCGACTCGTCGGTGCCCCGCATGATCAGCATGTACTTCGACATCTCGGTCTCCTCGTCCGCCGGGCCGGCTCCGGCCCGTGCGCCCTCTGGTCGAACGGGCGGCTCGCGGATCGACACGCCCCCGAAGATATTTTCCCGCACCCCGGCGGCGCACCCGAAGGAGCCGCCGGGCCGGGGCCTTCGGGGCAGCTGGCCGGCCAGCTGGCGAGCAGGTCGGCGCGCGGTGGCGAGCCGGCCGGGGACGCGGGCGCCGGCGTAGCCGGGGGCGCTAGCGCCCGAGGAACTCCAAGGCCTTGCCGACGAACCGGTCGTGGAACTGGAAGATGCCGCCGTGGCCGGCGTCGGGGTAGATCACCAGTTCGCTGTCGGGCAGGCGGCGGGCCAGGTCGTGGGTGTTCTTCGTCGGCACCATCCGGTCGTGGTCGCCGTTGGCGACCAGCACGGGCTGGTGGACGACGGAGAGGTCGGCCGGCTTTTCCAGGCCCCAGCGGTGGATGGCCTTGAGCTGGGCGACGTAGGCCCTCGGCGCGATCGGCTTGTCGCGGTGGTTCCGGCGTTCCTTCAAGCGCGCCAGGAACTCCTTGCCCGCCCGCTTCCCGTCCGGCGTCCGGGTGAAGAAGAGGAACTGCTTCGGGTCTTGGAGGGTCAGCAGCGCCCGGACGGTGTCGAGGTTCGCAATCCTGGTGACGTTCTTGATGCCCTCGCCCCCGGCGGGGCCCGTGCCGGCGATGATCAGCTTGCGGACCAGCTCCGGTTCCGTTTGGACGATCACCTGGGCGATCATGCCGCCCATCGAGAAGCCGAGGAGGTCGACCTTCGTCAGGCCGAGCGCGCGGGTGAAGGTGACGGCGTCGGCCGCCATCGCCTGGATCGACTTCGGGGTGGTGCCGGTGGTGGCGCCCACACCTCGGTTGTCGAAGGCGATGACCCGGTGGTGCGCGGCGATGCCGTCGACGACGCGCGGGTCCCAGTTGTCGAGGACCGCGGCCAGGTGGGTCAGGAAGACCACCGGGACACCGGTTTTCGGGCCGAGCTCGCGGTAGGCGAAGTCGACACCGCCGGCGGAGACGGTGCGGGTCGGGGCGTCCTGATAGGACGAAACGACGTCTTGGCCGCTGTTCATGGTTTGTCCTTTTCGGTCACTTGCCGAGGAAGAGGTCGACCTGGGCGGCGAACTCGTCGATGTGCTGGAACAAGAAGGCGTGCCCGGCGTCGCTGTAGAGGACCAGCGTGGCGTCGGGGACCTGTTCGACCGCCTTGTAGGAGCCGATGGCGGGGATCATCACGTCGTGGATCCCGTTGGCGTACAGGACCGGCCGGCCGATCGCCCGCAGCTGGGACTTCAGCTGCGCCCACTCCACGGCCAGGAGGCGTCCCACGGCGGCGAGCTGCCCCTGGGCGGCGTCCTCGGTGACCGCGGGACCACCCGCCTCCAGGCGCTTGGCGACCTTCGCGAGGTGCGCGAGCCCGGCGGCGCGGGCCGGTTCGGTTTCCGGGTAGAAGAGGTGGAGCAGGTCTTCGGCGTCCGCGTCCGGCTTGGCCATGATGGACAGCACGCGCTCGCCCATCGCCGGGGTACCGGGCGCGACGCCCGGCCCGCTGCTGCCGGCGACGACGATCTTGCGCACGAGACCGGGCCGGCGGAGCGCGACCAGCTGCGCCACGATGCCGCCGAGCGACCAGCCGAGCAGATCGACCCGCGGCAGCCCGAGTGACTCGACGAACTCGATCGCCCCGTCGGCGAAGCCCTCGGCGGTGTCACGCGGCTCGCCGCCGGTGTACCCGATGCCGACGTTGTCGAACAGGATGACGTCGCGGTCCGTGGCGAGCCGGTCGACGAACTCCGGGTCCCACCAGTCGATGGTGCCGCGGAACCGCATGAGCAGGACCAGCGGCACACCACCCCGCGGACCGGTGCGGCGGTAGGTGAAGACCGCGGAGGGGCCGGCGGTGGTGTGGTTCTCGAGGGTGTCGGCTGAGTACGTCGTCATGCTTTATATTATGACCATAATTCTATGAGCGGTGCAAGCGGCCTTACGAACTCGATGGTCAGCTTGAGCGCGACGACGTCGCCGGAACCGGCCGGCGGCCGGTCAGCTCCCGGGCGCGTCCAGCACCGTCAGCGCGTTGCGGATCCCCTGCTCCAGGATGTCGTCGGAGAGCTGCCGGTCGGCCAGAGCACGAGCGAGTTGCAGGGTCCCGACCATCAGGGCGTAGATGCCGAGGGTCTTGGTGCGCGCCGACGGCGGGTCGTGCGGCGCCAGCCGGGCGGCGATGTCGTCGATGACGGCCACCACGCTGGTGGTATAGGTCTCCTTCGTCGGATCCGCGCAGCGGCTGATCTCGTCCAGCAGCGCGGCGGACGGGCAGCCTTCCTCGGGGTTGTCGCGGTGCTCGGGCGAGAGGTAGGTGCGCACCATCTGCTCGACACCGTCACGGCCGGGCGGGAACGAGGTGAGCCACTCGCGCTGGCCGCGCAGCTGCTCGGAGACCGCGGTGGCGACCAGGTCTTCCTTCGATTCGAAGTGGGCGTAGAAGGCACCGTTGGTCAGGCCCGCGTCCTTCATGAGCGTGGCGACCCCGGAGCCGTCGATCCCGTCGCGCTTGAGCCGGCGCCCGGCCGCCTCGATGATCCGCTGCCGCGTCACCTGCTTGTGCTCTTTCGCGTACCGCACCACGCGCGCCTCCACTCACCGGACCGGTTCCCTCATGTTAGTACGATCATAATCCAAGTTTTGACCAAGCTCTTGCCACCCGCTCCACCGCGCCATATTGTATTATGATCATAATTCAAAGGCAGGTGGCTGACATGAAGGCGTTCATCGTCGATCGTTACGAGAAGGGCAATGGCCTCCGGGCCGGCGACGTCCCGGAGCCCATCGTCGGCGAACACGACGTGCTGGTCGAGGTCCACGCCGCCGGCGTCAACGCCCTGGACTCGAAGATCAGGGACGGCGAGTTCAAGCTCGTCCTCCCCTACCGGCCCCCGTTCGTCCTGGGCAACGACGTCGCCGGGGTGGTGGCCCGCGTCGGGGCCCGCGTACGCGAGTTCAAGCCCGGCGACGAGGTCTACGCGCGCCCGGACAAGGACCGGATCGGCACTTTCGCGGAGTTCATCGCCGTCCACGAAGACGACCTGGCCCGCAAACCGGAGCGCCTCACGATGGAGGAAGCCGCATCGGTTCCCCTTGTCGGCCTCACCGCCTGGCAGGCGCTGATCGAACTGGCCCACCTGCGGAAGGGGCAGAAGGTCTTCATCCAGGCGGGTTCCGGCGGCGTGGGAACGTTCGCGATCCAGCTGGCGAAGCACCTCGGCGCGACCGTGGCCACGACCACGAGCACCGCGAACGCGGGTCTGGTCGAGCGCCTCGGCGCGGACATCGTGATCGACTACCGCAAGGACGACTTCGAAACCGTCCTGCACGACTACGACGTGGTCCTGCACAGCTTGGCCGGCGAGGCGCTCAAGAAGTCCCTACGGGTATTGAAACCCGGCGGCAAGCTCATCTCCCTCTCCGGCCCGCCCGACCCGGACTTCGCCCGGGAGATGGGAAAGCCGTGGATCCTCCGCCCGGCAACGCGCGTGCTCAGCCACGGAATCCGGACGGCGGCCGAGCGCCGCGGGGTGGACTACTCGTTCTTGTTCATGCGCGCCAGTGGATCCCAGCTTCGCGAGATCACCTCCCTCATCGACGACGGCGTCATCGAGCCGGTCGTGGACCGGGTCTTTCCCTTCGAGTCGACGAATGAGGCCATGGCGTATGTCGACGAAGGACACGTCAAGGGCAAGGTCGTCGTCAGGGTTCGCCAGGCGGAGTAGGACGTTCGGTAATCATGGTCGGCGCCTGGGGCAAGGCATCGCCCCTTGGCCGCGGACACCTGAGCGCCACGGTAACGAGTTCATTGCTTGCCGTAACACAAGATCCGCTCGGCGAGACATACCGGCGTCGACCATCGTCACGTTGGAGGGGTTCGTGATCATCCGCCGTACCGTTCTCGCCGTTGGCGTCTCCGCGGTCGCGCTTTCGTTGGCCGCGTGCGGCAGCTCAGACGGCGCGCCCACGGCGACCGACTCGGCCGGTGTCGTCGCCCCAGCCGAGGCCGCCAGCGGCCCGAAGTCCGCCGACGACGTCACGAAGACGCTCACCGAGAAGATCCCCACGGTGAAGCTGTTCAAGACCTACACCGCGGCGGACGACCCGAACCACCTGCTCGGCCGGCCGAACGGCTACACGTCGAAGACGGCGTTCTCGGACTCGCGCGTCAAGGCCGACGACGTCGAGTACCTGAATGAGGACGCGGTAGAACGCGGCGGCTCCGTGGAGGTGTACGCGGACGAGGCGGGAGCGAAGGCGCGAATGGACTTCATCCAGTCGATCGCGAAGGGGCTGCCCGCGGTCGGCGAATACGACTACGTGAAGGGCGGCGTGCTGGTGCGGGTATCGCGGCTCCTGACACCGGACCAGGCGAAGGAATATCGGGCGGCACTTGGCGGCTGAGCGCGGTCGACAAAGCGCCGCTCGCCTGGGAGATCCGGCGGCCGATCGACCGGCGCCGCGAGAGGGCCCAGATGGCGGCGAAAAGCGGCCACCCGCTCAAAGCCCCGGGCGTTCCCGTCAACCGGATCGGTCTTTGCGCATGCGCAGGATCAAGGCGACCGCGTCCTCCGAGTGGACTGCCGGCGCCAGCACCTTCTGCAAGAGCAGGCCGCGCATCGCGGCAATGGTGACCGTGGCCAAAGTCAGCGCTTCCCGACTGTCGAGCCCTTCGCGTTCCGCGAGCGAGGCCAGCATCTTGGTCAGGTCGTCGAGTGAGTCGATGAACTCGCGAAAGTCCTCCGGGCTGTACGCGGCCAGTCCGACGACGTGGAAGAACCCGCGGACCCGCGACAGCTGCTCCGGGCGCGTGTAGGCCCGCCAGATCGCCATGACGAGGTCGTCGAAGGAGCCTTGCCGGGCGACCTCGAGCAGTGACTCGTTGTCCCGAGATCGCTGTGCCTCGAGCATGGCCGCCAGGACCCCCGTGAGTGACCCGAAGTGGTATCGCAACAGGGCGTGACTGGTCTCGGCCCTGGCGGCGACCTCACGCAGCGACACCTCCGGTGCGGGAAGGCCCTCGTCGAAGGCGTCGAGAAGCCGGGCCAGGAGCCGCTCGCGGGCGTCGCCGTTGCGTTCCGTGCTTGACAGGATCACTCCCACAGTTTATCCATTGGAAAAGAAGCGCCGTGTTGCGCACACATGGTCGCAGCCGGCGCCAGCGGAGGGAACGACTCGTGGGACGGTCTCAAGTGGTCGGTGCGACGGTCGTCGACGGATCGGGTCGCGACCCGGTCGACGTCGACGTCAGCATCGAAGACGGGCACATCACCCGGGTCGGCGCCTCCGGTGCCCACGGCGAGCGCCTCGATGCCGCAGGCCTGACGATGACGCCCGGCCTGATCGACGCGCACGTCCACTTGGGCCTGTCGAGCCCGATCCAGCCGCAGTTCTCGTTCCGGATCAGCGCCGCCGAGCTCGCGGCGGACATCTTCGCCACGGCCGGCGCGACGCTCGACGCCGGCTTCACCACCGTCCGGGACACCGGCGGGGTCGACGGCGGCCTCGTCACCACGATCGCGAAAGGCAAGGTCAGGGGGCCGCGCGTCCTGTCGTGCGGACCGGTCCAGTGCCAGATCGGCGGCCACGGCTACTACGGAGCCGACTGGGAACCCACCGAGCTGTGGAGCAGCCACCACCTCCCCGGCCTGTGCGCGCTGTCCATGATGTCCGGCAACGCGGACGAGCTGCGGCGCAACGTGCGCGAGGCCTTCCGCCGCGGAGCCTCCTTCCTGAAGCTCTGCGTGACCGGCGGCGTGGTCGGCGCGCACGACCGGCTGACCGACACCCAGTTCACCGTCGAGGAGATCGCCGTCGCGGTACAAGAAGCCGCGGCGCGGGGCACCTACGTGACGGTGCACGCCCACAACAACGACGGCATCCGCAACGCCGTCGAGGCCGGGGTGCGCTGCGTCGAGCACGGCACCGACCTCGACGAACCCACGGCCATCCTGATGGCCGCTCGTGACGTCGCCCTCGTACCCACGTTCGCCGTCGTCGAGCAACTGCTGCACGACACCGCCGGCGCGGGCCTCGACGAATCCACCCGCGATCGGGTGCTGGGTGTTCGTGAGCGGATGACCGAAGCGCTCGCGGTCGCCAAGGAGGCCGGGGTCCGGATCGGGCTGGGTTCCGATCTCATCGGCCCGGCCCAGGACCGCCGAGGCGAAGAGCTCAGGCTGCGCGCGAAGCTCGAAACGCCGATGGACGCTCTCGTGGCGGCCACCAAGACCAACGCCGAGATCCTCGGCCTGTCCGGCCGAGTCGGTGTCATCGCTCCCGGCGCGCAGGCCGACCTCGTGTTGTGGAACGGCAACCCGGTCGAAGACCCGGAGCTGTTCGCCGATCCCGCCAATGCCGTCCTCGTTCTCCAGGGCGGCCGAATTGTGAAGGACCTCCGATGAGCACCATGTGGCAGGGCTGCCTCGCCGACACCGACTACTTCGAGCTGCGTTCCAGCGGCGGGCACGACTACGGCGTCTGGGTCACCACGCCACCGGGCTACGACCCCGCCACGGCGCCGGCGCCGGCCGTGTACGTGCTCGACGGCAACTGGGCCGTGGGCATGACGGCCCCGCTCATCGTCACCCAGAAAGACCCCATGCAGCAGATCCGGCCCTACCTCCAGGTCAGCGTCGGCTACGCGGGCGAGGACGCCCAGCACTGGGCACGGCTGCGCAACAGGGACCTCGTGCCGCCCGGCGAGCCCATCGCCCGGGAGTTCGTCGACGCCGTGGAGACGGGAATCCGGACAGGCGCGATGAGCCGCGAGGAAGCCGACGCCTACCTCGCCGAATTGAAGGACACCCAGGCCGATGCGTTCCTGGCCTTCCTCACCGCGGAACTGCACCCGCGGATCGAACGCGACTACGGCACGGCCGCGAGCGGTCACGGCCTCTTCGGCTACTCCTACGGCGGACTCTTCAGCCTCTACACCTGGCTCACCGGCAACACGCTCTTCGAGAGCATCGGAGCGGGTAGCCCCGGTGTCGTCGGTGAAGACAGTCAGGTCTTCGCGATGCTCCAGGAAATGGGAGACAGCCTGCCCGCCACCAAGCTTCACCTGACCCTCAACGACCGAGAGCTACTCGGCGACCTGGCCGTCTACCAGAACCTCACGAAGAACGCGGCCACCGTCCTGCACCGCCTGACCGCCCGCGGCGGCGCCGTCACCAGCGCGGTCCTGCGCGAAACGCACGTGACCGGCCTGCAGGCCTCGTTCCTCAGCTACCTCAGGACCTGCCGTGCCCGGTGAGCGCCCGAGCGCCGAGGTGGTCGTGATCGGGGCCGGGGTGATCGGTTCGTCGATCGCCCTCGAGCTCGCCCGGGCGGGGCGCCGGGTGATCGTGCTCGATCGGGCCCCAGGGGCCGGGCAGGGGTCGACCTCGGCATCGAGTGCGATCGTCCGGTTCAACTTCTCCACCACCGCCGGGGTGGCGACGGCGTGGGAGGCGCACTTCGGCTGGCTCGACTGGGCCGAGCACCTCGGGCACGACGTCGGCGACCTCGCGGTGTTCCGCAAGAGCGGGCTGGTCATGCTGGACGTCGAGGCGGCGCCGCGTGCGTCATGGCTTCCGTTGTTCGACGAGATCGGTGTCCCCTACGAGGAATGGGACAGCGCGACCTTGGCCGAGCGCGTTCCGGGTATCGACGCCGGCCGCTATTGGCCGCCGAAGCGCCTCGACGACGAGGAATTCTGGGAGGACGCGAAACAATCGCTCGGTGGCGTGTACACCCCGGATGCCGGTTACGTCTCGGACCCGAGCCTCGCCGCCGTGAACCTCGCCGCCGCGGCCTCGGCGTGCGGGGCGGAGTTCCGCTTCCGCAGCACGGTGACAGCGGTGGAGAAGGCCGGCGGCCGCGTGACGTCGGTGCGGCTGTCGGACGGCACCCGGATTCCCTGCGCCGTCGTGGTCAACGCGGCCGGTCCGTGGTCGGGAGCGCTGAATCGGCTGGCCGGCGTGGGTTCCGACTTCACGGTCGGGGTGCGCCCGATGCGGCAGGAAGTGGCGCACGTGCCGGTCCGGGAAGGCTATGGCGGGCCGGTGGTGGCGGACATGGACCTGGGCACCTATTTCCGCGGTGAAACCGGAGGGGACCTGCTCGTCGGCGGAACGGAACCGGAGTGCGATCCGCTGCAGTGGACCGACGACCCGGACACGATCGAGATCCACCCGACGGCCGCGGTCTTCGAGGCTCAGGTGACACGGGCCGCGCGGCGGTTGCCCAACCTGGCGGTGCCCAACCGGGCGCGCGGCGTGGTGGGCGTTTACGACGTCGCGGACGACTGGACGCCGATCTACGACCGCACCGAACTCGAGGGCTTCTACGTCGCGATCGGAACGAGCGGCAACCAGTTCAAGAACGCACCGGTCGTGGGGCAGCTGATGACGGAGCTGATCAACCAGGTGGAGAACGGCGCCGACCACGACATGGTGCCCGTCCGGTTCCGGGCCCCGCGCACCGGCCTGGAGATCGACCTGGGTGCGTTTTCCCGTAAGCGCAACCGAAACACCGCGAACTCGGGCACGGTGCTGGGCTGAGCCGCCACTCGAGCGGTCAGGGTGATGGACATGGCGGCGGATGTGCGAGAGTGCTCGGCCATGAACCATCTCGAACAGTTGCGGGGTACGGCGATCGAGCGCGGCATCCCGGCCGAAGCGGCCGACCGGATCGGCCGCTTCCTCCGGGTGGCGATCTGGGTGTGCAATGCCAACCGGTACGGCATCGGATCGGCCGAGCGGCACGGTGGCGTGGTCGGACAGAACGGCGGGCTGCCCCGCCTGCCGGTCGGCACGGAATGGCCGCACGCCGACATCAGCGGCCTGGGCCGGTTGCCGCTTCCGTTCATCGCCTCGCTGGACTGCGCGAAGCTGCCGCGGGCCGACGGCCTCGAGCTCCCGGCGGACGGGTCGCTCCTGTTCTTCCTGGCGCACGAGCACGCTCTGCACGCGCACGACGAGCACGAGTTCGCCCGGGTCGTCCACATTCCGGCCGGCACCGCCACCGTGCAGGTGGAACAGCCACCGCCCCACGACGAAGACTGGTTCGAATCGGGTTTCCTCCGGCCGCGGTCCGACCTTGTCGCTCTGGTCCAGCCGGAGATGCCGGGCTGGTTCGACGAACCGGAGAACCTCGAGTTCGAGTCGGAGGTCGTCCAGCTGCAGGTGGGCGACACCGCCCACCTCGAAGACCTCCGCACCTTGGTCAAGGAGCTCTGGCCGCAGGTGACGACGGGCGCCGACCTCTACCTCGGCGGCTATTCGATGGAGCTGGGTATCGGCGAAAACGCCGAGTACGGCATGGCGGAGGACTCGATCGCGCGTGACGTACCGAACCGCGACCGGCTCGTGGAGGAGGAGACCACCCGGCTGATGAGCGAGTGGATACCGCTGGCCCAGTTCCAGCTGGAGGACCAGGTACACGTCGGCCGCTTCCTGATCCGCCACGAAGACCTGGCCGCCCGCCGCTTCGGCCGAGTTCGGTCGCTGACCATGTTCACGGAGTAGACGTGTATGAACGGGTTGGCCGGCGCGCTGAGCAGAAACGCGAGGCACGCTATGCGGCATCCCGGCGGGCCACCACCCGGTACGCGTTGGACCACCCGCGCCGCCGGCCGAACGGCGCGCTGATCCGGTCCGCCGCCGAGGCCAGGACGAACAACGGCACGCACGCGATGAACGTGGCCTTGCGCAGGATCCGCCGCCACCGCGCCGGCGGCGCGTCCCGCCACGGAAGGTCCTCCCCGGCGATGGTCAGGGCGTTGACCGCCATGATCGAGGCGGCCAGCACGTCGATCGCGTCATGTGGCTCGGCACGCTGCTCGGCGACCACCGTGAATCCGCGGTCCGCGAGCTCCGCGCGGAGGTTGCCGATCGGCATCAGGTTCAGGTGCTGGGGCTGCAGCCAGGGCATCCACCACCGGCCCAGCAGCTTCGCCCAGCGGCATTCCGGATCGGGCAGCTCGATCGCCAGCAGCCCACCTGGCCGCAACACCGCCATCGCGGCCGCCAGCTCCCGCTTCGGTTCCGCGGTGTGTTCCAGGTAGTGGTACATGCTGACCACGTCGTAGCGCCCGGCGAGCTCCTCGGCCAAGTCCACGAAGAAGCCCCGATAGCCGGTACGGATCCAGCCCTCCCGGCGCGCCAGCTCCACCCCTTCGCCGAGGTCGAGACCATCGAACTTGACGCCGGGCAGCACCGCGGCGGCTTCCTTGCAGAAATGCCCGTGTCCCATGCCGACGTCGAGCCACTCACCCGATACGCCGATGTCCCGGACCAGCTCGGCCCGGGAGCGATAACCCGCCCGGTTGCTTTCGAACATCCCGGACATGTTCTTTTCGCCGAGCCCGTCGTAGCAGTCCCGGTAGTAGAACTCGAGCCCGGCCGGGTTCAGCCGGGGGTTCTGGAAGACGTGCCCGCAGTCCCGGCATTCGTCGAGCCCGAACCGGCCCGGCTTGTGCAGCAGCAGGTCGGTCGTGCGCAACCGGCCACGAAGGGCCTCGGAGCCACACCACGGACAGCTGGTGCGGCGCGGCTCGAAGAACCGATCCACACCGCCGGCCAGGTCCTCCAGGTAGGCCGGGCGGCGCGAGGCGACCGGATCGGCTGGCGCGTCGTCCTCGATCATGGAGGCGGAGCCTAATGCGCGCACCACCCGGACGTGCACCGTCGAACGGACGAATGTGGCGTGCCGGCCTCGCTGTGCGCGGCGCACCCCGACGCGGCCGCCGATGAAGTCGCCACGGCGATGCTCGCACTGTGGACGGCCGTAGACCTTGCGGTGCAACGAGCCTCGCCTCAATGCCGAGGGGTGGGGTCGATCCCGGACGGGTGTTGGCGGGCGAGAACGAGGCCGGCCAGCGTCGTGACCGCCATCGCGGCGATGCCGACCAGCGCTGCGGTGGTGTAGGCATGGTCGTCCGGGAAAAGTTGACCGGTGTCAGTGGCCAGGATCAGGCCACCGGTCGCGCTGCCCAGGGAGTACCCGACGCTGCGGACGACGTAGTTGAAGCTCATCGCGCTCGACGTCTCGCTCTTTGGCGTGACGGCCAGGATGACGCCGGGCATTGCGGCCGAGAAGCTGCCGACGCCGAAGCCCAGCACACCCATCGCGACGAGCAGTTCGGCCAGGTTCGACCGGGCCGCGGCGAAGAGGACGAACCCGCCGCCGACGACGACCGCGCTGCCGGCCAGGAGCACGGGTGCGTCGACCAGCGTCCGCACCCGGGGCGTGAGTTTGCCGGCGACGAACCCCAGCACCGAGAACGGGACGAGGACCAGCCCGGCGACGAAAGTGGTCAGTCCGAAGCCGTAGCCGGCGCTGTGCGGCGTCTGCGCGTACCGCGTGATGAGCGTGAGCAGGAGGTACATGCCGCTCCCGCCGACGAACATGGCGATGTTCGCTCCGGCGACCGCCGGGTGCCGGACCGCCCGGACGTCGACCAGGGGCGTCTTGCTGCGCAGCTCGGAAGCGGTCCAGGCGCACAGCAGGAGCACGGCGGCGACGGCGAGGACCACCGCCACGGCGAGGTGACGGCTCCACAGGCTCTTCTGGCCGGCCAGGACCAGGACGAGGAACAGTCCGCCCGCCAGGGCGAGCGCGCCCGCCACGTTCACGTGAGCGGAGCGGCCTTCGGGAGCCGCGGGTATGGAACGCCAAGCGGTCAGGAAGGCGGCAGCGGTGACGAACAGACCGAAGCCGTAGGCGGCCTGCACGCCGCCGATCTCGGCGAGCAGTGCGGTGAGCGGGTAGCCGACGCCGGCACCGATGATCGAGACCACCGAGATCAGGGCGATCGCCGCCGTGCTGCGTTCCTCGGGGAGATGGTCACGGGCCACGCCCATCATCAGCGCCGTCAGGCCGAGCCCGACGCCCTGGGCCGCCCTCCCGATGAGCAGCCACGCGAACGGCAGCGGCAGCACGGTGAGCGCACTGCCGGCGACGACGATCGCCAGCGTGGCGAGGATCGTGGCCCGCCGGTGCGGGCCGGCTCCGAGCCGGCCCAGGACGGGCGTGGCGACGGCGCCACTCAGCAGCGCGACGGTCAGCGTCCACTGCGCGCTGTCGAGCGAGACGTGGAACGTGGTCGCCACACTGGTGATCAGCGGCGTCCCGAGGCTGGCGACCGCCGCCACGACCAGGGCGATGAAGATCAGGGCGGGGACCAGCAGCCGCGCCTCGGAGCGCTTCAGGGTGCGCTCCGTCACCGCTTCGGCCCTTCTCGGTCCTGGCTTTCGAGCTCTGCCAGGTGCGCCAGCGCCGGAAGCGCCGCCACCAGGGCCTCGACCTCGTCGCCGGCGAGTTCGTCGATCAGCCGCGCGAACGCGTCGACGCCCGCCTGGTGCCGGGTCCGAACGTAGGACTCGCCGGCCTCCGTCAGGCACACCAGCGTGACCCGCTTGTCGGACGCGTCGCCCCTCCGCTCGACCAGCCCGGACTCCTCCATCACCCGGACCAGGACGGTCATCGCGGGCTGGGTGACACCCTCGATCCCGGCCAGATCGGTGATGCGACGCGGGCCGGACCTGTGCAGGGTGGCCAAGGTGGCCGCGGACGTGATGCTCATATCGCGCGGAAGGCGTCTCACAGCCCTGGTGGCCAGCCCGTAGAGGGCCGACCCGATCGCAGCGGAAGCGCCACGAGCGGTGTCTTGACGGCTCATGGGTGAAGCATACAATATTTATATGAATGCTTTATGCATCTGGCGTCCCGGCTGAACACAGGAGGTTTCCGTGGCCAAGGGCTACTGGGTCAGTGTCTACCCCGCCATTTCCGACCCGGAGATTCTGACTGCCTACAACGAGCTGGCCCGTCCGGCCGTCCAAGCCGGGGGCGGCCGGGTCCTGGCCCGCGGCGGCGGCCGAGTCGTCGCCCACGAAGCCGGAATCACGCAACGCGTCGTTCTGATCGAGTTCGACAGCTTCGAGCAGGCCGTCGCGGCCTACGAGAGCGAGGCGTACCAGAAGGCGCTGGTGGCCCTCCCCGACGGCTTCGGGCGCGACTTCCGCATCGTCGAAGGCATCGACTGACCGACGGGCTCACACGCCACCACCGAACAGAGCACCCTCGTCCTCGATCTTCACGGCGACGATGCGAGCCGGAACACGGGCCAGCCGATCTCCGTTCGCCAGGTGGCCGGGGCCGGGTTGTCGCGCGGGCCGACCGCGTACGTTTCGTGGACGGGACCGGCCACCGTGAGGGCGTGCTCCACCACCCAGGCGCCGAGGCGGCCGTAGGTGACGTCGATGTCGTCGTGGGGTCCGTGGTGGACGACGACGGCGAGTTCGGCGGGCGGCAACTCCACCGGCCGCACCCGTCCCCGGGCCGGCGGGTCGGCGACGGGCCGGTGGACCAGGACCGCGCCCCGGCCGCCGGTGAACAGCTCGTTGGCGTAGCGGCCACCCGGCGGACCGAGCGGAGGCAGGCCGGCGATCGCGGCGTCGAGCTCGGCCATCGCCCGGTCGAACCACGACAGCACGTCCTCCTGGTCGACGACGTCCTCGACCGCCGCGACCGTCCTCGCCGCCACCGAGCGGAGCTCGACATCCGGCCCGTCGTCCCCGGGAGACGCGGGAGACAGGAGCCGCTGCAGGGAAACCACCGCGGCCCGGGTCCGCTCGAGTTCCTCCTCCAGCCGCCGCAGGTGGCCGGCGACCAGGTCCGCGCGCTCCGCCGCGTCCTCGGTCGCGAGGATCTTGGCCACGTCGGCCAGCGGCACGTCCAGCTCCCGCAGCCGGTGGATGACCTGCGCGGCCGGGATCTGGCCGGCGGTGTGGTACCGGTAGCCGCTGGCGGGGTCGACCGAAGCGGGCTCCAGCAGGCCGGACTCGTGGTACCGGCGCAGGGTCCGCACACCCAGGTGCGTCAGCTGCGCGAATTCGCCGATCGTCAATCCACGGGACACCCTCCACTGTGCACCGCTTGACCCTCTCCCCGGGAGAGACCCCACGGTCGACGGCATGAGTGAAGCGATCGACACCCGCGAACTGCCCGCACTGATCACCGGCTACCTGGCCGCCCACCAGGCCCGTGACCTGGACGCGGCGCTGGCCTGCTACACCGAGGACGCCGTCGTCACCGACGAGGGTCACAGCCACCGCGGCAAGCGCGAGATCCGCGACTGGCTCGCCCGCGCCGCGAGCCAGTACACCTACACCACGACGCTCGTCGCGGCCCACCGCGTCGACGACCGGCACTACGTCGCCGTGCACCACCTCGAGGGCGACTTCCCCGGCGGCGTCGTCGACCTGCGGTTCCAGTTCACTTTGGACGGTGAGCACATCGCCGCGCTGGTGATCGAGCCGTGAAGCTCAAGGAGCATCCCCGGGCTCCGGACGCCGAGGCTGCCCGGCCCGGTAGGAGCCGGGTGTCCGCCCCATGGTGCGGGTGAACGTTTCGACGAACGCGCTCGGCGTGGCCCAGCCGCACCGGTGCGCGGTCCGGGTGACGCTGGCGCCCTCCGCGAGCTCGATCATCGCGTGGAACACGCGGGTCGTGGTGCGCCACTGCGGATAGGTGGTCCCGAACTCGACGCGGAACAGCCGGGACAGCGTGCGCTCGCTGGTCCCGGTGCGACGGGCCAGCCACGCCGTCGTGCGGGGCCGGCTGAGGTCTTCGGTGACGAGCCGGCACGCGTGGGCCAAGCGGGGGTCGCGGGCCACGGGCAGGGTCAGCGGCCGGTCCTGGGCGCGGCGCAGGCGGTCGCGGAGCACCAGGTGGAGCCGGGCGGCCTCGGCGGCGCCGAGGCCGGGTTCGGTGGCGGCGATGAGGAGTTCGCGCAGCAGCGCGCTGACGGCGATGACCGCGGGCGCGGTGCCGTCCAATGGCGCGTCGTGGCTCGGGAACATCAGCGTGAGCACCTCGGAAGCGCCGTAGACGCGGTGTTCGTGCCAGGTGCCGGCGGGCATCCAGACGGCGCGGTCGGCGCAGGCGACCCACGCGCCGCGGTCGGTGCGGACCGCGAGCACACCCCGGATGACGTACACCAGCTGGTGTTCGTCGTGCCGGTGCCGCTCGATGACCTGCCCGGCCGCGTGCTCGTGGCGGTTTTCTGACACAAGTCGACAGATTATCGGAAGTGCGGCCCCGGTGGTGGCTGCGAACGTGAGCGCATGACGACCAGCGCTCCGAAGAACCGCCTCCGCCGGATCGCCGTGGACATCCGGCCGCTGGCGCATCCCGTGTTCCGCCGGACTTTCTTCGGTCAGGGCGCCGCGGTGGTCGGGACGGTGGTGACCGAAGTCGCCGTGCCGGTGCAGATCTACGACCTGTCGCACTCGTCGTTCGACGTCGGTCTCGCCGGACTGGCCGGGCTCGTTCCGATCCTGGTGTTCGGGCTCTACGGCGGCGCGATCGCCGACGCCGTGGACCGGCGACGCCTGTACCTGGTCTCCTCGGCGCTCACCTGGACGGTCACGCTCGCGTTGTTCGCTCAGGCGGTGGCCGGGCTCCGGTCGGCGCCGCTGATCCTCGCGCTCGTCGCTGTGCAGTCCGGCGGTTTCGCGGTGTCGTCCGCGGTCCGCGGCGCCATCGTCCCGGCCCTCGTCACCCCGGATCTGGTGCCCGCGGCCAACTCGCTGAACTACACCGCCTCGACGGTCGGACAGGTGCTGGGCCCCCTCGTCGCGGGTGTCCTCCTCGGACTGCCGAACGGATTCTGCTACGCCTACGGCGCGGACGCGGTGCTGTTCACCGCGGCGCTCTACGCGACGTTCCGGCTCCCGCCCCTGCCTCCGGCGGCACCCCTCGGCCGCCCCGGCCTGCGCTCGGTCCTCGACGGCCTGCGTTTCCTCGCCGGCCGCCAGGTCCTGCTGATGTCCTTCCTGGTCGACATCGCCGCGATGGTGCTGGCCATGCCGACCGCGCTGTTCCCCCAAGCGGCCGAGACGCGGTGGCACGGCGGAATCGGCCTGCTTTACTCAGCGATCGCGATCGGCTCGGTGCTCGCCGGGCTGTCCAGCGGCTGGATCGGCCGGGTGCGGCGCCAAGGCGCCGCCCTCACCGCGGCGGTGGTGGTCTGGGCCGGCGCCGTCGCGCTGGCCGGGCTCGCGCCCACTCTGTGGCTCGCGGTCACGCTGCTCATCGTCGCCGGCGCGGCCGACCTCGTCAGCGCGGTGTACCGCCAGACGATCCTGCAGACCGCCGTCCCCGACCGCATGCGCGGCCGGCTACAGGGCGTGTACACGGTCGTCGTCACCGGCGGTCCCCGCCTCGGCGACCTCCGCGCCGGGATCATGGCTTCGGCACTCCCCCTCGCCGTGGCCTGGTCGGCGACCGCACTGACCTGCGCGGTCCTCGTCCTGACCGGCGCGGTCCTGGCGAGGTCGTTCTGGCAGTACACGCCGGGCGAAAAATCGGGCGGGGAGAGCCGGTCGTCGAATCCTCCGTCCGGGGCATGCGGTGGGTGATGCCCTCAAGGGTGCAGGTGGTGGCGAGACACTGGTCCGATGTCTGACGATGCGGATGTGCCGCCGGCTGGAGTGGCGAACTCCGTGGGCGGTGACGTCAGCGGGTCGGTGGTGCAGGCGGCCAGTGTCACCGGTGGAGTGCACAGTGCTGCCCGGACCGGTGCCCCGGTGGTCCGCAGTGCCCTGGGTTACTGGCTCGGCATGCGTTCGTCACGATCACGTCGTCGACCTTCTCCAGCGTGATCGACGCCGGCCGGCCGGGCCGGTCCTCATCGACCAGCCCGTCCAAACCCTGCGCCACGAACCGGGACCGCCACTTACGCCAGCACGATCCGGCACCGCAACGCCAACGCTTGCGCCGACTTCGCCCGCCGCTCCCACCGCAGCAACGTCGCACACTCGCCGTCACCGCAGCCTGCGATTGGATAGCGAAATTCAGGCGCAGGACACTAGCGCTGCAGTGTCAGCACGCCCGGCCGGTACGGCAGGATGCCGTAGTCCATGCCGTCGGTACTGGGGTCGCGTCCCTGGTAGAGGAACTGCAGGTTGCACGGGTCGACGGTCTTGGTCTGGTCGGGGTTGGTGCGAACCACGTCGCCGTGGCTGATGTCGTTGGTCCAGGTGGCGCCGCTGTTGGCCTTGCCCGCGAAGGGGTTGCCCTGAGTGTCGGCCTGCGGTGTCCACGTGCCGCCCAGGCTGGTGGCGGTGAACGAGCGGAAGAAGCGACCGCGCCAGTCCTCCGCCTCGACGATCATGAGGTACTGGTTCTGGCCCTGGACCTTGTAGACCTCCGGCGCCTCGAACAGGTTGGCCTCGGCGTCGTGCATGACCTCCGTGGACGACGAACCGAAGCTGCTCGGGAAGTTCCCGATGGGCATGCCGGACCGGTAGATGTAGCCTTTGTCGTTGGCGAAGAACATGTACATGTTCGTGTCGTCGCCGATCAGGGTCACGTCGAGGGGACCCCCGATCGGGACGGTGCCCGAGAACAGCTCCTGCTGCGCGGACCAGCCGTTGGGGTTGGTGGGGTCACTCGAGGTGCGGTAGGAGAAGACGTTTGGCCAACCGCCCATGTAGGCGAGCACCCAGGTGTTCTTCGGGGCGAAGTAGAACAGCGTCGGCGCGAAGCCGTCGAAGGGAATCGTGTTCTGGGTGGCGGTGGCCATGTCGGACCAGTTCGTGAAGGGACTGAAGCTCATCAATCCCCAGCGCCCCTGCTCACCGGCGACGGTGTCGTGCGTCGTGGCGTAGACGACGTGCTGTCCGTTGTAGACGACGTTGGTGAAGTCCTTGAGCGCGACCCAGCCCGCCTTCGGGTTCGCCAGCGGGCCGGTGGATGTCCAGTGGTACGTCGACGGAAGAGCACACGTGCCGGTGCCCCCGTCGACGCGGACGAGTTGCCACTGCTGGTTGCTGCCGCCCCAGTCGCTGTACTGCACGACGTTGCCGCCGTCGTTGGTCGCCGCGTTCTGAACCTCGACCGCCTTGCCACTGTTGCGGTTGATCAGCCGCACGTAACCGCTGTCGGAGTCGGCCAACCGGAACTGCTGGTTCGCGCCATTGCCGTCGGTCCACTGGTGGATGGCGGCACCGTCGGCTGTCGACCAGCTGGACACGTCGATCACCTTGCCCGAGTGCCGCGCCTTGAGCCGGTAGTAACCGCCACCCGAATCCACGAACTGGAACTGCTGGTTGTTGCCGTTGGTTCGAGTCCACTGGACGACGTTGGCGCCATCGGCGGTGGAGAAGTTGTAGACGTCGATGGCCTTGCCACTGTTGCGGTTCACCAGGACATACCAGGCAGCCGTGTCCACAGTGGCGGCCGACGCCGAGGTGGGGACCCCCATGAGCAGCCCACCTGCGATCACGACAGCTACCGCAGCAGCCAACCCCGACCGCCACCGACGACGCCACCTCGCGGTCCGCGCAAACCCAACCGACATGAGCATCTGTCCTTTCAGGAGGGGTCCGCGTCGGTGCGGATCCCGGCGACACCCGCGCCACGGAAAGTGCCGTGTTAGCGCTAACATTTTGGAAGGCGATCCGTGCAGGAATATGAGGGGGTATAGGTGTCAGGTAGCCGACGGCGGTGTGACTGAACGCACCATTGGACTCTGAACGATGACGTCGGCGGCGTCAAGATGTAACGGGAAGGTTTTCGCGGGAAGTCCCGGGTGAGACGCTGGGGCTCGCCGAAGCGCCGGGACATGGTCGTCACGGACGGACACACTGGTGCCGAGGCGTTCGCGTCCTACGTCACCGATGGTCCCGAACAGCTACTGCGGGCCGTCGCCAGAGTCGTTCTCCACGAAAGCCGCACTCAGGCCGAGTTCGAGGCGGAACCCATCGTCTACCGATGGTTCTTCCATCGTCGTCGCGAAAAGCACGGTCGCGATCCGCCTCGGCGAAGCAGCCGGCTGCGCCCGGCACGACTGCCGGATCGACACCCTTCGCGTCGATCCCGTCGAACACATCGCCCACCGGAGTGCGCCCACCACCTACCCCACGGCGTCGGCGTCGGGTGCACGGAAGTGCGACCTTCTCCAGGCCTGGCCGATCACTCTCCAGCTTGCGGTGCTCGTCGCGGTCGTTCTGACCGGCACCGCCGCTCGTCGAGCGCCGGAAACGGCGTGAACGGCTCGTCGCGCTGCGTCGTCGCGGGACGCTTTCCGGCGTACGCCCGGAGGAGTAGCTGTTCGAGGGCGGCTCCGGGGCGGTGCGGATGTCGTGATCCGCACCGCCCCGGAAAACACCCGCGCGACGCGTTAGTCGAGATCGTCCTGGATCCAGTCCAAGACGGAGGCGTGCGCCGGACGCCAGCCGAGTCCGGCGGAGGCGCGGCCTCGGATCCGGCTGTTGGAGGCGAGAACGTACAAGGTGAGTTCTTCTCCCCAGTGGGCCACGGCATCGTCGGTGTCCCACGCCTCGGCGGGACCGAGGCCGAACTTCCGGGCGATCGCGGCGGCGATGTCGCGGAACGACGCTTCGCCGTTTTCGACGAAGTAGAACGATCCGGCCGGAGCGTCGGTGAGCGCACGGAGGTAGAGGTCGGTCAGGTCGTCGATGTGCACGGTCGACCAGATGTTGCGGCCCTCCCCGACGTACCGGGCGACCCCGCTTTCGCGGGCCTGCCTGGCGAGGACGGGGACTTGCAGGCTGTCGCGGGACATGCCCCGGCCGTGCCCGTAGACGAGGGAGTTGCACAGCACCACCGAGCGCACCTCGCGGCTCGCCGCGTCCAGGACGAACCGGTCGAGTGCGACACGGGCGACCTTCTTTTCGATGGGGCTCCAGCCAGAGCCGGGGGCGATGACCTCCTCGGTGTACACCTCGTCGGCGACGGCACCGCGCGAGTCGGTGCTGACGACGGTGGACCCGCTCGTGTGCACCAGCGGACGGCCGGTGCCGGCCAGCCCTTCGACGAGCGCCTCGACGGCGCCCCGGTGATCGCTGCTGGCGGCGTTGACGACGGCGTCGGCCTCGCGGGCGCGCGCGGTGAGCAGTGCGGCGTCGTCGAGCGTGCCGATGACGGGGTTGATGCCGCGCCGCTCCAGCTCGCGAGCTTTGTCCTCGCTACGGACGAGACCGTCGACCCGATGTCCTGAGCGCAGGAGCAGGTCGGCGACCGAACCCCCGATGTAGCCGGTGGCCCCGGTGATGAAGACGCGCATGTGATGTTCCGATCCGGTAGGCGCGTTCGCGCGTATGGCTGGGGTGAGGCGGGAGAAGGGAGGCCGTCAGTCCAGCGGCCAGGGCCGGGCGGTGGCGCCGAGCCGGTTCCAGGCGTTGATCACGGTGATGGTCCAGATCAGCTCGGCGAGCTCGACCTCGGTGAACTCGGCGGCCGCCCGGCCGAACACCTCGTCGGTGACGGGGCCGTCGACGAGCCGGGTCGCCGCCTCGGTCAGCTCGAGTGCCACCCGTTCACGGTCGGTGAAGAACGGCGTCTCGCGCCACACCGGCAGCGCGTACAGCCGCTGCTCGGTCTCACCACCGGTACGCGCGTCCTTGGTGTGCATGTCGACGCAGTAGGCACAGCCGTTGAGCTGGGAAGCGCGCGCTCGCACCAGTTCCAGCAGCGCGGGCTCCAGGCTGACCTTGCGAGAGGCCGCGTCGAGCGAGTTGAGCGCGCGGTTGATGTGCGGTGCCAGCTCGTCGACGGGGAGTCGTACGGCGTTCATGGTTCTCTCTTTCGTTGGGTGTCAGCGGTTCGCGGGGGTCGACGGCCGGTCGATGATGGTGACCTCGCCGTCGCGGAGAGTGCGGTACGGAACTCCTTCGCGGTCGTAGCGCTCGACGACGCGCTCGATGGGCTCGCTCTCGGGGATCGGCGAGCGGTAGTGGGGGACCAAGGCGTAGTCCAAGAGACCGAGCCCTTCCCAGATCGCCGGCAGGTCGTAGGCGGTGACGGTGTCCGCGGGGTCGTCGACGAGTTCGAGGCCGTGAAGGCTGGGCGACAGGACGCAGGCGCCCGCGCTCCAGCCCGCGTAGACGACGGCGTCGCGCCGGAGCAGGCCGGACAGGATCCCGTCGGCGCCGCTGAGGGCCATCGCCAGCCGCAGGACGAACGGGTTGCCGCCGTGGACCCAGATGACCCCGAAGCCGGACAAGCGCTCCGCGAGTCCTTCCGAAGCACCGAAATGGTCACGAAAGTCCACTTCGGACACTGAGTAGCCACGGTCGCGAAGCAGTGCAACCTCGCGGCCGGTGGCCTGCCGTCTCGCCGGACCCGGGAGGGCATCCAGCGCGTTGCCGATGACGGCCGCGGTCCGGACGTCGCCGGCGAGGTCGTCCAGGAGTTCGGGGGCGTCCCCGAGTTTCCAGGAGGAAAGGAACAAACGCATGGGCCTGCTCTCGTGAGAAGGGGAAGGGTCAGGCGGAGACGGTGAGGACGATCTTTCCGGCGGTATGGCCCGCTTCAACGTCCGCCAGGCAGGGAAACCGGGGGAAGGGACTTCACTCGCGACCGGTGGGCCGGTAGTCCAGGATCATCGTTCCGGAGCTGAAGGCCGCCGTCGTCGCGAGACGCCACGAGGTCGGATCGATGCCCGCGCGGAACAGGCGTTTGCCGCATCCGACGATCACGGGATGCAGCCAGAGTTTCAGTTCGTCGAGAAGGCCGAGCTCGATCAGGGAGTTCACCAGGACTCCGCTGGCGTAGATGAGGATGTCGCCGGCGTAGCGCGCCTTGAGCTCTAAGATCTCGGCGGCCAGATCGCCTCGCACGACGGTGGTGTTGTTCCACTCGGCGGTTTCCAGGGTGGTCGACACGACGTACTTGGGGAGGGTGTTCATCCGGACGGCGAAGTCGCCGTCGGACTCCTCCATATGCGGCCAGGCGGCGGCCATGCCCTCGTAGGTGACGCGGCCCAGCAGCAGTGCGTCACTGGAGAACAACTGACCGTAGGCGAACTTGGCGTGCTCGGCGCTGAAATACGGCCCGGTCCAGGTCGGCTTCTCCATCACCCCGTCCAGCGACAGGTAGACGAGCGAAACGATCTTGCCCACAGAGAGTCCTTGAGTGAGAGTCGGTGACACCGAGTGACGTTGTCTCATTCAGTCTTTAGGGGGCCCGATCCGCCAACAAGGTGGCATAGTGCAACGGTCATTAAGGTGGGTTTAACGACCGGAGGCGCATGTGCTGGAGCGGCTTGAACTGGAAGCGTTCCTGACCGTCGGCGAGGAGCTGCACTTCGGCCGCACTGCCGACCGCCTGCACGTGACCACCGCGCGGATCAGCCAGACGATCAAGAAGCTCGAACGCCAGATCGGGACGCCGCTGTTCGAACGCACCAGCCGCCATGTCGCCTTCACCGAAGCGGGGCAACGGTTGTACGACGATCTGCGCCCCGCCTACGACCTGATCGAGGCCGGGCTCCGGAAGGCGACCGACGCCGCGCGCGGCGTCCACGGTGTGCTGCGGGTCGGTTTCCTCGGCGCCGCCGCGGGACAGCTCATGGTCCAGGGGGCCCAGCTGTTCGACCGGCGTCACCCCGGCTGGCGGGCCCAGCCGAGGGAAGTGCAGATCGTCGACGGCCTTCAGCGGCTGCGCGCGGGCGATACCGACCTGCTGGTCGTGAGCCTGCCGCACGACGAACCCGACATGGTCACCGGCGAGGTCCTGTTCTCGGAGCCGCGGGTGCTGGGGGTGTCCGTCCGGCATCCGCTCGCCCGCCGCGACACCGTTTCGCTGGAAGACCTCGCCGCGGTCAAAATGCTGCAAGTGGCCGAAGCGTTCCCGGCTTACTGGCGCGCGGATCGCACGCCGGACCACACGCCCGGCGGCGACCCGATCGAACCGGGCCCGCGCTTCGAAACACTCCAGGAAGCCCTGGCATTGATCGGCGCAGGGGAAGGCGCTTTCGTGATGGGCGCGCAGGTGTCCCGGTTCTACGCGCGGCCCGGCGTCGCGTATCTCCCGATCAGCGACGCGCCACCCCTGGAATGGGCGCCGACCTGGCTGCGCACCAACACCGCACCCCAGATCCACGCCTTCAACCAGGCCGCCCAGGACGTTGCCGCCCGGGTCTACCTCGCCATCCGCCACTGACGGGCCGCCGTGCTCATGCTGCCGGCTGAACGGTCTTCTTGAGGCGTTTGCCGAGGAGGACGAACAGCAGGATCAGCCCGACCGTGAGCAGGACGTGGCCGAGCCCGGCGGTCAAGGAGACGGCCATCGGCACGGAGAGGCCGAGAACCGTCTGAGTGCCGTGGACGAACATCATGGCGACCGAGACGGCGATGCCCGCGTTGTAGAACCAGAAGAAGAGGGTGAACAGCCTGGTCCCGGAAAGCTGGAACAGCTTGTCGAGCGCCAGGACGATGAGGAAGCCCAGCATGCCCAGCGAGAGCAGGTGCGTGTGGATGAGCGCGAGCTGGGTTCGCCCGTCGAACTCGTTGAGCTTGGTGAATTCCCGGTAGTACAAGCCGGAAACCACTCCGAGGATCATGTAGATGTGTGCCGCGTAATAGGATTTCGACATTACTTTGCTCTTTCCGGAAAAGGGTGACGGGAATTCACTGACGTGCGAGGGACAACCGCTCCGCGATGGCCGGGCGGCCGCGGGTTTCACGGAGGGTCAGAACGCCGGTGGGCGCGACCAGGGCGGCGGTCGCTCCGTGAATGCCGAACGCGGCGGCCGACGATCCGTCGTGGGCCAGCACGGTGATCATGTCGCCGAGCGGCGTGCAGGCGATGAACAGGGCCCCACCGTGGCCAGGACGGTGTTGACGTTCTTGCGGGTCACGGTCACCCCTTCTCTCAAAACGTTACGTAACGTTATGACTGCACAGAACGTAACAGAACGTTTTGTAGTTGGGTAGAGTGATCGCGGTGAGCACCCCACCCGCCGGCCGGACCGCACGCTCCCGGGACGAGATCCTGCAAGCCGCCGTCGACCTCTGCGCCGAGCGCGGCTACGCCGCGGTGACCATGGAGGCGGTCGCCACGCGGGCGAAGGTGGGCAAACCGACGGTCTACCGCTGGTGGCCGTCGAAGGGGGCGCTGTTCCTGGACGCCCTGATGGACCGGCTGGGCGAGCGGTTCTTCCTCTATCCCGACACCGGTGACATCGACGCCGACCTGCGCACCTGGCTGCGCACCCTCGCCGAGGTCTTCGCCGACGAACGGCACGGCCAGATCATCTCGGGCGTGATCGGCTCGGCCCAGCTCGACACGGAACTCGCCGCCATGATCCAGGGCAAGGTCCACACGGCGCTGGCCGCGATCAACCGGGCCCGGCTCGTCAAGGCACAGGAAGCCGGGCAGCTGGCCGCCGGCGACCCCGCGCTCTACGACGACATGCTGGTCGCCCCGCTCTGGTACCGCCTGCTGGTGACCGGCGAGCCGATCACGAGCGACTACGCCGACACCATCGTGAACACCTTGATCTCCCCCGCTCCAGGGCAAGCCCCCGCGGCCGAGGAGCGGTAAGTGGTCAGTCCGCGTTCAGCAGGACCGGCAGCCGTGCGATGTCATCATCCGGCGAGGGGCATTGCGGCACTCGTTCGAATCGCCGAGGAAGCCGACCCGGACAACCTGCGAGTCGAGGCCGCGCAACTCGTCGCCGGCCACGACCTCGTGCGAGGTCTTAGAGGTCAGTTCAGAATGAGTCGGCGTGTCGTCTTTGCGGAGGCTGCGGGGCTTTCCAGAATCTCGGTATCCGTGAGGAGGTTCTGACCGACCAGCTGTGGGAGCGGCTCGAGCCGCTCCTTCCGGTGCACCCGCGGCGGTTCCGCTATCCCGGCCGCAAGCGTGCCGATGATCGCGCCGCACTCGAAGGCATCCTGTACGTGTGCGCACCGGCATCGGCTGGAACCGCCTGCCCACGGCGCTGTTCGGCGCTTCCGGGGCCACCTGCTGGCGGCGGCTGACCGAATGGCACGAGGCCGGCGTCTGGCAGCAACTGCACGAACGCCTGCTCGCCGAGCTACGTGCCGCCGGCCTGCTGGACCTGTCGGCTGCGCTGGTCGATTCCACCCACCTGCGTGCCCTCAAAGGGGGGACCACACCGGGCCCGGCCCGGTCGATCGCCGCAAACCCGGCTCCAAGCACCACCTGATCACCGACGCCCACGGCACCCCGCTCGCCGTCACGCTGACCGGCGGGCATCGCAACGATGTCACCCAGCTGATTCCGCTGATCGACGCTATCCCATCGATCCGAGGTGTGGTCGGCAAGCCACGGCGGCGGCCACGTCGGCTCTACGCCGACCGCGGCTACGACCACGACAAGTACCGCCGTCTGGTCCGCGCCCGCGGTATCACACCGGTCGTCGCCCGCCGCGGCGTCAAGCACGGCTCGAGCCTGGGCACCATCCGCTGGCCGGTGGAACGCACCTTCGCCTGGCTTAGACCGCATCTCGTTTGGGTGTGTTGCAAGGTAGGCGGTATCGTTGATCAACGATGGACGATGTGGAGAAGTGGTGCCCGGAGCCGTTGTGGCTGCTGGCACAGCCGC
>NZ_JBEZYY010000031.1:0-76939 GCF_040638975.1 Amycolatopsis sp. NPDC024027
ACGGCCAGCGCACCGGCACCCGCCGCGGCGCCGCGCAGGGGGCGCTGGCCGTGGCTCGCCGGGCTCGCCGTCGCGAGCTGCCTGGTGGTCACCGGGCTGGGGCTGTTCGCCGGCGGTGCGCCGGGTGCCCCGGTGCCCGTGCGGACCGCGACGGTGTCGGTCGAGCAGGGCGACACGCTCGCGTCGCTGGCCGCGCGATTCGCGCCGGAGAGCGAGCCGGGCGCGGTGGTCGCCCGGATCAAGGAGCTGAACCGGCTGGACCAGGCCGTGCTGGTGCCCGGGCTGCCGCTCACGGTCCCGGTCGCCGACGTCCCGGCGCCGTGAATCCCCGCGGGCCGAGTGGGCACCGCTGGATGGTGGTCGAGGTGACGGCTCCGGTGCCGGACGGGTCTTGCGCTGCACTGCCGCTGTGATGGCCGGGATCTTCTCGGAACGTGCGCAGCGCCCGAGCAAGCGTGCCTTCAGCGGGTCGTCCGGGCGCTGGGCCGAGTACCGGGAAATCACCCGCCTCGGTGAAACCTTCGCCCGCCGAAACCACCCGCGCACCCAATCCGAAGCTCGCGCGGAGCGTCCTGGTGCGCCACCCGAACAGACCAACCACGCCCCGACCAGGGCAAGCACCCCGCGGCCCCCTCGCCACCGCCGTTCCGGGCCGGCCGGACGCGCCGCGCCGGTCTCACCCGGCCGAGGTGGAACCCGGCCGCGTCGCTTGCGCCCACCCCCGCCGAGTTCTACGCTCGCCCGCTATATGTAGTAGTTACACCGCTGTAGTTGGTCCACAGGTTGGGGTAGACTGGGCAGTAGTTGTCCACAGCTGGTCGGCGTTTACCCACCGGATGTCCACAAAACGATCACCAAGTGCAGGGGTGCGCGGTGGCCGCGGGGACGTCGACCGCGGGCGGCCGGCGAGGAGGGGAAGGTGATCGGCGGATGAGGTGCCCGTTCTGCCGGCATGCGGACTCTCGGGTCGTCGACTCCCGAGAGGTGGATGAAGGCCAGGCGATCCGCAGGCGGCGCTCGTGCGCGTCGTGCGGACGGCGGTTCACGACGTCGGAGACGATGGTGCTCGCCGTCGTCAAGCGGTCCGGCGTCACCGAACAGTTCAGCCGGGACAAGGTGGTGAGCGGCGTCCGCCGCGCCTGCCAGGGCAGGCCGGTCGACGACGACGCGCTGCAGCAGCTCGCGCAGCGCGTGGAGGAGTCGATCCGCTCCGCCGGGCTGGCGGAGATCCCGAGTCACGAGGTCGGCCTGGCCATCCTGGGCCCACTGCGTGAGCTCGACGGGGTCGCCTACCTCCGGTTCGCCAGTGTCTACCGGTCCTTCTCCTCGGTCGAAGACTTCGAGAAGGAGATCGCCGACCTCCGTGAGGCCATGGCGGGTTCTGCTGCCCACGAGGAGAGCGATCAGCGCGAAGACGGCGACTGAGCCGTCCCGCTGCGGGAGAGGGTTCAACCGATGACGGAAACCGTGGGAACGGGGGCCCGCGCGGCCGCCGGCAAAAAAGGCAAGGCCGCCGGCGGGCTCAGCGTGCGGCGCGTCTTCACGACCGAGGGGCAGCACCCGTACGACCAGGTGACCTGGGAACAGCGGGACGTCGTCATGACGAACTGGCGCGACGGCTCGGTCAACTTCGAGCAGCGCGGCGTGGAGTTCCCCGATTTCTGGTCGGTCAACGCCACCAACATCGTCACCAGCAAGTACTTCCGCGGCGCCGTCGGCAGCCCGCAGCGCGAACGCAGCCTCAAGCAGCTCATCGACCGGGTCGTGCACACCTACGTCAAGGCCGCGCGCGACCACGGCTACTTCGCCGCGCCGCAGGACCTCGAGATCTTCGAGCACGAACTCACCTGGATGCTGCTGCACCAGGTCTTCAGCTTCAACTCCCCGGTCTGGTTCAACGTCGGCACGTCGTCGAAGCAGCAGGTCTCGGCGTGTTTCATCCTCGCGGTCGACGACACGATGGAGTCGATCCTCAACTGGTACCGCGAAGAGGGCCTGATCTTCAAGGGCGGCTCCGGCGCCGGGCTGAACCTCTCCCGCATCCGCTCCTCGAAGGAGCTGCTCACCTCCGGCGGCACCGCGTCCGGGCCGGTTTCGTTCATGCGCGGCGCCGACGCGTCCGCGGGCACCATCAAGTCCGGCGGCGCCACCCGGCGCGCGGCGAAGATGGTCGTGCTCGACGTCGACCACCCGGACATCGAGGAGTTCATCCAGACCAAGGCGCGCGAAGAGGAGAAGATCAAGGTCCTCCGTGACGCCGGGTTCGACATGGACCTCTCCGGCGCGGACATCTCCTCCGTGCAGTACCAGAACGCGAACAACTCGGTCCGCGTGTCCGACGAGTTCATGCAGGCGGTCGAGAACGGCACCGACTTCGGCCTGCGTGCCCGGCTCACCGGCGAGGTCATCGACCGCACCGACGCGAAGAAGCTGTTCCGCACGATGGCCCAGGCCGCGTGGGAGTGCGCCGACCCCGGCATCCAGTACGACGGCACGATCAACGACTGGCACACCTGCCCCGAGTCCGGCCGGATCACCGCGTCGAACCCGTGCAGCGAGTACATGCACCTGGACAACTCCAGCTGCAACCTCGCGTCGCTGAACCTGCTGAAGTTCGTCACGCCCGACGGCACGTTCGACGCGCCGCTGTTCGCCCGCGCCGTCGAGTTCATCATCACCGCGATGGACGTCTCGATCTGCTTCGCGGACTTCCCGACCGAGCCGATCGCCGACACCACGCGGAAGTTCCGCCAGCTCGGCATCGGCTACGCCAACCTCGGCGCGCTGCTGATGGCGCTGGGCCACGCGTACGACTCCGACGGCGGCCGCGCGCTCGCGGCGGCGATCACGTCGCTGATGACGGGCGTCTCCTACCGGCGTTCGGCGGAGATGGCCCAGGTCGTCGGCGCGTACGAGGGCTACGGGCGCAACGCCGAAGCCCACCAGCGCGTGATGCGCAAGCACGCGGCGGCGAACGAGCTCGTCCGCACCTACCACTCCAACGACGCCGCGGTCCGCGCGCTCGCGACGGAGGAGTGGCAGAAGGGCATCGAAATCGGCACGAAGCACGGCTGGCGCAACGCGCAGGCGTCGGTGCTCGCCCCCACCGGCACCATCGGCTTCATGATGGACTGCGACACCACCGGGATCGAGCCGGACTTCTCGCTGGTGAAGTTCAAGAAGCTCGTCGGCGGCGGCTCGATGCAGATCGTCAACCAGACGGTGCCGCGCGCGCTCGAGGCACTGGGCTACCTGACCGAGCAGGTCGAGGCGATCGTCGAGTACGTGGCGCAGAACGGCCACGTCGTCGACGCGCCGGGCCTGCGGCCCGAGCACTACGAGGTGTTCGACTGCGCGGTCGGCGAGCGCTCGATCGCGCCGATGGGGCACGTCCGGATGATGGCCGCGGTGCAGCCGTTCCTGTCCGGCGCGATCTCCAAGACGGTCAACATGCCGGAGTCGGCGACGGTCGAGGAGGTCGAGGAGATCTACTTCCAGGGCTGGAAGCTCGGCCTGAAGGCCCTCGCGATCTACCGCGACAACTGCAAGGTCGGCCAGCCGCTGTCGACGGCGAAGAAGGAGACGACGGCCGCCGCCGCCGAGCCCGAGAAGGTCGTCGAGTACCGCCCGGTCCGCAAGCGCCTGCCGAAGAAGCGCCCGAGCCAGACGGTGTCGTTCACCGTCGGCGGCGCGGAGGGCTACCTGACGGCGGGCTCGTACCCGGACGACGGCCTCGGCGAGATCTTCGTCAAGCTCGGCAAGCAGGGCTCGACGCTGGCCGGCGTGATGGACGCGTTCTCGATGTCGATCTCGGTCGGCCTCCAGCACGGCATCCCGCTCGAGTTCTACGTCTCGAAGTTCTGCAACCTGCGCTTCGAGCCGGCGGGCATGACGGACGACCCGGACATCCGCATCGCGACGAGCGTGATGGACTACCTGTTCCGCCGCTTGGCCCTGGACTACCTGCCGTACGAGAAGCGCTCCCAGCTGGGCATCCTCTCGGCGGACGAGCGGTCGGCCGAAGTCGAGGCGACGTACGGCAGCCCCGGCGTCGACCTGGAGGCCCTGCAGTCCACAGTGGACGCATCACCGGAGCCGCACGCGGAAGAACCGGAGCACCCCCACCGCGAAGCCCAGACGACGACGGAGCTGATGGAGCTCCGCCTCGGCAAGGCGGCGGACGCCCCGCTCTGCATGACGTGCGGAACGAAGATGCGCCCGGCCGGCTCGTGCTACGCCTGCGAAGGCTGCGGCGCCACATCCGGCTGCAGCTGACCGTTCCTCCGGCTGAACCGGGCGGTCGGCGCCCGGTTCAGCCGAAGAACTGCTGCACCTCCGAAACCGGCGGCAGGTCGGCGACGAACCCGAACCGGCCCGCGCGCATCTCGCGGGCTCCGTCCATGAAGGACTTCAGGGCGAGCCGGGAGAGCGCCGCCCCGATGCTGACCCGGCGGACGCCGATCCCGGCCAGCTGGTCCAGGGTGATCGACGGGTCGGCAAAGCCCATCACTACGTTGACCGGCTTGCCCACCGACGTCACCACCGCGCGGATCTCCTCCAGCGTCCGCAAGCCCGGCGCGTAGAGCACGTCGGCGCCCGCTTCCTCGTACGCCTGCAACCGGCGGATCGTGTCGGCGAGGTCGTTGACGCCGAGCCATTGGTTCTCGCAGCGAGCCGTGAGCACCACCGACCGGGCGCGAGCCGTCTCCACCGCCGCCCGGACGCGATCGACCGCCAGCCCGAGCTCGTAGATCGGCTTCTGCGGGTCGCTCGTGAGGTCCTCGATCGACGCGCCCACCGCCCCGGCGTCGGCCGCCGCTCCGACCATCTTCGCGGCTTCGGCCGGATCGTCCGCGAAGCAGTTCTCAAGGTCCGCGCTGACCGGCAAGGGCGTCGCTTCGGCGATTTCCCGGACGTTGGCCAGGATCTCCGCCCGGGTCGCGCGGGTCCGGCCCACCACGTTGGCCACGCCCAGGCTCGTCGTGGCCAGGGCTTCGAAGCCGAGCCCCGCCAGCAGCCGGGCCGTTCCGGCATCCCACGGATTCGGCAGCAGGAACGGCTCGGGTCGCTCGTGCAGCGCCCGGAACTCATCGGCGATCGTCATGGGTCCAGCCTCCCGCCGCCGGGTCCATCCGACAAATGCGCAGTTCTCCGAGTCACCCGTCAGGAACAGTGAGCGGATGGCGGTCGACGAGCTCGAAGCTCGCCGGACAGGAGTGGCGGACGATGGTGAGCACGGCTCGGTTGGCCGGCCGCGCCTACCGGGTGATCCGGCCGGCGCGCCCGATCGCCCACGCCTGCTTGTCCGAAAGGCGGCACGGGGCCTGGCTGTCGGTCGGCAAGGCCGCGACGGTGGAACTCGCGTGCGCGTGGTGGCTGGCGGCGCGGTCGCCGCGCAGCATCGTCCACCTTCCGTTGCGGTCGGCCGCGTCGAGCTGCGGCGAGGGGGACGGCGGCCGGAAGCTCGATCTGGTACTGCTGCACCACAGTCTCGGGTTTCCGGCGTCCCGGTGGAAGCGGCTGCGCGGAGATCGCGCTCGGGACCTGGAGCCCTTACCCCGGCCGGAACCCGATGGCGTTGCTGCACGTCGAGCGCTGCACGCGGTCCGGCCTTCACTGAATCTCCACGGGAGCCACCCACCGGATCCACAAGCACGCGGCATCATCGGACCGATGACGTACGCACACTGGCTCCAGGATTTCGAAACCGAAGCCGAACGTCGCGGGCAACGCGAAGATCCGCCGTGGGAACGGGGCGCGAAGCTGCACCCCGACGTCGCGAAGAGCGTGCAGCGGTTCCAGGTCGGCGAAGCCGGCGACGGCGCCAACCTCATCGCGAAAGCCGCCGGCGACGACACCTACCTCGCCGCCGTGAAGCTCTTCGTCGCCGAGGAGCAGAACCACGCGCGGATGCTCGCCGGACTGCTCGCCGCCGCCGGGGTGCCCACCATCGCGAGTCACTGGTCGGACACCGTGTTCGTCAAGCTGCGGCGGGCGCTCGGGCTGCGGCTGGAACTGATGGTCCTGCTCATCGCCGAGGTCGTCGCGCTGCGGTACTACCGCGCCCTGCGCGACGGCACCGGCGACCCGCTGCTCACGCAGGTCGCCGCGCGGATCCTCGCCGACGAGGAGCGGCACGTGCCGTTCCACTGCCACCGGCTGGAGATCGCCTTCCGCGAGCTGGGCAAGCCCGCCCGGGCGGCGGTGTTCGGCGCGTGGCGGGTCCTGCTGCTCGGCGTCGCGATCACGGTCGCCGCGGACCACGGCCAGGCTCTGCACCGCCTCGGCGTCGGCCGGCTCGTCTTCGTCGCCGACGTGCTCACCGCGTTCGAAGCCGCGCTCGCGAGGATCCGTGGCGAGCAGCCGAAACCGGGCCCGCGGTACACCCCCAAGCGCGCCCGGCCGCGCGGGCTCTTCTAAGACCTGGTCTCAAAACTTAAGGGTGTGTCACTGCGTAACCTGCCGGTCCTGGTCGTCGATCGTGGGCAGTCGTGGCGAAGACGACGCAGCAGCGGCGGGTCGAAGACCGGCTCTGGGAGCTGATCGAACCCCTGATCCCGTCCCGACCAGCGCCGCGCGGTCCGGGTGGGGCGGCCCCGGATCGACGACCGTGCCGCGCTAGGACGCCGGCGTGTGGGACCGGCTGCACCAGCTCGTGCTCGACGAGCTGTCCGACATCGACGAGCTCGACTGGACCAGAGGCTGCATCGACGCGGTGTCGGTGCGGTCGAAAAGGGGGGCGAGCTGACCGGCCGCAGCCCCACTGACCGGGGTGAAGCCGGCTCCAAGTACCACGTTCTGTGCGACGCGAACGGGCTACCGCTGCACATCATGTTGTCGGCGGCGAACACCCACGACAGCATGCTGTTCGAGCCGCTGCCGGACACGAACCCGACCGTGCGCGGCCACCACGGCCGGGCGGGCCGGCCACGACGGGCGACCGGACAAGCTGCACGCCGACAAGGTCTACGACTACCGCCGCTGCCGCCGCTACCTGACCCGCCGCGGTATCAAAGGTCCGTATCGCCCGGCGCGGGATTGAGGGCAAGTCCCGCCTCGGCCGGGTCCGCTGGGTCGTCGAACGCACCATCTCCTGGCTGCTGCGGTTCAAACGCCTCGGGCTGCGCTACGACCGGACCGAACGCACCACGCTGGCGCTACTCACGCCGGCCTGCACCACAAGGGAGATCGATCTCCTGGAGGAAAGCTGCAGCCGCGTTGCTGACGGCACCATCGACGGGGATGAACGAGCACTCTCGTCGGGAAGTGCTCAGCCATCGGTGGGGCCGCCTCTTCAGAGGCGTTCGATGCGGTCGGCCTGCGGGCCCCGGTCGCTCTGACGCACCGCGTACCGGACCCGGTCACCCTTCTGCAGCGGCTCCGACCCCATGATCACGGACGCGTGGGCGAAGAGATCGTCGCCGCCTGCGTCCGGGGTGATGAAGCCGAAGCCGCGGTCGCTGTCGTAGCGCGCGACGACGCCCTCGCCGCCTCGTACGGGCACGTCCGGCGCTGCCGGCCCTGCGGCCGCGGCAGGTGCCGACCGCTGCGGCGCCGTCTGGGGCTCGGCGCCCCGGACCAGGTGCACGTCGCGGGCCTGCGGGCCCTTGTCTCCACTAGCCACCTCGTAGGCGACGCGGTCGCCCTCCGCGAGCCACGTCAGCCCCTCGGCCAGGGCCCGGGCGTGAACGAAGACGTCCCCGGCGCCGGAGTCGGGGTTGATGAAGCCGAAGCCCTTGTCCTCGTCGTACCAGGCCACCGTGCCGTCGGCACCGTCCGCGATACCGGCCGCAGCGGGTGAGCCGGCCCCTGCTCCCAGCGGGATCACGTGCCCGGCCTGCGGGCCGCGCTCGCCTTCGACGATCAGGAAGGCCACCCGCTGCCCCTCGGTGACCACGCCGCCGGTCACGATGGCGGAGCTGTGCACGAAGATGTCGGCGCCGCCGCCGTCCGGCGACGCGAAGCCGTACCCCTTGCCCGGCTCGTACCAGTTGATGGTGCCGAGCAGGCCCACGGCGCTGCCGGTGGCCGCATCGGCGGTGACGCGAACGTGCAGCGCCTGGGGCCCGCGGTCGTTCTCGCCGACCTCGAACACGACGGCCTGACCCTCGCGGAGCATTTTCGCGCCGCCGTCCCCGACGATCTCGGAGGCGTGCACGAACACGTCCGGCGAGCCGTCCTCGGGCGCGAGGAAGCCGAAACCCCGTTCGGCGTCGAACCAACGGACGGTCCCTTGCGGCATCAAAGACTCCAGGTCGAGAGGGCGGGCAATGGCCCCCAGTCTCCCTGACAGACCTCCGGCCCGTCGGGCCGGGCCCCACAGGCGGGCGGTGCGGAGCCACGGGCGGGCCGTTGGTTCACCTAGCGACACGCCGAGTTTTGAGACCAGGTCTAAAGGAGACCGGCCAGTTGCCGCAGGGCCGCGGTGATCCGCTCCGCCGGCACCCCGCGAGACGTCTGGTGCAGGAACAGCTCCGGGGCCAGCGGGGCCAGCAGCACGTCGGCCAGGACGTCGGGGTCCGGGGCGCCCGCCGCCTCCGCCAGGACGCGGACGTGCGTGCGCCAAAACCCGTACGCGCCCGTCGTGAAGCGGGAATGCCCCACCTCGGCCCCCAGCACCAGGGGCGCGTGCCGCTCCAGCAGTTCCACCATCGCCTCGTAGAACGCCGTCAGGCGGGCGGCCGGCGGTGCGCCCGGGCCCAGTGGCGGGTCGCCGCGCAGGAGCTCCTCCTGCAGACGGCGCTCGTGCTCGTCCAGCAGGGCCACGGCGATCGCCGCGCGGTCCGGGTAACGGCGGTAGAGCGTTCCGCGGCCGACTCCGGCCGTCCGGGCGATGTCCTCCATCGTCACCTCCGCCGCGCCGCGGGCGGTGAACAGCTCCTCGGCCGCCGCGAGGATCTTCGCGCGGTTGCGGGCCGCGTCGGCGCGTTCGGGCATGGGCGCCAGCCTAGGGAATATCCGGACAGGGCGTCCAGTTGACTCAAGCGGACACCGCGTCCACTTGAGGAGGAATCGTGCCCCACCTGCTGCACCTCGACTCCAGCGCGCGCCGCTCGTCGTTCTCCCGCGAGCTGTCCGCCCGGTACGCCGCCACCTGGGCGGGCACCCGGACCTACCGCGACCTCGCCGCCGACCCGGTCCCGGTGATCGGCGAAGCGTGGACCGAAATCTGTGACGCCCTGCTCGCCGCGGGGATCACCGACCCGGCGCACTACGCCGATGTCCTCAGCACGCCGGAGCAGGAGACGGCGTGGGCGATCGTCGAGCCGCTGCTCGCCGAGCTGCTCGAAGCCGACGTCGTGCTCATCGGCGCGCCGATGTACAACTTCTCGATCCCGGCCGCCCTGAAGGCCTGGATCGACCAGGTGACGTTCCCGAAGATGTCCCTGCGGAGCAAGAAATTCGTCATCGCCGGCGCGCGGGGCGGGACGTACGCGGCAGGGACGCCGCGGGCGCCGTTCGACCACCACGAGCGCTACCTGCGGGACTTCATCGCCGGGCACTACGACGTCGACGACGTCCGGTTCGTGCACGCCGAGCTGACCAACGCCCTGGTCGACCCGCACCTGGCCGCGCGCGAAGGCGAGCGGGTCGCGTCGCGCGAAGCGGCCCTGAAGGCGCTCTGATGGGCTGGGTGACGCTCGTCTTCGCCGGGCTCGTCGAAATCGCGTGGTCGCAGAGCATCAAGCCGACGGAGAACTTCACCCGGCCGTGGCCGACGCTCCTGTGCTTCGTGCTCGGCGCTGCCGCGGTGTACCTGCTCTCACGCGCGATGGACACCGTCCCGGTGGGCACCGCCTACGCGGTGTTCACCGGGATCGGTGCCGTCGGCGCGATCGTGCTCGGCGTCGTCGTGACCAAGGACCCGCTGAGCGTCGGCCGGGTGGCCGCGCTGGCCCTGATCGTCGGCGGCGTCGTGCTCGCGCGGCTCACTTCGTGAGCTGCTCCCACAGGAACTCGAACACCAGCGCCCACTTGAAGGCCAGCTGCTCGTTGTCCGCCGCGGCGCCGTGGCCGCCTTCGATGTTCTCGTGATACCGGACGTCGTGCCCCTGCTCACGCATCCGCGCCACCATCTTGCGGGCGTGGGCGGGGTGCACGCGGTCGTCGCGCGTCGAGGTCACGAACAGCGACGGCGGGTACGCGCGTCCACTGTGGACGTTCTGGTACGGCGAGTACTTCGCGATGTAGTCCCATTCCGCGGCGTCGTCGGGGTCGCCGTACTCGGCCATCCACGACGCGCCGGCCAGCAGCAGGTGGTAGCGCCGCATGTCCAGCAGCGGCACCTGGCTGACGATCGCGCCGAACCGCTCCGGGTAACGCGTCAGCATCACGCCCATCAGCAGGCCGCCGTTGCTGCCGCCCTGGATGCCGAGCTTCTCCGGTGTCGTGATGCCCCGCGAAACCAGGTCCGCGGCCACCGCGGCGAAGTCCTCGTACACGCGGTGACGTTCGGCCTTGATGGCCTGCGTGTGCCAGCCGGGTCCGTACTCGCCGCCGCCGCGGATGTTCGCGACGACGTACGTGCCGCCGCGGGCGAGCCAGCCACGGCCGATCATCCCGCTGTACGACGGCGTCAGCGAGACCTCGAAGCCGCCGTAGCCGGTCAGCAGCGTCGGGCCGCCCTCGGCGCCGGACGGCCGGACGACGAAGTACGGGATCTTCGTGCCGTCCTCCGACGTCGCGAAGTACTGCGCGACGCTCATGCCCGAAGCGTCGAAGAACGCCGGAGCCTGCTTCAGGACTTCGACCTCTTCGCCGACCTGGCCGTAGCTCAGCGTCGACGGCTGGAGGAAGCCGCTGGAGTCGATCAGGTATTCGTCGCTGACGTCGGGATCGGTGTCGAAGATGTCCGCGCTGCCGAACTCCGGGCCGCCGGCCAGCGGCGCCTCCTGCCAGCCGTCCGGGCCCGGGGTGAGGGTGCGCAGCTCGGTGCGGACGTCGCGCAGCGTGCCGAGCAGCAGGTGGTGGCGCGTCCAGGCCCAGTAGCTCAGCGAAGTGTGCTCGTCGGGGGTGAACAGCGTCGTGAAGTCGCGGTCGCCGGCCATGAAGGCGTCGAAGAGGATGGCGATCAGCGAGCCGGCGGGGTGTTCCGTGCCGCCGACGGTCCACGCCGTCCGCGGCCGCACCAGCAGCCATTCGCGGTGCAGGGACGCGCTCGCGTCGTCCGGGACGTCGATCTTGACCAGGCCGCCGGGCGTCTTCAGGTGCAGTTCCGAGCGGTAGAAGTCGATGGCGCGGCTGACGAAGTCGCGCTCGAAGCCTTCGGTCGGGTCGTGGGACGCGCCGATCGAGACGTCGTCGGGCTTGCCTTCGAAGACCACGGTCGCCGCTTCGAGCGGCGTGCCGCGGCGCCACTCCTTGGCCAGCCGCGGGTACCCGGAGCTGGTCAGCGAGCCCGGGCCGAAGTCCGTTCCGACGTAGACGCGGTCTTCGTCGATCCAGCCGATCCGCGTCTTCGCCTCCGGGACCGTGAAGCCGTCCGCGACGAATTCGTGCGAGTCGAGGTCGAACTCGCGGACGACGGTGGCGTCGGCGCCGCCGCGGGACAGCTCGACCAGGCCGCGCCGGTAGCCCGGCCGCAGCACGGTCGCGCCCTGCCAGACCCAGTTCTCGCCCTCGGCCTCGGCCAGCGCGTCGACGTCGAGCAGCAGCTCCCACTCGGGCTCGGCCTGCCGGTAGGACTCGAGCGTCGTCCGCCGCCACAGGCCGCGCGGGTGGCTCGCGTCCTGCCAGAAGTTGTAGAGGAACTCGCCGCGGCGGCGCACGTACGGGATCCGGTCGTCGGCGTCGAGCACCTCGCGCAGTTCGGCGCGCAGTTCGGCGAACCGCGCGCCGGCGGTCAGCTCGGCCAGCGTTTCGTCGTTGCGGGCGCGCACCCAGCCGAGCGCGTCGTCGCCGGTCACGTCTTCCAGCCACAGATAAGGATCCTCGACACTCATGACAGACAGTCTCGCCTGGTCCGGGGCCCGGCGGCCACCCGGTGGCGTGTTCGTTTCGTGATCCCTGCCTCCCGGGGTGTCCGTATGCTGGTGCCACACAGCAGGGGGAGACCGTGAACGACGCCGAACCGCCGTGGCCGGGGACGGCCCGGCCGCCGGAACCCGCGTGGACGCCGGAGCCGAACCCGTGGGCGCCCGGCTGGCCCGCGGCCCCGCCCGTCCCGATCGCGCCGCCACGCAACCGGCTCTGGGGTGCCGTCACCGGGGTCCTGATCGTCGTGGTGGCCTTCTCCCTGATCGCCGCCACCATCCCGCACCGGGTGGACGGCCGCGCGCTCGCCGCGCAGGGCGCCGATCCCGGCCGGGCGTACAGCGGCACCGGGAAGCCCCCGAAGGCCGTGCCGGAGCTGGCGCGCAACCCCCTGCTCGGCGACGGCATCAGCCCCGGGCCCGCCACCTGCTCCCTGCCCGAGCTCGGCCGGGCGGCCGAACAGCTCAAGGCCTACTACGGCGCGCTCGTCGGCTGCCTGGAGCAGTCGTGGCGCCCGGCACTGGAGAAGGCGAACGAGCCGACGCTCACGGCCACCGTTTCGGTGACGCTGCCGGAGCACAGCTCGTGCGGCGAGGCGCCGACGGAGAACGAAGCCGTCGCCTACTACTGCGGCGGCGACACGACGATCTACGCCCCGACCGACTGGATGCTGTCGGACGCCGGGCTCAACAAGGCCCGGCACATCGCGACGCTCGCCCACGAATACGGCCACCACGTGCAGCGCGAGAGCGGCATCCTCTCCGCGGCGGCGGACAAGATGACCTCGCCGGACGAGGACAGCGCGGCGGACAAGGAGGTCGTGCGCCGGATCGAGCTGCAGGCGAACTGCTTCGGCGCGCTGTTCCTGACGGCCGTCGCCGGCACGGGCTCGATCAGCCGATCGCTGGCGAACGCCGCGGTCGCCGACTACGGCCGGGCCAACAACAGCGACACCCACGGCTCGCGCGAGCACCAGCTGTCCTGGGCGAAGGCGGGCTACGACGGCAAGGCCACGAAGGCGTGTGACACGTGGAGCGCCCCGGCCGGCGAGGTCAGCTGAGGGTCCAGGCGGGGTCGCGGCCGAGGAGGGCGAGGAACCGGTCGAGCGGGCTCGCGTCCGCGGGGACCTCGACGCTGTGGGCGAACGAGCCGTTCTTCTCGCGGCCTTCGTCCGGGATCCGTTCGGCCAGCTTCGAGGCGGTGGACACGGCTTCGGCGTCCGGCTCGTAGGGCAGGCCCAGGGTGCGGGCCAGGTCCCAGCCGTGCGCGAGCGTGTCGACCAGGTGCATGTGCGCCGCGATCGAGCCGGGGAACGTGCCGAAGTGGTTGATGGTGAGCTGGCGCTCCAGCACGGCGTCGCCGGCGAAGGCGTCGAGGAAGTCCTCGACGGACGCCTGGTACGCGGCGTAGGCGTCGTCGCCGAGGACACCGGCGTCCCAGTCCGGCGCCGAGCCTTCGCGGGCCGCCGTCGCGAAGGCGTGGTTCTCGCTGACCTGGTGGCGGAGCAGATCGGCGAGGGTCCAGCCGGCGCACGGGGTGGGGCGGGCGAGGTCGGTCGGTGTCACGCCGGCGACCATCTTGTCGAGGAGGAGCAGGGTGCGGCGGTCGAGTTCGCGGAGATCCATGCCGATCACGTTAAGCGGGGAAGCGGACCACGAACAGTGCCAAATCCGCCGCAACCTTCGTGGGCCAATCTAGACTGATCCGGTGGAGATCCACATCGACCTGACCGGGACACGCGGCCACCGCGACGCGATCTACCGGCAGCTCCGCGCGGCGATCCTGGCCGGCCGGATCCGGCCCGGCGAGGCGCTCCCGCCGACGCGTGAGCTCGCGCAGCGGCTGGCGGTCTCCCGGACGACGGTCAGCGCCGCCTACGACCGGCTCACCGCCGAGGGGTTCCTCGCCGCTCGCGTCGGCGCGGGCACGTTCGTCACGGCTTCGCCGGTGTCCGCCGAGCCCGTGCCGGACGGTCCGGGCGTGCGGCCGCTGCCGGAGTGGGACGCCGTCCCGCCGCCGCCCGGGCCGTTCGCCCCGGCGCCGGAGTTCGACTTCCGGCCGGGCGTCCCCGACCTCTCGCTGTTCCCGTTCGACACCTGGCGGCGGCTGATCACGCAGCGGCTGCGCGCCGGCCAGGCCGACCTGATGACCTACGGCGACCCGCAGGGCCACCCCGCGCTGCGCGCCGAAATCGCCCGGCACGCCGGCGTTTCCCGGGACGTCCGTGCCGGTGCGGCGCAGGTCGTCGTCACCGCGGGCGCCCAGCAGACGACCGACCTCGTCGCGCGGGTGCTGCTGCGGACCGGCGACCTGGCGGCCGTCGAGGACCCGGGGTACCCGCCGCCGCGGCTGGTGCTCGGCGCGCGCGGGGTGCGGGTCGCGCCGGTGCCGGTGGACGCGTCCGGGATCGTCGTCGACGCCATCCCGGCGGGGACGCGGCTGGTGTACGTGACGCCGTCGCACCAGTACCCGCTCGGCCTGTCGATGTCGCTGGACCGCCGCCTGGAGCTGCTGGACTGGGCCGAGCGGAACGACGCGGTGCTCGTCGAGGACGACTACGACACCGAGTTCCGCTACACCGGGCGCCCGCTGGAACCGTTGCACAGCCTGGATTCCCGCGGCCGCGTCGTGTACGTCGGCTCGTTCTCGAAGGTGCTCTCGCCGGCACTGCGGCTGGGCTTCCTCATCGCGCCGCCGACGCTGGTGCCCGCCTTGGTCAAGGCCCGCTACCTCACCGACTGGCACGCGCCGAACGTCGAGCAGGCGGCGCTGGCGGCGTTCATGGCCGAAGGGGGCTTCGCCCGGCACGTCCGGCGGATGCGGAAGGTCTACCGCGGCCGGCACGAGCTCCTCTCCGCGGTGCTCGCCCGCGACTTCGCGGACTTCCTGACCCCGTTGCCGTCGACGGCGGGCCTGCACCTCAGCGCGCTCGCGCCGGCGGACTGCGGCGGGCTGGTCCGCGCCGCTCGCCGTCGTGGCGTGCGGCTGTACTCGCTGGGGGACTTCGGCGTGGGGGAGCGGCGGCACGGCCTGGTGTTCGGTTACGGTGCGGTCGCGGCCGAGCGGATCGAGCCCGGACTGGCCCGGCTGCGGGCGCTGGCGGACGAAGGAGTGGCATGACCGACGACGTGATGGTGGCGATCGACGCCGGTCTTCGGCAGCACATCGGCGGCGACCGCGCCGGCGCGTACGCGGCCTTCGCGAAGCTGTGGGATTCGATCGGCGACGACGGCGACCCGCTGCACCGCGTCGCGCTGGCGCACCACATGGCCGACGTCTGCGACGACCCGGCCGAGGAGCTCGAGTGGGACCTGCGGGCCCTGGCCGCGGCCGATTCGCTGACCGACTCGCGGGCCCGCGAGTACCACTCGTCCCTGGCGGTGCGCGGGTTCTACCCGTCCCTGCACCTCAACCTGGGCGAGGACTACCGCAAGCTCGGCGACCTCCCCGCGGCGCGCGAGCAGCTGGCGCTGGCCCGCGAGCGCCTGAACGCCCTCGGCGACGACGACTACGCGGCCGGGATCCGGCTGGCCCTCGACGGCCTGGCCGAACGGCTCGGCTGAATCTCCTCCCTTTACCACGAAGACGCCCCGTTTGCCGGACTTTCGCCGGGCGCCGGAGGGCCCTAACCTGTGGTGATCCAGCTCACCGACGGGAAGGATCGCCATGCGGATTGCGGATCTGCTGCGCACGAAGGGGTCGGCGGTCGCAACGGTCACCCCGGAGACGACGGTGACCACACTGCTGGCCGGACTGGCCGACCACAACGTCGGCGCGATGGTGGTCGTCGCCCCGGACGGCTCGATCGCGGGAATCGTCTCGGAACGCGACGTCGTCCGGCGCCTGAACGAACACGGCCCGGGCCTGCTCGACGGCCCGGTGTCGGAGATCATGACGAAACTGGTGGCGAGCTGCACCCCGGACGACTCGGTGGACCAGCTGTCGGTCCTGATGACGGAACGCCGCATCCGCCACGTCCCGGTCCTGGCCGAGGGCCGGCTGGCCGGGATCGTGTCCATCGGGGACGTCGTGAAGAACCGGATGGAACAGCTGGAGCAGAGCCAGGAACAGCTGCAGGCCTACATCGCGCAGGGCTGAGCTTCCGGTGCGGTACGCACCGCGCGATCCGCTGATCGCCGGTGCGTGCCCGCCTCGGTGTTCCCGTCAAGCCCGGGCCGTCCGCAGTACGGTTGAGACGACTTCGCCGGCTTCGAGGTACGCCTGCCAATCCGGTATCCGCAGGACCTGCCAGCCGAGAGCGCGAAGGTTGCTGTCCCGCAGGGAGAAGGCACGCTGGAGGCCGCCGCCGGGGTCGCCGTCGGGCAGTTCGCTCACCTCCAAGTCGATCAAGGTGCCGGAGCGGCCGGTGATCGCGATGGCGATGGGGTAGCCCTCCACGGTGCGCCCCAGTTCCGCGGGTATGCCGCGGGCCGTGAGGGCCGCGTGCAGACGGCGGACGATGGCGCTCGGCGGGGCTGCCGACGCCGAGGACCTGCCCGACGTCATCTCGGCCAGCGCCCGCAGCGTCCGCGGTCCGTGTTCCCGGATCGCCCGGTCGTTCCCGAACACGACGAGTTCGCGCCGGGCTCGGCTGACCGCCACGTTGATGAGGTTGCGCTGGCTCTCGAGCCAGCCGATCGTGCCCGGCTGAGCTCCTTCGGACACGACCGTGGAGAACAGGATCGTGTCACGCTCGCCGCCCTGGAAAGTGTGTGCCGTACCGACTTCGACCTGATGCGGACCGGCCTTCTCCAGCAGGCGCTCGATGAGGTTCGCCTGGGCTCGGAACGGAGTCACGACACCCACCGAGCCGAGAGCCGCCACATCAGCAGTGGCCAGCCAATCGGCGATGGCCTGTGCTTCGATCTCGTTGATCACGCTCCCGGTGGGACCCGGCCGGGTGCGGCCGGAAACCTCGTGCCAGTGCATTCCCCGGCGGGCGCCCTCGGGGTACTCGACTCTGGTCAGGACTTTCAGCTGGTTCCGGTAGAACTCTTCATTGCAGAACCGGATGATGTCCGGGTGGCACCGGTAGTGCTCGTCGAGCAGGAGCGGTTCCGGCCGGAACCGCGCGGCGAAGGCGCTGAACGCGGAGTCGTCCCCGTAGGTGTGGTGCCGGGCCGCCAAGTCCGGGTGTGTGGTGCCGCTCTGCTGGGCGAGCCAGCGCAGCTGGCCGGGGTCCGCCGTCACCACCGGCGGCAATTGGTGCGGATCTCCGACGATCACCAGGCGCTTCGCCCGGTAGGCCAGCGGGAGCACCTGAGCGAGGCTGCACTGACTGGCCTCGTCGATCACCACCAGATCGATCTGCGCCGCGCTGCAGGCGAAGTTCGGACGAGTGGACAAAGCCGAAGTCGCCCAGCCCTTGGCGTGCCGGAGCGCTCCCTTCATCAGGTCATGACAGCGCAGCTCCTCGGTCAACGCTTCGCTCAGCTGGAGAAGCACGGACGAGCCGCCCGTGATGCCGAGCCGCACCAGCTCACGCACCTGGCTTTCCGAGGCTTCGCGCCAAAGCACGTCGGTGTCCTCGAGCCGCGCCGGCAAGTCTCCCGGGTGATCCTCGAGAAACCGTCGCAGTTCGCCATAGTGGTGGTCGAAGGTGCGTTCGGCGGCGAACCAGGCCACCACCTCCTCGGCTCCGACCGTGGGATCGGTGATGGCGGCGAAACCGCGGAACTTCCGGTCACGGCGACGGCGCAACCACCGCCAGCGCGTCCGGAGTACGCGGTTCGCCAGCTTCTCGATGCCGGGCAGATGCGTCGGGGAGGGAAGCTGGTGCCGCCACGTCCGCGCCCGGAGCTCGTCACGGTGGACGGCCGCCGTCAACACTTGTCCGCCCAGTTCAGCGTGGTGTTGGAGATCGAGCTCGGCCCAGCGCCGGTCGTTGGTCACCTCGGCCAGGTTCTCGAAGCCACTGCCCACCGGGCGACCGGCGGCCTCATCCACCAGTTCGGTGAGCGCGGAGCCGAGTTCCTGACGCTTTTCCGCGTTGCCGGTGCGCAGCACCAGCGCCCGGTCGAGCTGCGCGGCCTTGCCGGTCACGACGTCGTCGACTGGTTTGTTGTTGGTCGAACTCAACAACACGGATTCGCCACGCCGCCAGGCTTCCGCGATGATCGCGGTGACCGTCTGGCTCTTCCCCGTGCCGGGCGGGCCGGTGATCACGGTTAGCGGGCTCGTCGCGGCGACGGACACCGCGTGCTCCTGCGCACGGTTCAACCGGATCGGCCCCGCTTCGAGCGGTAAGGGGGCTTCGGGGGTCCACGTCTCGAAGAGGAAGCGGGCGGCGCTGTCCTGCCAATCGTCGGCGCGGGCCATCCAGTCGAGGTCTTTGACCAGGCCCCGCACCGCGTAGTCGAGTTCGCCCTTGAACGCCATGGCCAGGTTGAACACCCCGGCCTCCTGAGGACGCCACAAGTCGTCCTCGTCGGGCGACCGGTGCAGCCCCCGCGGGTCGATGTCCGCGTCCGGCAGCCCCAACGCGGTGAGGATCCGCCGGGTGACGTCGGTCATCGCCGTGGCGACGCCGAAGCCGATGACCTTGTCGGCGAGGACGGTGGCCACGTCGCCCAGCAGCTCCGGATCGAACCATTCTGGGCCGAGCAGCGCGGTGTTGATGTGGGGGAGTTCGCTGTTCAGCGGAATCGCGGTCGGGCCCCCGGGCGCCGATTCCGGCTCGTCGAGACCGCGGATGAACAGAGAGGCGACGTGGGGCCGCCCGCGTCGATCCCGGACGACGAGGGTCGGCCACCCGTAAAAGACGCCTTCGAGGGGAGCGAGGTCCTCGAACAGCTTCGAAACCGGTGCCGGAGCCGGAAGCTGCGTGGCTCCGCCGCAGAGCACCGTCTCGAAGGACAGCGGGAACGGGGTCCACCGATCACGCCGGTGCAGCGGAACCGGAGCGGTGAGGGATTCGTGCACGACGCAGGACCGGTGGTATCCGATCAGCCTGGACCACGCCGAAGGAGGTGGTTCCCGGCGGGCAGCCGGCACCCGGCCGCGGGGAGCCGGCTCCGATCGTTCCGGCCGCGGTTCGGGCGCGGGGGAAACGGCGGGTGAATCGAGCCCGCAGCCGAGGCAGACGATGTCCCAGGATGGTTCTTGGCGCTGGCCGAGTACCTGCTGCCCCACGGAAAGCTGCTGCCCGCAGAAGCCACAGGTTTTTTTGTACTTGAGCCGAAACTGCGCATAGTCTTCGTAACCCGGTTTGCGACCCACTAATCCCCCTGCCCGACGGCCCCGTGCGGGCACCACCGTAACGGCTGGTGTCCGATCCGTCACGAGTTCAGGAGGATCGGCCGGTGCGGAACGAATTCCGGCGCGAGCAGATCGGGCTACTCCCGCCAACCCGTCAGCTCCACGCCCTTCGCGACATCCACGCGATACGAGAGCTTCACTTCGCCCGTGGCACCCGGCGCCAGCGTCAGCTTCCACGTGAACTCACCCAGCGCCGACGTCTCCACCGGGTCCGGCGACGTCTTCACCTCCTTCACCGTGATCGTGTCGTCCCGCGAAACCGGCGCCTGATCCAGCACCGTCACCACGGCTTCCCGCGGCCCGTGGTTGACGACCGAAATGCGGTACTCCGCTTCCCGCCGCTTCTGCCCCGACAAGGTCGCCTTCGAAGCCGTCCGCCACACCAGTTCCCGCTCCACCCGGATCCGGTCGTCGACGCCCAGTGCCAGCTCCAGTTCCTCTCCGGGCGCCCACGGCTCCAGCACCGTCGTCCCGACGAACTCCGCGTCGTGGAACACCGAAGCGCGTCCCGGCCGGAGGGCGTGCTCCGACGTGTTCTCCACCGTGGCGCGCAAGTACGCCTCCTCCGCCAGCACCGGCGCCGTCACATAACCCAGGTCGGCCGTGAGCGAAAGCTGCGCCAGCGTCGTCCGGTGTCCCTGCGCGCCGGACGGCACCGCCACCGGCCGCGGAGGCCGGTAGGTGACCGCCGTCGTTCCCTGCTCGACCGACGCCAGGTTCGGCGCCAAAGAGATCGACGACGCCGCGAAACCCCTCCGCATCCCTTCCGGGGCCCCGCCGCCCGCTCCGCCGTAGGCCGCCGCGGGCGGGAGCGGGTGCACGCGGTCCAGGTACCACGGCGAAAGTTCCGGCACCACCACCGACACCGCGGGCCGGGCCGTCGACAGCGCCAGCTCGCATTCCGGCCAGTCCTCGCCCGTGTACTGGCTGACGAGCCCGTACGACACCACCGTGACTTCGGTGCCGCGCACCCGGATGTCGTAGCCCGGCTCCCAGCTCGCTCCGGGGACCACATAGGACAGTTCGAGCTCGGCACTCCCGGCCGCGTCCGAGATCTCCAGCTCCACGACCACCGACGTGCTGTCCCGCCCGGTCTGCGCACCCTGCGCTTCGATCCGCCGGTCGAGCGCGGCGAGGTCCTCGCGCAGCCGCTCGATCCGCTCGCTCAGCACCCGGCGTGCCTTCAACGCCGACGCCAGCCGCGAACTCAGCGCGTCGGTCACCTCCGCGACGCGCGAAGGTTCGGCGGTGCCGTTGGCCAGTGCCTTCGCGAAGCTGCCGCCACTGCGCTTCGCGAGCGAAGTCAGCAGATCCACCTTCATCGTTTCGGCCGCTTCGTCGTCCAGGACGCCGTCGAGCGTCGCCTGATCGGCCCGCCGTTGCTCGACCAGTGCCTGCAACGCCGGGTCGGCCGGGTCGGCGTGCCACTCGGTGCGCACGTCGACGCCGGTGACCAGCGCGGGCCCGGTGCCGGTGACGCGCACCGAAGCCGGGTCGAGCGCCGGGGGCAACCCCGCGAACGTCAGGCGCGGCCCGCCGTCGAGCGGAGCCTTGCCCCGGCGGGTGATCCGCGCCTGCTGCGGGTAAACGGTCACGGCGGCGATCGGCGCTTCGACGGTCGGCATGCCTCCGACGTTAGTCTCTTGACACCCCCGCGGGCGGCCGGAAGTGTCTTCAGTCGTCCGCTTCGCCCGGCTTGGGGGTCCTGAGTGAAAGCCGCAGTCCTGCTCGCCGCCGTGCTCGCCCTTCCGCTGACTTCGGTCGCCGCGGAAGCCGCGGCCCCGCCGTCGCCGGTGTTCACCGGCGGCCAGGCGCAACCGGTGTTCGACCCGGCCGACGTCGTCCGCGAAGACGTCTGGGTCACCGCGCCCGTCGACAGCGACCACGACGGCACCGACGACCTCGTGCACGCCCAGGTCGTGCGCCCGCGCGCGACCCAGCAGGGCCTGAAGGTGCCCGTCGTCTACCAGGCCAGCCCGTACTACGCCGGCGGCAACGACGTCGCCAACCACGACGTCGACGTCGAGCTGTCCGCGCCCGGGTACGCCCGCGGTCCGGAAGGCCCGCGGGTCGCCGCGCACGGCGTCGGGCCGGCCGCCCCGATCACCTGGCGCTACCAGGACTACTTCACCGCGCGCGGGTTCGCCGTCGTCTACGGCGAATCACTCGGCACCGGCCTCTCGACCGGCTGCCCGACGACGGGTGACGTCAACGAGACGATCGGCGCCCGCTCGGTCGTCGACTGGCTCAACGGCCGCACGAGCGCACGCGACTCGGCCGGCGCCGCGGCGAAGGCGGACTGGAGCACCGGCAAGACCGGCATGATGGGCGTGTCCTACAACGGAACCCTGCCCAACGCCGTCGCCAGCACCGGTGTCGCCGGCCTGGAGACGATCGTGCCGATCGCGGCGATCTCCAGCTGGTACGAGTACTACCGCCACGACGGCGCGGTCGTCGCGGCCGGTGGGTTCCAGGGCGAGGACGCCGACGTGCTCGCCGAGTACGTGTACACCCGCGCCGACCGGCAGGTCTGCCGCCCGGTGATCGACGGGCTGACCCGCGACCAGGACCGGGTCACCGGCGACTACACGCCGTTCTGGGACGTCCGCAACTACCGCAACGACGTCGGCAAGGTGCGCGCGTCGGTGCTCGCGGTGCACGGCCTCAACGACTGGAACGTCAAGTCCGAGCAGGTCGCGACCTGGTACGAGGCGCTGAAGGCCCGCGGCGTCGAGCACAAGATCTGGCTGCACCAGTCCGGGCACGCGGACCCGTACTCGCTGCGCCGCGACGTCTGGCTCGCGACGCTGAACAAGTGGATGTCGCACTACCTCTACGGCATCGACAACGGCATCCAGAACGAGCCGAAGGCGACGATCCAGCGCGAGGACCTGTCGTGGACCGACGAGGCCGACTGGCCGGCGCCGGGCACCGCCGACGTCCGCGTGTACCCGTGGCCGGGCGGCCGGTCGAAGGGCGCGATCGACACGCGCAACCCGGTACCGGGCACGGCGGCCGCCGAAACCCTCGCCGACGACTCGTCGAAGACGATCGAGCAGCTGGCCGGTCTGGCGTCGTCCGGCAACCGCCTGCTGTACGCGACTCCGGCGGCGAAGCAGTCCGTACGCCTCTCCGGCACCGCTCGCGCCGACCTGGCGCTGGCGTTCGACCGGCCCGCCGCGAACGTCTCGGCGATCCTGCTCGACCGCGCGCCCGACGGCACGTCCCACGTGATCAGCCGCGGCTGGACCGACCCGCAGAACCGCACGTCGCCCGCCCGCACCGAGCCGGTCACGCCCGGGCAGACCTACCGGATCGGCGTCGACCTGATGCCGAAGGACTACGTCCTCGCGGCGGGCCACCGGCTGGAGTTCCTGCTCGCCTCCAGCGACCACGACTACACGCTGCGGCCCAAGCCGGGCGCCGGACTGGCGCTCGACCTCACGAAGTCGTCGGTCACGCTCCCGGTCACGGGCGGCAAGCCGGCGCTGCGGGCCGCGTTCGGCTGATGCTGCCGGAGCACCTCCGAGCCGATGTCCGCACGCTGTGGGACTACCACGACCTGCGGCACGAGCCGCGGCGGTCGGACGTCGGGATCGGGCTCGGCAGCCGCGACCCCGGCGTGGCCGTCCACGCCGCGGAGCTGTTCCACGCCGGGTGCTTCCCGCTGATCGTCTTCACCGGCGCCAACGCCCCGACGACGCTGGAGCGTTTCCCGCGCGGCGAGGCGGTCCACTACCGCGAGATCGCCCTGGACCTCGGGGTGCCGGACGAGGCGATCCTGGTCGAACCCGAGGCCCGGCACACGGGGGAGAACATCGTGTTCACCCGGCGGCTGCTCGCCGAGCGGGGGATCGCGGTCCGGACCGTGACGCTCGTTTCGCGGCCCTACCAGCAGCGCCGGGCGTACGCGACGGCCAAGCGACTGTGGCCGGAAGCCGACCTCGTCTGCGCCGCGAAGGGCGGCTCGCTGGAGGACTACGTCGCCGGCAGCGAGGAGGCCGACCGGGTGATCGGCATGCTCGTCGGCGAGACCCAGCGGATCACCGAATACGCCGAGCGGGGCTTCGCGATCCCGCAGCGCGTCCCGCCCGGCGTCGAGCGGGCGTTCGGCAGGCTGGTCGACGCCGGGTTCACGCAGCGGCTGGTCACTGTCCGCGTCGACGATCACTGAATGTAACGGTCGTCGCAGGTCAGGCGACTTACCGGCGTTCCGTCCGCTGCGAGAGGACCCGCCATGACCTCGACCGCCGAACCCGCCTTGGAGAGCCTGCGCACCCAGCTGTCCGGAGCCGTGCTGACCGACGGCGACCCCGGCTACGACGTCGCGCGGTCGGTCTGGAACGGGGAGATCGACCGCCGCCCCGCGGTGGTGGTGCGGCCCGCCGGGCCCGCGGACGTGGCGACAGCGCTCGCGTACGCGCGTGAAGCCGGTCTCGACGTCTCGGTGCGCGGCGGTGGGCACAACTACGGCGGCGCCGCGGTCGTCGACGGCGGTCTCTGCCTCGACCTGAGCTCCCTCGGCGCGATCGACGTCGACCCGGACGGCCTCACCGTCCGCTGCGGCGGCGGGACGACCTGGGCGCAGCTCGACGCGGCCACGCAGGAGCACGCGCTCGCGGTCCCCGGCGGCACCATCAGCCACACCGGCGTCGGCGGGCTGACCCTCGGCGGCGGCTTCGGCTGGCTCACCGGCAAGTACGGGATGTCGTGCGACAACCTGGTCTCGGTCGAGCTCGTCACCGCCGACGGCGAGATCCTGCGCGTGTCCGCCGGACAGCACTCCGACCTGTTCTGGGCGCTGCGCGGGGGCGGCGGCAACTTCGGCGTCGTCACCGAGTTCGAATTCCGGCTGCACCCGGTCGGCCCGATCGTCCACCTGGGACTGTTCTTCTACGGTCTCGACGACGGCGTGGCCGCGTTGCGCCACGCCCGTGAGCTGCTCCGGACGCTGCCCGGCGAACTGGGGGTGCTCGTCGCCGGGCTCAACGCGCCGCCCGCGCCCTTCGTCCCGGAGCCGTTCCGGTTCCGGCCGGGGTACGCCGTGCTGATCGCCGGTTTCGACGGGGAGGAACAGCACGCCGCAGCGGTCCGGGCGGCGCGGTCCGGGCCGGCGCCGCTGTTCGAGTTCGTCTCGCCGATCCCCTACGTAGAGCTGCAGCGGATGCTCGACGGCGCCGCGCCGTGGGGCATCCTCGCCTACGAGAAGGCCGCCTACGCCGACGGCTTCACCGACGAAGTCATCGAGGTGATCGCGGACTTCCTGCCGCGCAAGACGTCCCCGTTGTCGATCATGCCGATCTTCTCGATGCGGGGCGCTTTCACGGAGGTGGCCGACGACGCGACGGCGTTCGGCGGCCCGCGGCGCGAGAGCATCCTGATCAACATCGACTCCCTCGCGACCGAGCCGGAGCCGTACGCGGTGGACCGCGCGTGGGTGCGCGAGTTCTGGGAAGCGCTGGTGCCGGTCTCGTCCAACTCGGCGGGCTACGTGAACTTCATGGCCGAGTACGAAGCCGACCGCGTCCGGACGTCGTACGGGCCCGAAAAGTACGAGCGGCTGGCCCGGATCAAGGCGGCGTACGACCCGCACAACGTGTTCCACCACAACGCGAACATCCTGCCCGCGCCGTGAGGGATCAGCCGGCGATGCCCGCCCGGTAGGCGAACGCGACCGCCTGCGCGCGGTCGCGCAGCCCGGCCTTGGCGAACAGGTGGTTCACGTGGGTCTTCACGGTCGCCTCGCTGACCACCAGGGTGCGGGCGATTTCGGTGTTCGACAGGCCCGCCGCGATCAGCCGCAGCACCTCGATCTCGCGCGCGGTCAGGCCTTCGACCTCCTTGACGCGCTGCGGGGCGCTGCGGGCGGCGGCTTCGACGAGCCGCCGCTGCAGCTCGCCGTCCACTGTGGACTGACCGGCGGCCGCCGAGCGCAGCGCCCGCGCGATGGACTCGGCGTCGGCGTCCTTGGTGAGGAACCCGCGAGCTCCGGCGCGCAACGCGGCCAGCAGCGACTCGTCGTCGGCGTAGGTGGTCAGCACGACGACCTCGGTACCGGGGTGTTCGGCGCGGATCCGCTGGGTGGTCTCCACGCCGTCGCAGCGCGGCATCCGCAGGTCCACCAGCACGACGTCGGGGTGGTGCTCGGCGACGAGCGCGAGCGCGGCCAGGCCGTCGGCGGCGGCGCCGACCACCTCGACCCCGGGCAGCAGCCCGAGCAGCGTGACCAGGCCTTCCCGGACCACCGCCTGGTCGTCGGCCAGCACGACGCGCAGCGTCACGCCGGCACCGTCAGGTGAATCCGCCATCCGTCCTCCCCCGGTCCGCTCTCCAGCCGCCCGTCGAGCAGCGCGACCCGTTCGCCCATCCCGCGCAAACCGTAGCCTGCGGCCGGCGCGGCCGGCGGCCGCCTGCCCTGCCGGTCGGCCACGGTCAGCTCCACCGACCCGGCGGCGTAGTGCAGCGTGACGTCCACTTCGGCCTGTGCCGCGTGCTTGCGGGTGTTGGCCAGCGCCTCCTGCACCGCGCGGACCAGCGCGGTGCCGACGGACGGGTCCAGTTCGCGCGGTCCACCTTTGATCTCGAGGTCCGCGCGGGCACCGCTGTCGAGCCGGTACGCGGCGAGGAGGTCCGCGATCGCGCGTTCGACACCCACGGCGTCTTCGCGCAGCGCGGCCACGGCCTTCCGGGCTTCGGCGAGGCCTTCCGACGCCAGCGTCTGCGCCCGTTCGATCTGGGCGACGGCGTCCGGGCTCGCCCCGTCGCGCACCAGCATCAGCCGCGCGCCCTGCAGGTTCAGCGCCAGCCCGGCCAGCGAATGCGCCAGGACGTCGTGCAGCTCGCGGGCGATGCGGGTGCGTTCGGCGAGCGCGGCCGCGCGGGCGTGCTCCTCGTTGGCGGTCTGCGCGCGGGCCAGCGCCAGTTCGGTCTGCTCGATGCGGGCGAGGCGGGTCCGCCGGTTGAGCCCCATCAGCACGATCACGGCGAGGACCGCGTACGTCGACAGAGCGCCTTTCCACACGTCGTAGCGGGCCGCCCCGGCCGTGATCGCCGCGATGTCGAGCGCGACCGCCAGCACGATCGGCACCGTCGAATGCCTCAGCACCACGAAGAACGTGGTGCTGAACATCGCCACCGACGCCCAGCTGCTCGGCAGGAGCACCCAGAGTGCGCCCGTACTCGCGATCACGGCGAGGGGCAGCGCCGTCATCAGCGGTCGGACGCGGGCGTCGTGGATCCACAGCAACGGGATCGACAGCGCGAGGGTCAACCCGATCAGCAGCCAGGCTCGCAGGTCCGCCCGGGGCATGGCGGCGACCATCGGCACCGCGACGAGCGCCCAGCGCAACCAGCCTTGGACTCGGGGGAACGTGGCTGGTCGGGTCGTCATTTCGGCAGTCCTCCGCGGGTGCTTGTACGGAAAATGTACCGACTGGGACTTCCCTTCGTGGGGTCAAGTTGTCCCGTTTGTCAGGAGGTTCCCCCATGTCCAGGTTGCGACGGCTCGCCCTGCTCGCCGCCGCCGCGGCGCTGCCCGCGCTCGGCCTCACCCTCGCCGGCCAGGCGACCGCCTCGGCCGCGCCGAACTTCCAGGTGCCGTTCAAGTGCGGCGTCACGGTGAAGGCGGCGACGTTCAGCGACCACAACCCGCAGTACTCCGTCGACTTCCAGAAGGACGGCATCACCGGCATGCCGGTGCTCGCGGCGGCGTCCGGCACCGTCACCCGGGTGGAGGACAAGGGTGCCACCAGTTACGGCAAGTGGATCGAGGTCGACCACGGCGGCGGCTGGAAGACCCGGTACGCGCACCTGTCGGTGCAGGAAGTCTCCGTCGGCGCGTCCGTGGCCGGTGGCAAGGAGATCGGCAAGGCCGGCGCGACCGGTGGCGTTTCCGGGCCGCACCTGCACTTCGAAGAGATCCTCGACGGCGCGGTGCAGAAGGCGAAGCTGAACGGTGTTGCGGTGCCCTACTACGCGCACACCGACTTCACGAGCAAGAACGGCTGCGGCGGCAACCCCTACTCCGCCGAAGAGGTGTGCGGCGACGGCTTCTCGGTCGTGGACCAGCAGGCGCTGGCCAACTCTTCGGGCACGGCTTACCTGCTGTACAACGCTTCCACCAAGGCGAACTGCGTGACCACGCTGAAGGCCACATCGCTCGGCACGGCCAGCGCGGTCGCGGCGTTCCTCGAGGTCCAGGGCGGAACCCGGACGACCGATTCCGGCAGCTTCACCTACTACGCCGGGCCGGTCAAGAAGACCGCCGACTCGACCTGCGTGAAGTGGGGCGGCTCGGTGGGCAGCAACACCTATGAGAGCGGGTTCGAGCACTGCGGCTGAACCTGTCCGGCCGGTGGGGCCGGGCAGCATAGCCCGCCCCACCGACAGGAACGCCCCGCCCGGCCCCGCCGGGCGGCTTCCGTCCACATCGGCCCCCGCCATCCACAGATTTCCCGCCACCGCCCCATCCGGCCCCGGCCTGCCCCACAGTGGAGGCATGACCACAACCACCCCGGCCGACCTCCGGAACCCCGCACAGCTGCTGACCGCGCTCCCGTACCTGATGGGGTTCAGGCCCGCGAAGTCCATCGTCCTGCTCGGCCACCTCTACCCGGGCGACAGCCCCGGCCTGATCCTGCGCGGCGACCTGCCTCGCCGCGAACACCGCGTCCGCCAGGCGCGAGCGCTGGCGGAGCGGTTCGCCGCGGGCTGCCACCTCGGCTTGACCCTGGTGATCGTCGGCGGCCGGCGAAGACCGGGAAAGCCGCCACCGCACAAGGGTTTCATCGACGAGCTGGTGCGGGCACTGGAGGACATCGGCCTTCCGGTGCTGCACGCCTTGTGGACGTCCGCGATCAGGACGGGCGCACCCTGGGCGTGTTACCGCAGCGAGGAATGCGCCGGCGCGTTGCCGGACCCCCGCTCGACGGTCGTGGCGGCGGCCGCGACCGAGTGCGGGACGGTGGCGTTCGACAGCCGCGAGGAACTCGAGGCACTGCTGGCCCCTCGGTCACCGGAGGCACTGGCCCGCCGCGCGGATCAGCTGTCCCGCTTGCCATCCCCGCCCTGGCCCGACGCAACCCGCGTCAACGACGCGGCATCGGTGGTCCGCGCGGCATTCGACCGCCGGCGCCGCGGCGACGGGCCACCGACGGACGAGGAAGCCGTGCTGCTGGCGAACGCGTTGAAGCTGCCGGAAATCCGAGACCTGTGCCTGGCGATGGCGGTACCCCCGGCCACCACGGGAGCGCGCGAAGCCGAGCACCTCTGGCTGACGCTGGTCCGGGAGATCCCACCCCCGCAGAGAGCGGAACCGGCGGCCCTGCTGGGCTTCACGGCGTACCTGCGCGGCGACGGGGCATTCGCGGGCATGGCCCTGGACAACGCCCTGGAGGCGGCCCCGGACCATGCGCTGGCCTCGTTGCTGAGAAGGGTCCTGGACACGGGAACGCCACCGGAGGTCATCCGCGGCCTGGCAGCGGCGGCAGCAGGCCCCCTCGCAGGCTTCGGCCTGGAACCCGCGGACTTCGACGTAGGCCAAGCGGCATGAGCCGCCAAGCCCGTCGGCTGGCGCACCAGCACGAGGCGGCGCAGGGCGCGGGCCGTCGGCGGTCAGCGCAGGGTCGGCCTCGCAGCGACTGGGTGGATTCCAGGCGCCCCACACGGTTCCGGTCAGTTCGGTCCGTTTCGGCCGGGGTGCCGGGGTGCCGGGGTGCGGGATCGTGGGCCGGTTGCCCGAGACCGCCGGTCTCGATGCCGGGCCCACTATGCCTACATGTCCCAGCCCCCACCGGGAGCCAGCCATCCGGCGGCGCGGCAGGCGCAGGCCTGGCTTGTTGACTGCCGTCGGCCCGGACGGGTCGGCTCGCCGTGGCTGGGTGGATTCCGGGGTGTCGCGGGCAATTCGGGCCAGGCCGATCTGCTCCGGCTCGTGCCCAGTCCCTCGCGGCGGGATGGATTCCCGGGCGTCCTGGATCGGTTCCCTCCGACTTAGGCCAGGGCTAAAGGCTCTCGAAGCGCCGATCAAGGGCCGGTCAAACCAGCCCGCCGCACTCGAGACCACTGCTCGCCACACCCACCGGCCCAACCCCACCACCGAGACCCGACCATCCGGCGGCGCGGCAGGCCCAGGCACAGAGCCCGGCCTGCCGGGCGCGCTGTCGGACTGGGCCGGGGGTCGGTCTCGCCGTGACTCGGTTTGTTCCGAGGCGCCACGGGCGATTCCGGCTAGGCCGGCCCGCTTCGGCCTCCAGCCCGGCTACTCGCCGCCCTGTGGTTGGCCGCCGCGAGCACCGGCAGGCCGCCGAGTCCGTCAGGCGCGAGATCGGTGTCCGTTTGCCCCAGCGCCCCACCGGGAGCCAGCCATCCGGCGGCGCGGCAGGCGCAGGCCCAGCTTGTCGACTGCCGTCGATCCGGACGGGTCGGCCTCGCCGTGGCTGGGTGGATTCCCGGGTGTCGCGAGCGAATCGGGCCAGGCCGATCGCTCCGGCTCGTGCCCAGGGGTGCATTCTTGGGCATTTTGGGCCGGTCCCTCTGGCTTCGGCCTGGGTCCGAGGACCTCGCCGCGTGGGCCGGTCAAACCAGCCCGCCGCACGCGAGACCACTGCTCGCCACGCCCACCGCCACCGAGACCCGAACCTCCGCCGGCGCGGCAGGCCCAGGCACAGAGCCCGGCCCGCCGCCCGTCGATCAGCGCAGAAATCAGCCTCGCCGTGCCTGGGTGAATGCCCAGGCGTCCCGCACGATCCCGGCCAGGTCGGTCCGCTCCGGCTTCCAGCCCAGCTCCTCGCGGGCCCGGTCGCTGGCCGCCACGAGCACCGACGGGTCGCCCGCGCGGCGCGGGGCCACCGCCGCCGGCACCGGGTGGCCGGTGACCTCGCGGCAGGCCTCGATCACCTCGAGAACGGAGAAGCCAGTGCCGTTGCCCAGGTTGTAGATGCGGTGCTCGCCCGCGGTGGCGTGCTTCAGCGCCAGCAGGTGCGCGTCCGCGAGGTCCACGACGTGGATGTAGTCGCGCACCGCCGTGTGGTCCGGCGTCGGGTAGTCGTCGCCGAAGATCTGGATGCGCTCGCGGTCGCCCGTGGCGACCTGGAGGACGAGGGGGATGAGATGGGTTTCCGTGGTGTGGCGCTCGCCGAAGGCGCCGTACGCGCCCGCGACGTTGAAGTAGCGCAGGCTCACCGCCGCCAGGCCGTGCGCGCCGGCGAAGCTGGTGATCGCCGCGTCGATGGCGAGCTTCGTGGCGCCGTAGGTGTTGGTCGGCCGGGTCGGCGCCGTTTCCGGGATCGGCGACTGTTCCGGCTCGCCGTAGGTCGCCGCCGTCGAGGAGAACACCAGCCGGGGCGTGCCGTGCTCCTGCATGGCCTCGAGCAGCCGCAGCGACGTGACGACGTTGCCTTCCCAGTACTTCGCCGGCTCCGTCATCGACTCGCCGACCAGCGACTTGGCCGCGAAGTGCAGCACGCCGTCGAAGCCTTCGCGCAGCAGGCTGCCCGCTACCTCGGCGGCGTCGCCTTCGATGAACCGCGCGTCCGGGTGGACGGCGTCGGCGTGCCCGGTCGACAGGTCGTCGACGACGGTGACCTGGTGCCCGGCTTCGACCAGCCGGGCGGCGCAGACACTTCCGACGTACCCGGCTCCGCCCGTCACGACCAGCTTCAGGGCGTTGCTCTGCTCCGACACGTTCAGGCCTTCCTGCCGAGGGTGACTGTGTTCCACAGTCTTCCCTCTAGCCGACGCGCGGGTCCGCGCGGGGGTTGCCCCGGGCGGACCCGCGCGGCGTCAGAGCTCGTCGCGGCCGGCGCCGCGGGAGGGCACCGCCGTGAACATCCGCGGCCGCCGGTAGCCGGCCTTCTCGTACGCCGCCTCGACGGCCTCCTTGACGCGCTCCAGGTCCGCGTCGCGGACCAGCGCGATCGCCGAGCCGCCGAAGCCGCCGCCGGTCATCCGCGAGCCGAGCGCACCGGCCGCCCGGGCCGAGTCGACCGCGAGGTCCAGCTCGGCCGTGGAGATCCGGTAGTCGTCGCGCATGCTGACGTGCGAGGCGTCCAGGTACGGCCCGATGTCGGCCAGCCGTCCGGCGCGCAGCAGTTCGACCGTGTCGAGCACCCGCTGGTTCTCGGTGACGACGTGCCGCACCAGCGGCACCAGGTCCTCCGGCAGCCGGTCGAGAGCGTCCGAAAGGCCTTCGTTGGTGATGTCGCGCAGCGCCTTCACCCCGAGCAGCTCCGCCGCCCGTTCGGTGCCGCGGCGGCGCTCGCCGTACCCGCCCTCGGCGTGCGAGTGCTTCGTGCGGGTGTCCATGATCAGCACCTGCAGCCCGGCCTCGGCGAGGCCGAACGGGACCTGCTCCTGCTCGCCCGACCGGACGTCGAGGAACAGGACGTGGGACTCGGTGCAGCAGAGGGAGGCCGTCTGGTCGAGCAGGCCGGTGGGGGCGCCGACGAAGTCGTTCTCCGACCGCTGCACCCACCGCGCGACCTGGGGCCGCGTCGGGACGTCGGCGCGGCTGCCGTCCAGCTCCAGGCCGGCCAGCCCGAGCAGCGCCAGCGACACCGCGCACTCGAGCGCGTGGGAGGAGGACAGCCCCGCCCCCGACGGCACGTCCCCGGCGATGACCAGGTCGGCCCCGTTCGCGAAGCCCTGGTCGCGCAGCACCCAGGCGACACCCGCCGGGTACGCGGCCCACCCGTCGACGGTGCCCGGCGCCAGGTCGGCGATCTTGAGCTCGCCGGAGCGCTGGAGCTGGCCGTCGTCGCCCAGGGTGGCCACGGACAGCACGCCGTCTTCGCGGGGCGAAGCCGCCGCGGCCAGCCGGTGGGGCAGGGCGAACGGCAGCACGAAGCCGTCGTTGTAGTCGGTGTGCTCGCCGATCAGGTTGACGCGGCCGGGCGCCGACCAGACGCCGGCCGGCGCCTTGCCGTGGATCGTGCGGAACGCCGCCACGGCGTCCGTTGCGGGGCTCATCGGGCCTGCGCCAGGACGGCGTGCAGCGCGGAGCTGGCGACCTGGGCGGTGGTGTCCCCGCCGGTGACCTCGATGGTGCCGCCGGTGGCCTTGCCGACGGTGACCGTGCCGCCGGGCACGATGCCGACGGACTTGAGCTCGGTCATCAGCGACTCGTCCAGCTGGACGTGCTCGGCGATGCGCCGGATCTCGACGCGGCCGCCGCCGGTGCGGGCGAACTCGTCGAGCCGGACGAGGTCGGCCTCCGCGGGCGGCGCGGGGTCGCCGTCGCCCAGCTTGTCCAGGCCGGGGATGGGGTTGCCGTAGGGGGAGGTGGTCGGGTGGTCGAGCAGCTTGACCAGCTTGCGCTCGACGGCCTCGCTCATCACGTGCTCCCACCGGCAGGCCTCGTTGTGCACGTGCTCCCACTCGAGCCCGATCACGTCGACGAGGAGGCGTTCGGCGAGGCGGTGCTTGCGCATCACGGCGATGGCCAGTTCCCGGCCGTGGTCGGTGAGCTGGAGATGCCGGTCGTCGGCGACCACGACCAGCCCGTCGCGCTCCATCCGGGCGACGGTCTGGCTCACGGTCGGGCCGCTCTGCTGCAAGCGCTCGGCGATACGGGCGCGCAGCGGAACGACACCTTCTTCTTCGAGCTCGTAGATGGTACGCAAGTACATCTCGGTGGTGTCGATGAGATCGTTCACGCTGTCCCCTTCGTCCGCGTTGCTCATCGTAGTCGTTGACCCCGGCAGCGGCGGCGGGCCTCGGGGCTACAGCGCCGATGGTTACCAATCCGGCCACAGTCACGGCCGAAGACTTCGTGGCAACGGTTACGTGCCGAGCGGGGGACGGCCTGCTTTTGGCCGGATCGGTAACAACTCGCCGGTGGGGGATATGTCCGCACCCCGGCGCGGCCGGGCGGGCGGCCGCTGGAAGATGGGAGGCATGCGTCCGCTGATCAGCACCACCGACCTCGCCGCCGCGCTGGCCGGCCCGGCCGGGGACCGCCCCGTGGTCCTCGACGTCCGCTGGCGGCTCGCCGGCCCGCCCGGCGCCGAGTCCTACCGGGAGGGGCACGTGCCCGGCGCGGTGTTCACCGACCTCGAAAGCGTGCTCGCCGGCGAGCCGGGCGAGGGCGGCCGGCACCCCCTGCCCGACCCGGCCGATCTGCAGCGCGACCTGCGCACGGCCGGCATCCGGACGGGCACCCCGGTGGTGGCCTACGACGACGCGGACGGCTCGGTGGCGGCGAGGGCCTGGTGGCTCCTGCGCTGGGCGGGCCACGACGAGGTCGCGGTCCTCGACGGCGGTTACGCGGCGTGGGCGGCCGAGGGACACCCGACAAGCACGGAGGAGCCGCGGCCGGAGCCAGGCGACATCACGATCCACCCGGGAGGCATGCCGGTCCTGGACGCGGACGAAGCGGCCGCCCTGGCCCGCGACGGCCTGCTCCTCGACGCCCGCGCAACCCCGCGGTACGCGGGCGAGACGGAGCCGGTGGACCCCCGGGCCGGCCACATCCCGGGAGCGGTGAACGCCCCGTTCTCGGCCCACACCGCCGCCGACGGCCGCTGGCGGCCACCGGCCGAGCTGGCGGAGCGGTTCGCGGGCCTGGGCCTGCGCCCGGGCGAACCGGTCGGCGCCTACTGCGGCTCAGGGGTGACGGCGAGCTCGGTGGTCCTGGCCCTGGAGCTGGCCGGCCACCCGGGCGCGGGCCTGTACGCGGGCTCGTGGTCCCACTGGTCCCGCGACCCCCACCGCCCGGCGGCGACAGGCACCCTGCCCGGCTGAGCCACGGCGCGCCCGACCCGGAGAGGGTGACGGCCCAGGCTGAGCCGCGCTCGCCGACCCGGCTGAGCCGTCCGTGCCCGGCCGACCTCCCCCCGGCGACGCTCGCCGAGCTGAAGCACGCCCGCGCAGCTGGGCCGCACCCGCGCCTTGCACGGCCATCCGCGCTCAGCCGAGTCCGGCGACGCTTAGCTGAGCTATCCGCGCCCGACCGAGTTCAGCGACGCTCGCCGAGCCGGAGCCCGCCCGCCTGGGTCGCACCGGCACCATGCACGGCCATCCGCGCCCGACCGAGTTCGGCGACGCTCGCTGAGCCATCCGCGCCAGCTGGGCTCCGCGACGCTCGCCGAGCCATCCGCGGCCAGCCAAGCCCGGCGACCCGCGCCAAGCCAAAGCACCCCCGCCCACCAAGACCCCACCTCGCCCCCCGACCAGCCCGCACCCAGCCTCTGCCGCACCTTCCAGCCCACCTATCTCCCCGATCGGCACTAGAGTCGGGCGGTATGTCGCCGGCCGTTGTTTGGGACCGTGCCCTGCTGGGTTATGACCTGGGTGGGGATCACCCCTTCAATCCCGTCCGGCTGGAGCTCACCGTCCGGCTGGCCACCGAGCTCGGCGTGCTCCGGGACGTCGAACTGCTCGTCCCCACCGGCGCCGGGGACGAAGAGCTCCTCCGGATCCACGCCCCCGAATACCTCGCCGCCGTGCGGGAGGCTCCGCTCGTCGGGTGGGATGTCGGGCACGGGCTCGGGACCTCCGACAACCCCGTCTTCTCCGACATGCACGACGCCTCCGCCCTCGTCGTCGGCTCCACGCTGCTCGCCGCGCGGAAGGTCGCCGAGGGGGAAGCCCGGCGGGCCGTCAACATCGCCGGGGGCCTGCACCACGCCATGCGGGACCAGGCCGCCGGCTTCTGCGTCTACAACGACTGTGCCGTCGCCATCTCCTGGCTGCTCGACCACGGCTTCGACCGCATCGCCTACATCGACACCGACGTCCACCACGGCGACGGCGTCCAGGCCGCCTTCTACGACGACCCGCGCGTCCTCACCATCTCGATGCACCAGCACCCCTTCACGCTCTGGCCCGGCACCGGCTACTCCGCCGAAACCGGCCGCGGGAAGGCCGACGGCACCTCCGTCAACGTCCCGCTGCCGCCGCGCACGCGGGATCCCGGGTGGCTGCGGGCCTTCAACGCCGTCGTCCCGTCCCTGCTCGCCGACTTCGAACCGCAGCTGCTGTTCACCCAGTGCGGGGTCGACTCCCACGAGGAAGACCCCCTCGCCGACCTCTCGCTCAGCGTCGACGGGCACCGCACCATCTACGCCACCCTCCGCGACCTCGCCGAGACCTACGCCGGCGGGAAGTGGATCGCCGTCGGCGGGGGCGGGTACCAGCTGATCCGGGTCGTGCCGCGGTCGTGGACGCACCTGATCGCCACCGTCCTCGACCGGGACGTCGACCCGGCGACGCCGCTGCCGCCCGAATGGGTCGCCACGGTCGGCAAAGCCGCGCCGCACGCCGAGCTGCCACCGGCGATGACCGACGAGCGCGACACCGGGTTCAAGCCGTGGGGCGACGGCGAGGACGACCCGGTCGACGTCGCCGTCCGGGACACCCGCCGCGCCGTCTTCCCGCTGCACGGCCTCGATCCGGACGACCCCAGGGACTGACCATGGCCGGACGAGATCCCTTCGACTACCCCCGCGACTGGGAGGCCGACGTCGTGCTGTCCGACGGCGGCACCGTCCACCTGCGCCCGGTGGTGCCCACCGACGCCGACGGTCTTGTCGCCTTCCACGCGAAGCTCTCCGAGCGCACCCGCTACTTCCGCTACTTCGGCGCCTACCCGCGCATCCCGGAGAAGGACCTGAAGCGCTTCTCCACGGTCGACCACCACGACCGGGTGGCGTTCGCCGCCTTCCTGGGTGACGACATCGTGGCCGTCGGCCGCTACGAACGGCTCGACCACGGGCCGTCGGCGGAGGTCGCCTTCGTCGTCAGCGACGTGCACCAGGGCCGCGGGCTCGGCTCGATCCTGCTGGAGCACCTGGCCGCGGCCGCGTCGGAATGCGGGCTGCGCCGGTTCGTCGCCGAGGTGCTCGCCGAGAACGCCGCCATGGTGCGGGTCTTCCGCGACGCCGGTTACCAGGTCAGCCGCGAGATCGAGGAAGGCGTGCTGCACCTGGAGTTCGACATCGACCCGACCGAGGAGTCCCTCGCCGTCGCGCGGTCCCGTGAACAGGCGGCCGAGGCCCGCAGCGTGCACAACCTGCTGCACCCGTCCTCGGTCGCGGTGATCGGCGCGTCCGCCGAGCCGGGCAAGGTCGGCCACGTCGCCTTCGTGAACCTGCTGGCCGCCGCGTTCACCGGCACCGTCTACCCGGTCAACCCGGAGCACCGCTCGGTGCGCGGCGTCCGCGCGTACCCGTCGGTGCTGGACATCCCGGACTCGGTCGACCTGGCCGTCGTCGCGGTGCCCGCCGAGGCCGTCGAGTCCGTCTTGGACGCTTGCCTGGCGAAGGGCGTGAAGACGCTGCTGATCCTGTCCAGCGGGTTCGCCGAAGCCGGCCCGCGCGGCCTGCACGCCGAGCTGCGGCTGGTCGGCGAGGCGCGGGCGCACGGCATGCGCGTGGTCGGCCCGAACGCGCTCGGCGTGCTGAACACCGCGCCCGGGATCCGGCTGAACGCCACGCTCGCGCCGCGGCTGCCCGGCCGCGGGCGCACCGGCTTCTTCTGCCAGTCCGGTGCGCTGGGCACCGCCATCCTCGCCGACGCCGAAGCGCGCGGCCTCGGCCTGTCGACGTTCGTCTCGGCCGGCAACCGCGCCGACGTCTCGGGCAACGACCTGCTCCAGTACTGGGAAACCGACCCGGACACCGACCTGGTGCTGCTGTACCTGGAGTCCTTCGGCAACCCGCGCAAGTTCGCGCGGCTGGCGAGGCGGCTCGCCCGGACGAAGCCGATCGTCGCGGTCAAGTCGGGGCGGCACGCGGTCCGGCCGCAGCTGGCGGCGACGTCGACGGAGATCGACGAGGCCAGTGTCCAGGCGCTGTTTGAGCACGCCGGCGTCGTGCGCGTCGAGTCGCTGGCGCAGCTGTTCGACACCGCGCTCGTGTTCGCCCACCAGCCGCTGCCCGCCGGGCCGCGGGTCGGCATCGTCGGCAACTCCAGCGCGATCGGGCTGCTGGCCGCCGACACCGCGCGGATGCAGGGCCTGCGGCTGGCGTCGGACCCGGTGGACGTCGGGCCGCAGGCCGGGCCGGAGGAGTTCGCCAAGGCCGTCCGCGAGGCCCTCACCTCGCCGGAGACCGACGCGCTCGTCGTCGTGTTCGCGCCGCCGGTGGCGATCCCCGGCACCGCGTACGCGCGGGCCCTGCGGGAGACCGTCGTCGAACTGGGCCAGCGCAAGCCGATCGTCTCGACGTTCCTCGCCGCCGAAGGCGTTCCGGACGAACTGGCGGTCCTGTCCGGCGACGGCGTGCCGACGCGGGGGTCGATCCCGTCGTACCCGAGCCCCGAACGCGCGGTGAACGCCCTGGCCCGGGTCATCCGGTACGCGGCGTGGCGGCAACGCCCGCAGGGCAACCTGGTGCGCCCCGCGGGGATCCACACCGAACAGGCGCAGGGCATCGTGCACGAAATCCTGGAGGCCGACAGCGGCAAGACGACCATGCTCTCGGACGCCGAAGTCGTGCGCCTGCTGGAGTGCTACGGCATCGAGGTCGTGCCCTTCCGCATTGTGTCCACTGTGGACGACGCGGTCGCGGCGGCGGCCGAGCTGGGCTACCCGGTGACGCTCAAGGCGGTCGACGAACGGCTGCGCGGGCGGCCCGACCTGGCCGGTGTCCGGCTCGACCTGGCGTCCGAAGACTCGGTGCGCACGGCCTACGAGACGTTGCGCGAGGTCTCCCGCGACGACGAGGTGTACGTCCAGCGGATGGCGCCCAAGGGCCTGTCGTGCGTGATCGGGCTGCAGGACGACCCGTCGTTCGGCACGCTCGTGTCGTTCGGGCTGTCCGGGCTGGTCAGCACGCTGCTCGGCGACCGCGCCTACCGGGCCGTGCCGCTCACCGACGTCGACGCCGCGACGCTGCTGCGCGAACCGCGGACGGCGCCGCTGCTCACCGGTTACCGCGGCGACGAGCCGGCCGACCTCGCCGCGTTGCAGGACATGGTGCTGCGCGTGGCCGCGCTGGCCGAGGACAACCCGGAGGTGCGGTCGCTGGTGCTGGACCCGATCCTGGCCTCGCCGGACGGCGCCTTCGCCGCCAACGCCCGCGTGGTGCTGGGGGCGCCGCCGTCCCGGCCGGACACCGGTCCGCGCCGGCTGCGCGCGATCAACCCCCAGGACTGAGAACCTTGTTCCGGTCAGGAAGGCGCCACGGAACGCAACCCGCCCGCTCCAGGCGAACCTCGCGCCGGCCGGCGGCAGCATAAGGTGCTCAGATGGCCCCGCTGACCGAACTGCTGACCCCCCACGTCGGCGACCTGCCGGGCGCGGTGGCGCTCGTGGCCCGCGGCGAGCAGGTCGAGGCCGCCGCCGTCGGCTCGGCCGACGCCGAGGGCACCGTGCCGATGGCGCGCGACTCGCTGTTCCGCATCGCGTCGCTCACCAAGCCGATCGTGGCCGCGGCGACCCTGCTGCTCGTCGACGACGGTGACCTGTCCCTGGACGACCCGATCTCCCGGTGGCTGCCGGAGCTGGCGTCGCCGGTGGTCGTCCGGACGCCGGCGGGCCCGATCGACGACGTCGTGCCGGCCGCCCGCCCGATCACGGTGGCCGACCTGCTCACCTTCCGCTGCGGGTACGGCCTCGCCGAGGACATGACGCTGCCCGCGGTCGACCTGCTCCTGCAGGTGCTGGGGCACCCGGCCGCGTCGCCGCGGGCGCTGTCGCCGGACGAGTGGCTGGCGGCGCTGGCGCAGGTGCCGCTGCTGCACCAGCCGGGGGAGGCGTGGCTCTACGACACCGGCTCGGACCTGCAAGGCGTGCTGATCGCGCGGGTCGCCGGCCGTCCGCTGCCGGAGTTCCTGGCGGAGCGGCTGTTCGAGCCGCTCGATATGGCCGACACCGGGTTCACCGTGCCGACCGCGGCGCTCGGCCGGTTCACCAGCGCCTACCGCCGCGGCGAGGACGGGTTGCGGCTGATCGACTCGCCGGAGGGCCGGTGGAGCACCCCGCCGCCGTTCCCGTCCGGGGCCGGTGGGCTCGTCTCGACGGCCGACGACCTGCTGGCGTTCGCGAGGTTCCTGCGCGACGAGGGCACGGCGGGCGGTCACCGCCTGCTGACGCCCGAGTCGGTCCACCGGATGACCACCGACCACCTGACGCCGGCCCAGCGGGCCGCGGGCCGTCCGTTCCTGCACGGCCAGGGCTGGGGCTTCGGCGGATCGGTGGACGTCGACGCGAAGGAACCGTGGGAGGTCCCGGGCCGCTACGGCTGGGTCGGCGGCGCGGGCACGTCCCTGCACCTGGTCCCGGCGACGGGCACGGTTTCGGTGTTGCTGACCCAGGTCGAGCTGACCAGCCCCGAGCCCACCTCGCTGATGCGCGAGTTCTGGACCTACGCGGCCGGTTAGCGCGGACCGGCGAGGAGGTCGCCCAGGGCCAGGAGCTGGTGGGTGGCCGGGCCCAGCTGGAACTCCAGGCGCTTCGCCGCCGTGAAGTACCGGTGCACCACGTGGTCCACGTCGATGCCGACGCCGCCGTGGACGTGCACCGCCGTGTGGGCGACCCGGTGGCCCGCTTCCGCCGCCCAGAACTTCGCCGTCGCCACCGCTTCGGCGGCCGGGACGTCCGCGGTCAGCTGCCAGGCCGCCTGCAGCGTCGTCAGGCGGACCGCTTCGACGTCCAGGTAGGCATCCGCCAGGCGCTGGCGGACCGCCTGGAACCCGCCGATCACGTGGTCGAACTGCTTCCGCTCGGCCGCGTACGCCGCCGTCAGCTCCAGGGCCCGCTCGACCACGCCGAGCTGCTGGGCGCACACCCCGACCGTTCCGCGCAGGCGCAGCCACTCGCCGATGCCGCCCAGCGACACTCCCGGCACTTCGGACAGGGAAAGCAGGCCCGCGTCCGCGTGGTCGACCGTCTGCTGCGGCCGCACCGAGACCCCGGACGCCGCCGCGTCGATCAGGAAGACCTCGTCCGCGGCGGCGACCAGGAACCCGTGGGCGAACGCCGCGAACGGCACCGCCGTCTGCGTACCGGACACCCGGCCGTCCGCCGCCGTGAACCCGGACAGCGCCACGGCCAGGACGCGCTCGCCGCGCAGCACCGGCAGCACCCAGCGGTCCACCAGTTCGGGCGAGCCGAATTCCGCCAGTGCCGACGCCGCCATCGTGATCGAGGGCAGGTAGGGGACCGCCGCCACCGCGCGGCCGATCTCGGTCAGCACCGCGCACTGCTCGAGCAGCCCGAACCCGCCGCCGCCCAGCGATGACGGCAGCGCCGCGTCGAGGACGCCCGCCTGGCCGAGCGCCGTCCACGCCACCGTGTCGAAGCCGCCGGTGCCGTGCGGGTCGTGGGTGGCCTTGTCGGCCAGCAGCCGCCGGGTCAGCGCCGCGAGGTCGGCCGACGCTTCGGAAGGGGTGAAGTCCATGGTCGCTCCTAGCGCGTGACGGGCAGGCCGAGGGCGGTGGCGGCGATCATGTCCCGCTGGATCTCGTTGGTGCCGCCGCCGAAGGTGAGGATCAGCGCCGACCGGTGCAGCCGCTCGATCCGCCCGGCCAGCAGCGCGCCCGGCGAGCCTTCGCGGACGACGGCGGCCGCGCCGAGCACCTCCATCAGCAGCCGGTAGGCCTCGATCGCGAACTCCGTGCCGAACACCTTCGTCGCCGACGCCTCGGCCGGGCCGAGCTCACTGGCCGCGGCCGCCCAGGCGATCCGCCAGTTCCGCAGCTTCAGGTACTCCGCGCCCGCGTGCACCCGCGCCAGGTGCAGCCGCACCCATTCGTGGTCGATGGCGCCGGTCTCCTTCGCCCACGCCGTGACGTCGGCCAGGGCCTTGCGGATGGGTGCCGACGACGTCAGCGCGACGCGCTCGTGGTTGAGCTGGTTGGTGATCAGCGGCCAGCCGGCGTTCTCCTCGGCGACGCGCGAAGACACCGGCACGCGCACGCCGTCGTAGTAGGTCGCGCTCGTCCCGGCACCCGCGACCGTGTGCACCTTGGTCCAGGAGAAGCCGGCCGCGGACGTCGGCACGATGAGGATCGACAGCCCGCGGTGCTTCTTCGCGTCCGGGTCGGTCCGGACCGCGAGCCAGACGTAGTCGGCGTACTCGATCAGGCTCGTCCACATCTTCTGGCCGGTGACGACGTACTCGTCGCCGTCGCGCTCGGCGCGCGTGCGCAGCGACGCCAGGTCGGTGCCGGCCTCCGGCTCGGAGTAGCCGATCGAGAAGTGCAGCTCGCCCGCGGCGACCTTCGGCAGGTAGAACGCCTTCTGTTCTTCGGTGCCGTAGCGCATGATCGTCGGGCCCACGGTGTTGACCGTGAGGAACGGGACCGGCACCCCGGCGACGGCCGCTTCGTCGGTGAAGACGAGCTGGTCGAGCATCGACCGGGCCTGCCCGCCGTACTCCTTCGGCCAGCCCAGCGCGAGCCAGCCGTCCTTGCCGAGCTGCCGCACGATCTCCTTGTACGCCAGGCCATCGCCGTACTCGCCGCCGCCCGAGCGGAGGCCGCCGCGCCGTTCGGGCGTCATCAGCTCGGCGAAGTACTCCCGAAGCTCGGCCGCCAGCGCGCGTTGCTCCGGCGTGTAGTCGATCCGCACCCGTCACCTCCACCCGGTCCGGCTCGTTGTGGTGCCGTACCGGCTCCCGGCGTTACAGTAGAACCTGTTCTAGTTGTACCAGGGCTCGAGCGGCGGAGGAAGCATGGAGATCGGCGTCGACCGGCAGCTGTGCGAGGCGAACGCGGTGTGCGTGGGGCTCGCCCCGGGCGTCTTCGACCTCGACGACGAGGAAGAACTGGTGATCCAGCCGGGCCCGGTACCGGCCGAACAGGTAGAACGCGTTTCGAGTGCGGTCAAGGGCTGTCCGAAGAATGCGCTGTTCATCGCCAGTTAGCACCGTTCACTCAGGGGCTTGCCCTGAACGAGAACAGATTCTACTGTAGGCGCGACATCCAGGACTCGACGAGGAGGTCCGCGGTGAGCTTGACCGGCAGGACGGCGATCGTCACGGGCGCCGCCGCGGGGCTGGGCCGGGCCGAGGCGCTCGCCTTGGCCGGACGGGGCGCCACGGTCGTCGTCAACGACATCGGCGAGCCGAAGGACGTCGTCGCCGAGATCGAAGCGGCCGGCGGCAAGGCCGTCGCGGTCGCGGGCGACGTCGGCGAGCGGGCCACGGCCGACGCGCTCACCGAGGCCGCACTCGACCTCGGCGGGCTCGACATCGTGGTGAACAACGCGGGCGTGCTGCGCGACAAGATGCTGTTCTCGATGTCCGACGACGACTGGGACACCGTGCTGCGCGTGCACCTGCGGGGCCACTTCCTGTTGTCGCGCAACGCCGCGAAGCACTGGCGCGACCAGGCCAAGGACACCGGCGCGCCGGTGTACGGGCGGCTGGTCAACACCGCGTCCGAGGCGTTCCTCATCGGCTCGCCCGGCCAGCCCAACTACGCCGCGGCGAAGGCGGGCATCACGGCGCTCACCATGTCGGCCGCCCGGAGCCTGGCCAAGTACGGCGTCCGCGCCAACGCGATCTGCCCTCGCGCGCGGACGGCGATGACCGAGGGCGTGTTCGGTGCTCCTCCCGCCGAGGGTGCCGATCCGCTCTCGGTCGAGCACGTCGCTCCCTTCGTGGCCTACCTCGCTTCGCCCGCGGCCGAGCACGTCAACGGCCAGGTGTTCGTCGTGCACGGCGGCACCGTCGCGCTGGTCGAGCCCCCGAGGATCGAGCAGCGCTGGAAGCTCGACGAGCTCGAAACGTCCCTCACCACTTTCTTCGCCGACCGCGACCCCGGCCGGATGTTCGCCGCCACCGAGATCCTGGGAGAGTCATGAGGCTGGACGGGAAGATCGCCCTGATCACCGGCGCCGCGCGCGGGCAGGGCGAGGCCGCCGCGCGCGCGTTCGTCGCCGAGGGCGCCAAGGTGGTGATCGCCGACATCCTCGACGACGAGGGCAAGCAGCTCGCCGCCGACCTCGGCGAGCAGGCCGTCTACCAGCACCTCGACGTCGGCGACGAGGACGGCTGGACCGCCGCGGTCGAGCGCGCGACCACCGAGTTCGGCGCGCCGAACGTGCTGGTCAACAACGCCGGCATCCTCCATTTCTCCGAGCTGGCGCAGACGACGCTGGCCGATTACGAACGCGTGATCCGGGTGAACCAGATCGGGGCGTTTCTCGGGATGCGTTCGGTCGTTGAACCGATGACCGCCGCCGGCGGTGGCTCCATCGTCAACGTGTCCTCTGTGGAGGGTCTGGCCGGGATGCCCTACCTCGTCGCCTACACCGCGAGCAAGTTCGCGATCCGCGGGATGACCAAGGTCGCGGCGATGGAGCTCGGCAAGAAGCACATCCGCGTCAACTCGGTGCACCCCGGCGCGATCGACACCAAGATGGTCGAGACCGCGGCGGGCGGCCAGAAAGTCGACATGTCGTACGTCGGGAAGAAGGTCGCCCTGAAGCGGGTCGGGCAGCCGGAGGACATCGCCAAGCTGGTGTTGTTCCTGGCCAGCGACGAGAGCGCGTACTGCACGGGTGCGGAATTCGTCGCGGACGGCGGAGCCACGGCGACGCACGCCCTCAACTTCTGAAGGAGAACTGCCGAAGCTTGAGTAAACACCGCTAACCAAAAGCGGGAACCGGGTGTGGAGAAGACTCGGAGGTCAATGGCGACTTACTGGGAGGTGTGGTGAGCGGAGGCACTGGCACGCTCCCGGGAACCGCGGCCCTGACCCAGGTCGGCCGCCTGGCGACGCTTTCCTGGGAAGTCCTGCGCGCGATCTTCAAGCGCCCCTTCCAGGCCCGCGAGTGGATCCAGCAGTGCTGGTTCTTCGCCAGCGTCACGATCCTCCCGACGGCCCTGGTCGCCATCCCGTTCGGCGCGGTGATCGCGTTGCAGCTCGGCTCGCTCACCGCGCAGATCGGCGCCCAGTCGTTCACCGGCGCGGCCAGCGCCCTGGCCATCGTGCAGCAGGCCAGCCCGCTGATCACCGCGCTGCTCGTCGCGGGCGCCGGCGGCAGCGCGGTCTGCGCGGACATCGGCGCGCGCAAGATCCGCGAAGAGATCGACGCGATGGAGGTCCTCGGCGTCAACCCGATCCAGCGGCTCATCGTGCCGCGGGTGCTCGCCGCGATGGTCGTTTCGGTGCTGCTGAACGGCTTGGTCAGCGTGGTCGGCGTGCTCGGCGGCTACTTCTTCAACGTCGTCCTGCAGGGCGGCACGCCCGGCGCGTACCTGGCCAGCTTCAACGCCCTCGCCCAGGTGCCGGACCTGTGGGTCAGCGAGATCAAGGCGCTGCTGTACGGCTTCGTCGCCGGGGTCGTCGCCGCCTTCCGCGGGTTGAACCCGGCGGGCGGGCCGAAGGGCGTCGGCGACGCCGTCAACCAGGCCGTGGTCATCACGTTCCTGCTGCTGTTCCTCATCAACGTCGTGCTCACCGCGATCTACCTGCGGATCGTCCCGCCGAAGGCGATGTGATGACCGCGGAACCCCTGGACGCCGACCGGACGCTCGAGTACATCGCGCGCCCGGGCCAGAGCCTGGAAGGCCTGGGCAAGCAGCTGGCCTTCGCGGCGAAAGCGCTCGCCTGGTCGCCGCGCACCATCCGCCGCTACAGCCGGGAGACGCTGCGGCTGCTCACCGAGGTCTGCTTCGGCACCGGCGGCCTCGCGGTCATCGGCGGCACGCTCGGCGTGATGATCGGCATGACCCTGTTCACCGGGCTCATCGTCGGCCTGCAGGGCTATTCCGCGCTCAACCAGCTCGGCACGGCCGCGCTCACCGGGTTCATCTCCGCTTACTTCAACACCCGCGAAGTCGCGCCCCTTTCGGCCGGGCTGGCGCTGTCAGCGACGGTCGGCTGCGGCTTCACCGCCCAGCTCGGCGCCATGCGCATCTCCGAGGAGATCGACGCGCTGGAAGTCATGGGCGTGCCGAGCATGCCGTACCTGGTGACCACCCGGGTGCTCGCCGGGGTCGCCGCGGTGATCCCGCTGTACGCGGTCGGCCTGCTCTCGAGCTACCTCGCGTCGCGGCAGATCACCATCTGGCTCTACGGCCAGTCCGCGGGCACCTATGACCACTACTTCACGCTCTTCTTGCCACCCGGCGACGTCCTCTGGTCGTTCGGGAAGGTGATCGTGTTCAGCGTGCTCGTGATCCTGTCCCACTGTTACTACGGCTTCAACGCCAGTGGCGGCCCGGCCGGTGTCGGCATCGCGGTCGGCCGCGCGGTGCGGACGTCGATCGTGCTGATCTCGGTGCTGGACTTCTTCTTGTCCCTCGCGATCTGGGGCGCGAACACCACGGTGAGGATTTCGGGATGAGGCGCGAGCTCTGGCAGCGGCTCCGGTACCAGGTGCTGGGGCTCGTCTTCCTGCTCGTCGCCGCGTTGTTCATCACGCTCACCCTCGCCGTCTACCACAAGGCGTTCACGCCGGTGACGCTCGTGAAACTCGAAACCGACCGGGTCGGCAGCCAGCTGCGCACCGGCGGCGACGTCAAGGTCCGCGGCATGCTGGTCGGCGAAGTCCGCTCGGTGCTGGCGAAGGGCGACCACGCCGAGCTGGAGCTGGCCCTCGACCCGGACAAGACGCCCGTCATCCCGGCGAACGTGTCCGCGCGGCTGCTGCCGAAGACGCTCTTCGGCGAGCGGTACGTCGCCCTCCAGCTGCCCGGGAAGCCGGAACGCCCGATCCAGGCCGGCGACGTCATCCCGCAGGACCGCAGCAGTGCCGCGATCGAGCTGCAGAAGGTCCTCGACGACGTGATGCCGCTGCTGCAGGCGGTCCAGCCGGAAAAGCTGTCGAGCACGCTCACCGCGGTGGCGACCGCGCTCGACGGCCGCGGCAAGCAGCTCGGCGAGACCCTGGCGGGGCTGTCGGACTACCTCGGCAAGCTCAACCCGTCGCTGCCCGACGTCAAGGCCGACATCACCGGCCTCGCGAACGTCGCCGCCACCTATGACAAGGCGGCGCCGGACCTGCTGCAGGCGCTCTCCGACCTGACGACCACGAGCCGGACGATCGTCGACCAGCGCGCGCAGCTGAGCGACCTCTACGCGACGGTCACGGCGGCTTCGGTGGACCTCACGAGCTTCCTGCAGGTCAACGAGGACAACCTGATCCGGCTCACCACGGCGATCCAGCCGACCTTGGACGTCCTCGCCAAGTACGCGCCCGAGTACCCGTGCCTGATGCGGCAGCTCGCCGAGTCGGTGCCGCGGGCGGAGCTGGCGTTCGGCAAGGGCACCGCGCACCCCGAGGTCAGCCGGGTCACCATCGAGTTCGCCGCCAGCCGCGGGAAGTACCTGCCCGGTGTCGACGAGCCGAAGTACGAAGACAAGCGCGGCCCGCGCTGCTACCCGACCGTGCCGAAGCCCGGGGTGTGGCCGCAGTACCCGCCCGACGGCGCCATCAAGGACGGCTCCAGCAAGCCGGCGCCGCCGAAGAACCCGCCCGAGAAGCTGCCCGGCCCGATCACCGCGGGCGGCGGGGCCGTCGGCGGGGACGGCACGATCGTCGGGTCGGCCTACGAGAACGACCTGATCGACCTGCTCGCCTCGCCCGCACTCGGCACGTCGCCGGGTGCCGTGCCGGGCTGGGCCGGCCTGCTCGTCGGGCCGCTCTACCGCGGGGCGGAGGTCGAGCTGAAATGAGGAGTTTCGTCCCGTCCCTGCTCAAACTCGCGGTGTTCGCCGTCGTCACCGTGCTGTTCACCGGGATCCTCGCGGCCACCATCGCGAACACGAACTTCGGCGAGACATCGGGCTACCTGGCGAAGTTCACCGACGCGTCCGGGCTCAAGGAAGGCGACGACGTCCGCATCGCCGGCGTCAAGGTCGGCCAGGTCGACACGATCGAGGTGGTCGAGGGCGAGCGGAACCTCGCCGAGGTCCGGTTCGACGTCGAGCACGCCTACCGGCTGCCGGAAACGGTGACCGCGACGATCAAGTACCGCAACCTGGTCGGGCAGCGTTACCTCGCGCTCGGCACCGACGTCCCCGGGGACAAGGCGCTGCCCGAAGGCGGCACGATCCCGCCGGAGCGCACGAAACCCGCGTTGAACCTCACCGTGCTCTTCAACGGCTTCAAGCCGCTGTTCAAGGCGCTGAGCCCGAAGGACGTCAACCAGCTCTCGGCCGAGATCATCAGCGTCTTCCAGGGCGAGGGCGGCACGATCACCAGCCTGCTGCGGCACACGGCGTCGCTGACGTCGGCGATCGCGAGCAAGGACCAGGTGATCGGCCAGGTCATCGCCAACCTCAACACGGTGCTCGGCACGGTCAACGCCCGCGGCCCGCAGCTGGGCGACCTCATCGAGCAGACCCAGAAGCTGGTCAGCGGGCTGGCCGAGCAGCGCAAGCCGATCGGCGACGCGGTCAGCGCGCTCGGCGACCTCGCCGTGTCGACCACCGGGCTCCTGGCCGACGCGCGCCCGGCCCTCAAGGACGACGTCGCTCGGCTCGGCGTGCTCTCGCAGAACCTCGGCGACTCCGGCGAGCTGCTCAACCACCTCCTCGAGGTGCTGCCGGGCAACCTGGAGAAGTTCACCCGGACCCTGAGCTACGGCAGCTGGTTCAACTACTACCTGTGCGGGATCACCGGCACCATCGGCATTTCCTCGCTCGACATCACCCTGCCGATCATCCCCATCCCCGGTACGCAGCGCGCGGAGAGGTGTGGTCCGTGAAGCCGCTGAAGGAACGCAACCAGGCCATGGTCGGCGCGGTCGCGCTCGTGCTGATCGTGCTCGTCACGGCCACCACGTACTTCTCCGACCAGCTCCCGTTCTTCGGCAACGGCACGACGTATTCGGCGTACTTCGGCGAATCCGCCGGGCTGGCCGCGGACAACGAGGTCGAGGTCGCCGGGGTCAAGGTCGGCACGGTGTCGTCGGTGAAGCTGGCGGGCAAGCAGGTCCTGGTCAAGTTCCGCGTCAAGGACGTCCGCGTCGGTGACGCGACGACGGCGTCCATTGAGATCAAGACGCTGCTGGGGGAGAAGTACCTCGCCCTCGACCCGAAGGGCGGTGGCGCGCAGGAGCCGAACGAGACCATTCCGCAGGCCCGCACGCGCACGCCGTTCCAGCTGCAGGACGCCTTCGAGCAGCTGTCGACGACGGTCGGCGACATCGACACGAAACAGCTCGCGGACAGCTTCAACGCGTTGTCCGACAGCCTCAAGGACAGCCCGCAGTACCTGAAGGACACGCTCACCGGGCTGTCGTCGCTGGCGCGCACGGTGTCGTCACGGGACGCCGACCTGCACACGCTGCTGGCGAACACCAGCCAGGTCTCGAAGACGCTGTCCGACCGCAACGCGCAGCTGCAACGCGTGATCAGCGACGGCAACCTGCTGCTCACCGAGCTGCAGAACCGCAAGCAGGCCATCAACGCCCTGCTCACCGGCACCCAGCAGCTTTCGGCGCAGCTGACCGGGCTCGTCCAGGACAACCGCGAACAGCTCAAGCCGACGCTGGACAAGCTGGGGAAGGTGACCGACATCCTGCAGCGCAACCAGGGCAACCTCGACAAGAGCCTGCAGCTGATGGCGCCGTTCGCCCGCGTCGGCGCGAACGCCACCGGCAACGGCCGCTGGTTCGAGGGCTACCTGTGCGGGCTGCTGCCGCCGACGATCACCGTGGGCGGGCTGCACATCAACCCCGAAGGCTGCACCCCGCCGATCGCGGCGCCGAACCAGGGGGTGGGCCGCCGATGACCATCCACACGTCCCGCGGCCGCAGCCTGGTGACCTGGCTCGCGTTCGCCTGCATCCTCGCGCTGATCGTCACCGCGGGGCTGTACCTGGTGTTCCGGTCTTCGAACGGCACCAAGCTTTCGGCGTACTTCGGCAAGACCGTCGGGCTGTACGCCGGTTCGTCGGTGCGGGTGCTCGGCGTGCCGGTCGGCGAGGTCACCGACGTCACGCCGCAGGGGGACGCGGTCCGCGTGGACATGCGGGTCGACGGCGTGCCGCTGCCGGCCGGCGTCGGGGCCGTCGTCGTCGCGCCGAGCCTGGTCAGCGACCGGTACGTCCAGCTGACCCCGGCCTACGACAGCGGACCTGTCCTCGCTTCGGGCACGGTACTGGCGAAGGACCGGACGGCCACTCCGGTCGAGCTGGACGACCTGTATTCGAGCCTCGACAAGCTGTCGACGGCGCTGGGCCCGAACGGCGCGAACAAGGACGGCGCGCTGTCCGGCGTGCTCGACACCGCCGCGAACACGTTGAAGGGCAACGGTGCTTCGCTGAATTCGACGGTCGGGCAGCTGGCCGAACTCGCGAAGACCCTCGACGGCTCGAAGGACGACCTGTTCTCGACCGTGCAGAACCTGAACTCCTTCACCGGTGCCCTGGCGCAGAGCGACCAGCAGCTCAACGAGTTCTACGGCCGCGTCGCCGACGTCAGCCGCTTCCTCGCCGCGGACTCTTCCGAGGTGGGCGCCGCGCTGCAGTCCCTCGGCGGCGCGCTCGGCGACGTCCAGCAGTTCGTCAACGACAACAAGACGGCCCTGGAATCCAATGTGGACAAGCTGGCGTCGCTGTCGAAGGTCCTGGTCGACCAGCGCGCCGCGCTCGCCGAGGTGCTCGACATCGCGCCGACCGGCGCCACGAACTTCATCAACTCCTACGACGCGGCGTCGGGCACCATCGCCGTCCGCGACAACCTGAACGAGCTGACCAACCCGCCGATCCTCACCGTGTGCCGGCTGATCAGCGCGGTCACCCCGAAGGAAGTCCCCGACGCACTCGGGAACATCTGCAAGCAGCTCGCGCCGATCCTGGACGGCGCGCTCAAGCTGCCGACGATCCCGCAGGTGCTCAACTCCCTGCAGAACGGGACACTGCCGCCGCTCCCGCTCCCGCTGGTCGACGTGATGGAACAGCTTTCCGGCGGTGCGAAGTGAAGGGACGCCGGCGGATCGCCGGGGCGCTGGCCGGGGTGCTGGTGCTGGCCGGCTGCAGCGACGGCGGGTTCAACGGCCTCTACGGCACGCCGCTGCCGGGCGGCGCCGACGTCGGCGACCACCCCTACCACGTCACCGCGCTGTTCACCGACGTGCTCGACCTGGTGCCGCAGTCCAGCGTCAAGGTCAACGACGTCGCGGTCGGGCGGGTCGACAAGATCACGCTGACCCCGGACACGCGCTCGGCGCTGGTGGCGATGACCGTCAACGGTGACATCGCCCTGCCCGCCAACGCCCGCGCCGAACTGAAGCAGTCGAGCCTGCTGGGGGAGAAGTTCGTCGAGCTGAGCGTGCCCACGGCCGAGCCGGCCGGCGGGAAACTGGCCGACGGCGGGCAGATCCCGCTCGGGCGCACCAACCGCAACCCCGAGGTCGAGGAGGTGCTCGGCGCGCTTTCGCTGCTGCTCAACGGCGGCGGCGTCGAGCAGATCCAGAAGATCAGCCACGAGCTCAACGACGCCCTGTCGGGCAACGAGCCGGAGATCCGCGCGCTGCTGTCCCGGGTGGACGAACTGGCGACCCAGCTCGACGGGCACAAGACCGAGATCCTCCGCGCGATCGACGGCCTCGCGAAGCTGTCCCACACCTTGACGGGCCAGACGCAGAACCTGACGAACGCGCTGGACAACCTCGCGCCGGGCCTGAAGGTCGTCACGGACCAGCGTGACCAGCTCGTGGGCATGCTGACCGCGCTGAACACGTTGTCCGGCGTCGCGGTGGACACCGTGACGAAGAGCCGCGACCAGCTCGTCGCGAACCTCAAGGCGTTGCAGCCGACGCTGGCCAAACTCGGCGAGGCCGGCCAGAACCTGCCGAACGCGCTGCAGATCCTGCTCACCTACCCGTTCCCGGACTACGCGGGCAACGTGATCAAGGGCGACTACGCGAACGTCGAGGCGAATGTGAACCTCGACCTGGACACGCTGATCTCGAACTTCACGAACTCGTCGCAGCCGCCGATCGCGCTGCCGTCCGGGATCGGCGGTCAGCAGACGCCGGTCGCGCCACCCCTGCCGCTGCCCGACCTGGGTTCGGTCCCGCAGGCGGCCGGTCCCGGCCTGCTGGGCGGGCTGCTCGGCCTGATCGGGGGCGGCCGGTGACCCGCAAGATCCGGATCCAGCTGTTCGCGTTCGTCGTGATCGCGGTGGTTTCGGTCGTCTACGCCGGCGGCCGGTACGCCGGGCTGGACCGGCTCTTCGGCAACCGCGGTTACGTCGTCACCGCGCAGCTGACCGACTCCGGCGGCGTCTTCGTCAACTCCGAGGTCGCCTACCGCGGGGTCACGGTCGGGCGGGTGACGTCGATGACGCTCACCGAGCACGGCGTCGACGTCGCCCTCGACATCGACGCGAGTGCCCCGGACATCCCGGCCGACGCGCACGCGCAGGTGGCGAACCGGTCGGCGGTGGGGGAGCAGTTCGTGGACTTGCTGCCCCAGCACAACGGCGGGCCGTTCCTGAAGGACGGCTCGGTGATCACGGCGGACAAGACGTCGTTGCCGCCGTCGCCGGACACCGTGCTCACCCACCTCGACGACCTCGTCGCCAGTGTGCACCCGGACTCGCTGCGGACGGTCGTCGACGAGACGTACAACGCGTTCGCGGGCGCGGGGCCGGAACTGCAGCAGCTGCTGGACAGCACGGGGTCGTTGACGGCGGTGGCCGCGCAGTACGTGCCGCAGACGCAGGGGCTGCTGGCGAACTCGCGGATCGTGCTCGGCACCCAGGAGCGCCAGGCGGCGAACATCACCGACTTCGCTTCGGGGCTCCGCACGATCGCCGGTCAGCTCAAGAAGTCCGATCCGGACCTGCGGCGGGTGATCGCGGAAGCGCCGCGGCTGAGCCGGCAGATCAGCGACGTGCTGGCCGCGTCCGGGACCGATCTGGGGGTGCTGTTCGCCAATCTGCTGACCACCGCGCAGATCACGACGTCCCGGAAGGATTCGCTCGAGGAGCTGCTGGTCGCGTACCCGATCATTTCGGCGTTCTCGCCGTCGACGTCCCCGGACGGCACCGGTCACCTGGGCGTGGTGTTCAACTTCTTCGACCCGGCTTCGTGCACGAAGGGGTACGAGGGAACGAAGCAGCGTCCGGCGAACGACGAGACCGAAGCGCCGGTCAACATGAACGCCTACTGCGCCGAGCCGCCGGGCAGCCCGACCGGGGTCCGCGGGGCGCAGAACGCGCCCTACGCGGGGAAACCGCCCGCGATTCCGGCCGCGCCGCAGCAGCAGGCCGCCCCGGCTCCGCAGCAGCTGCCCGGGATGCTGAGCCTGCTCACCGGGCCGTCGGCGGGCGGGCTGGCCCGGTTGCTGGGCGCGCCGTGAAGCTGCGGTTCCTGGTGGTTCTGGCGGTCTTGGCGGTCTTGGCGGCGGCGTTCTCGGGCTGGTCCTGGTGGCGCGCGGCGGCCGACGATTCCTACGCCCGCGGCCGCGAGCGTGACGCGGTGCTGGCCGCGGCGGGTCCCCAGCTGGTCACGTTGAACACGATCGACTACCGCACGGCGGCGGCGGACGTGGACCGCTGGCTCACGGCGACCACGGGCCAGTACGGGAAGGACCTGGCCGGAGACCGCCAGCTGCAGATCGACCGGGCCGCCACGGCCCGCACGGTGTCGTCCGCGTCGCTGGTCCAGGCGGCGGTGACGGAGATCGACGTGCCACGCGGGACAGCGCGGCTCCTGGCCGTGGTGGACGTCCGGGTGTCGACGGGCGGATCTCCCGCCACACCGCGCTTGAACCGGCTGACGGTGGACGTGTCCCGCGCCCCGGACGGGTGGAAGATCGCGGGCGTCCAGGCGGCGGGCTCATGACGAGGGTCCTCGTGGCGATCGTGGTCCTGGCGCTGGGCTGCACGGCGTGGTTCGGCATCGAAGCGGCCTCGCTCACCCCGGGCGACAACCTCGCCCTGGTGGATCCCGCGGCGACGGCGGCGGTGTCGTCCGAGGTGAGTGACGCGGTGAAGGCGGTGTTTTCGTACGACTACGCGAACCTGCCTCGCACCGAGCGGGCGGCTTCGGAGGTCCTGACCGGAGACGCGGTCCGGCAGTACCAGGCCCAGTTCGCCTCGGCCCGAACCCACGCGACGGCGGAGAAGCTGACCCGCACGACCACGGTCCGGGCGATCGGGGTCCGGTCGTTGCGGGGCGACTCCGCGGACTTGCTCCTGTTCCTGGACCAGCAGACGGTGGCCCAAGGCGGCGGAGCGCCGACGTCGTCGGTGGCCCAGCTGGCGGTGACGGCGAAACGGGTCGACGGCCGCTGGAAACTGGCCACCCTGACGGCGCTCTGATCCGCTCAGCTGCCGGGCTCTGAACTCCGGGGAGCCAGCGCAGCGGTGACGGCGCGAGCCGCCGCGCGATCGCCGAACAGATCGGTGTTGTCGGCGAACTGGTCGATCGCCCCGGTGCGCGGCAAAGCGCGAAGTGCCGGGTCGGTCAGGGTGTCGTGGAGCGCCTGGCCGAACCGGTCCGCGTGCAGGACCTGGAACGGCCGGTCGTGGTAGGGGCGGGTGCCGGGGTCGAGCGGCTCGGTCAGGCCGAGCCGGTTGTGCTGTTCGGCGATGGCGGTGTAGGCCGCCGCGAGGTGGCTCTCCCGTTCGGGCCAGGTGGTGGCGGCCAGTGCCGCGGTCAGTGCCGGGGAAACGGTGGCCGCGAACGGGAGTTGCGCGAAGGCGCTGCCGAGCCACTTGCCGTAGGGCGGGTAACGGCGGTGCATCAGCAGGCTCAGGCGCAGGAGGTCGCGGACCAGGCGGGCGGCGACGACGGCCGAGCCGAGTTCGTCGCCGACTTCTCCGCACCGTCCGACGAACGCCTCTTCCTGCGAGATCCGCTGCCACTGGCAGGCCAGGAGGTAGCGCCAGATCTGCTCCGGGTACCAGCCGAGCCGGGAGCGAACGGTCGTGAGTTCCCCGGTGTGGTCGTGGAAGACCGCGCCGGCGGTGAGCTCGGCGAGGGCCTGGGTGGGGGTGGCGAGCCAGTCGAGCGTGGTGCTGCCGTGGCGGGGATCGAAGCCCAGGTGGTGGGGGAGCCACTCGTCGAGGGTGGTGACGTCGACGCGGTGGAAGACCGGTCCGTCGGTGACCACCATGTGGCGCACGTGCTCGTTGGCGGTGGGGCCGAAGTGGGTGGGGTAGCCGTAGAACGTCTTGGGCAGCTCGTCGCTCAACGCCGAGACGATGTCCTGGGCGTAGCGCTCGCCGTCGTCGCGGCCCAGGAACAGCTGCAGGCGCGGACCCCATTCGTGATCGGCGGATCGAGCGGTGTCGAAGCCGAGGACCTCCGAACCGGTGCCGATCCGCGCGGCCGTGTGGGGCAGCTCCCCGAAGCGCGCGTGGAGCACCGGCCGGACTGCCTCGTGGTAGAAGCGGCGGGACAGTTCCAGGCCGGGGAGGAACGACTGGTCCATGGGTCGCATGATGCCGCCCCCGGCGGGTGCGCCGCGACCGGATATCGGCGGCCCCTCAGCCGTCCCAGACGGCGGCGCCCTGGCGGAGAACCTCCACATCGGACTGGTCGTCGACCGGCCACAGCTCCACCACGTACCGGTAGTGCTCCCCGTACTCGTGGTCGTTCCAGTCCACCGACGGCGGCCCGGCCGGCACGTAGGAAACCCGCGCCCGGTAGAGCCCCGGCAGCACCGAAAAGTACTTCTCCTGCGACGGGTAGTCGGCCGGTCCGGAAATCACCAGCCGGCCGCTCGGAACCGGAAGATCCGCTTCCACGACGTGCTCCGCATCCGCGGCCAGGACCGGCGGCGATGGCAGCAGCGTCACCGAAGACTCCACCAGGTCCGACCGTGCCGTCGCGATCGCGAGACCGCCGGGCTCCACCCCGATCCGGTGCCGTTCCACCGCGACCGAAGTCCACCCGCTGCCCGTCAACCGGAAGCGGGAGTCCCGCACCGAGAACTGACGCTGGTCGGCGTGGACGACGAGATGCACACTCACCACCCTAGCCAGGACCCGCCCCGAAATGGTATCGACGGCGGGTTTAGCGTTGAGGCCATGACCACTGCTTCCGTCGACGTCGACACGGCCCGCAGCGACTACGCGGCCCTGGTCGGCCGAGGCCTCTCCCTGGACATCACCCGCGGCAAGCCGTCCCCCGAGCAGCTCGACCTCTCGAACGCGCTGCTGTCCCTCCCGGGCGACGGCACCTTCAAGGCCGAGGACGGCACCGACGTCCGCAACTACGGCGGCCTCAACGGCCTGCCGGAGCTGCGCCGCATCTTCGCCCCCGCGCTGCAGGTGCCCGCCGGGCAGCTGCTCGCCGCCGGCAACTCGAGCCTCGAGCTCATGCACGACGCCGTCGTCCAGGCCCTGCTGAGCAAGCTGCCCGGCGCCGAGCGCCGCTGGGCCGACGAGCCGCAGGTCAAGTTCCTCGCGCCCGTCCCGGGCTACGACCGCCACTTCGCGCTGACCCAGCGCTTCGGCATCGAGCTCGTCGGAGTCGCGATGACCGACGAGGGCCCCGACATGGACGTCGTCGAGACGCTGGTCGCCGAAGACGCGAGCGTCAAGGGCATCTGGTGCGTGCCGAAGTACAGCAACCCCACCGGGGTCACGTTCAGTGACGACGTCGTGAAGCGGCTCGCCACCATGCGCACCGCGGCGCCGGACTTCCGGATCTTCTGGGACAACGCCTACGCCGTGCACCACCTCACCGACGACGAGGCGGAGCTGGCCGACCTGCTGGCCCTGGCCACCGCGGCCGGCCACGCCGACCGCGTCTTCGTCTTCGGCTCCACCTCGAAGATCACCCTCGCCGGGGCCGGCGTCGGCTTCTTCGGCGCCTCCGAGGCGAACCTCGCCTGGTGGACCGGCAACACCGGCAAGCGCACCATCGGCCCGGACAAGGTCAACCAGCTGCGGCACGCGCACTTCCTGAAGGACGAGGCCGGCGTCCGCGCCCACATGCGCAAGCACGCCGAGATCATCGGCCCGAAGTTCGCGGCCGTCGACCGCATCCTCACCGAGGAGCTGGCCGACCTGGCGTCCTGGACCAAGCCGACCGGCGGGTACTTCATCACGCTGACCGTCCCGCAGGGCACCGCGAAGGAGGTCGTGCGGCTGGCGAAGGAGGCCGGTGTGGCGCTGACCCCCGCCGGGGCGACCCACCCGCACGGCGACGACCCGGCCGACGCCGTGATCCGGATCGCGCCGACGTTCCCGAAGCTCGCCGAGGTCGAAGAGGCCGTCCGCGCGCTGGCGGTGTGCGTCCGGCTCGCCGTCGCGCAACGCGGCTGACCTGGGAAAACCGAATTCGATCAAAATTTTTTCCGTTTTGACCGAGCCGGGGGACGCCCAGGTACGTATGACCGGTGGGTGAGGTGGACGAACTCGTCACGAGAGGACGTCCCCCGGTGTTCGGAAAACGCTACACAGAGCAGCTGATCGAGCGCAGCGCGGAGAACGCGACCGACCGCCGCCGCTTCCTCAAGGCTGCGGGAGCGGCGGGGCTCGGCGTCGCGGGTGCCGGCGCGCTCGGCACGGCGCTGTCGCTGGGCCTCGGCTCGGCCGGTGCCACTTCGCAGTACGGAGCGCAGGGAGGTGACAAGGGGAAGGAGGCGGCGAGCGACGCCGCCGTGCTGAACTTCGCCCTGAACCTCGAGTACCTCGAGGCGAACCTGTATTCGTTCGCCGTCTACGGCTACGGGCTGAACGAGAAGTACGTCAACGGTGTCGGCAACCTGGGCAAGGTGTCCGGCGGGCACGCGGTGCAGTTCAAGAGCGAACACACCAAGCAGATCGTCCAGGAGATCGCCGGCGACGAGGTCGCCCACGTGACCTTCCTGCGCAAGGCGCTGGACAAGGCCGCCGTCGCGCAGCCGGAGATCGACTTCCAGAACAGCTTCACCGCGGCCATGCAGGCCGCGGGGGTGATCAAGCAGGGCCAGACGTTCGACCCCTTCGGGAGCGAGAACAACTTCCTGCTCGCCGCCTACCTGTTCGAGGACGTCGGCGTGTCGGCCTACAAGGGCGCGGCGCCGCTGGTGAACAACAAGACGTTCCTCGACGCGGCGGCCGGCATCCTCGCGGTCGAGGCGTACCACGCGGGCATCGTGCGTGGCCAGCTGTTCGAGCGCGGCCTCGGCGACATCACGAACAAGATCTCCGACGCTCGCGACAGCCTCGACGGCAAGGCCGACGACGACGAAGGCGTGCTGAAGTACGGCAAGGCGAACCTCGTCCCCGCGGACGCGAACGGCATCGCGTTCGGGCGGTCCGCCGACCGCGTGCTGAACATCGCCTACCTCAACCCGGACAAGGTGACTTCGGGCGGGTTCTACCCGCGCGGCCTCAACGGCGAAATCGCCACCAGTGGTGCGAAGGAGAAGTAGGCACCGGGTGCCGCCGTCGCGGTAACGTCAACGGCGGCGGCACGCGGAGTCGAGGGGGCGCGGAGTGCGGGTACTGGTCGCGGGTGGCGGGATCTCCGGCACGGTCACGGCGATGGCGCTGAAGCTGGCCGGGCACGAGCCCGTCGTGTTCGAGGCCTATCCCGCCGGTGGGGACGACGTCGGCGCGTTCCTCACGATCATGCACAACGGCATGGACGCCCTGCGCGCCATCGGCGCCGACGGGCCCGTGATCGACAATTCCTTCGCCGCGTACGGCGTGGAGCTCGTCGCCCCGACGGGGGAGACCGTCGGGCGGCGCGAGTTCGACACCGAAGGTCTCGACGGGCCGCGCACCCTCACCAGGGCGACGCTTTACCGCGTCCTGCAGGAGGAAGCCGCGCGCCGCGGTGTCCCGCTGGAGCGTGGTCGCCGGCTGGTGCGCGCGACACCGGGGGCCGGCGGCGTCACGGCGGAGTTCGCCGACGGCACCACCGCGACCGGCGACGTCCTCGTCGGCGCGGACGGTTTGCGTTCGGTCGTCCGGCAGCTGATCGACCCGGCCGCGGACGAGCCCCGCTACACCGGGCTGACCGTCGTGTACGGGTACACGCGCGCGGGCGGGCTGCCCGCGGCGCCGGGGATCTACCGGATGGTCCGCGGCAGCCGGGCGGCCTTCGGGTTCACCACGGACCCGGCCGGAGCGACCTTCTGGTTCGCCCGCATCCCGGACGCCGAGCGGCCTCGCGAGGAGATCGCCGCGGTCACCCCGGCGGGCTGGCGTGAGTTCGCGCACGCGGCGTTCGACGGCGACCCGGTGCCCTGCGCGGACATCATCGCCGCCACCGGGGACGAGGTCTTCGGCGGCCACTCCTACGACGTTCCGGAGACGCAGGTGTGGTCGACGCCCGAGATGGTCCTCGTCGGGGACGCCGCGCACGCCGCGTCCCCGGCCGCCGCCCAAGGCGCCTCGATGGCCATCGAGGACAGTGTGGTCCTCGCGCAGTGCCTGCGTGACCTGCCGGACCCGGCATCGGCGTTCGCGGCGTACGAAAGCCTGCGCCGCGAGCGGGTGGAGAAGCTGGTGGCGGCGAGCGCGGGCCGGGACGTCGGCGAAGAAAGCGGCTGGCTGTACGCCCACCACATCGACTGGGACGCGAAGATCACCGCCTGAGCCGGGGCTAGCGCCGCACGTTCCCGCCGCAGGAGTCGCGCACTACCAGCTTCGTCGGCAGCAGCACGGGTTCCGGGGTCGTCGCGTTCTCGAGCATCGTCAGCAGCGCGCCGGCCGCCGCCGTGCCGAAGCCCGGCTTGTCCTGGGCCACCGTGGTGAGCGCCGGGTCCACCAGGGAGGCCACCTCGATGTCGTCGAACCCCACCACGGCCAGGTCCGCCGGCACCCGCAGCCCGGCCGCGCGGGCCGCCAGCAGCGCGCCGACCGCCATCTCGTCGCTGGCTGCGAACACCGCCGTCGGCGGCTCCTTGCGGGCCAGCAGCCGGCGCATGCCGACGAACCCGCTCTCGCGGTAGAAGTCGCCGCCGATCACGAGGTCCTCCGACACCGGCAGCCCGGCGTCGGCCAGCCCGCGCCGGTACCCCTCGGTGCGGGCCGTGGCCGGCGCGTTGCCGCGGGGGCCGGTGATCGTCGCGATCCGGCGGTGCCCGAGGGCGGCCAAGTGCCGGACGGCTTCCGCCGCGCCCCCCGCGTTGTCCGAGGTCACGTGGGTGGCCCGCGGCCCGGACAGGGCGACGTCCAAAGCGACGCACGGCAACCCGGACTGGGCGAACGCGGTGAACGCGTCGGCGTCCGTCCCGCTGTCGATGAGCACCAGCCCGGCCAGGTGGTGCCGGCGGGTCATGCTCACGTAGCCGACCGGGTCGGCCAGCGACACGCCCGGGTTGCGGTCGCGGGCGTCGTCGCTCGTCGCGAGCATCAGCAGGTGGTAGCCGTGCGAGCTCAACGCGGATTTGAGGCCCAGCAACAGGTCCTGCAGGAACGGGTGCCGCCAGCCGGGCCGCCGGTGGTCGGTGTCCCAGACCAGCCCGACCATCGCCGACTGCTGCCGCGACAGCGCGCGCGCCGACTCGTTCGGCGAGAAATCGAGGTCCCGCGCCACGCGTTCGACGCGTTCGCGCGTCGTCGCGCTGACCGTGGCGGGGCGGTTGAACACCCGCGACACGGTGGCGACGGAAACCCCGCAGAGCTGTGCGACCTCGCGCGCGGTGACCATGGCGTTCTCCGTTCTTGTAACCGGTTACATCTGTAGCACACGACCTGGGACTGCGTAAACGCCAACCCACGTTACTAATTCGTTACTTGACGGCACCGTGCTGGGAGCGCTCTCATGGGACCCGCGTTTTCCGACCGGCCCGCAGAACAACGGAGATCTCATGCGCCCGAAAACGACAACCCGCCGGATCCGCCTGCTCGCGGGGGTGGGTGCCGCCCTGGTCGCGCTCACCGCGCTGAGCGCGTGCGGGGACAGTGGTGCCGCCGGTGGCAAGGTCAAGCTGAGCCTCGGCCTGTTCGGCAACTTCGGCTACACCGACCTGATCAAGGAGTACCAGGCGGCGCACCCGGACATCGAGATCACCGAGCGGACCGCCGCCTACTCCGACCACCACAAGAACCTCGCCGCGCACCTGGCCACCGGCGCCGGCGCCGCGGACGTCGAGGCCATCGACACCGGCTACGTCGCCCAGTTCAAGGCGACGCCGGACAAGTTCGTCGACCTCAACACCGTCGGCGGTGACAAGCTCAAGGACCGCTGGCTCGGCTGGAAGTGGGCCGCGTCGCTGGCCAAGGGCGGGCAGCAGATCGGCTACGGCACCGACGTCGGCGGCCTGGCCATCTGCTACCGCCGTGACATGTTCAAGACCGCCGGGCTGCCCGAGGACCGCGACGCCGTCTCCGCGCTCTGGCCGACCTGGCAGGCGTTCTTCGACGCCGGCAAGCGGTTCCAGGCCCAGGCGCCGAACGGTGTCAAGTGGATGGACGGCGGCCCGACCGTGCTCAACGCGATCGTCGGCCAGGCCCCGCAGGGTTACTACGACCAGAACGACAAGATCATCGTGGGCAGCAACCCGGCGCTGCGCCAGGGCTGGGACCTCGTCGCCGACGCGGTCAAGGCGAACCTGAGCGCCGGCCTGCTCTACAGCACGCCGCAGTGGAACACCGGCTTCACTCAGGGCCAGTTCGCCACCGTCACCTGTCCCGCGTGGATGATGACCAAGATCAAGGACCAGGCGCCGGACACCGCGGGCAAGTGGGACATCGCGAGCGTGCCCGGCGGGGGCGGCAACTGGGGCGGCTCGTACCTGACCGTGCCCAAGCAGGGCAAGCACACCAAGGAAGCCGCCGATCTTGCCGCCTGGCTGACCGCGCCCGAGCAGCAGGCGAAGGTCTTCACCAGCAAGGGCCTGCTGCCGTCGGCGCCGTCGCTCTACGACGACCCGAAGATCACCGGCTACACCAACCCGTTCTTCTCGGGCGCCCCGGTCGGCAAGCTCTTCACCGACGCGGCGAAGAAGCTGAACCCGCAGTACCAGGGCCCGAAGGCCGGCGACGTGCAGACCGAGTTCGGCAACGCGATGCAGCGCGTCGAGCAGGGCAAGCAGGACGGCGCGGCGGCGTGGCAGCAGCTGGTCGGTGACGTCGCGAAGATCAAGTGATGGCCGGCACCACCACGCTGACCTTCGCCGAACGGCGGCAGAAGTGGGACGTCAAGCTGTCGCCGTTCGGGTTCATCAGCCCGTACTTCCTCATCTTCGGCGTCTTCGGGCTGTTCCCGCTGCTGTACACGGCCTTCGTGTCGCTGCAGAAGCGGAACCTCATCGACGCCGAAGGCGCGCAGTTCATCGGGTTCGGCAACTACGACCAGCTGCTGTTCCACGACCCGTACTTCTGGAACGCGATGGGGAACACGGTCAGCCTGTGGCTGCTGACCACGATCCCGCAGATCCTGTTCGCGCTCGGCATCGCGCACCTGCTCAACCGCCGGCTGCGCGGGCGGACGATGTTCCGGATGGGGATGATCCTGCCCAACATCACCTCGGTGGCGGCGGTGACGATCATCTTCGCGCAGCTGTTCGGCCGGGACTTCGGGCTGATCAACTGGGTGCTGAGCTGGTTCGGCGCCGGGCAGGTCGACTGGCAGGCCGGCACGGCCAGCTCGCACACCGCCATCGCGTCGATGGTGGTGTGGCGCTGGACCGGCTACCACGCCCTGATCTTCCTGGCGTCGATGCAGGCGATCCCGTCGAGCATGTACGAGGCCGCCACCCTCGACGGGGCCAAGGGGTGGCAGCAGTTCTGGCGGATCACCGTGCCGCTGCTGCGGCCGCAGATCATCTTCTCCACGGTGATCGCGACGACCGGCAACATGCGGCTGCTCGCCGAGCCGCTGCTGTTCAACCCCGGCGCCGCGGCGGCGACCGGCGGGTCGGACCGGCAGTTCCAGACCGCCGCGCTCTACCTCTACGAACAGGGTTTCACCAAGTACGACTTCGGCTACAGCTCGGCGATCGCGCTGATCCTGGCCGTGGCCACGATGCTCGTCGCGGGCCTGTCGTACCTGGTGACCCGGCGCATCCAAACGGACTGAGGAGCGGACATGACCACCGTGCTGACCCCGGCCGCCCCCGCGCCGCCGGTCGCGCCCGGACGGGCCCGGCGGATCGCCCGGCGGGTCGCGAGCCCGTGGACCTACGCCGCGCTGATCGCGATCCTGGCCGGCTCGGCGTTCCCGGTGTACTGGTCGTTCGTCGTCTCCTCGCAGACGACGGAGGCGGTCGGGAGCGTGCCGCCGGTCCTGGTGCCGGGCGGGCACCTGTTCGAGAACATCGCCCGCGTCTTCGACCAGACGGACTTCGCGCTGGCGCTGGGCAACTCGCTGATCGTCGCGGGCACGATCACCGTCTCGGTGGTGCTGTTCTCGACGCTGGCGGGGTTCGCCTTCGCCAAGATGCGGTTCCGCGGGCGGACCGCGCTGCTGCTCGTCGTGGTCGCCACCCAGGCGATCCCGACCGAGCTGGGCGTGGTGCCGCTGTACATGATGATGGCCGACTTCGGGTGGGCCGGGCAGCTGCAGGCGGTGATCGTGCCCGGCCTGGTCACCGCGTTCGGCGTGTTCTTCATGCGCCAGTACTTCGAGCGGGCGCTGCCGCTGGAGCTGCTGGAAGCCGGCCGGATGGACGGCTGCGGCTCGCTGCGGCTGTTCTGGCACGTGGCCCTGCCCGCCGCCCGCCCGGCCGCGGCGGTGCTCGGCCTGTTCACCTTCATGCAGGCCTGGAACGACTTCTTCTGGCCGCTGGTGGTGCTGGTGCCGGAGAACCCGACCGTCCAAACCGCACTGTCCACGCTGGCCAGTGGTTACACCACCGATTACACGCTCGTGCTCACCGCCGCCACCATCGGCACCGTCCCCGTCCTCATCGTGTTCCTGCTGTTCGGCCGCCAGATCGTCGGTGGCATCATGCAGGGCGCGCTCAAGGGCTGACCCACCCGGAGCTCACCGTGACTTCCAGCTTCCCACCCGGCTTCCGCTGGGGCGTGGCCACCTCGGCGTTCCAGATCGAGGGCGCCACCACCGTCGACGGCCGCGGACCGTCCATCTGGGACACGTTCGCGGCGGTCCCCGGCGCGGTGGCCGGCGGCGACACCGGCGAACCGGCGGCCGACCACTACCACCGCTGGCGCGACGACCTCGGCCTGCTCGCCGACCTGGGCGTCGACTCCTACCGGTTTTCGGTTTCCTGGCCGCGGATCCAGCCGGACGGGCACCGCCTGGAGCGCCGGGGCCTCGGCTTCTACCGGCAGCTCGTGGACGGGCTGCGGGAGCGGGGGGTCGAGCCGTTCCTGACGCTGTACCACTGGGACCTGCCGCAGGCCCTGGAGGACGCGGGCGGCTGGCGGTCCCGCGACACGGCGTTTCGGTTCGCCGAGTACGCGGCGCTGGTGCACGAGGAGCTCGGCGACGTCGTCGACCACTGGACGACGCTGAACGAGCCGTACCCGTGCGCGGTCGCGGGCTACGGCGAAGGCCGCCACGCGCCGGGAGCCCGGGAGGGGCACGGCGCGCTGGCGGCCGCCCACCACCTGCTGCTGGGCCACGGCCTGGCGGTGCGGGCGATGCGCGAGCGCGCGGCGTCGCCGCACCAGTTCGGCATCGTCCTCAACCAGTCGCCGGCGGTGCCGGTGTCGTCCTCGCCCGCCGACACCGCGGCGGCCGCGCGACAGGACACCCTGCTGCGCCGCCAGTTCACCGACCCGCTGTTCGGCGGCCGCTACGCACCGGGCCTGTCGGCGATGTTCGACGGCGTCTCGGACTTCTCGTTCCGCCACGACGACGACCTCGAGACGATCGGGGCACCGCTGGACTACCTGGGCTTGAACTACTACTACCGCCTGCACGTCGCGGACGCCCCGCACCGCGAACCGGACCCGGCCCGGCGGACGGTGACCGACATCGGGGTGGACACCACGCAGCTGCCGGACGACGTCCCGCGCACCGGGATGGGCTGGCCGGTCGAGCCGGAGGGCCTCACGGAAGCGTTGGTCGGCCTGCACAACCGCTACGCGGGACTACCCCCGGTGTACGTCACGGAAAACGGGTGCGTGTACGCGGACCGGAGCGACCTCGCGGACTACGAGCGCATCAGTTTCCTGAGCGAGCACATCGAGGCGGCCCGCGCCGCCGCGACGGCCGGGGTGGACCTGCGCGGGTACTTCTGCTGGTCGCTGCTGGACAACTTCGAGTGGGCGCACGGGTACAAGCACCGGTTCGGGTTGATCCACGTGGATTACGAGACGCAGGAGCGGACGCCGAGGTCGAGTTACCGCTGGTACCGCGACTTCATCGCGGCGCAGCGCACCGCGGGTGGCGATGGCTAGGCGGGCAGTCCGAGATCGTGCTCGAAGACGGTGACCGGGCCCGCCGTGCCGTTGGGTGAGGGATTCCACGGAAGGCAAGCCAGCTCCGCCTGCACAGTGCGTGCCCTGCTCATCCGATCAGCGTGGCTCCAGCCCACGACGTACCCTCCCGAGGCGTCGCGGTACTGGTTCATGCGCAACGCGTCGGCCGCGAGTCCGTCCGGCATCCACCGCGCCAGCGTGTCGTGTCCTTGGTACCGTCCGGTTTGCGAGTCTCGCCGGTAGAAATACGGCCGATAGACCTTGATCGCCCTGACCTGGAAGTGGCCCGCGTTCCAGCTCTCGTTTTCCCCCGCTTTGAACAGGTCCTTGGACAGGAAGCCGAGCAGGCCACCGGCCAGCAGCCCGATGCAGTAGGCCAGGCCTTTCGAGTCGTAGTGCTCCGACACCCACGCCACCACGTTCACCGTCGCGGCGAGAAGTGTTACTGTGGCGCAGATCAACGTCGCGAGCTCGATTTCCGACAGGAATACCAAGTGCGTCGGCTTCTCGGCGATCCGGCGGCGGCACACGACGATGACCGTGGTCATCGCGAGGAGAACCGCGAGCGCGGCCGAACCGAACAGCCATCGGCGCTCGGCGGTGCCGGCCGCCAGTCCGAAGGGAGCGGCCGCGACGACGATGAGCGCGGGCCGGGCGGCTCGCCAGAGGCTGGCGCCCGAGAAGAGCCCTGTTTGGCGTGCGTAAGGCGTTTGGGCTGTCATGGTCATCGCGGGTGGGACGGCCGGTGAGCGCAGATCCATTTGTCGGGCGGCGGTGGGACGTTCGTGAAGGACGACTCCGGGAATTCGTCGCGGCAGATCGTGCCCGATGCCGCCGCGCGCAGGTAACCTTCGGCCATCCGCAGGTAGTAGGCCGGGCTTCCCGGCGTGTTCGACCAGTCCGCCGGAACGGGGATGCTGACCTCCTTACGGGTCAGCCCCAGGTCGGGCCCCGCGGCCTCGAGGTCCTGCCGTTGTTCGGCGAGGTCCCCAGGGTCGCCTCGGCCCGGTTCCGGACCGCGGCGACAGCCGGCTCCGAGAACGCCGACGAGGAGGGGTCCCAGTCGGTCACGGAAAGGGACAGTTCGGTCTCGGGAATCGGAGTCGGTTCTTGGCTGGCTTTCTCCACCGGATCGGGTAGAGCTATCGATGCGCCCATCTGGCCCTCCCGTCGACAGCGTCGGCTCGAGTCGGCGCTCACTTCCCGAGTTTCGGATCGTGACCAATAGCTCGGTCGCGGTCCCGGCTTCGTTTCACATCGTGACCATGGTGCAATCATCGTTGCCGCAAAGTTGTGACCCGAAAGCCGTGAAGGCCACATTGAGGGACTCAGAATCCCTCAATGTGGCCTTCACGGACTTGGGCTTACTTCTTGTACAGGCCCTCGATGTCGTCGGCGTAGTTCTTCGTCACCACGTTCCGCTTCAGCTTCAAGCTCGGCGTGATCTCGCCGCCGGCCTCGGTGAAGTCGTTCGCCAGCACGGTGAACTTCTTGATCGCCTCGGCCTTGGACACCGACTTGTTCGCCTCGTCCACCGCGGCCTGGATCTCGGCGAGCAGGTCGGCGTCCGAAGCCAGCTCGGCGACCGTGGCCGAGGCGGGCTTGCCGTGCTGGGACTTCCAGGACGGGAAGTACTCCTCGTCCACCGTCACCAGTGCCGCGATGAACGGGCGCTGGTCGCCGACCACCATGGCCTGGCTGATCAGCGGGGACGCCTTGATCGTGTCCTCGAGGCCGGACGGGGCGACGTTCTTGCCGCCCGCCGTCACGATGAGCTCCTTCTTGCGGCCGGTGATCTTCAGGAACCCGTCCCGGTCGAGCTCGCCCAGGTCGCCCGTGTGGAACCAGCCGTCGGTGAGGGCCTCGGCAGTCGCCTGCGGGTTGTTGTAGTAGGCCCGGAACACGACGTCGCCCTTGAGCAGCACTTCGCCGTCGTCGGCGATGCGGACCGAGGTGCCGTTGACCGGCTTGCCGACCGTGCCCACGCGGAACGCCGTCTGCGTGTTGACGTTTGCCGCCGCGGACGTCTCGGTGAGGCCGTAGCCCTCGAACACCGGGACGCCGATGCCGCGGAAGAAGTGCGCCAGCCGCGCGCCGAGCGGGGCGCCGCCCGAGACCGCCGCGACGCAGCGGCCGCCGAGGGCCGCGCGCAGCTTGCCGTAGACCAGCTTGTCGAACGCCAGGTGCTTGAGCTTCAGCCCGAGCCCGGCGCCGCCGGAGTCCTGCGCCTCGCTGTAGGCGACGGCGGTGGCCTCGGCGGCGTCGAAGATCTTGCCCTTGCCTTCGCTGTGGGCCTTCTGCTTCGCCGAGTTGTAGACCTTCTCGAACACGCGCGGCACGGCGACGACGAACGTCGGCCGGAACGTGCCCAGGTCGGCGACCAGGTTCTTGACGTCCGGGGTGTGCCCGAGGGTGACGCGGGCGGTCAGCGCGGTGACGGCGATCGCGCGGGCCAGCACGTGCGCCAGCGGCAGGAAGCACAGCAGCGAGTTGCCCTGCTCCATCAGCTGCGGGAACGCTTCGATGTCGGCGCGGATCTCGGCCAGCAGGTTCCGGTGGGTCAGCTCGACGCCCTTGGGGCGGCCGGTGGTGCCGGAGGTGTAGACGATGGTGGCGAGCTCGTCCGCGGACACCTCGCGCCGCCGGTCGTGCAGCTCGTCGTCCGACAGCGAAGCGCCGAGCGCGGACAGCTCTTCGACGGCGGGGGAGTCGCCCTCGATCTGCCAGGTGCTGGCCAGGTCGGTGAGCCGGTCCCGGATCGACTCGAGCGCGGCGGCGTGACCGTTCGTCTCGACGAACACGCCCTTCGCGGCCGAGTCGGACAGGATCCAGTGCACCTGTTCGGGCGAGGACGTGTCGTAGATCGGGACGGTGACCGCGCCGGCCGCCCAGATCGCGAAGTCGATCAGCGTCCACTCGTAGCGGGTCTTCGACATGATCGCGACGCGGTCGCCGCGGCCGATCCCGGCCTTGGCCATGCCCTTGGCCACGGCCAGTACTTCGGCCGCGAACTCCTTGGCGGTCACGTCCAGCCAGCTGCCCTCGACCTGGCGGCGGAAGCTCACCACGTCGGAGAACCGCTCGGCGTTCGCCCAGACGACGTCGGACATGTTTTCGTCGTCGGCCACCGGCTTGCCGGCGGGAGCGCTGTATTCGCGCACGTGGACCTCCGTGTTCAACGCGTGCGGCAGGTGACACCGCTGTTACCCGCCAGTCAACTTAGCGTGGTGAGCACCTTAAGACCATGCTGATCGGCGCCGCGAGGCGAGGGCGTGACATTCTTCGCACGTGAACGCGCCACCCTCACTCGACATCGTCGACGAGACGTTCCTCGCCGTTCCGCCCGCCACCGTGGCCGCGGTCTTCGCCGAGCCGGCCTCCTGGCGGCGCTACTGGCCCGACCTGGTCCTCGAGGTCTACACCGACCGGGGGGACAAGGGCCTGCGCTGGACCGTGACGGGTGCGCTCGTCGGTACGATGGAGGTCTGGCTCGAGCCGGTGCTCGACGGCACCCTGCTGCACTACTTCCTGCGGGCGACCCCCGCCGACGCGGCCGGGACGCCCCGGGAGCTGGCGCCACGCGACCTGCGGCGGGAGTTCGACCGGCGGGCCCGCGCGGCCAAGGCGATCGCGCTCGGGCTCAAGGAGATCCTGGAGGACGGGCGCGAGCCCGGCGTCCCTCCGCGCGGCGAAGGCAGTGACGTCGAAAGCTAGGGGGAGCACCGGTGCGGGTACACGTCGTCTCGGACGTGCACGGCAACGCGGACGCGTTGAAACGGGCGGGCGACGGGGCGGACGCCCTGGTCGTGCTCGGCGACCTGATCGACTTCGTCGACTACCACGACTACGAAAAGGGCATCATGGGCGCCCTGTTCGGCCCGGAGAAGGTCGGCGAGTTCGCCCGCCTGCGCCGTGAAGGCACCCGTGACGAAACCGTTGCCTTCTCGCGCACGCTCTGGGCCACCCTCGAAGATCCGGGAGCCGCGGTCGACGAGGCGATCCGCGCCCAGTACGCGACGCTGTTCGCGGCGATGACCGCGCCCACCTACGCCACGCCGGGCAACGTCGACACCCCGGCGTTGTGGCCGGAGTTCGCCGGCGAGGGCGTCCGGGTGCTCGACGGCGAGGTGGCGGAGATCGGCGGCCTGCGGTTCGGGTTCGTCGGCGGCGCGCTGCTGCCCGACGGCGTCGTCCCGCGGCCCCGCAAGGGCGCCGCCTGGCGTCCCTACCTGCGGGATCGCGGGGACTACGACCGGAGCGTGGCCGCGCTCGAGCAGGTCGACGTCCTCTGCACGCACGGCCCGCCCGCGCTGCCGGAGCTGACCTACGACGTCGTCGCGCGCCGCAGCGAGATCGGCTCGACGGCGCTGCTGGAGCTGATCCGGGCCCAGCGGCCGCGCTGGTCGGTGTTCGGGCACGTGCACCAGCCCCTGGCGGCGCGCGCCCGGGTCGGCCTGACCGAGTGCCGTAACGTGGGTCACTTCAAGGAGACCGGGCAGCCCTACGTGCTGCGCTGGTGACCAACCGCGGCGGCTACGCTTCGACCCATGGCCGAGCAGTCCACACAGTCCATCGAGGTCGACGCCGAGCCCAGCCGGGTGATGGCCGTGATCGCCGACTTCCCCGCGTACCCGGAATGGGCCAAGGCCGTCCGGCAGACCGAGGTCCTCGACACCGACGCCGAGGGCCGGGCCAAGCAGGTCAAGCTGACCTTGGACGCGGGGCCGATCAAGGACGTCTACACCCTCGAGTACGACTGGGACGATGACGGCCTCGGCGTCAGCTGGCACCTGGTCAAGGGCCAGATGCAGAAGGCGCAGAACGGCCGCTACGCGCTGGCCGACCTCGGCGGCCGCACGCGGGTCACCTACACGCTGTCGGTCGAGCTGGCGCTGCCGATGATCGGCCTGCTGCGCCGCAAGGCCGAGAAGATGGTCATGGACACCGCGCTGAAGGAGCTCAAGAAGCGGGCCGAGGGCTAACGTGCGGATCCTGCTGTGCACCGGCAAGGGGGGTGTCGGGAAGACCACGCTGGCCGCGGCCACCGGCGCCGCCCTCGCCGCCCGCGGCAGGAAGACCCTCGTCGTGTCCACGGACCCGGCGCACTCGCTCGGTGACGCCTTCGGGCACCCCCTCGGTGCCGAACCGTCCGAAGTGGACACTCTCCTTTCGGGCGTGCAGGTCGACTCGCGCACCCTGGTGGACACGAGCTGGGATCGGTTGCGCGGTGAGCTGCGGACGGTGCTGGCCGGTGCGGGCCTGGACACCCTCGACGCCGAAGAGCTCACCGTGCTGCCCGGTGTCGACGAGCTGTTCGCCCTCACCGAGGTCCGCCGGCTGGCCGAGGCCGGGCCGTGGGAGACCGTCGTCGTCGACTGCGGGCCGACGGCCGAGACGCTGCGGCTGCTCGCCCTGCCCGAGGCCGTCTCCGGCTACCTGACGCGGGTGTTCGGGCCGCGCGGCCGCGTCACGGACTCGGTGCGCCGCCTCGGCGCCCACCTCGACGGCCTGCGCGGGCTGCTCACCGACCCGTCGGTGACGACGGTCCGGCTCGTCCTGACGCCGGAGCGGGTGGTCGTCGCCGAGGCGCGGCGCACGCTCAGTTCCCTGGCCCTGCGCGGCATCGCCGTCGACGGGCTGATCGCCAACCGGCTGATGCCCGCGCCCGGCATCTGGCGCGGCGGCGCCGCGTCCTGGCTGCGCACCCGGCGGACGCAGCAGGACGCCGTGCTCGCCGAACTCGCCGCGGCCGGGATCGCGCCGGTCGCCCGGGTCGAGCACCGCGCCGTCGAGCCGGTCGGGCTGCCCGCGCTGCTGGAGATCGCCGCCGAGCTCTACCGCGGCGCAGACCCCCTCGCGGGCAACGGCGCTCCCGTCACCCCGCTGCTGCGGGTGCGGCCGGCCACCGGCGGGTACACCCTGCGCGTCGCGATCCCGCTGGCGCGGGACGCCGAGGTCGACCTCGCCCGCGTCGACGACGACCTGGCGATCACCGTGGACGGCTTCCGCAGGCTCATCGCGCTGCCGGAGCCGCTGCGGCCGTGCCGGATCACCGGCGCGGAATCCGACGCCGACGGCCTGGTCGTGCACCTGGCCGGGAACCGGGGACGCGGGTGAGCGACGAGGAACACGGGCCGCGCCTGACGGAGGAGATCCGCCTGCTCGCCGAGCTGGTCGCGGAGAAGGCGGCGCCGTGGCTCGAAGGCCTGCTCGCGGCCGGGCACGGCAGCTTCTTTTCGGGGGTTCCGGGTGGCGAAGCCCCCGGCCCGGGGCGAAGCCCCGGTGGTTACAGCTTCTTTTCGGGGGTTCCGGGTGGCGAAGCCCCCGGCCCGGGGCGAAGCCCCGGTGGTTACGGCCCCCCTGACGAGGCGAAACCGGACGGTTCGGCGTGCGGCTGGTGTCCGCTCTGTGCGATCGTCGCGGTGGTGCGGGGGGAACGGCCCGAGCTGGTCGCGCGGCTGGCCGAGCAGCTCGCGCAGCTGGTCGCCCTGCTGCGCGCGGTGCTCGCGGACCGGTGGGAGCCGGAGGAGGGCGTGCACATGCCCGGGTTCCGGCCCGCGGCGCGGCCCGCGGCGGACGCCACGGCGCCGGCCAGGGTGCAGCACATCGCCGTCCGCAGGCGCGACGAGTGGGAGAGCTGAGTGCGGACGATAGGGGTGGACGTCGGCGGGACGAGCATCCGGGCCGGCGTGGTGGACGAACGCGGCTCCCTGCTCGACACGGCCCGCGTCGCGACGCCGACCGAGGAAGGCGCCCTCGAGGACGCCATCGCCGGCGTGGTCGAGGACCTGCGCAACCGGCACGACGTGGCCGGGGTCGGGCTCGCGGTGGCGGGCTTCGTGGCGCGCGACCGCCGGTCGGTGATGTTCGCCCCGCACCTGGCGTGGCGCGGCGCCCCGGTCGCCGACCGGATCGAAAAGCGCGTCGGCCTGCCGGTGCTGCTGGAGCACGACGTCAATTCGGCGATCGTGGGCGAACACCGCTTCGGCGCGGCCCGCGGCGCCCAGGTGGCGGCCCTGGTGGCACTGGGCACGGGCATCGGCGCCGGGCTGTTGCTGGACGGCAAGCTCTACCGCGGCGCGTACGGCGTCGCGCCGGAGCTGGGCCACCTGACGGTGGTCCGCGGCGGCCGCCCCTGCCCGTGCGGCAAGTACGGCTGCTGGGAGCGCTACTGCAGCGGAACGGCCCTGGCGGCCACGGCGGTGGAGCTGCTGGCGCGGCACCCGGGCCGCTCGACGGTGCTGGCCCCCCAGGTCGCGGGCGACCCGGGCTCGGTGACGGGCCGCCGCGTGGCGGGCGCGGCCCGCGACGGCGACCCGATCGCCCAGCTGGCGATGGCGGAGCTGGCCAAGTGGCTGGGCGAGGGCCTGGCCCTGGTGGCGGACGTGTTCGACCCGGAGATCATCGTGATCGGCGGCGGCGTGTCGGAGTCGGCGCCCCTGTTTTTGGACGAGGCCCGCGAGCACTACGCGGCCACGATCACGGGGGCGCGCCACCGCCCCCTGGCCCGCATCAGGACGGCCCACCTCGGCGACGACACGGCGATCGTCGGCGCGGCGGCCCTGGCCCTGGAAGCGGCGAAGACCCCGGTCTGACCCCGGCCTTCGGCGTCGCGAATGACTCATTCGGGACGCCGGAGGTCGCGAATGAGTCATTCGCGACCTCCGGGGCGTCGGCCGGCGCCGGCGGCCGCCGGGAGCGAGCCCCGGCTTCCGCGGAGAGGTGATCCGCGGCCGACCTGTGACACGCTGGACACGTGAGTCAGCTGTCCGCGAGCGTCTTCGTCCGCTGTTCCTGCGGGCACCTGCACTGGGGCCGCTACGGCGCCGCGGGCCTGCTGCTCGTCGACCCCGCCCGCGGTGTCCTCCTGCAGCGCCGCGCCTGGTGGGTGCACCACGGCCGCACCTGGGCGCTGCCCGGCGGGGCCATCGAAGCCGGCGAAACCGCCGTCGGCGCGGCCGCACGGGAAGCCTTCGAAGAGGCCTCCGTCCCCGCGGAGGCCTTCCGTGCGGTCTCCGCCTCCGTCGTCGACCACGGCGACTGGAGCTACACCACCGTCCTGGCCCTCGCCGACGGCGCCGAGGCGCGCGTCGCCAACACCGAAAGTGCGGAGGTGCGCTGGGTGGATCCCGACGACGTCCCCGGTTACCCCCTCCACCGCGACTTCGCCGCCGCGTGGCCGGACCTGCGCGACCGCGTCGGCCGCGAACTCGTCCTGGTCGTCGACGCGGCCAACGTCGTCGGCTCGCGCCCGGACGGCTGGTGGCGCGACCGGCACGGCGCCGCCGAGCGCCTCCGCGACCGGCTCGCCAAGCTCGCCGAAGCCGGCGTGCCGGACCCGGACGACGCCACCGTGACCTGGTGGCCGCGGATCATCCTGGTCGTCGAAGGGCAGGCCAAGCGCGTCACGTCGGCCGCGGGCGTCGAGGTCGTCGCCGCCGACACCGACGGTGACTCGAAGATCGTCGAGGTCGTCGCGCAGCAAAAAGCGAGCGTCCTGGTCGCGACGGCCGACCGTGAACTGAGGAGGCGCGTCGAAGCGCTCGGCGCCTCGATCCTCGGTCCCGGCACGCTCCGCCGGCAGCTCGACGAGCTTTAGTCCTTCGCGATCCCGTCGCGCATCTCGGCCACCAGCGACGCGACGACGGCCTTGAGGCTGCCCTTGTGCCGCTCCGCGACGGCCCGCTGCCGCCGGTAGCTCGGCCCGTACCGCAGGATCGTTTCGACGTCCCGCAGCTCGGCCACGCAGTCCAGCCGCCGCGCCACCGGCTCGAGCCGGTCCAGCAGGTCGGCCACGTCGTCGGTGACCAGCCGCTCGCGCCCGGCCGCGTCCAGGATGACGATCGCGTCCGTGCCGTAGCGGGCCGCGCGCCACTTGTTCTCCTGGACGTGCCACGGCGGCAGCGCCGGCAAGATCTCGCCGTCCTCGAGGCGCTCGACGAAGTCGTCCACCAGGCACTGCGTCAGCGCCGCGATCGCGCCGACCTCCTCCAGCGTCGGCAGGCCGTCGCAGACGCGCATCTCGATCGTGCCGAGCTTCGGCGACGGCCGGATGTCCCAGCGGATCTCCGAGAAGCTGTCGATCACGCCGGTGGTGAACATGTCCTCGACGTAGCTTTCCAGCTCCGCCCACTTCCGGAACTGGAACGGCAGCCCGGCCGTCGGCAGCTGCTGGAACATCAGCGCCCGGTTCGACGCGTACCCGGTGTCCTCGGCGCCCCAGTACGGCGAAGACGCCGACAGCGCCTGCAGGTGCGGCGCGTAGTTGAGCAGCGCGTCGAGGACCGGCAGCACCTTCTCGCGGTGGTCGACCCCGACGTGGATGTGGACGCCGTAGATCAGCATCTGCCGTCCCCACCACTGGGTCCGGTCGATCAGCTTGGCGTAGCGCTCCTTGTCGGTGACCTTTTGCTGGTACCAGTTCGAGAACGGGTGCGTCCCCGCCGAGAACATCTCGACGCCGAGCGGGTCGGCGACGCCGTGCACGACGTCGAGCGAGTCGTTCAGGTCGGCCTTGACCTCGGCGATCGTGCCGCAGACGCCGGTGATGATCTCGATCGTGTTGAGCAGCAGCTCCTGCTTGATCTTCGGGTGCTCCGCCTGCCCGTCGGGCCGGACGGCCTCGAGGATCTGCTCGGCCACCGAGGACAGTTCGCCGCTGCGGCGGTCCACCAGGCCGAGCTCCCATTCCGCGCCGACGGTCGATCGCCGCGAAGGACTGAACTCGATGTGCATCGCCGTCCGATTAGACCTGGGCGCCGGTGCTGGGGTCCGCGCCGGGTGGCGGACCCTGCCGCACGCGGAGCAGCAGCAGCGCGATCGAGGTCGCGAGCGCGAGGATGCCCAGCGGTGTCGCCACCGTCGGGCCGACGCCGATCGCGCCGGGCAGGATCAGCAGGAACAGCCCGGCCAGGAACAGCAGCAGGATGAGGAACGCGCCCAGCTTCGGCCGGGGCAGCGGCGGCGGGTCGGGCGGCACGTAGTGCTCGTCGTCCTCCGCCGGATCGTCGGAGAACATCGTGGCGTCCCACGACGTGCCCCCGGACCGCCAGCCGGGCTCCGGCGGGGCCTCCACCGCCGGCGGGTCGGCGGGCCGCTCGGGCGTCCGGCGCGACTCCGGCTCCGCGCCCGCCGTGCCGGCGGTGTCCGCAGTGTCCGCGGTGTCCGATTCCGGGAGCCCGAACCCGGCGGCCCGCAGGTCGGCGACGATTTCGGCGAACGTCGCGTCGACGTCCTCCGGCCCGTCCTTCCCCCGGCTCATGCCGTCTCCTCCGGCTGGGCGGCGTGCGCCTTCGCGAACTCGACACTGCGGGTGAAGATCACTTCGGCGTCGTTGTCCTGCGTGGCCACGTGGTAGCTGTTCTCCAGCACGACCTCGGTGACATCGGTGCTCGAGACGCCGTGCAGCACCAGCTGCGAGTTCACCGGCTCGACGACGTGGTCGACCGACGAGTGCAGCAGCAGCACCGGCTGCGTCACCTTCGCCAGGTCGGCGCGCACGACCGCCCACAGCTTCGCCAGGCTCGCCGCCGCGCGCACCGGCGTCCGCGGGTAGGCCAGCTCCGTCTCGCCCGGCTTCTTGATGTCGTTCGCGATCGCCGGCACCGACGGCACGATCCGGCCCAGCACCGGCAGCAGCCGCGTGTCCCACTTCAGCCGCGTCACCGACGGGTTGACCAGCACGATCCCGGCGATCCGGTCGCCGAACTCCTCGGCCAGGCGCAGGGTGAGCGTGCCGCCCATCGAGAGGCCGCCGACGAACACGGTCCTGCACGTCGCCAGCAGCGCGAGCAGGGCCTCGCGGACGGCGCCGTACCAGTCCTCCCACGTCGTGCGGTTGAGGTCCGGCCAGCGGGTGCCGTGGCCCGGCAGCAGCGGGCAGCGCACCGTGAACCCGGCCCCGGCCAGGTGGTCACCCCAGGCCCGCATGCTCGCCGGGGTACCGGTGAACCCGTGGCAGAGCAGGAACCCGGTTTCGGCCGAACCGGTGTGGCCGAACGGTTCCGCGCCGGCGAGCACGCCCATGCGATCGCCTTCCGTGTGAGCGGTGCAGTCACTCCATGCTCTCACGGCCGGTGGACGTTGTGGGGGTCCGCCCGGGCCCGGAATTCGCTGTGAGATCGATCGCTGCCGAAGCGGTAACCGGGTGGTCGCCGTTGTGCGGCGGCCACCCGGGTTCGTAGGCTGTTCGTCTCGGGTGAACAGGGGCTGCGGCTGCGATGGAGGACTGAGACACCGGTGCTGTACTGGCTCATGAAGTGGGTGTTCCTCGGACCGCTGCTCAAGACGCTCTGGCCGACCAAGGTCGTCGGCGCGGAGAACATCCCCGAGACGGGTGGCGCCATCCTGGCCGGCAACCACCTGGCGGTCGCGGACTCGTTCTTCATGCCGCTGCGGGTCAAGCGCAAGGTGACCTTCCCGGCCAAGTCCGAGTACTTCACCGAGCCCGGGTTCAAGGGCACGCTCAAGAAGTGGTTCTTCACCGGCGTCGGCCAGTTCCCGATCGACCGGTCCGGCGGCAACGCCGCCCAGGCCGCGCTCGACACGGCGATCCGCCTGGTCCGCGAGGGGCACCTCCTGGGGATCTACCCGGAGGGCACCCGATCCCCGGACGGACGCCTGTACAAGGGCAAGACGGGCGTGGCGCGGATCGCCCTGGAGTCCGGCGGCGTCGTGGTCCCGGTGGCGATGATCGGCACGGACAAGGTCAACCCGATCGGCTCGAAGATGTGGTGGCCCCGCCGTCTCGAGGTCCGCTTCGGCAAGCCCCTGGACTTCTCGCGGTACGAAGGCCTCGCGGGTGACCGCTTCATCGAGCGGTCGATCACCGACGAGATCATGTACGCGCTGATGGAGCTCTCGGGCCAGGAGTACGTCGACATCTACGCGGCGAAGGCCAAGGAGCTGCTGGCGGCGGAGGCGGCCGGGGTCAAGCCCGCGGTGCCCGCCCAGCCCGGCGCGCGCGACGCGGCCCGGGTGCCGGATTCCAAGGTCGGCTGAGCCACCACTACTGTTCACCAGTGCGTTTCTTCTACGACACCGAGTTCATCGAAGACGGCGTGACCATCGATTTGGTGTCGATCGGGGTGGTGGACGAGCGGGGCCGCGAGTTCTACGCGGTCTCGACGGAGTTCGACCCTTCGAAGGCGGGGCCGTGGGTCCGGGACAACGTCCTGGACAAGCTGCCCTCACCGGCCGACCGGGCGTGGCGGAGCAGGGAGAAGATCCGCAACGACCTGCTGGAGTTCTTCGGCAAGCCGCCGGGCGGGATCGAGCTGTGGGCCTGGTTCGCGGCGTACGACCACGTGGCGCTGGCCCAGCTGTGGGGCCCGATGCCGGCGCTGCCGCGGCAGCTGCCCCGGTTCACGCGTGACCTGCGCCAGCGCTGGGAGGACGCGGGCAAGCCGAAGCTCCCGGCGGCGCCGACCGACCAGCACGACGCTTTGGCGGACGCCAAGCACAACCTGGCCCGGTGGGAAATCATCGAGAACTACTTCCCCCGCCGCTGACCCTGACCCGGGCTGCTGAGCCTGGCCCGGACGTCGCGAATGACTCATTCGGGACCTCCGAGGTCCCGAATG
>NZ_JBEZYY010000031.1:76948-93215 GCF_040638975.1 Amycolatopsis sp. NPDC024027
ACCTCCGACCCCGCCCCCGTACCCTGCCCCGTGCTGCTGAGCCGGCCCCCTACCTCTCCACCCACCCTTCCGGGACTTCCGTGCGCCCCAATGAGTCATTCGCGACCTCTCGAGCCACCGCACTGCGCCCGGATCGACCGCGGGTGGGCGCGAACGGACCGTTCGCGCCCGGCCGCGCGGCCCGGAATTGTCGGGGGTCCCCGGTAACGTAAAAACCGGGGGACCCCCAGGCCGGGGACCTCTCAGCGGCGCGCCCGCACCGCCGAGGCCAGCTCGTCCAGCAGCGGCGCGGTGTCGTCCCAGGCCAGGCACGCGTCCGTGATCGACTGCCCGTAGGTCAGCTCCGAAGCACGCCCCAGCGAAAGCTCCTGCCGCCCGCCGGCCAGGAAGCTCTCCATCATCAGCCCGGCGATCCCGCGCTCACCCGAAGCCAGCCGCTCGGCCAGCTCACGCACCACCTCGCCCTGCCGCACGTGGTCCTTGCCGCTGTTGCCGTGCGAAGCGTCGATGATCACCCGCTCCGGCAACCCCGCCTTCGCCAGCCGGGCCAGAGTGTCGGCGACAGTACGGGAATCGTAGTTCGGGCCCGCGTTGTGGCCGCGCAGGATCACGTGGCAGTCCGGGTTGCCGGACGTCGTCAGCAGCGCTGCCAGGCCGTCGGTGTTGATGCCCGGGAACACGTGGCTGGCCGCCGCCGCGCGGGTGGCGTCGATCGCCACCTGGACGTCGCCCTCGGTCGAGTTCTTGATGCCCACCGGCATCGACAGCGCACTGCACAGCTGGCGGTGGACCTGGCTGGCCGCCGTGCGGGCGCCGATCGAACCCCACGTGACGATGTCCGCGATGAACTGCGGCGTGATCGGGTCGAGGAACTCACAGCCCACCGGCAGGCCGAGCGCCGACACGTCGAGCAGCAGCCTGCGCGCCATCCGCAGGCCCTTGTTGACGGCGAACGTGCCGTCGAGGTCCGGGTCGTTGATCAGGCCCTTCCAGCCCAGCGTGGTGCGCGGCTTCTCGAAGTACACGCGCATCACGATGTGCAGCTCGCCGCGCAGCTCGTCGGCCTTCGCCGCCAGCCTGCGGGCGTAGTCGAGGGCGGCTTCGGGGTCGTGCACCGAGCACGGGCCGACCACGACGAGCAGCCGGTCGTCGCGGCCTTCGAGGATGTCGACCGTCTCGGCGCGGCCGTGGCGCACCACCTTCGCGACCGCGGCGTCGACCGGATGGTCTTCGCGCAGCAGCGCGGGCGGAATGAGCGGACTGATCGACGTGGTGCGCGCGGCGTCGAGGTCACCGATGGTGGCCGGTCCGGCGGAGAGCGTCATGGCGGGGGTGTTCCTTCCTGGTGGACACCGACCCGCGGGGGACTCGCCGAGCCGGTTCTACAGATCCGGCTCGGGGGTGGGAGTCAGCGCGGGTTCACGCCGCCGTGCCCACCCGGGGCCGGCTTCGTAAACCAGAAATAGCGCTGCATGCGCATCAACGTAGCACAGGCGTCACCGGGGACCGATCCGGCAGGTGGTACGGCCTGCACCGATCAAGACGAGAGCCGCTACGCTGGCGTCTGACGAAATGTGACTGTCATCTCCCGAGAACAGACGGAGGCTTCTCATGCGTGTCGGTGTGCTGACCGGCGGCGGCGACTGCCCGGGACTCAACGCGGTGATCCGCGCGGTGGTGCGCAAGGGCATCGAGGTGCACGGCTGGGACTTCGTGGGCTTCCGCAACGGCTGGAACGGCCCCCTCACCGGCGACAGCCGCCCGCTGGGCCTGAACGACGTCGAGGACATCCTCACCCGCGGCGGCACCATCCTGCGGTCCTCGCGCACCAACCCCTACAAGGTCGAGGGCGGCGTCGACAAGATCAAGCAGGTCCTCGCCGATCAAGGCGTCGACGCGCTGATCGCGATCGGCGGCGAGGACACCCTCGGCGTCGCGAAGCGGCTGACCGACGACGGCATCGGCGTCGTGGGCGTGCCCAAGACGATCGACAACGACCTGGGCGCGACCGACTACACCTTCGGCTTCGACACCGCGGTCTCCATCGCGACCGAGGCGATCGACCGGCTGCACACCACGGCCGAGTCGCACCACCGCGCGCTCGTGGTCGAGGTCATGGGCCGGCACGCCGGCTGGATCGCGCTGCACTCCGGTCTCGCCGGCGGCGCCAGCGTCATCCTGGTGCCGGAGCGGCACTTCAACGTCGACCAGGTCGTCTCCTGGGTCGAGCGCCGCTTCGAGAAGGAGTTCGCGCCGATCATCGTCGTCGCCGAGGGCGCGCTGCCCGAGGGCGGCGAGGAGAAGCTGCTGACCGGTGAGAAGGACGCCTTCGGGCACGTCCGCCTCGGCGGCATCGGCACCTGGCTGGCCGACGAGATCGCCCACCGCACCGGCAAGGAGTCCCGCGCGGTCGTGCTGGGCCACGTCCAGCGCGGCGGCACCCCGACGGCGTACGACCGAGTCCTGGCGACCCGCTTCGGCCTGCACGCGGTCGACGCGGTGGCCGACGGCGACTTCGGCGTGATGGTGGCGCTGAAGGGCACGGACATCGTCCGCGTGAAGCTGTCCGAGGCGACGGCCGAGCTGAAGACGGTTCCGGTCGAGCGCTACCAGGAAGCCGAAGTCTTCTTCGGCTGAGTTCCCCGTTCGAAGGGCCGCTCCGGGATCCCCGGAGCGGCCCTTCGCGCGTTCAGGGCCGCTGGCGCAACCGCGTCGACCACGCCGGTTGTCCCGGAGCCGAGGTAGGCGAAGGTCACCGGGTCGAACAGGAACTCGTCCTGGTGGCCGATGCCGTACTCGGCCGTGCTGTTCCAGGTGATCCCGAGGACCGGACGGCCGTCGGCGCCCTCGGCGTCCGGCCGGGCGACCAGCCCGGGCACCTTCGCCACCGCCTCGTAGAGCGCCGCCCGCGCCGCCGGGCGCAGGTAGCCCTCGGCGAGAGCGACGACCTCGTTGCCGAGGTCGTGCCGGGTGTCGCCTTCGCCGTAGGTGCTCTTGTGCAGGTAGGCGAGCATGGCGTCGGCGTCCGTGGGCAGGTCCGGAAGGGCCGCGGGACGCGGCTCGCACCGGTGCGTCACTGTTCGCCGCGGTGTACAGGATCAACACCGGGTCGGTCACTGCTTGGGGCGCAGGGCCCGGCGGCGCGGTGGTTCCGCCGGGCGAGAGCACGACGACGGCCGCGACGGCTGCGGCGAGCCCGGCCGAGCCCCACACCAGGCCGAGGCGGCGAGCCGGCCGTCGTGCGCTCGTCGCGGCGATCAGCTCGGCCCGCTTCCGAGCCAGCTCATCGGGTGCCGGGAGCCCGGCCTGTCCGGGGAAGTCGCGAAGCAGCTGCATCTCATCCATGGGTCGAGACCTCCTCGGCGGGCACGCGCCCCAGCTGTGCGCGGACCTTCCGGCGAGCCCGGTTCAGCCGCGACCGGACGGTGCCGAGCGGGATGCCGAACGCAGCCGCGACCTCTTCGTGGCTCAGGCCTTCCCAGGCGATCAGCAGCAGGACGTCGCGGTCCCGCCGGGCCAGCACGGCCGGCGCACAGGCCAGCCGTCCGGTCATCGCCTGGGCCGCCACCCGCTCGGCGACCCGGTCCGCGTGGCAGTCCTGGTTAGCGGGCGGGCCGAGGGCGGCCCGCAGCCGGTACTCGCGGCGGCGCTGGCCGACGAGTTCGTCGCGATCCCGTAGAGCCACGGCCGGGCGCTCGGGAACGCCGGGTCGTAGCGGGCGCGGCCGCCGAACGCGATCAGGAACGTCTCGACCTCAGGTCGTCGGCGACCTGGCCGGCTTCCCCTGCCGAACTCATGAACCGCCTGCCTGCCGTGAGGCCATCTGCCCCCTTGTCGGCGGAACGGGCGATTCGGCTTCACGGTGGCGTCAGATGCGCGCGAGCTGCTCCAGGACACCGACGGCGGCGGCGATGTCGCCGGTGAGCGGCCGGTCGTCGAGGCTCTCCTCCAGTACCGCCGACGCCGTTTCGAACGCGTCCCGCACCGGCAGCTCCACCAGGTCGGCCTCCCGCATCCGCAGCGCCCGGACCGCCGCCACCAGCTCGCAGGCCAGCACCTGCTGGTAGGCCGAGCACGCCGCCGTCGCCGCGCGGGCCGCCTGGGTCGAGAAGCTCGCGTGGTCCTCGATGCCGCGGGACACCACCGCCGTGCCGAGGGTGGCCGGGAGTGCCGCCTGGCGCAGCTCCGTGAGGGCGTCGTGCGCCACGTACTCCAGGATCATCACGCCCGAGCTGCCCGGCGGCCCCGCCGCCAGGAACGGCCGCAGCCCGGTGAACTCCGGCTCCACCAGGTCGCCGAGGCGCGCCACCGACAGCTCCGCCACCTGGTGCACGGTCGCCCGGGCCTGGTCCAGCGCCGTCGACACGTAGGCGGTGTGGAAGTGCGCGTGGTGATAGGCGTCGTTGTGGACCGTCGAGATCATCGGGTTCTCCGTGCTCGCGTTGATCTCGACGGCGAGGACGTCCCGCAGGTAGTGGATCGCGTCCAGGGCCGGGCCCTGGACCTGCGGGAACGCGCGCAGCCCGAACGGGTCCTGGATCCGCCGTCCCGGCTTGGGCGTCTGGTGCATGCCCAGCAGCCGCCGCATCTCGGCCGCGCAGGCGACCTGCCCCGCGTGCGGACGCGCTTCGTGCACCGGTGTCGCGTACGCCTCGGGGTTGCCGTCGAGCGCGACGTACGTCAGTGCCGCGACGGCGTGGCTCGCGCGGGTCAGCGTGTCCAGGCGCATCGCCGCGAGGGTCGCTTCGGCGAGCGTCGCGGCGTTGCTGCTCATGAAGGCCAGCGCGTCGCCCGCCCGCACGGGTACCGGTGGCACGTGCCCGGTGACCCACGGCCGTTCGCCGGTGAGCGCCAGCGCCGCCTCGGCGAGCGGCGCCAGGTCGCCGGTGCCGATCGCGCCGAGCCGGTGCACCAGCGGCAACGCGCCGGTGCGGACCGCTTCGGCCAGCGCGCCGATCAGCTCGGGACTGATTCCGGACCGGCCGGAGAGCAGCTGGTTGAGCCGGATCAGCAGCATCGCCCGCACCTGGCCGGGCGGCATCTCGTCGCCGCTGCCGCCCGCGTGGCTGCGCAGCAGCCGCAGGCCGTGCTCGACCGAGCTTTCGACGGTGTCGTCCTTGTTGGCCCCGACGCCGGTGGTCCGGCCGTAGACCACCCGGCGCGTGCTCAGTTCTTCGGCCAGCTTCCACGCGTGCTCGGCCGCCCGCAGCGCGGCGATCGAGACGTCGATACCCAGCGGACCCCCGGAGCGCGCCGCGGTCACCACGTCCGCGCACCGCAGGGTCCGGCCGTCCACCCGGATCATCAAGGGCAGTCTCCTTCCGACTGCCCTCACTATGCGGCTAGGGCGACGGCGGCTGCCAGGGCGGGAGCGGCCAGTCCCACTGCGGGACGGGCTCGTGGAGGTTCGGCTCGGCGCCGGGCGCGGAGAAGATGACGGCGAGCCGGCTGCCCCATTCGAGGTAGCCGGCGAAGGCGGCGCGGAACTCGGGATCGGCGGGCAGGCCGGCCTCGTCGGCGGCGTCGAGCAGCAGGTTCACCCACCGGCGCCGCTGCTCTTCGGTGATGCCGCGCCCCAGGTGGCGGCCGATCATGTGGGCGTGGCCGCCGTGGCTCGCCGAGTACTCGGCCGGCCCGCCGAAGACTTCGCCGAGCCACACCGCGACGTGCTGGGGGTGCTCCGGGTCCATGCCGCGGAAGACCGGCTCGAGCAGCGGGTCTTCCAGGACGTGGCCGTAGAAGATCGTCAGCAGCTTCACGAGGGCTTCGTGGCCCCCGGCCCAGTCGTAGAGGGTGGGGGTCGGCGGGGTTTCTGGCACGATCACCGGATCAGGCAACCAGGGGCGGCCCGGCCGGGCAACCACGTACTTTCCGGTGCGTAGGGGAGAGCGGGATGAAGCGGTACCACTGCGCGACGGAGCTGGCGGTCGACCTGATCGGCGGCAAGTGGAAGCCGGTGATCCTGGCCCACCTGAAGGAGGGCGCCCACCGCTACGGCGAGCTGCGGCGCCGGATGCCGGGCGTGAGCGAGAAGATGCTGACCCAGCAGCTGCGCGAACTGGCCGCGGACGGCATCGTCCGCCGCGAGGAGTTCGACGGCCGGGTCCCGCACGTCGAGTACCACCTGACCGAGGTGGGGGAGGAGCTCCGTCCGGCGCTGACGGCGCTGTACGAGTGGGGCGAGCGCCGCGCGGCCGAGCGGGACATCACGTTCGACCCGGCGCCGGAGTCCGATCGGCCCTGACCCAAGGTCATGAATGAGTCATTCATGACGCCCAACGCCATGAATGAGTCATTCATGGCGTCCTGGAGGGGCACCGTTCAGGCCGGATCGGTCTCGTCGAGCCGCCGCTCCAGGGCGTCCAGGCGGTCCGACCAGAAGCGGCGGTAGGGCGCCAGCCAGGCGTCGACCTCGGCCAGCGGCTCCGGGCGCAGCGCATAGCACCGCCGCTGCGCCGCGACCCGCACGGTCACCAGCCCGGCTTCGCGCAGCACCCGCAGGTGCTTGGACACCGCGGGCTGGCTCAGCTCCAGCCGCTCGACCAGCTCGCCGACCGAGCGCTCGCCCTCGCGCAGCAGGTCGAGGATGGTCCGGCGCCGCGGTTCGGCGAGGACGTCGAAAGTCTGCATCACCCCTGAAATGTGCTCCGCCGGGCATATTCCTGTCAAGGAATGTGGACCTTGCATGGTCTGAACCATTGACCTAGTGGTCTAGTCCACTTACGGTAAGTGTGGTCCCCACCACTCCGGCACCGTGGCCGTGAGGAATTCCCCGGAGGGAGAACGCATGTCCCGTTTGCGCAGGAAGAGCTTCTCGGCCCTGCTGGCCGTGGCGGCCGCCGCGGGCCTCGTCGCGGGCGGCGCGACCGCCCCGGTGGCCGCCGCCGCGACCGACGCCTCCGTCGGCAAGGTGGTCGGCTACTTCACCGAATGGGGGGTCTACGACCGCAACTACCACGTCAAGAACATCGAGACGTCGGGCTCGGCGAGCAAGCTGACCCACATCAACTACGCGTTCGGCAACGTGACGAACGGCGGCTGCGCGATCGGTGACGCCTACGCCGACTACCAGAAGACCTACGACGCCGCGGGCAGTGTCGACGGCGTCGCCGACACCTGGGACCAGCCCCTGGCGGGCAGCTTCAACCAGCTCAAGAAGCTCAAGGCCAAGCACCCCGGCCTGAAGGTGATCTGGTCCTTCGGCGGCTGGACCTGGTCCGGCGGCTTCGGGCAGGCCGCGAAGAACCCCACGGCGTTCGCGAACTCCTGCTACAGCCTGGTCAACGACCCGCGCTGGGCCGGCGTCTTCGACGGCATCGACATCGACTGGGAGTACCCCAACGCCTGCGGCCTGTCGTGTGACACCAGCGGCGCGGCGGCGTTCAAGAACCTCCTCCAGGCGCTGCGGGCGAAGTTCGGCTCGAAGCTGGTCACCGCGGCGATCACCGCCGACGGCACGAGTGGCGGCAAGATCGACGCGGCCGACTACGGCGGCGCCGCGCAGTACGTCGACTGGTACAACGTGATGACCTACGACTACTTCGGCGCCTGGGCCGCGCAGGGCCCGACGGCTCCGCACTCGCCGCTGACGTCGTACTCGGGCATCCCCACCGCGGGGTTCTACTCGGACGCGGCGATCCAGAAGCTCAAGAGCAAGGGCGTCCCGGCGGGCAAGCTGTTGCTGGGCATCGGGTTCTACGGCCGCGGCTGGACCGGCGTCACGCAGAGCGCCCCGGGCGGCACCGCGACCGGCCCGGCGCCCGGCAAGTACGAGCAGGGCATCGAGGACTACAAGGTGCTGAAGGCGTCCTGCCCGGCGACCGGCACCGTCGCGGGCACCGCGTACGCCAAGTGCGGCAGCAACTGGTGGAGCTACGACACGCCGTCGACCATCGCCGGCAAGATCTCCTACGCCAAGACCCAGGGCCTGGGCGGCGCGATGTTCTGGGAACTGTCGGGTGACACCACGAACGGCGAGCTGATCACGGCCGTCGCCAAGTAGCGGCCGCGGGGGCACCGGCAGATCTTGTCGGTGCCCCCGTTTATCGTCCCCGGCGTGACGTTCAGCGGATTCGGCGAGTACGCCGTCGACTTCTTCGACGGCCTCGTCGAGGACAACTCCAAGCCCTACTGGGACGACCACGTCGAGACCTACAAGTCCGACGTCCGGGCCCCGATGGAGGCGCTGCTGGCCGAGCTGGCGCCCGAGTTCTCCGACGGCTTCGGCGAGCCCAAGGTGTTCCGCCCCTACCGGGACGTCCGGTTCGCCAAGGACAAGACGCCGTACAAGACCCACTGCGGGGCGGTGATCGAGCAGGGCCGTGGCGGCGGCGCCTACTACGTCGAGGTCGGGCCGGAGGGCCTGCGCGTCGGCGGCGGCTGCTTCCACCTGGCGTCCGACCAGATCGCGCGGTTCCGCCAAGCCGTCGACACCGAGCTGCACGGCGAAGCGCTGCGGAAGATCCTCGCGAAGCTGGAGCGGGCGGGCTGGGAGGTCCGGGGCGACCGGCTGAAGTCGAAGCCGCGCGGGTTCGACGCCGACCACCCCCGGCTGGACCTGCTGCGCTACCGCTCGGTGTACGCGGTCCGGGTGTGGGAGCCGGACGACGTCCTGCACGAGCGGGGGGCACTCGATCGGGTGAAGAAGGCTTGGCGGCAGGTCCGCGAGTTCAACGAGTGGGCCCGCGACCGGGTCGGCCCAAGTGAACAACCGCGTCGTTAGCGTGATCTGACCAGGCAGGCTTCTGAACACTTTCTTGAACATTCGGGATCGGTACAGACGTACGAGCGAAGAGGGTCTACGCTATGTGGACGTGAGCCGACGCGCGAAGATCGTTTGTACCCTGGGCCCTGCCACCGCGACCCCGGAGAAGATGCGGGCCCTGGTGGATGCCGGCATGGACGTGGCCAGAATGAACTTCAGCCACGGCAGCCACGGTGACCACAAGCAGGTCTACGACCTGATCAGGGCCGCGGCCGCCGAGAGCGGCCGCGCGGTCGGCATCCTCGCCGACCTGCAGGGCCCGAAGATCCGCCTGGGCACGTTCGCCGGTGGCCCCGTCGAGTGGCACAACGGCGACATCGTCCGCATCACCGTCGAGGACGTCGCCGGCACCCACGACCGGGTCTCGACCACCTACAAGGGCCTGGCGAAAGACGCCAAGCCCGGCGACCGGCTGCTCGTCGACGACGGCAAGGTCGGCCTGGTCGTGCAGAAGGTCGAAGGCCAGGACGTGGTCTGCGAGGTGACCGAGGGCGGCCCGGTCAGCAACAACAAGGGCGTCTCGCTGCCCGGCATGGACGTCTCGGTGCCCGCGATGTCCGAGAAGGACATCGAGGACCTCGAGTTCGCGCTCGAGCTGGGCGTCGACTTCATCGCCCTGTCGTTCGTGCGCTCGCCGGCCGACATCGACCTGGTCCACCAGGTGATGGACCGGGTCGGCAAGGGCCGGCTGCCGGTCGTCGCGAAGATCGAGAAGCCCGAGGCGGTCTACAACCTCGAGGCCATCGTGCTGGCCTTCGACGCGGTGATGGTCGCCCGCGGCGACCTCGGCGTCGAGCTGCCGCTGGAGCAGGTCCCGCTGGTGCAGAAGCGCGCCATCCAGATCTGCCGCGAGAACGCGAAGCCGGTCATCGTCGCGACGCAGATGCTCGAGTCGATGATCAACAACTCCCGGCCGACCCGCGCCGAGGCCTCCGACGTCGCGAACGCGGTGCTCGACGGTGCCGACGCGCTGATGCTGTCCGGCGAGACCTCGGTCGGCCGGTACGCGATCGAGGTCGTGGAGACGATGGGCCGGATCATCGAGGCGGTCGAGACCGACTCGCCGATCGTGCCGCCGCTGACCCACGTCCCGCGCACCAAGCGCGGCGTGATCTCCTACGCCGCCCGCGACATCGGCGAGCGGCTCAACGCGAAGGCGCTGGTCGCGTTCACGCAGTCCGGTGACACCGTGCGCCGCCTGGCGCGGCTGCACACCCGGCTGCCCCTGCTGGCGTTCACGCCCGAGGACTGCGTCCGCAGCCAGCTGTCGATGACCTGGGGCACGAACACCCACATCGTGCCGCGGGTGGAGTCCACCGACCAGATGATCCAGCAGGTCGACCACGCGATGCTCGACATGGGCAAGTACCAGAAGGGCGACCTGGTCGTCATCGTCGCCGGTTCGCCGCCGGGCACCGTGGGCTCGACGAACCTGATCCACGTGCACCGCCTCGGTGAAGACGACCACGCATAAGGGACGTCCCACCCCCGCAGCACATAGGGTCTGGCCATGACTGAATTGGCCAGGACGGCCGCCACCGAACTGGAGATCCCCGGTGGCGGCCAGCCGGTGCTCGACCGCCTGATCGCGCTGCTCGACCTGGAAAAGATCGAAGAGAACATCTTCCGCGGCGTCTCGCCCGCCCACTCGCCGGTGCGGGTGTTCGGCGGGCAGGTCGCCGGCCAGGCGCTGGTCGCGGCCGGGCGCACCGTCCCGGAGGAACGCCGGGTGCACTCGCTGCACGCGTACTTCATCCGCGGCGGCGACCCGAGCGTCCCGATCGTGTACGAAGTCGACCGGATCCGCGACGGCCGGTCGTTCACCACGCGCCGCGTGGTGGCGATCCAGCACGGCAAGGCGATCTTCTCCCTCTCGGCGTCGTTCCAGACCGACGAGCCGGGCATCGAGCACGCCGAAGTCATGCCCGAAGGCGTCCCGGCGCCGGAGACGCTGCCGACGCTGATGGAACGCGCCGAGGGCTACGCGATCGGCGCGCACGCCCGGCCGCGGCCGATCGACCTGCGGTACGTCAACGAGCCGCCGTGGGTCACCCGCGAGACCGGTGAGCGGCCCGCGCGCAACCAGGTGTGGATGCGCGCCGACGGGAAACTGCCCGACCAGCAGCTGCTGCACGTCTGCGTGCTGACCTACGCCTCGGACATGACGCTGCTGGACTCGGTGCTCGCGCGCCACGGCGTCTACTGGGACACCGACAAGGTGCTCGGCGCCAGCCTCGACCACGCACTGTGGTTCCACCGGCCGTTCCGCGCGGACGAGTGGTTCCTCTACGACAGCGCTTCGCCGACGGCGTCCGGCGCCCGCGGTCTGGCCACCGGCCGGTTCTTCGCCGAGGACGGCACGCTGATCGCGACGGTCGTCCAAGAAGGACTCTTGCGCGTCTTGTGAAGTTCGCCGGGAAATCACCCGCACGGGCGACGAATGGTCTGAATATCGGTCGCCGGAAAGGGGCATTTGGCCCGGGTGAGGGGGCCGGGACCGATCGGGGGACGGCCCCGGACCCCTCCGTGTGATGATCGCGCAGCACTTCGCGCGGTCATCGTCTACCCTGCTCAGAGGCCAGTCGAAGCCACGGCTGGCCGACTGTCAGGCGCCCGACGCAGTGCAGGGTGCGAGGATACAAGAGCATTCTGCAAATTGCAGATCCGGTGCCGGAATCGACTCACGTTAATGTTCCACCAACTCCGCGCCCGGCTGGTTAGATGCAGGAAGTACGTCGACATCCGGAGGTACCGCGATGGCCAGGGGACAGAGCCCCACCGTTCGCCGGCGGAGGCTTTCGGGCGAGCTGCGCCGGCTCCGCGAGGCCGCGGACCTCACCATCGACGAGGTGGGCGAGAAGCTCGAGTGCTCCGCCTCGAAGATCAGCCGCATCGAGACCGGCCACGTCGGCGTCACCCCGCGTGACGCCCGGGACATGCTGGCCCTCTACGGGATCACCGGCGACGAGCAGGAGGCGCTCGTCCAGCTGGCCAGGGAAGCCCGCAAGCGCGGCTGGTGGCACGCGTACAACGAGGTCTTCACCGGCACCTTCGTCGGGCTCGAAGCCGACGCCAGCTCACTGCGCGCGTTCCAGGCCCTCCTGGTGCCGGGGCTGCTGCAGACCGAGCGGTACGCCCGCGCGGTGATCCGCGCGCTGCGGCCGGACGCCGACGACGCCGAGATCCGCCGCCGCGTCGCCGCCCGGATGGCTCGCCAGGAACTGCTGTCCGAGACCCCGCCACCCGAGTACTGGGCCGTGATGGACGAAGCCGTGCTGCGCCGCGTGGTCGACGGGCCCGAGGTGATGGCCGAGCAGCTCTACCGGATGGTCGCCGTCGCCGAAAAACCGAACGTGACCGTCCAGGTCGTGCCGTTCGGTGCCGGCGCGCACCCCGGCATGGAAGGCCCCTTCCTCATCATGGGCTTCCCCGAGCAGGCCGACCCGGACGTCGTCTACGTCGACGACAGCACGTCCAGCGGCCTCTACCTGGAGGAACCCACAGACGTGCGGCGCTACGGGCTGATGTTCGACCATCTGCGCGCGGCCGCACTGAAACCGGACGACTCGGTGGACCTGATCGCCGAGGCGGCCGGACGGTTCGCCGAACAGGCGGCCGTACCGGGTCCGGTGCACCATCCGGATCCGAGGACACAGTAAGGGAGTGGGGACCATGGAAGCAGAACTCTCCGGAGCGCGGTGGCGCAAGAGCAGCCACAGCGGTGGCGGCAACGACTGCGTCGAGGTCGCGTTCGTCGCCGGCGGTGCCGCGGTGCGCGACTCGAAGGACCCCGAAGGGGGTGCGTTCCGCCTGCCCGCGTCGGGTTGGCGGGGGCTGCTGGCCGCGGTGCGGACCGGTGGCCCGGCGAGCGACTGAGCCGCTTAGGGAAAAGGCGCTTCGAGAAGACCCCTTACCCCCGCCGAGCTGGGCTCGGCCGGGAGTAAGGGGTCTTTTCGCGCGAGGCCTGCGTGATCACCCGATGCCCGGGGCTCCCCCTCAGGACGAACCTGAGTGCTACCAGACGGAGAACCCAGGGACAGGGGAACACGATGCACAGCGATCTCATGCTCGACGCGGTCCGAGCCGAAGCGGCCTACCGGGCCGAGGAACTGCGGAAGGCCGGGCGCAGCGCCTGGGCCGCCCGCGCCCGCCGCGCCGTCCGCCACCTGCGGGCCGCGCACGCCGACGTCGAGGTGCCGGCGCAGGAACGCCGCGAGGCCTCGCGGGAGACGGCCGGCGCGGCCAAGACCGCCCGGTAAGGGCAGCGAGATGGTGTCGAAGGCGATAAGCGGTCGGAAACTGTCGGTGACATCTGGGGCTTCGCCCCAGGTCGGGGGCTCCGCCACCCGAGCCCCCGGAAAAATGTCGGTGGGGTAGGTCAGAATGCTCCTCGTGCCCCGACTCGGCTCCGGAATCCCGCTCGTCGCCCGTACCCACGAGATGCGGCGGCTCCGCGCCGCCTTCGCCAGGGCCGAACGTGGCGAAGCCGGCGCGGCGCTGCTCTCGGGGGACGCCGGGGTCGGCAAGACCCGGCTGCTGACCGCGCTCGGCGAGCACGTCGAAGCGTGCGGTGCGCTGCTGCTCACCGGCCGCTGCATCGACGTCCGCGAGGGCGGCCTTCCTTATCTTCCGTTCGCCGAGGCGCTCGCCCCGCTGGGCAGCGCGACGGACCCGGCGGTCGCCGCCGCGGTGCGGGCCCGGCCCGCCCTGGGGCGGCTGCTGCCGCAGGGGCAGGGCGTGGAAGAACCGCGCCCGGCCGAACACCCGCCGATGACCTCGAACGACCGGGAAACGATGGTGCGTCCCCGGCCGGAACAGGATCTCGGTCAGCTGCAGTTGTTCGACGCGGTACTGGGGGTGCTGACCGAGATCGCCGAGGCGCGGCCCGTGGTGATCCTCCTGGAGGATCTCCACTGGGCCGACGCCTCGACCCGGAACCTGCTGTCCTTCCTGCTCAGCCGGCTGCGGGCGCAGCGGCTGCTGGTCGTGGGCAGCTACCGCGAGGAGGACGTCCACCGGCGGCACCCGCTGCGCGGCCTGCTGTCCGAGCTGGTCCGGCTCGCCACCGTCGAGCGCGTCGACCTGCAGCCCTTCGGCGCGGTCGACGCCCGCAAGTTCGTCGAGGCGCTGGCCGACGAGCCGCTGCCGCCGGACGTCGTGGGCGACATCGTCACCCGCTCCGAGGGCAACCCGTTCTTCGCCGAGGAGCTGCTCGCCACCAAGACCGAGTGCAACGACCTGCCCGCCGGGCTGGCCGAGGTGCTGCTGTCCCGGCTCGAGCGGCTCTCGCCGGACGCCCGCCGGGTCGCGCGGGTCATCTCGGTCGCCAACGAGCCGGTCATGCACGCCGCGCTCGCCGAAGTCTCCGGGCTGGGGGAGCTGGAGCTCGACGAAGCGCTGCGGGAAGCCGTCCAGCACCACGTCCTGGTGGTGCTTTCGGACGGCTCGTACACGTTCCGGCACGCGTTGCTGCAGGAAGCGGTGTACGGCGACCTGCTGCCGGGGGAGCGGTCGCGCACGCACGCGGCGTACGCGGCGCGGATCAAGGCGCGGCCGCAGGGCCGCGGCCACGACGCGAAGCTGGCCTACCACTCGATGCAGAGCAGCGATCTGGCCACCGCGCTGCCGGCGTTGCTGCGCGCGATGGACGAGGCCGAGAAGCTCGGCGCGCCCGGGTCGGCGCTGCAGCACGTCGAACAGGCACTGTCCATCTGGGACGCCGTCACCCCGGCGGACCGGCCGGACGGGGTCGACGAGCTGAAGCTGCTGTACGAAGCGTCGTACTTCGCGGGGACGTCCGGCGAGCCCGAGCGGGCTGCGGCGTTCGCCCGCTCGGCCACCCAGGCACTGACCGCCGACGTCCCGAACGACCGGGCCGCGAAGGTGTGGCGGCGGCTGGCGGACGCGCTGCTCGCGCTGGAAGGCACCCTCGACGAGGCGGTCGCCGCCATCGACCGGGCCTGGGACCTGGTTGAAGACACCGATCCCAGCTCGGCGCGCGCCTGGGTGCTGGCCAGCCGGGCCGGGTTCCTGCGGATCCTCGACCAGCCCGAGGCGGCGCTCGACAGCGCGCTCGCCGCGGTGGCCGACGCGCAGGCCGTGGGCGCGACGGGGGCGGAGGCGTCGGCGCTGGTCACCCTGGGCACGCTGGCCGATTCGCGGGGCGACGCCGCCGAGGCCCGGGAGCGGCTGCGACAGGCCCAGCGCAAGGCGCGCGACGTGGGCGCGTACAACACCGAGATCCGCGCGACCTACTTCCTCGCGCTGAGCCACGACGACCAAGGCGAGTTCGCCGTGGCGCTGGAACACGCCTCGCACGGCGTCGCCCGCGCCGAAGAATCCGGGCTGAGCTGGAGCGTCTACGGGCTGGAACTGCGGGCGCGGCAGCTGATGCTGCGCTACCTGATGGGCGACTGGCCGGACGAGAGCGCCGGCCGCGCCGGGCGCGGGGTGTCCAGCGCGGTCGCCGCGCGGATCCTGGCGATCTGGTCGCTGTTCGTCGTCGCCCGCGGCCGGTTCGACGAGGGCGCGAAGCTCCTGTCCGGTCTGCGGCAGCACTGGACGGCGGACATGCAGATCCCGCTGTCGGCCGGCGGCGCGGGCATCGAGCTGGCGTACTGGCGCGGCGACCACGCCGGAGCCGTGCGCCAGGCCGAAGACCTGGTCGGCTGGCTCGAGCGGATCGAACCCGGCCTGCTGGCCGGCATCCGGATCGCCGCGCTCGGCGTGTCCGCCGCGGCCAGGCTGGCCGCCGAGGCCCGCGTCCACGGCGACCAGGCCGCGGCCGAAGCCGCCGTGGCGGCCGGCGAGCGGCTGCTGGCGCACGGCCGGATGTGCTCGGTGGTCGGCCAGCCGCGTTCGGGCACGCTCGGTCCGGAGGGCCGTGCGTGGCTGGCCCGCCTGGAGGCGGCGGCGACCTGCCTCACCGGCCGGGGCGACCCCCGGCTGTGGGCGGCCGCGGTGGAGGCGTTCGGCTACGGCGCCGTCTACGAGCAGGCGGTCTGCCGCTGGCACGAAGCCGAAGCCTTGCTGGCCGCGGACGCCGGCGCGGGCGCGGCGCTCGAAGCGGCCCACGCGGTGGCGGTCCGGCTCGGCGCGATCCCGCTGCGCGACGCCGTCCGCGACCTGGCGCACCGGGCCCGCGTCGAGCTGGCGGGCGTCGAACCGGCGGCCCCGGCCCGCACGGTCACCGACCCGCTGACCGACCGCGAGCGAGACGTCCTGGAGCGCGTCGCGCTGGGCCGCACGAACCGCCAGGTCGGCGAAGAGCTCTACATCAGCGAAAAAACGGTGAGCGTCCACCTTTCGCGCGTCATGGCCAAGCTGGGCGCCAGCCGCCGCGCGGAGGCGGTCGCCATCGCCTACGACCGCGGCCTGTTGACCGCCCCCACCGCGTGATCAGCGGGGAATCACTTGGAGTTGCCCCGTGGGGCCGGACACCTTGATTCCAGACAGTGGTCTGGAGGGAGGATGTCCTGATGTCGCGCAGGTCGAAGTATCCGG
>NZ_JBEZYY010000032.1:0-22123 GCF_040638975.1 Amycolatopsis sp. NPDC024027
GTTTTTTGGCGCCGGCGCCACCCATTACCCACCCCCCCCCCCGCTCACTGTGTTTGCCGGGGGGTGGTGGGGGGGGGGTGGGCGGGCCGACGCCCGCCCCACGTCACGGAGCCAGGGCGTCGCCGACGATGCGGCGCAAAGCGGCAACATGGGCTCGGTAGGCAGACCTCCCCGGTTCGTCGAGGCGGAGCCAGACCCGCCGCCGGGTATCGCGCACGGCGCGCCGCTGCATGACGTACCCGGCTTCGGCGAGCACCGCAATGTGCTTGCTCAGCGCGGACTTGCTGATGTCCAGCAGGGTCAGCAAGGCGCCGAACTCGATCTCGCGGACGGGATCCAGCGCCGCGCAGATCCGCAACCGGACCGGAGCGTGGATCAGGTGGTCGAACCCGTCGGCCGCCGTAATCGGCTCGGTGTCGTGCGACGAGCTCACCGGCGGCCGGCCCGGGCGCCGAGGGTCAGGCCGACGCCGGTGAACAGCCCGAACACCAGGACCGCGGCCACGATCGGCGACCAGGGTGACCACCAGTCCTCTCGCTGCGCGACGGCGTCCGCGAGGATCACCGCGACCGAGGGCCCGTACAGTGCAAGCTTGTCCCGCGCGGTCATCGCGCCGCCGGTCCACCCCTCACAGACCCCGCGGATCCGGCCGGCGATGTGCGCCACCTTGATCAGTCCGGCCGTGACCACGGCCGCGACCACCAGACCCCACCAGTCGGGCAGCAGGATGGCCACCGTCCCGACACTCAGACCTGCCCCGGTCGCAAGCCAGTACCAGGCCGGATAGCCACTCCACGCCACGCGCGCCCGGCTGCGCCGGACCTCTGCCAGCGCGGCTGACGCGTCCGGCACGCTGATCGACCCATTGGTTTCCATGATGGCAACTGCAGAGTTTCCAAGTTGGAAACACAAGGGCAGGCCGAGTGACCGATCAGCGGACGGACACGGGCGGGTCCCCTCACCGCCGCTTGACGAGCTGCTGGTGCTGCCGCAACCAGGGGGCGTAGCAGGCCAGGTTCGTGTAGATGGCGGGCGACTGCGAGCAGAGCACCGACCGATCGACCCCGGTGCGGCCGGCCGAGCCGACCGCGGCCGTCGACGCGGTGAAAAGCCGCCGTCCAGGAACCGCCGTGGCCGGCGCCCCGCCGCCGGGTGTGTGGTCGCGACACACCTCGTCGATGCCGATCGGGCCGGTCCGCCGGCACAGGCCGACCGCGCGAGCGGTGCGACGTCGATCCGGCGGAGCCCACCGCGCGGGTTGTGCGGTGTCGTCCCCGGGTGGTTCCCCAGCCGGTCATCTCAGTGAGCGGACCACTGACCGCGACGTCGGCGACCTGCTCGAGGAACGCGTCGGATGGGTGGCCCTTGATCGGGTCCGTTTCGGCGATGGAGGACCAGCTTCCCGTCCAGCCGCGACCGGTAGCGCTTTCCAATGAAACGAAAGCCGCCCGCTTCGAGAACCTCCGTTCCGAACGGAGTCACGTCACCGAATCCGTACACCCACGTGACCGAGCCGGCGATCGTGTTTCCGTTCCTGTCCTTATACATCAACGGCGTCTCTGTCCAGTCCTCGACGTTCAACACCTCATGATCGTTGACGGCCGTAGTCTCCCAAGTGCGCCACGCCTGGCGTCGGCATGGCAGGACGTTTTCGCTACGTGGCAATTCACCCTGTCGGCATGCCAACTCGCACGTGTCCGCGACTTGTAGCAGCCGAAGGTGCTCCGGGGAGATCCGCTGGTGAGCCACATCAGAGGCGGACACCGATTGGCCATAGCCGCTATGCGTGATCAATTGTATACTGATCGTGAACTCTCTGCGGGAGTGCGTATTGGCCGATCCCCCTGTGAAGGCGCTGGTCGCCCCGGTCCGTCTGGTCCGAGGGCATCAAGGCGCTGCGGGGCGGCTGATACGGGGGTTGACAGGCGTCCTGGTGCTGTTGCTGATGGGCGAGTTGGTTGGCCGCGCGGGTCTGGTGGACCGGGCCTACCTGCCGCCGTCGTCGACTGTTCTCGCCCATGCTGGGCGCCTGCTCACCGATGGCGGGTTCCTCCGCGACGTCCTGTTCACCCTGGGCGGATGGTCCTCCGGTCTGGTGATCGCGATCGTGATCGCGGTGCCCGCCGGGGTTCTGCTCGGCAGCCTGCCGGTGGTGGACTCCGCTGCCCGGGTCCTGGTCGAGTTCTTGCGGCCGATCCCGGCGGTGGCACTGGTCCCGTTGGTGTTGCTGGTCGTGTCCGATCAGGGCGAGATGGAACGGACTTTGGCGGCGTACGCGGCGACCTGGCCGATCCTGATCAACACCATCTACGGCGCCGGCGAGGTGGATCCCCTGGCTCGCGACATGGCTCGCAGCTTCGGGCTGAGCCCTGCCGCGATCTTGTTGCGTGTCTGGTTGCCGAGTGTCGCCCCGTTCGTGGCGACGGGGGTACGGCTGGCCTCCTCGGTTGCCCTCATCGTCACGATCAGCACCGAACTGATCTCCGGTGGCGGCGGCAACGGGCTCGGTCAGTTCATCTTCGACGCGAGCGGAATTCCGGCCGGCGCGGCCGATGTCTTCGCCGCGGTGGCGGTCACCGGCGGACTCGGCCTGGTGCTTGACGTCCTGCTTCGGTACATCGAGCGCAAGGCGTTCCGGTGGCACTTCGAACGGCTGGGGGTGGCCGGGTGATGACGTCCGGACGCCGGACCGCCGTCCCCGCGGGTCGGCGTCGGGTCCGCTCCGCCCTGGCCGCTGTGGCGCTGCGCTGGTCCGTTCTGCTTGCGGCGGTGGGTCTCTGGCAGTTCCTCACGACCACAGTCGTGCCAGCGGACTACGAACCGTACTTCCCGCCGCCGAGCACTGTCGCCGGGACCCTGTACGAGACCTGGTTCTCCGGTCCGGTGAGCCGTGGTTTCCTGACTGCGACCGCGGTCGAGCACTTGCTGCCCAGCCTGGGGCGCCTGCTCGGTGGTTGGGCACTGGCGGCCGTGATCGGCATCCCGGTCGGGGTGGCGCTCGGCCGGTCGAAGCACGCGAACGACTACGTCCAGCCGCTGATCCACTTTGCTCGGTCGATTCCCGCGACCACACTGATCCCGGTGTTCATCGTGCTGTTCAAGTTCAGTACGACCATGCGGGTGTCGGTCATCGTCTTCGGGGTCGTCTGGCCGATCCTGCTCACCGCCATGGACGGCGCCCGGAAGGTGGAGCCCGGCTATCTCGGCGTCGCCCGGGTGTTCAGGTTGAGCCGGCCGGTACGGCTCCTGCTGGTCATCGTCCCGGCCGCCGCCCCGAGGATCTTCGCCGGGCTGCGGATCAGCCTGTCGCTGTCGATCATCTTGATGGTGACCTCCGAACTGGTCGGCGCCACCGACGGCATCGGTTTTTTCCTGTCGAACGCGAAAAAGGGTTTTCAGCTGCCGGAGATGTGGTCGGCCATCGTCCTGCTCGGCGCCTTGGGGTATCTGTTGAACACGGCGTTGTTGGTGTCCGAGCGGCGCATCCTCGGCTGGTATCACAACGCAGAGGAGTTCCGGTGAAAGCACTTCGCCACAGGTTCTCGATGACCTGCCTCGCCTTCATGGCGCTGTTCGCCACCTCCTGCGGCGGATCCGGCGCGCCGGGCGGCGGGAACGCGCAAGGTCCGGAAAGGACGGACATCAAGGTGGGCGTCCTGCCGACCTGGGACGCCGCCGCCGTCTACCTGGCCGGCAAGGAGGGGTACTTCCAGGCCGAGGGACTCAAGGTCACTCCGGTGGTCCTGGCCGGCTCGGAAGAGGCGGTGTCCCGGAATCTCTCCGGTGCGGTCGACATCGCCCACGACGGGTACGTCTCGCCGATCGCGGCTGCGAGCAGAGGGCTCAAGCTGCGCATCATCGTCGACAGCGCGCGGGCGAAACACAACATGTACGTCATCGTGACGCCCAAGGCGTCGACCGTCCACGCCCCGAAGGACCTCGCGGGCACCACCATTGGCATGATCAACAGCAGGGGCCTGCCGGCGCTGCTGACCGGTGCGGCGCTCCAGTCGGCCGGCGTCGACCCGGCAAACGTGCGGTTCGTCGACGTCACCTATCCCACCATGGGCACCGCTCTGCAGAACGGGTCGATCGACGCGTCATTCGCGACCGACCCGTTCCAGGCCCAGTTCAAGCAAACGCTCGGGGCGCGGGTGGTGCTCGACACGATCGGCGGCCCCACCGAGGACTTCCCGATCGGCTGTTACCACACCACGCAACAGTTCGCGAAGCAAAACCCGCGAACAGTCGCCGCGTTCCAGCGGGCGATGGCGCGAGCACACAAGCTCGCCGTGAGCAACCCTGACCAGGTGACGCACGTACTGCCGAGCTACATCAGCGGGTTGACACCGCAAACGGCGGACGCGATCACCATCGGCACCTTCTCCTCCTCCCTGGACAAGGCCGATGCTCAGCGGGTTGCCGACTTCATGACACAACAGCACATGCTGAGCGGCCGGTTCGACGTCTCCAGCATGTTCCAGTGAACGGAGAAGACCATGGCGAAGGTCGGCTACCTGCGCATCGCCACCGAGGAAGCCTTCGCACCCCCGGAGCTGATGACGCTGTGGCGGGACATGCTCGGCACCGCGACCGGTCTGGATCCCGGATTCGTCAGCCTGGTCGGCTTCTACGCCCGGCACGGCAGCGAGCGGGCCAGCACGGTCGCCGAACGCCTCCAGGATCTCGGAGAACGCCGGCTCGCCGACATGGACGCCGCGGGCATCGACCGGCAGATCATCTCGCTGACCGCACCCGGCGTCCAGGTGCTCGCCCCCGACCGAGCGGTGGCCATGGCGATCGTGGCCAACGACCGGCTCGCGGAGGCATGCCAGCGCCACCCCGACCGCTTCACCGGCCTGACCGCGGTCGCTCCGCAGGACCCACCGGCCGCGGCCCAGGAGATCGAGCGCGGCGCCGGCCTCGGCTTCAAAGGCGTGATCATCAACTCGCACACCTACGGCGAGTACCTCGACAACCAGAGGTTCTGGCCCATCCTGGAGGCCGCCGAGGCGCTGGACACCCCGATCTACCTGCACCCCACCGCCCCACCGCGCACCATGATCCAACCACTGCTGGAAGCCGGCCTGGACGGGGCGATCTACGGGTTCGCGGTCGAGACCGGAATGCATCTGCTCCGCATGATCACCGCCGGCGTGTTCGACCGGTTCCCCCGGCTCCGGGTCGTCGTCGGTCACCTCGGTGAGGCACTGCCGTTCTGGCTCTACCGGCTGGACTACATGCACGCGGCCTCCGTCCGGTCGGGCAGGTACGACGCCATCCGGCCGATCGCCGGCAAGCCCAGCGACTACCTGCGGAGAAACGTCTGGGTCACCACCAGCGGGATGGCCTGGCATCCGGCGATCATGTTTTGCCGCGAAGTGCTCGGTCCCGACCGGGTGCTCTACGCGATGGACTACCCCTACCAGTACGTGATCGAGGAAGTGTCCACACAAGACAACCTGCCCATCGACGAAACGGCCAGGAAGGCGTTCTTCCAGACGAACGCCGAACTGGTCTTCGGTCTATGACCGGCCATGCTGGAGGTGAAGAAGCTTTCCCACGCGTACCGCAGGCCCGGCCCCAACGTTCTCGAAGACGTCACCCTGATGGCCGGCGACGGCGAACTGGTGAGCATCGTGGGCCGCTCCGGGTGCGGCAAGTCCACCCTGCTCCGCGCGATCGCCGGGCTGATCCGCCCGACCAGCGGGCAGATCCGGCTCGACGGCACACCGGTCGACGGCACACCGGACAATCTCGCCATGGTCTTCCAGGACTACTCCCGCACGCTGCTGCCCTGGCTGTCGGTCCGCGACAACGTCGCCCTGCCCCTGCGCGGACACGGAATGAACCGCAGAGCCCGCCGCGCGGCGGCGATTGAGGCACTCGAAGCGGTAGGGCTCGCCGGCGCGGCGCGGCAGTACCCCTGGCAGCTCTCCGGCGGCATGCAGCAACGCGTCTCGATCGCACGAGCGCTGGCGTACCAGCCCACGCTGCTGCTGATGGACGAACCATTCGGCTCGGTCGACGCACAGACCCGCGAGGAACTGGAGGATCTGCTCCTCAGCGTCCGGGCGAACCGCAAGATGACCATCCTGCTGGTCACCCACGACATCGACGAAAGCGTGTACGTCGGCGACCGCGTCGTGGTACTCGGACACGCTCCCGGGCGGGTGATCGGCGACCTCACCGTCGACCCTGCCACGGCAACGCGACCAGATCACCACCCGGGAACTACCCGAGTTCATCCACCTCCGCAGCAGAGTCGGCCGGCTGATCCGCGCCGCCACAACATGACCATGCTTGCCAAGATAGGAGTACTTCGTCCGGGCGCGGGCCAACGTGTGGACCGGGCATGATGGCTGCGTCCGGCATGCGGGGCCGGGTGTTCGCCCCGACGCGGTCAGACCGAGTTTCCTGGTGCTGTCGCTGTGGGCATCTGCGGCGGACCGCGGACGCTACCGCACCGATCGTTTCCCAGTCTGCGCCACAGATCGCGAGCGGCCGCGCACGGGGGCTCTCCAGCGGCTCGCCCTCGCTCATCAGCGCCGGATAGGCCTCGCGCAGCAACGCGCTCGCCACGAAGACCGACGGCTCGGCCGGCAGCTGTCCGGTCAGCGTCACGGGCAGCGACAGCACCTGGATCTCGTCTCGCCGTACGCCTTGCTGCTGTGCACCGCGTAGGGCGGCACCCACATGATCCGACTGACCGGCGCCACCCAGGTGCCCACCTGGGTCGCTGTGACCAGGGCCCCACGCGCGGCGTAGCGGAGCTGGCCGTGGTCCTGGAAGTGCGCGGTCACGGCGGCGCCATGGGCCAGCGGCGCCGACAACGGCGCCTCGTCGGTGCAGAAGCTCGGCTCGCCGCTGGGGTCGGACACGCGATCGAGGCTACCCACCACTGGCGGGTTATCGGAAAAACCTGGCGCGATACCGGTGGTGCGCCAGGCGCCGCAGACCGCACCGTAGAGACATGTCACAAAAGATCAAGGTCGAGGCCGCTGGTGAAGGGTGGCAGCGATGAGCACACAGACGACCGGCACGATCGCAGTCTTCGGCGCGACGGGGCGACAGGGCGGGGCGGTGCTCGACGCGCTGCTGGACCACAAGGCCACGGTGCGGGCCCTGGTCCGCAACCCGCAATCCGACCGGGCTCAGGCGCTGGCCGCCCGCGGCGTCGAGCTGGCGGCCATCCGGACCGACGACCCGGCGTCGTTGGCCGCCGCGCTGACGGCGGTCGAGGCGTTTTACTTCATGACCCCGGAGGTGGACAACCTCGAAGAGGTCGAGACGGAGATCCGCATCGGCACCGCGCTCGTCGACGCGGCGGTCGCGGCACGCGTCCCGCACGTCGTGTTCAACTCGGTCTTCGGCGCGGACCGGGAGCGGGGTGTGCCGCACCACGACTCGAAGCACTCGATCGAGGAGCACCTGAGGAAGTCCGGCCTCAGGGCCGCGATGCTTCGCCCGACCCCCTTCATGGAGGAGATGGCACCGAGCCTGGAGCACGGAGAGATCGTGCTGAGGCTGCCGCTGCCGGAGGACGCCGCCCTGAAGATGATCTCGGTCAGGGACGTCGGCCGGGTCGCCGCCGCGCTCCTGCTCGACACCGCGGAGGCACCCGGCGGAGCCGTCGAGCTCGTCGGCGACGAGCTGACGGGCCCCCAGATCGCCGCGGCGTTCGGCGCGCACGCCGGGCTCCCGGCACGTTACGAGACCCTCCCGTTGAGCGTGCTTCCCAGCGACCTCGACAGGGCAATGTTCCGCCAGTTCGCGAAGGCGGCGGAACACCCGTCGGATCTTGCGGTGGTGCGGGCGATCGAGCCGGCCACCCTCGACCTGGCCGAGTGGATCCGATCCACCGGCTGGACCGCACCCACAAACGTGGCTGGTTCCTGAGCCTCCGGCCGCGATGAACGCCCCGCGCTCGTGCCCACGGTCTCGGCGCTCCGGGCACGGCAACGCATCCGCCAACATTCGAAATCACAACTCGAGGAACGCAGAGAACCCATGCGAGCGATCACCTTCTCCGCCTACGGCGGGCCGGAAGTCCTGCAGCTGTCCGAGGTCCCGGTGCCGGAACCCGGCCCGGGGCAGGTGCGGCTGGCCGTCCGGGCCGCCGGGATCAACCCTCTCGACTGGAAGATCCGCAACGGCTCCAAGCGGCAGAACTTCCAGGTTTCCTTCGCACACACCCCCGGTTTCGAAGTGGCCGGCGTCGTCGACGCCGCGGGCGAGGGCGCCGAGTTCGCTGTCGGCGACGAGGTGTTCGGCTGGCCCGAGACCGGCGGCTACGCCGAGTACGCGCTGGCGAAGGCGCTCGCGCCCAAGCCCGCAGGCATTTCGTGGGCAGACGCGGCGGCGCTGCCGGTCGCCGGCGAGACCGCGCTTCGCGTCCTCGGACTGCTGGAGGTCCGCGAAGGCGAGACGCTGCTGGTCCACGGCGCCAGCGGCACGGTCGGGCGCTTCGCCGCGCAGGTGGCCGTCGCGCAGGGCGCTACCGTCATCGGCACCGCCGGCAGCCGGAACCTCGACGACCTGAAGTCGCTGGGGGTCGTGCCCGTCCTCTACGGCGACGGCTGGGAGGAGCGGGTTCGCGAGGCCACGCCGGGACCGGTGGACGCCGTGTTCGACGCCGCCGGGCACGGGGTGCTGCCCGGGTCGGTCAAGGTGCGGGGCACGAAGGACCGGATCGTCACCATCGCCGATGAGGCCGCCTACGAGCTGGGGATCCCGTACTCGGGTCCCGAGCAGTCGCGGGAGGTGCTGACCGCGATCGTCGGCTGGGTCACCGACCGGGGGGTCCGGATCGCGCAAGGCAAGAGCTACCCCCTCGAGGACGCGGCCACCGCGCAGGTCGAGAGCGAGGACGGTCACCCCGGCGGGAAGCTCACGCTCGCCATCAGCTGAACGGGAGCGCGGCTTCGTGCCGGCGCAGACCGGGCGCGCGCGACAGACCGATCAGTCCAGCGCGCCGAGTCAGCTGGGCGATTTCAGCCGGCCTGACGGTCCAAGCCAGCGGGGTCGGACCGAGTTCGGACGGGCGAACCGACCGGACGGGCCTGTCGCCGGATCGCGGCGACAGGCCCGGATCACTTCGCAGGAGGCGAAGCCAGTGGGACCCGCTGGGTGCTCCGGCGCCGCTGGGCCGGGATCTGCACCGTCCCCGGCGCCGAATGCACCGCAGCCTCGGCGAGCGCCGACAGCTCACGACGGTTCTCCGCGCGGCCCGGGCGATCTCCGGGCAGATGTGGACCTCGAGCACCAGCCCGTACCAGTGAACTCATCGGAAAGCAGCGTCCGGTTACACGCGTCATCCAGACGCCGCACAACCCGGCGGAGCATCCAGGCCGGCGAAGGCCGGCAGGCTGCAGGCCCGGACCCGGCCGCATCGCGGGATTGCGCGAAGGACACGTTGGTGCGAGTCTGGCCCAAACACTCTACGCATCGGACACGACATGGAATTGCTGACGCCCTGGGACGGCTCGAGGGTCGGGTTGGCTCAGGAGGACATGCGTCGGCACAATCGCGGTGCTTTTCTTCGCCTTGTGCACCTGAGCGGCGGAATCTCGCGGGCTGAACTCGCGAGACGGATGAACCTCAATCGAAGCACAATCAAGACGTTGACGTCGGAACTGAGCGCGGCGGGCCTGGTCCGGGAAGTGGCGCAGACGGACAACCGTCACCAGGGCCGCCCGTCGTTCATTGTGCGGCCGGAGACTCAGCGTTTCCACGTATTGGCGTTCGACGTCGCGGTGGACCGGCTGGTCGCCGCCCGGGTCGGCCTCGGCGGTGTCATCCTGGACCGCAAGGTCGCTGCCCGGCGCCGGTCCGGAGTCGATCTCGACTACGTGGTCACGACGCTCGCGGAACTCGGCCGCCAGTTGACCGAGGCGGCGCCGTCGACGTCGACTTGCGTGGGGCTCGGGGCCTCGTACTGCGGAATGATCCGTCCCGACGACGGTACCGTCCGTTTCGGCCCCGACCTCGGCTGGGTCGACCAGGCGTTCGGCGCTGAACTGGCACGCCGGCTGGGGCTGGGACTGCGGGTGCCGGTCGGGAATGAGGCGCATCTCGGAGCGCTCGCGGAGCACGTTCGCGGGGCCGGGATGGGGGTGCAGAACCTTGTCTACCTGCACGGCGACGTGGGCGTCGGTGGCGGGATCATCGTCGGCGGCACGGTGCTGGACGGCGACGCGGGGTACGGCTGCGAACTGGGCCACATGGTCGTCAACCCGCACGGCGGGCGCCCCTGTGGCTGCGGCTCCAGCGGGTGCCTGGAGGCCGAAGCCGGTGAACGAGCCTTGCTGGACGCCGCACGCCGACCGGCGGAGGTCTTCGGCCGTGACGCTGTGCGGGCGGTGGCCGACGACGCGGCCGCGGGCGATGCCGACGCTCGCGACGCGCTCGATTACGTCGGGGATTGGCTGGGCATCGGCGTGGCCAATCTCATCAATCTGTTCAATCCGGCGGTGGTCGTTTTCGGCGGGATGTTGCGGGATGTGTACGCCGGTGTACTGCCGCGAGTACGTAGTCGCGTCGCCCGCAATGTGCTGCCGGTGGCAAAGGAAAAAGTGCGCCTGAGTGTGTCGGCTCTCGGGGACGACACCACCCTGATCGGCGCCGGCGAGCTCGGATTCTCACGGCTACTGCACGATCCCTTGAGCGAAACGCCGCGGGTTTCACCGACCGCTTGGTGATCCGGCCGCGCGTGTCACTCGGGAGCGAGCGACGTGCGCGACGGTGAGGGCTCGGGAGGAGCTGAGCCGGCCCAAGCCGTGGCCGTGGCCGCCAGCCGGTCGGTGACGCGCCAGGCCAGGGCGGAACAATCGGCGAGGGCAGCGATCCGGCGGAGGCTCGGCAGCAGGTCGCCGCGGTGTGCACCGCGCTACCGGGCCCGGTGGTCGGTTTCGTGCGCTGCCAGCAACTCCCGCCACGCAGCGGTCAGTCGGACGATCACGGTGTCGACGAGAACCGCCTTCGATGGCTCGTTCTCGCGGAACACGGCGTTTCGACGGCGAATCGCCTCGCGGCTCACGACTGGCCACGCGGTCTTGCTTGTCGCCCACCACGCCGCGGCCGGACGAACCCTGCTGCACGCCCAGCGCGACCTTTGCCCACGCCTCGCCGACACCCCGCTGCGCGACACCGTTCGCTCGCCCACGCATGCCTGCCGGCACTCACCTCCGACAGCCTGGACCACCTGGCGCGGCGTCCGCAGTTGCCTCCGGCGAGCGACGAGGGTAACGAGTCGCGCAAGGTGCGCCCAGCCGAGGACCCCAGGCAGGACGGCTGGCGCCGGCACGCGGCCGGTGATCGATGTCGACGACGATGCAGACGGCGAGGTGACCGATCTGATCGCCATCGGCAAGGAAACATCACCCAGTTCGCAGCCAGCCTCGTCGTCTACGGCAGTCCATTGCCCGAGAAGGGCGGCCAGGAGTAGCGTTCATCATGCGGACACACTGTCTCACTACTTGAGAACGAGGGTGGGCTATGGCAGGGAAGGACGTCTACACCCACGGCCACGCCGAGGTCGTCGTGGCGAGCCACGCGGCGCGCACCGCAGTCAGTTCGGCGGCCTACCTTCTGCCGCTGCTCCGCCCGGGGCTGGACCTGCTCGACGTCGGCTGCGGTCCGGGCAGCATCACGGCCGACCTCGCCGAAGCCGTCGCACCCGGGCGGGTGCGCGGAGTCGAGATCACCGAAGACCCGCTCCCTGCCGCCCGGTCGAACGCCGCTCGACGCGGGGTGTCCGTCGAGTTCGCCGTCGACGACGCGTACTCGCTCTCCGATCCCGACGACAGCTACGACGTCGCCCACGCCCACCAAGTGCTCCAGCACCTGTCCGACCCCGTCGCCGCTCTCCGCGAGATGCGGCGGGTGACGCGCCCCGGCGGAGTCGTCGCAGTGCGCGACGCCGACTACGGCGCGTTCCGGTGGTGGCCCGAGGACCCACGGCTCGACGACTGGCAGGACCTGTACCGGGCCGTGGCCCGCGGCAACGACGCCGAGCCCGACGCCGGCCGGCGACTGCTCGCCTGGGCCCACGAAGCCGGGTTCACCGAGGTCACGCCGTCTGCTTCCGTGTGGTGCTACGCGACCCCCGAGGAACGCTCGACGTGGGGCAATATGTGGGCCGAGCGGATCCACTCCTCCGTCGGCAGGATGGCCCTCGACCGCGGACTGGCCACACAGGCCGACCTCGACGCCATCGCACGGGCGTGGCTGGACTGGGCGGCGCACCCCGACGGCTGGCTGATGATCCCGCACGGAGAAGTCCTCGCCCGCGCCTGAGTCGGCCGACATCGGCTCAGCGACCGCGTGGTGCAGGTCGTGCGAGAGGACGCCGCCCGGAGTGTGCCTTTGGCGGAAGCAGCCTTGGGCTTCGCAGGAAGGACACGGAGATGAATGCCGCGGATCAGGTCCCCACAGCGATCCGGCCTGCCGGCCGGACCGGGTAGCCGCCGACCTGCCAATGGTCGTGCTCCGGATCGGCGAGCACGACGGCCAGCGCTTCGGCCAGTTGAGGCCAGTCCCGTCCGAGCCACCATCCCTCGTAATGCGCAGCCTTGGCCTTCAGGTACAGGGCGGCCCGGAGGCCGTACTGCTCGGTGACTTCGGCGAGGTGATCGAGATTCGCGGCGACGTGGTCGTTGAGCTCCTCATAGAGCTCGCCCGTGGCTTCCCGCACGGTGTACCCGCGTGTCAGCACCCGGCGCATCATCGCCGTGAACAGCGGACTGAGCATCGAGTCGGCCGGCAAGTCGGCGGCGGCGAACTCGCCCAGGAAGTCCCATCCACTTAGAAGCAGTGCGCCGTCACTCAGGAGACGGCCTGCGAGTTTCGGCCATTTTCGCGGGAGGAACATCGAGGTCGAAGATCTCACGGAAGAAGTCTCGGAGAAACTCGCGAACCTCCAACGGGCTGTTACGCCACGCGTGCTTAACGATGCCCACCGCCGCGAGATCGAGCAGTTCCGCCAAGTTGTCGACCGCCGGCGGATCCGCCATGACAAAATCGACGAGTTCTTGAATCGTCGGTCGCTTGTAGGCCTTATCCCCCGCTACAGCTTCCGTTTCGTCCACCCGCACCTCGTTTCCCGGGAGCCCAGCCGACGTAGGGTACGCCGACCGTTCAGGCAGAAGTGATGGTCAGGCTCGAACGTCCAATGGCCATCGACGTCGTGATCGCCACCAGCAGGTAGCCCGCCGTCGCGACCGCCACGACGGGGATCGGGCCGAGGCCCGTGCTGAGCGTGCCCGCGACCGCGCTGCCGGCCGGGGTGAGGCGCTGCACCAAGGTGCGCTCCATCGCGAAGTACGGTCCCCAGCACGCGGCCGCCACCGCGACCAGCACGACCAGCACGACCGCCGGCACGAGAGCACCGGTGATGGTCAGCAAGGCGAAGGGCGCAGTCCCGGCCAGGACGATGGCCGGAATGCGCCACGCGTCGCCGCGCTGATCCACGGCCTCGGCTACGAACGGATACCCAGCACCGGCTGCTCGACCACCACGATCCATCGACGCCAACGGCGTGCCCCTAGGGGATCGCCTCGGACGGCGCGAACCGCCACGACTCCACAGCGGGTGCGCTTGTGGAGGATGCCGGCAGTGTTGAGGGTCTCGCGCCAGAGGTGGGAGCAGTAGCACGAGCCCAAGGGAGGTGAGGGGGTCGACCTCGCGATGCATCCTCCTTGGATGGCGCGCCTTCGTCGTCTGACTACTGGGATCTCAATCTTCGGTCGCTCGGCCCGCTGGGTCCGGATGGCCGGGCACAGGCCACCCAAGATTTTGGAGTTGACACTCCATTTTTGCCGCGTGACAATGGAGTGAAACCTACAAAACGTGCTGGGACGAGGCCATATGAACACGGTTAACCACGTCACCCCCCGGTCGGCGGGGGCTTTGACCTTCAGCCCCGAGGGGATCCTCTTCGTGGGCGACAGCAAGCTCGGAGTCGTCTTCGCCTTCGAGACGGAACGCGGCCAGGCGCCGGCCTCGCTGGATCCCTTCCTTTTCGAGTCGATCGACGAGAAGATCGCCGCAGCGCTGGGCGTGACGGCGAAAAGCCTGGTGATGAACGGGATGGCCGTCCACCCCGTGACGCGGGAGCCGTACCTGTCCCTCGGCGTGCGCAACGGCGATCGCCTGGAGGCCGCGGTCGTGAGCGTCTCGCTCGCCGGCGAGGTCCGCCCGTTCGACCTCTCGTCGTCGAAAGTGGCGGTGCACCAACTGTCCGATGTTCCCGACGAGGACAAGACCTTCAAGTCCCGGGCCGGCACTTTCCCCATGCCACCGGCGGCGGTCTTCGATGAGAAGGCGCGTACGCCGCTGCGGTCCATGACGATCGTGGACCTGAAGTTTCACGCCGGAGAGGTGTTCGTCGCCGGCGTCTCGAACCAGGAGTTCTCCTCCACGCTGCGGCGGATCCCCTACCCGTTCACCGGGGCCGCCAGCGAGACCCAGGTGGAGATCTACCACCTCGCTCACGGCCAATACGAAACGCGTGCTCCGATCCGAGCCATGCAGTTCGCCGACATCGACGGCGAGGACACGCTCATCGCCGCCTACGCCTGCAGCCCGCTCGTCACCATTCCGGTCTCAGAGCTGAAGCACGGCGCGCAGGTGCGGGGCAAGACGATCGGCGACATGGGCAACGGCCAGCCCATCAGCATGGTCGCCTACCGTGACGGAGACGGGGACAAGCTGTTCATCACCAATCTCAGCCGCGGTCCCATGGTCGTCCCGCTCTCCGGTATCCGGACCGCCGAAGGTTTCACCCCCGAGAACCGGCCGACCACGGGCCCGATGCTGGACCAATCCCCCTTCATGCCGGCCGGGCCGGTCGGCAAGCAGGTGCTGTTCGTCGGATCGTCGCTGCGGGCGGACCTGTTCAGCGACCGCTTCTTCGTCTCGCTGACCCGCTACGCCGATACCGGCGATCTGACGCTGGAGACCCTGATGGTCACCCCGTTGCCCGGACGGCTGGACAAGATCTGGGTGGAGATGGATTTCCCGGGCACCAAGAGCATGCACAAGCTGCCGGCGTGAACGGCAGGTCTGAACTTTGAGGGCGTCAGAGATGCGGATCCAAACTTCCCCCGGGGTGCCGATCCGCATCTCTCCTCAAGCCAAGGTCCTGCCCGCCAACACCCTGCGCTTCTACCTCCATTTTCCCAGGCCGGGAGAGGCGCACTTCGATCGTGACCACCTCTGGTTGCTGAACGAGGAGGAGCAGGTGGTGCGTGAGCCCTTCCTCGTCCTGTCGCAAGAGCTCTGGTCCGCTGACGGGCGCCGCCTGACCGTCCTGATGGAGCCCGGAAGGATCAAACGCGGTCTTGGAGCGGACCCGTCTCACGAGCCGGCGCTTGTCGTTGGGCGGACGTACAGCCTTGTCGTCACGGCGCTCGGGCAAACAGCGCGCCATACCTTCCGCGTAAGCGATCCAGTTCCGGAGGCGGTCGACGAGACCCACTGGCGTCTCGTCGCTCCCACAGCGGGCAGTCTCGATCCCGCCGTCGTGCACTTCGACAGGGTCATGGACACCGCCCTGTGCGAGGACGAGATCGGAGTCCTGACCCCGTCGGGAAAGGTCGTTCGGACGCGCGTGTCACTCGCACTGGACGGAACCACGGCGCGGCTCATTCCCAGCCACCCGTGGCGCGCCGGGGAGCACCGCCTCGTCGTCTCCGAACGCCTCGAAGACGTTTGTGGCAACAGGTTGGGCGAGGCTCTGGACCATGACCTGGGGGCGGGTGGGCCACCACGGGCCGGGGTGATCAACTTCACGACGCGCAGCGTCATCGCCCCCTCGTCTGCTCAGGCGATGAGCTGACGCGGCCCGAACGCGGAGCACCGCAGCACCTGGAAGTGTCATGACAATCTGTGTTCTGGCCTCGCCTCGTCTGTGGCGGGGCCAGAACGCTCTCGTGCAGCCCATGATCACCAGGTTCGGGCCTGCCAACACTTTGCCTCGCCCGAAGCCCCGCGACCCGCCGGCCCATCGATCGGCGGTCGGCGGGTCGAGGGCGGTCGAGGTGTCAGACGGCGAGGCGGCCGCCGTCAGCCGGCAGCAGTACGCCGTGGATGAAGCTGGCCTCCTCGGTGGCAAGGAAGGTGATGGCGGCAGCGATCTCTTCGGGTTGTCCGACGCGCCCGGCAGGCGCGCCCTGTGCAAGCTGGTCCAGTGAGTCGCCCATGGGGATGGTGCCCTCGGTGCGGGTGGGGCCGGGACTGACGGCGTTCACGCGGACGCCGGCAGGGCCGAATTCAGCAGCCCAAGACTTGGTCAACAACATGAGAGCGGCCTTGCTGGAGCCGTAGAGGCCCATCCCGTTCATGCCGAACTCCGACACCATGGTCGTGACGTTGACGATCGCTCCGTGGCCGCGTTCGGCCATCGCGGGGGCGAGCGCTGCCACCAGCAGATAGGGCGCCTTGACGTTGACGGCGAAGACCTCGTCGATCTGGTCGGCCGGAGTGTCGGCAGTGGCGCCGAAGGGGAAAATACCGCCGCTGTTGACGAGGATGTCGACATGGCCGCCGCCCACCTGGGCGGCACGGGAGGCGAGCTGTCGCACGCTGTGCTCGTCGCCCAGATCACCTGCGACAAAGTCCGCGGTCCCGCCGGCGGCGCGGATGCCGGCGACGACGGCGTCACCGCGTGCCTTGTCTCGGCCGGACACGATGACGTGTGCTCCGAGAGCGGCCAGCTGGACGGCCGTGGCTTTGCCGATGCCGCTGGTGGAGCCGGTGATCAGGGCGGTGGAGCCGGTCAGGTCGGTGGTCATGAGAACCTCTCGATAATGGAGCAGACACTCCAGACAGTGCTCTCTTTTTTTGGAGTGTCAACGCCAAAATCGAGTACAGTGGACTTATGGAGCAGCCCACACCCGAAGCTCGAGGACGCCGCGCGGGCCAACCGGGCCGGACAAGCGCGGCCGCGCCCACGGGGCCCCGGAAGTTCACCTCGAAGGGCCTGGCAACCAGAAGCCGGATCATCGCCGCCGCCGCGGAGTTGGTGTCCGCTCGCGGCGTCGCCCGCACCGGCCTAGAGGACGTCCAGCGACGAGCGGGCGTCAGCGTGTCGCAGATATATCACTACTTCACAGACAAGGACGACCTGATCCGGGCTGTGATCGCACACCAGGCCGATAGCATCCTGGCCGCACAGCGACCCGTCCTGGACGAACTCGACAGCTTCGACGCGCTCGATCGCTGGCATGACCTGATCATCGACCTGCAAGAGCAGCGCGACTGCATCGGCGGCTGCCCCATCGGATCAATCGCGGCCGAACTGGCCGACAACGACCCATGCGCACGGCAGGATCTCGTCGACAGTTTCGAACGCTGGGAGGCCCCGATCCGCGCAGGCCTGGCTCGCATGCGCTCCCGAGGCGATCTGCGCACCGACACCGATACCGACGCCCTCGCTCTCGCCCTGCTCACCGCACTACAGGGCGGACTTCTCCTCACCCAGACGCGCCGCAACACCACCCCCCTGCGTGCTGGTATCGGTGCCGTCCTGGCCCATATCCGAACCTACGCAACCGAGCAGACGCAGCGCCGTGACCGCCAAATGCAGTGAACAGTCACCACCTGTTGCGCAGGAAGCTCAAGCATCTCCACTCTGGCGGCAAGGCGAAACAGTGAGGAACCCGGATGCGGAGAACCGGGGGCGCAGCGCGAACGTCACGCAGGCCGCGAGCCCGACCGACCAGCCGGCGTTGATCGCGTTGGAGTGGAACATCGGCATCGACAGGTAGGCGATGTCCGATGTGGACAATCTGAATCGGTCGGCGAACATCCGACCGGAAACACGATCTTGCCGTGTGTGCAGCGCACCGCCTTGGGGCCGGTGCGGGGTTCAGCGGCGCGTCCGCCGCCACCAGCTCCCACCAGGCGAGGGAATGCACGTCGATGATCCAGTCCGGGCCGACCCCGAGATCCAGCCCGGCCAGCAGACCCGCGACCTGCTTCAACGGGCCTCACCACGACGGGCCACAGCGATCACGTCGTCGCGGAACTCGCGGGGGGGGGTAGAGGCATAGCACGGTGAAGGATTTCGGGATTTCCGAATCGCGCCTGGCCAACTGGCTGCGCGCCGCCGACGTCGACGACGGCACCCGGCCCGGCGTGATCCGCTGAGCTGCGGAAGCGCAACCGGCTGCTGGAACAGGAGAACGAGGTCACGCTCAAAGCGGCCGCCTACCCGGGGCAGGGCAATCTGCTGGGAAAATAGCCTTCTCGTCCGTGAACTGGCCGCGTCCGCGCCCCGATCAGGGTGCCGGCCCCGCAGGCCTTGGCACGCGAGGCGCTCGTCGAGTCCGGATCGTGCGTCAATGCGGGGTCGTGACCAGGAATGTGTAGTGCCCGTCGATGTCTTTGCGGACGTCGAGGACCTTGTCGGCAAGGTGGACCCGGGTCTCGCGGCCGAGGAACACCTGAGTGTTCGCGGTGGTGATGACGCGGTCGCCGGCCATCGGGTGCGCGGCGACCTCGACCTTCAGCTCGGCGCCCTCCCCGGGAGGACCGTCGAGGGTCAGGCGCAGGCCGCCTTCGGTGTGGACGTTCTGGGCCGCGGTGAGCTGGTTGATCGCTTCGGTGGCCGATTCGGTCATGGTGAACATCGACGGTCTCGCCTTCTGTATACGGTGATCGCGGAACTGGTGTGGCTCACCAGGCGGGCTTCCGGTTCCCGCGTTGGGGGCCAGCGGACCTTGGTCGCCCAGCCGAGCTTCTCGAAGATCCGGATGACGCCGGCGGAGATGTCCACCTGTCCGCGGAGCACGCCGTGGCGGGCGCAGGTGGGGTCGGCGTGGTGGGAGTTGTGCCACGATTCGCCCATCGACAGGATCGCCAACGGCCAGAAGTTGGCGGAACGGTCGCGGTTGGTGAACGGGCGGGTGCCGATCAGGTGGCAGATCGAGTTGACCGACCAGGTGACGCGGTGCTGCAAGGAAACCCGCGCCAGCCCGACCCAGAGGAACGCGGTCAGCGCGGCCCATCACGTGGCGCCGATCAGGCCGCCGAGCGCGGCGGGAACCAGCACGGTGGCGGCGACCCACAGCGGGAAGAGCCGGTCCACCAGGCGGATGTCGGGATCGGCGGCCAGGTCGGGGCGAAGCGGGCGATGTTGGTCTTGTCGCGGCCGAAGAGCCAGCCCAGGTGGGCGTGCCAGAACCCGTGGGCCAGCGCGAGCGGTGAAGTGCCGTAGAGCCACGGGGAGTGCGGGTCGCCTTCGCGATCGGAGAAGGCGTGGTGCCGGCGGTGGTCGGCGACCCCGCCCCACACCAGGACCACGACCGAGATCAAGGCGAGGAACGGGGCGAGCAGGAAGACCCGGATGGTGACCAGCTCACCCCGGGAATGCTCCCCGGCGACGATGGGTTTCGGGCCGGCCGGGAAGAGTTGTGGTGGCGAGGTGTGTTCGGTTGTGGTCATGACGGTGTCGATTCGAGCGATGGGACGGATTGGTGGGTTTCCCCTCGGGCAGGGCGGTCTTCATTTCCGCGTCGGGCGGGCGCGGCGATGGCCTCGGCCCGCGAGGTGTGGATGGCCAGTTGTTCGTGCAGCCTGGTGATCTGAATGGGGCGCCAGGTCGCGCGGGTGGTGGCGACCACCCGCAGATCCGTGCGCGTCGCGGCCTGCCGATGCGCGGCCAGCAGGACCTCCAAGCCCGCCGAGTTCAGGAACCGGACGAAGGAGAGGTCCACGACCAGCCGTTGCGGTCTCTTGCTCAACGCCGATTCGAGCGCCTGGCGCATCGCGGGGGCGGTGTGCAGGTCCATCTCGCCGTCCACGAGGAGCACGAGCGTCCGTCCGCATTGCTCGGTCGCCACGGTCAGTGGCGGGTTCCGGCGTATCGGGGGCTCACGCCCGCCGGCCGGCATCTCGATGACCGCACGAACGACACCGAGCTCTGTGCTGCCGCCGCTGCGACTGTGTGCGATGGGGATCGCCGGCGGTGCTGCCGGTGATCGCCGGCGGCGAAGATCGAGTGTCCTGAGTTTCACGATCGGGCTCCTCGGCTTGCCGACCGCTACTGATCCTCACCGCTGTGATGACGAGCGCGCGGCCGATGGACAGATGCGGCCGTCGTTGGCGGTCGATCGTCGCGAGGGCAGGGACTGGGCGCTCCGGCGCTGTCACCTGGATCATACCGCGATGCCGAGGCCACAGCGGGTTTCCCGGGCCGGTTTCTGCTGTGTGGACAGCCGCGTCGGCTGATCGAGACTCGCCCTCACCGGAGGTGGCCACGTAGTCGTGTTCCAGCAGCGTCGTGCCACCCACCGCGGATCCCCTGCATACGCCGACCCGCCACGGGTCCGCCACTTCGACCTGCGTCTGGCCCGTGCCTCGGTCGCGGCGACGACCGCGAACTGGACATAACGGTCCATCCGGTGGTTCTCGGCCGCAGTCAGTCCCGCCTCCTCGAGGTCGAAGGCGCACTCCGCGGCGATTCTGGAGCGGAAGCCTCCGCAAGGAAGAGGGTGTTCTGCCGGTGGCGGTGCGCCCGGAGGTCGTCAACTCCCAGAACGCCTTCACTCCACCGCCACCCGGCGTCACCGCCCAGTCCGGTGACCGCCACCCGCCGGGTCACGACGACCGTTCGGTCTCCCCATGCCCCTGCTCCGCCGGGGCGCGTGGGTGTTGGTCGAGGGCGTTGAGTCCCAACCGCCGAACGAAAGTATTCAGGCACCGAGTCCGCCGTGGCCCGCTTGGGCCGGCCGCTCCGGGTTCCACCGGCACACCGCCCGACCTCACGCGGAGGACAGCCCGGGAACCGGCGGACAGGCCCGCGGTTGCCGAGACCCGCCGGGCGCTGACCGAACCCGGCATTCCGATCCCACCGGCTACCGGACCGCGCCCGCGACGGCGTTAGGCGGACGTTGCCGCGCCGGCACTCGGCCGCCGGCACCTGGCGTGTGAGCCACCGCCATCGGTGTCGGCGGCGTTGTCGGCACGCCCTCGCCGACCGCAAGCGCGACGACCCGTCCGGCCGCTCCGCCTCAGCGCACTTCGCCGGTCCAGCGGAAATGTCTCCCCCTTCGGGTAGCCGGTCTGCGGAGGCGAGTCCGGCGGTATCGCCCGGAACGCGGAGCCCCTGTCGTTGGCCGGCACGTCACCAGCGGTGCTGAACCGCGAGATGGATGTCGCCCATTCCTGCGCCCAGAAGCCCGGCGTAGGGAATGCTGTCGAAGTCGACAGCCACGATGCGGATGGTGAACAACGGCGCGACGGCGCCGCTGATGTCGACGACATTGGCGTGACTGGCCAGCTCGAAAACGGTGCGGATGGCCGACATCGTCTCCGTGCGGTCAGGATCGCGCTCCGGTGACAGACCGTGGACCCGGACGTCGAGGAGGTGCAGGCCTGAGTCCACCTCGACGCCCATGGAAACGTGCTCCGGGAACTGCCCCTGATCTCGCAGCTGCCCCACTTCGGCGACGAGGTTGACCGCGACCGCGGGCAGCGAATGACCGGACTCGAGCTGATCCGAGCCGGCGATGCACCAGACCGGCTGCAGCAAATCAGTCATGTCGCACCTCTTTGTGATGGCGGAAAAGGAACTGAATCGGTTCGACCACAAGCCCGAGCGCCCCTGCCCGTGGGCAGGGGCGCGATCAGGGAATCGTCCGGCACTTACCGCTTTGCCCTGCGGAAGCGGCGGGCGACCGCGAGCAGCAATCCGCCGAGGACGACGAGCAGCGCTCCCAGCCCGACCAGAGCACCCAGGAGTGGGCTGGCCCCGGTACTGGCGAGGCCGGACGTACCGATGGGCCCGTTGTCGTGCCCCTGGGTGCCGCCGATGCCGCCGATGCCGGACGAGGTGGTGCCGAGACCCACCCCTGGCGAGCTGGACGTCGTCTCACTGCCGGTGGTCGACGTCGCGCTCGTGCCCTTGGTGGAGGTGGAAGGCACCGTGGTGGAGGTGTGGGACGTCGACGGCACTGTGGTGCGGGTGTGCGACGTCGACGGCACCGTAGTGCAGGTTTCTGACGTGGAGGGCACTGTGGTGCGGGTGTGGGACGTCGAGGGCACCGTCGTGCGGGTGTGCGACGTCGAAGGCACCGTGGTGCGGGTGTGCGACGTCGAAGGCACCGTCGTGCGAGTGTGC
>NZ_JBEZYY010000032.1:22222-84942 GCF_040638975.1 Amycolatopsis sp. NPDC024027
CGATGTCGACGGCACCGTAGTGTCGGTGTCCGATGTCGAGGGCACCGTCGTGCGGGTGTGCGACGTCGAAGGCACCGTCGTGCGAGTGTGCGATGTCGACGGCACCGTAGTGTCGGTGTCCGATGTCGAGGGCACCGTCGTGCGGGTATGGGACGTCGAAGGCACCGTCGTGCGAGTGTGCGATGTGGACGGCACCGTAGTGTCGGTGTCCGATGTCGAGGGCACCGTCGTGCGGGTATGGGACGTCGAGGGCACCGTCGTGCTCGTGTCCGACGTCGAGGACGCCGTGGTGCTCGTGTCCGACGTCGAGGACACCGTGGTGCTCGTGTCCGAGGTGGAGGGCACTGTCGTGCTGGTGCTCGGTGTCGTGGTGGGGGTCGTGGCGCACTGGGGAATGGTGAAGGTGTTGTTGTCGAGGGAGACCTGGCCGTTGCGGGCCAGCGCGCGCCCGGCGACGACGGTGCCGGTCGTCACGGTGATCGAGGTCAGCGCCATGATCGTGCCGACGAAGTTCGAGTTCGTGCCCAGTGTCGCCGAGCTGCCGACCTGCCAGTACACGTGGCACGCCTGGGCACCGTTGATCAGGTTCACGTTGCTCGCCGACGCCGTGATCAAGGTGGAGGCGACCTGGAAGATCCAGACCGCGTTGGCGTCTCCCTGGCCGTCGAGGGTCAGGGTTCCGCTGAGCGCGAGCGGGCCGGTGGACTTGTAGACGCCACCGACCAGGGTCTGGCCGACGAGATCACCCGCGACGCTCGCGGTCGGAGCGCGGCCGGCGGCGTCGTTGTACGCGACGACGAGGTCGGACTGGGCCTGCGCGGCCGCCGCATCACCCGCGTGCGTGGCACCGGTCGCTTTACCGGGCGGGAAACCGGTGATCGCGGTACCGGGAGAGACACCGAGGCCCCCGGCCAGCTTCGTGGGACCGGTATTCGTCACCGTCTGCCCGCCCAGCACGGAATAGGACGCCGCAGTACCGAGCCCGACCGGTGCTTCCGCGGCAACGGCCTGCGGAACCCCCAGCACCAGCCCCAGAACCAGAGTGCTCACCGCCGCGGACAAACCCACGACGGCACCACCTCGGCGCCACGTCCATGTTCTGCGACAATCGCTGTTCATGGGTATTTCCTCCCACCGACTCGACTGGCAAGCCGGCGGGAGTCTGGGCCGGAAAAGCGTCCACACGGGGAAGCGAGGATCCGCCACCTGTTCCGATTCGGTGAACGATAGACAGAGAGCACTCGACACGCCAGCGAAGACCAGTTAAACCACACGAAAGCATGACGAAAGGAATCACCCACATGAGTGACGATCGCCAGCCACAACCGCCACCACGAACCTCTGCAGTGCAATCACGTTTCGCCAGGCCGAGGCACAGTCGGACAGGACCGCAGCACTCGGTACGGGAATGTTCAACCACCCTACCGCCTTTCACTGCTCGATTTCTCAGCCCACTCTCTGTAGATTTCCGGGCCTGGCCAGCGCCAGGGCGCTCGGCGACGGTGACAGGGTCACCGGCCGCGGTGCCGTCCCAGGACTGCGACAGGAACAACCGGCAGTCAGTGACCGCTTGCCCATGGGCCCGGACCTGACCGTTCCCAGTCTTCCCCGAAGCAACGCAATACGTCCGCGCGGCGCCGGACGACCCGGCGCCACCATTCGGACAACAGGTGCGACCGGTGACGTGAGCCTCGCGTGCAATCGATTCATTACTGGCGGACGAACCGATTACCGTCGAACACCAGCCCACGGCGATGGCGTCTGCCAAAGGATCGTAAAACGAGCGGCGTAACTCCTGATCATGGAAGCGCACCTGATGACCGACATGATGTCCGGCGTGGAGAACGCTGAGGACCCGAAGGTCGCGACCGGGCTGGACGGCCTGGACGAGCAGCTCAGTGCGCTCGCCGCCCTTGGTGTACCGTCGCGGTCAACCCGATCGGTTCAAACTGTGTGCCTTCGGGCCAGTGACGTCACCTTGGCTGCAGCCGAGGCGCGTCTCGAGTTCTCGCCCCAAGACCCCGGGCTTGCCTTCTTCTTTTCATGGTGTGGGCCGCGCCCCGGTGGCGTGGGCGATGAATCGGCCGGCTAGGTCCCGCAGTTTGACGTTTTCCCGCTGGGACTGTTCGACCAGCAGCCTGAACGCCTCGTCAGCGGGGATCTGGCGAAGTGCCATGAGGATGCCTTTGGCCTGGTCGATCACCGCGCGGCTGGTCAGTGCCTTGCGGAGCTGCTCGGTGGTCTCGTGGGCTTGCTGGTAGCGGCGGTAGGCGCGTAGCGCGGCGGTGATGGCTCGGGTGTAGAGGTCGAGAAGTTTCTCGTCGAGGTCGGCGAAGCCGTTGCCTCGGGCGCTGTAGCAGTTGACCGCACCGTTGTGCCCGTCACTGATTGTCAGCGGCGCGGACAGGAAGCTGCTGAACCCCTGCGCCGCGGAGTCTTTCGCGAACGTCGGCCAGAGATCGGCGGCGTCGGCGATGGAGACCCGCACCATTTTGCCGGTCCGCGACGCGCGCAGGCACGGTCCGTCGCCGACGGTGTACTGGTCGTGGTCCAGTGCGGTCACGATGTCGCTGGTCGAGGCCGCGGTCACCGGTACGCCTCCGGTGAGGAGGGTGATGGTGGCTTCGTCGACGCCGGGAACGGCCCGGGTCACCTGCTTGCACACTTGGCGCAGTAGGACCGTGAAGTCATCTTCGCTGTCCAGCGCCGCGGTGAGGGTGTCCAGCGCTCCGGTGACCTCGTCGAGTACCTCCGGCCACGCTTCGGTGGCCCGCTTGTACTCCATGACCAATTCTCCCGTCAGCCCACGCCGAACGAGGAAAACCTGAGGTACGACAGCGATGAGGAAGTGGCTGCGACCCGCGCGACATCCTGGCCGCCGGAAGTCGGTGGCCGACGTAGATGTGGTGTTCCGGGCCCGCTGCTGGACGAGGAGGGGGACGCGCCGCGTCCTCCTCGCCGCGAAAGGATCCTTCGTCGTTCGCGCAAGATCGGTACACCATCGAGATGGCGCCCCGTCAAGCCGGCACGCGCGAAGTATCTCGACATCGCGGAGTGTAACCCAACGCCGGGCTGGCAGCGACCACGGGTGATCGCGGCGCTCGGCGCCGCAGCAACCTGATCAGCTCACCGCCGAAGGCGGTGTATCGCTCACCCACCGGTGCGAGGGCGGCCTCGTTCGCTCCCGCCGAGGTCAGAACGTAGCCACCGTGAATGCGCGAGAGCCCTGTCGCTTCCGGACCGGCGGTATCCCCGAGGGTCGCGAACGCCCGCCCGGAACAGCAGCAATCGAGGATCACCACCTTCACCCGCGCTGGACTATCCAGGACTGCGTTTGCGCAACTGGGCGTCGGCCAGCGAGGTGTGGGCCAAATACATCGCGCGCGTGTCGGTCCGGGAGTAGCCGGATACAGGTCTCCATCGAGGCTGACCAAGCCGTGGCCGCAGTAATAGATCAGCAGCGTGTCCTCGGCGCGATCCGTCTCGTCCGCGAGCACCTCCCCCACGTCGAACGGCAACGCCGGGTCCAGCAGCACTCGCACATTCTCCCGCGGCCGGACATCTTTGCGGGCTGTCCATCGAGGCTGCGCTCCCGGCCGCTCCGACCGCGGCACCCAATCTCGATCCGCTGCCCATCACCGGTGCCTGCTACGCAGCCACGGCCTGACCGGGTCAATGGGCCAAGGCGTGCGATGACAACGCCGCCACGGGAATCGCTGTTCTCCTTGGTGCAAGGAACACCCTCGACATCCACTGTGGAGCACCCGGGAGGAACTGCGGTTGGCGATCGTGTCGCCGCCGACAAAGCGACCAGGCGTCCAGGCAGTCGAGTTCGCCGGCACGGCCGATGAACGAGCCGGGGGCCCGGCAACTGGCGCGCTGGCGCCCCGGCACACACCAAATCCACTGGCGCTCGCAGACCGGCTCGGCGGCCAGGATGCGCTGGCGGACATCTTGGAGAGCAGCCCCTGGCTCGACACCGATCTCCTCGACCAGCCGCGTACGGAACCGCTGGTGGTGCTCCAGCGCATCGCCGCGAGCGCCCCGGACTGGTGCAGAGCCCACAGAGCACACACTGTAGTGGCGGCCGGCCACTCGGGGGGGTCAATGACCAGCCACCACTACAGCACTCAACGACACCAGGCTTACGTTCGCCGCCTTGGCGCCCCCATCAGTCTTCAACCGACAACACCGCATCACCAGGGCCGTTCGGCCCCATACCGCACGCGCTCGTGGAAAGGACGTCGGCTGGCGCCGCGCACCCATGGCAGTTGGCAAATTGGTTAGATCACCGTCACCATCGAGTCGTTTCCGTCGGCGCTGGGCGCTCAGATGCTCATATACGCACTCGCCGAGCGCGAACCGTTGGTGTCCTGTGCGACGAGAGCCGGCACCTTGCTGTAGGTGCTCGGTGTCGGCGGGGTGCGCCGATCGACGCGGAAGATGCGCGCTGCATCGATGTCCGTCCTCAGATCGGGCCGAGCATGCCGGGGCACCAAGGCACGTAATTCGTCGAGCGGCATAGTCATCATTGAAGCACCGCACAACGCGAAGCCCACGAACGCGAGAGGCGGCAGAACCATCGTCCAACGGAGCTGACGGTGGCACACGTCCGCCGAGTTTGAGCGTTAAGTCCCACCTCTGTGCAGTTCGCGGCCGCTCGGCGTACTGGAATTGCCTAGCCGGACGGCTGCGTCATCATGCTGAGCGTCCCGGCGACCAACACGGCGATCATGTGCTCCAGGGTGGGTGTGAAGGACATGCGGTGCTCGGCCAGTTCGGGATCGGCGTCGTAAGCATCAGCAAGCCGTCCGGGGGGGGCCGGTGCGGAGTTCAGCGGCGCGTCCGCCGCCACCAGCTCCCACCAGGCGAGGGAATGCACGTCGATGATCCGGTCCGGGCCGACCCCGAGATCCAACCCGGCCAGCAGACCCGCGTGCCGAGACTCCGTGAGGATCAGCTGACAGCCGGCCAGCCTGACGTCCCCTGGCCGGGGCCGCGCCGGATCAGGTTCAGGCCGGCCAGCGCCGCCCAGCGCGAAGGAGAACTCCGGCAGGCTGTCGGCCAGGATGCCGATGTGGAACGGGATCCGCGGCCGACGCAGTGTGGTAAGGCCACTGCGTAGGCAGCCGAGCACCGGACGTGGATGGCCCAGGACGACGCTGATCTCGTCGGTGCGTTCGAGCACCACCCGGCAGGCCTGCTTCTCAGCGCCCGATGCCGCCAGCCGCAGTCGTTGCCGCAGTCGTTGCCGCTGACCCCGGTTCAGCGCAGCGCTTCGGCCTTGAGGCAGCCATCGCGGACGAGCACGGCCGGCGGACGGTTGAGCAGGTTGTGGACCCACCGACGACGGCTCAGCAGCCGAATCAGTCGCTGCATCGCGAAGAGGGTCGCCGGGGCCACGACCCCGCCACCGAGGGGCGGCACCGCCGGCAGCGCGGTTCGCCCCACGACGACCCCGACCGCGAGCAGGCAGGCGAAGTCGCCGAGTCACATCGCCGTCCGAGCTCGTTGCCCTAGCACCCGCAGGAGTCCGAGACAGGCTAGGTGATCGCCGCCGTCGCGACCACCACGGCGATTGCGTCGGCGCCACCGATCGCCAGCTGGTCCATCGGCGTGGCTAGGGGTGGATCCCGAACGGTCCCAGCACGTCGTAGTCGATGCGAAGGGCCTCGGCCATGGCATACGCGTTGTCCACGGTGAAGACATCCGCGGCAGCCAGGCGGCCCGCGTACTTGGCGGTCACCGGCGCGGCGGCCTGCGCGGAAACGGCGTCCAGGTACGTCTTGAAAATGGCCCACGCGTTACCCATAGGGCCGTACTTCTGGAAATAGCGAGTCGGATCCAGGGTGTTCAGTGCCGTGCGGGCGCTGTCCATCAGGTCATCCACATAAGACTGCTGCACCTGAACGTCGGCCCGCACACCGAGCCTGCCAAGGTGACCGCCGACCAGCGTTGTCCATGGGTAGTCCATTGCTTGCTGGTGGGCGGCAACCCAACCGCGAATGTCCGACGACGCGGCGAGGTTCTTGAACGGCACCCATCCTGGGAAAATCACGTCCACCAGCATGAGTGTCCGGTGGACCGGCGCGTACACGAAGATGTTGTCGGCCGTGTGATTCGGCCCGTGGTAGGCAAGTTCCAGGCATTCCCCGCCGACCGTCAGCACGTGCCGGTCGCGGAAGGTGACCGTCGGCGCGGGGCGGTTCGGATCCGCCTCCGCCAGGAGGACGCGTCGCGTCTCCTCGTGACCGATGCGCACCACGTCCCGGCCGAACAGCGAAGACGCCCCTATGTGGTCCGCGTGGTGATGGGAGTAAATCAGGTGGGTCACCTGCGCGGGCCGGCCCGTCCCCTTGGTCACGTCCGCGATGGCTCGCAGGAGGTTCCGACCGATCGTGGGCGGCGCGTCCACGAGGACGACGCCGTCCCGCGTGGTCAGGAACATCGCCTGGTAGAACGAGTCGGTGACCCAATAGAGATTCGGGCCGATCTCGCCCACGTGATAGCCCGCCTGATTCACCGCCGGTCCGAGCGATGCCGGCGGAATCGGTGCGAAGTCGGGTAATCCGCTCTCGCTCGCATGAGCGGACTCGGGAATCCCGATTCCGGTGATCGCCGCCGTGACGGGCACGGCCGCCGCGATCGAAGCGCGACGCAGAAAAGTTCGTCTACTTGGCGCAGAATCCATGACCATCATCTCCTCGTGGCGGCGGGTATCGAACACGAAGAACTCGCATACGCCGGGCGCGGCTAGGGAAGCGGGCGGCTCGGACGTCGCCTCGATGATCGACACCACCTGAGTGTTAGCGCCATCGTAGATCAGCTTGCGCGCGCAAGCAAGCCTTAGTCTACGTCGCAGCCACGGCTTGCTTGCGGTCAATCCTCGTGAGCGGCGGACGCTCGTGGGTCACTCGGTCGCGGCCGTTCCCGGCGACAACTTGGTCAGAACGTGCTCCAGCGCCACGGCCTCGGCGGCAGCGAGCTTGTCGGTGAACAACTGGGCCACGAGGTCCAGATGCGAGCTGGTCGCGGCGACCAGCGTGGCCATCCCCTTGTCGGTGAGGGCAACGGCCACGCCGCGTCGATCGTCGTCGGCCGGAGTGCGTTCCACGAGGCCGGCGTCGGCCATGCGCGCCAGCAGCCTGGAGACTCCGCTTTCGCTCAACAGCAGGCGATCGCGCAGCTCGCGCTGGCGCAGCCGCATGCCCGGCACGTCCGCCAGGTGGATCAGCACGTCGAACCAGTCGAGCGGGAGCTGGTGGTCGGCCATCATCTGGTCGGCCAGCAGCTCGACGAGCCGCCGATGGACCGACAGAAAGGTCTGCCACAGCTGGGTCTCCTGGTGCAGGCGGGTGACCGCCGCGTCCAGGGCCGCCTGCTGGCTCGCCGCGCGCTCGGCGTCCGCCGAGCGCGCTCGTCCCTGGCTCTTCGACATCGCTGCACCCCTTCCGCGTACTGGCATTCGCAAGCTTTTCCACCCGGCCGACAACGCGGAGGCGTCGTTCGGCCACCCGATCACTGTAGATCAGCGCCCCCGCCACCTGGCGAAACCACCCGGTTAGCGTCGTCGGAATAGGGCTGTCCAAAGGCAGCGCTACCCGGATCGAGCACCCGATCATGGCCTGACGCCGCCGTCGGAGGTTCTTGTCTTGCTCGCGCAAGCATGTACTATGCGCCATCAATTGAGAGTTCAACTATGGGAGTGCTCATGAACGTCGTGACCTGGGTCGCTCGGGGCCTGCTCGCGTTCGCCTTCCTGGCCGCGGGCGGCGCGAAGCTGGTCAGTCCGCGCGAGAAACTCCTGGCCACGGGCAAGCTCATGGCGTGGGTCGAGGACTTCCAAGATCCGACAGTCAAGGTTATCGGGGTCCTGGAATTCCTCGGCGCGGTCGGCGTGCTCCCGCCGGACCTCGTCGGCATCGCCCCCGGTCCTCACACCGCTCACGGCCACCGTTCTCGCCGTGGTGATGGCCGGGGCGGTTGTCGTGCACCTCCGGCGTCACGAAGTGGCGCTACTCGGCGGCCCGGTCTTGCTCGGCCTGTCCCATCACCGTTACGCGCCCAATCACTGTGCGTGAAGGCGCTCTCATGCCGCGAGCCGGTCGACGACGGGGCGGCGTGACGCGCGCTCCTGCCGAGGAGCGGCCGCGAACAGAAGGACCACCCGTGCCGACAACCGTCAGCTGGTAAGCAACGACAAGGTCACTCATTGGCAGGCTGCAGCCCACCGCCTTGGGGCGCACACCAACTGGTCGTCCAGGCCGATCAGGACTCAAACTTCAGGTCCTCAGGGTCCTCTACCCGGACATCATGTCGGTCATGAAGCGCACTTCCATGGTCTGGAGATTCGCCGAGCGTCTTGCAGCCCCAGGACGGACGCAAGCGCCCAGAATCATTTGTCAACGGCTCGACGACAAATAGGTCTGGCGTTCTTCGGAGGTGAGTTCTCGGGTGACATGGCGGTTTACCTGACCGAGGACTTCTGCGATGGGGCCACAAGCGAGGCATCGCCAGATCCGGATCACACCGTCGTCGTGGGCGGTGACGTATCGACCGTCGACGAGGGAAGCGACATCCGAAGCGGCGGCACGAAATCCATAGAACACCAGTGGCTCAGTGCTACCTGTTATTTTCCATACTCGCACGGTGGCGTCAACGCCGACGGTGATCAGCTGGCGACTGTCCTGGCTGAAAGTGATGTCTCGGACCGCATCCTCGTGGCGGCCCCGCAACGTGACTGGGCCAGTGCGGGAGGCTTGGTCGGCGACGTTCCAGATTTGGACGATGCCGTCGCCGGTCGCGCCGGCGAGGTGGGCTCCGTCGGAACTGAAAGCCAGTGTCCGAATTTGGCTGGCGTCGCCGGGCAACTTGGTGGGGTCGCCGCGGCCTTCGAGGTCCCAGATCAGGACGCTGCCCTGGACGATGCCGGCGAGGTGGCGTCCATCGGGACTCCATCCGATACGGAGCTCCGGCACAACTAGGGGGCTACCGAGAAATGGTTCCGGAACCGGTTCAGCTGGTGACTCTTCGAGTGTGCTCCAGATGGACGGGGTGCCGTCCGCGGCGAAGCCGACCAGTCGGTCGCCGTGCGCCATGAAGCCTAGTTTCTGCACCGGGTTACCCGGATTGGGTTTCTTCAATCGAGTCGGCGCGGCTGGGTTGGCGGTTTTCCAGATGCTGACGGTGCCGTCCTCGTAGACAGCGGCCACCTGTCGCCCGCTGGGACTGGCAGCCAAGTGGACCACTGGTGTGCCGGTGCTGGCCAAGACGATCGGTGGGCGGCCGCCGGTGAGCTCCCAGATGCGGACGGTTCCGTCCTGGCCGCCGCTGGCCACCAGCCGCCCGTCCGCGCTGGCTGTGATGCCGGCAACCGGGCTTTTGACCTCCGGGCGCCCATACGAGCTGGGCCCGGCGATGACGGGCCGTCCTTGATGACCGCGCAATACCACCAGGTCGCTGACCGGGTCGACGGCCCATATCTTGGCTGTCCCGTCGAAGGCCAGGCTGGCGACGGACCTTCCATCGGGACTGAACGTGACAGACCAGACCGCGCGGCGGTGCCCCCGCAACACCGTCGGGCCGACGGCGTGGCCGGAGTTCCAGATTTCCACTGCCTTGTCGTTGCCGGCGCTGGCGATCGAGGACCCGTCGGGGCTGTAGGCGACGTCGAGGATGCCGCCGTCATGTCGGCCGAGCACCACCGCGTCCGACGGGTGGGCAAGGTCCCATACCCGGATCGCGCCGTCGACGCCCGCCGACACTAGGTGAACGCCGTCCGGGCTGAGCGCCACCGCCTCCACCGGCCCCTCGTGACCACGTAGCACCGCCGGGTTCCCGCCTTCGGCGAGGTTCCAGAGCCGGACTGTGCCGTCCTCTCCGCCGCTGGCCAGCCACTTGCCGTCGCGGCTGAACGCCACGCCGGTGACCCGGCCGGAGTGCCCGCGGAGCACAGTCGGCTGGTCGCCGCCGACCGCGGTCCAGATGCGGACGGCACCATCGTCGCCACCTGCCGCCACGCGTTCACCGTCCGGACTGAGCGCGAGCTTGTCCCGCGAGGCCAGGCCCTCGACAGGGTGGATCGCGGCCGGCTGTGCTTGGCCGGCCAGGACCTTCTCCCAGTCCCAAACCCACACGCCTTCGGCGCCCCACGCCGCGATCCGGCGGCCGTCCGCGCTGAACGCCGGCCTCGCCTGCCATGAGGCGGTGGGCAGTGCCTGCGCGACGGTCCCCATGCCGTGCTCGGCGTCCCATGTCCGCACCTGAAGCGTACCGCCGGGAACACCGCTCTCACTGGTGACGACATATTTCCCGTCCGGGCTGAAGGCCGCGCCTTCAACCCAACGGCTTTCCTCAGGCTTGGCCCCGGCGGTGCTTCCTTCCAGTGTGGTACGGATGTGCGAATCGATGGTCGCTTGCCGGAGCATGGCTTCGGTGTCCTCGGACGGCGCGGCCGTGTACGCCTCACGGGCCAGAAGCAAGCCGAGTTCGGGATCGACTTGAAGTTGCGCACGGGCGTCGGCGACCAGCTGACGACCCACCGCCAGCTTCCGCTGGTCATCAGCTCGGGCAGCCATGACCAGCGCGACCACCGCGAGCACGGTCACGACGACGACGGCCGAACTCAACCCACCGACTGTGAACCGGACCCGGCGCCGCCGAGCCAGGCGTTCCCCCTCCGCAGCGTCGCGGCTGGCGGTCAGGAATGTGCGCTCGATGTCGTTGAGCCGGTCGGTTGGGCGCCCTTCCCACGTATCGAGTCGTGCTCCGCGATACAGCAGGCCGGCGTCCCGCTCGTGGCGGTCCCACTCGGCAGCGGCTTCGGTCAGCCGCCGGTGGATCCGATGCCCGTCACGGTCCTCGGTCAACCAGGTCCGCAAGCGAGGCCAGTGCCGGATCAGAGCTTCGTGCGCGATCTCCACCCTGTTGTCCCCGAGCGTGATCAACCGTGCCCGCGCCAGCGTGTCCAGCACCACGACGGTATCGGGATCGTCGACGTCGAATTCTTCCCAGGTGGCTCGGCGTTTGGTGTCTTCGGTGCCCTCACCCAGAGCTGTGAGCCGCAGGAAGACCTGCCGGGCGATGAGCTGCCAGCCGGTGTCGAGCGCCTGGTAGGTCTGTTCGGCTGTGCGGGCCAGCGCGTGCTCGATGCCGCCGACCGCCTCATAGCCGGCGACGGTCATGACCGTGCCTTGCCGCCGCAGCCACGTCTGCAACAGAGCATGCGAGACCAACGGAAGCATCCCGGCTTGGCGCGTGACGTCCCCGACCAACCGCGCCACCAGGGCTGTCTCCAGCCGGTACCCGGCCTGCTCGGCAGGTCCGACGATGGCCTGACGTAGCTCGTCGACGTTCATTGGGCCGACCAATACCTGCGCGTCGTACAGCGCCGACACCAGGCGGGGATGTTGCCCGCAGTGCCCGAGAAAGTCTGCCCGGACACCGAGGATCACCCGGGTTCGACTGGCCGGATCGGTCGCGGCGGTCACCAACGCGTCGATGAACCGTGTCCGCAGCGGCTCGTCATTGCACAGAGTGAAGAGTTCCTCGAATTGGTCGACGATCAGCACGACATCCGACTCCGCGGCAGTGTTGACCACAGCTTGGCGGATACGCAGATGAAGATTGCGCGGATCTTCGGGTAACTCGTCCCGCAGCGTTCCCGGCGATTCGCCGAGGAACTGCGCCAAGCGGACCGCGCATTCCTCAAACGGGCGTTCTCCGGGAGTGAACACCACGACCGGAGCGTCGGCCTGTTCGTGCTCGGCGGTCAGGTGGGCGGCCAGTCCCGCACGAAGCACCGAGGACTTGCCACAGCCAGACGGCCCGAAAACGCCGAGAAACCGGTGCCGGTGCACCCTGTTCACCACGTCGGCGACCAGCTCACCCCGGCCGAAGAACCGGTCGGCGTCCTCCAGTTCGAACGCGGCCAAGCCCAAATACGGCGCCTGCCCCTGACCATTCGTGTCGGACGGTTCTGCGTTGGTCGCAGCCAATTCGGCCGCGGTCGTCCGCCACCGCGCCGCCCACTCGGCGGTATCACCGCCGCACGCAGCAACATAGGCCACCGTGACCGACAGGGTAGGCAACTTGCGTCCGCCGGCCGCCTCCGACAGCGCCGCCGCTGAGTAGTGCGCCCGCACACCGAGCTCCCGATACGTCGGGCGCCCGGCCTTCTCCCGCAATAACCGCAGGTCACGAGCGAACCGCACCACCACGCCGTCCCCGCCCTCCAGCGGTCGCTCGCCACGCGGCACCGCCACCACCTCCGACGCCATTGTTCAGCGACCGTTGTCCAGAGTCCAGCGCCCGACGCTAAACAACCTCGGTGGTCTAAACATGACTCCGGCGGCGGCTCCCGCTTCAGACCACGAACATTTCTCCCGGCACACGTCAACCGCTTGAGTGCTGGGCTGACGATCGACAGACCAGCATCACCTCGACGAAAGGCAGACCATGACCCCGCGACAACGGAGCGCCCGGTTCGCCGCCACCACGGCGGCGCTCCGACTGCAGGTCCGCATCGCCGGCATGCGGGCCGCGCGGCAGGTGGATCCGCAGCACCGGTCAATCGTGGTCATCGACATGGCGGACTTCGGCCGGCGAACCGACCTCGCTCAACTACACGCTCGGACAAGTCTTGACCGTGTGGTGAACGCGGCCTTCCGCGCGTCCGAAATAGCCTGGCACCGGCTCGTGAACGAAGACCGAGGCGACGGCATGATCGTGTTCATTCCGGCCACCGTCTCCAAAGCGGTCCTGCTCCACCCCTTCCTACCGCAGTTGATCACCCGCCTACGCGACTACAACGCACAAGTCGGGGCAGGCCACCGGATCCGGGTACGGGTTGCGGTGCATGCAGGTGAGGTAGTCCACGGCCCACACGGCTGGATCGGTACGGACCTCAACTTCGCGTGCAGGCTTGTCGACTCCGCACCGCTATACCAGGCGCTCGCACGGCAAACGCAATCCGATGTCGCGGTCGCCGTCTCTGAGGTGATCCACCAAGCAGTCGTACGGCATGGCCATCGCGGAATCGATCCCGCGTCATACAAGCCCGTTCATGTGGCAGTCAAGGAAGTCGCTACACGCGCATGGATACATGTGCCCGCAGAGCACGTATCCGCCAACAATCACGGTATGTCTGCCTGACCGCACCGATGCACGCTCATGCCGCTGGTCGTGCGCTCACGTCCTGTCATGGCCCACCAGCTGCTCGTCCCAGACGGGCCGAAAACGCCGGCCGGCCTATCGTCATACCGGCCGGCGTTTCGGCCGGAGCTCTAGCTCACGGCGTAGATGTTCCGGATGGAGAACCTGCACTCGAACCGCAGCGTCGAAGTGCCGTTGATCGACCACGCCCCATAGTGCGGGTCGGACTGGCTAGCACAGTCGGCGTACACGTCGGAGAACGTGTAAGTACCGCCCGACGACGTACACGTGATCGTGCCGACGGTGTTGCCGATGTGCTTGGAGCACGACACTGTCGCCGCCGGTGCCGCCGAAGCCGTCGCCGGGATCCCCACGAACAGTGCCCCTGATGCTGCGACAGCCATTGTTGAAATGATTACTTTTCGCAAAGACATTCCCATCCTCCCTCGTGATTGGATTCATCAGTTTACCTGCATCGTCGCCATTGCAGTTGATTTCATCTCAGCATCACCCGCATGTACCACACTCACTTGCGCAATTATCACGACTCAGCAGGAAGTTCACTCTTCAGCCGCGAATCGCACCTGATGATCTGTTCCGTCACACTGTTTCCGCAGCGACTCCACATTTTCGACAAACCCCTGTCAGCCGCCTCACTTACCGCACACCCGAGCTCATCCGAAATGACAATCCCCGGACAGATCACGGACAGCTTTCTGACATCCGCGGGCGGCGAGCGGCGTAAGGCCACAAAGCGCCGCTCGAGCTAATGCTGACGGGCAGGACGCACCCATACCAGGAAGACGCGCCTTGGGTGGGCTCGTCGTGATGGTAGGTCGGAGACACCTGCTGCAGCGACGGAGTTCCCGCACATGATTGGATTCGTCGGTCAGCTTCAGGCGAACGGCGCGCATCAAGTGCAGCCGGGTGGGGGCTTCATCGGAGGAGGCCACGGTGACGGCGCACGAGATGGCACGGCTGTGGGACGCGTACGCGCGCGCCCTTTCCCCTGCTTTGCGCGCCGCAACTCGCACTCCGCCCATCCCGCCGCATCGCCGACCACCTGACCGAGCTGCACCAACACGGACTGCTCGACAGTTTCACCATCGACGGCGACAACAGCGCGGTCCGCACGGCCTACGACCTGACCTACGACACACTCGGCACTACGACTCGCCGCGTCCTGCGCTTGCTCGGCCTCGTTCCGGGGCCTGACTTCACCCCGGCGGCGGTAGCCGCTCTGACCAGCACCCCGATCGCCAGTGCCGCTCGCGAACTCGACCGGCTCGCAATAGGTCAAGCCAAGGACAGGGCCGCGCGGGCGATGAGTTCCAACGAGATCGAACGCGGAGCAGCGACGTCGGAGGGCACATCGAAGAACAAGAGGACTCAATCGGCCTTGCGGGCGACCAAACCACAGAATGCCAGGCGGCATTCATCGCCGCGGTGACGCACCGGCACCAGCGGTACGCCACGTGCCGAGACTTCGCGGCCGAACTGCTCGAAGACCGCCTTCGTGCTCTTTGATCGCCGAGATCGACGAGACGAACTTCCAGCCTGCACTGCCGGGCAACTCGAAGGAGCAGGTCAAGTTCTGTACCACCCGCACATCGCCGGGCAGCGGCTGGCCGACGCTGGCCGGGCTGATCGACGCACACGTCCCTCCAGTCCCGGCTTCCTGGCACTGGGCCCGCGGTTCGGTGTCACCACCGAACCGGAGATGCAAAGCATGAACGCCGACGAGGACCGTGTGTACATCACCGAGGACGACACGGTCGCCGACGTCCGCTCGGCGGACTTCGGCATTACTCCACTCGGCGGTCACCCCAGCGAGCTCATACCCGAAGGGTTCCGACCGACCGCGACCTGCCGCCGGTGATGCCGCTGTTTACCACCCCGGAAGAGGCCGCCGCACACGTATCGCAGCTCCTGGCGCGCGACTCCGACAACATCAAGTTCATGATCGACGACGGCAGCGTCGCAGGATACCCCGGTCTGCCGATGCTCGACCAGGCGACGCTCAACGCAGGCGTCGCCGAAGGCGGAGTCGGCGAAGTGGCCACCCTGAACGCGCTGGCCACCCTGCGATTGCCGACGCCGGACAGGCGACGTTTCCGACACCGTATCGCCTCCAAGCCGGTCTTGCCGTCCACCGGCCACCGGAATGTCGTGAACGGGCAAGTCGTCGCTGCTGGAGGACTCGCCGCGCCGACCAACCAGCCAGGACCGACGCGACAGACGAGCGGGCGAGGGTGCTGTTCGTGCAGGGGACGATCCGCAACCAGGCGCGCTCCTACCCGCGCTTCGACCACCCCGTATGGCTCAGCGCCGGCCCAGGTGCGCACGAAACGGCTCGCCACCTGCACCACCAACTCGTACGGCAGGGACCTGGCCGAACGCCCAGGACGCGCGGGTACCTGGCGACGGCCGAGCCGCTAGGGCGTAGGTCCGCGACGCTGGAGGTGGTCCCCACAATGCCGGTCAGGCTGGTCGCCGACATAGTCCTCGACCACGTCCGGTGCCGTAGTTCCCTCCACCAGCTTGACCAATGGCGCTCAAGTGCCGTCGGCGAGCCGATCGGCGTCGACGCCGAGATGCCGCAACGTCGCGCGTGCGGACGACGTCTTCTCCGCGAGCAGCTCGGCGAGCAGCGCCGAGTCGTCGAGGACCCCGGCCGCGGCTGTCGCCAAGGCCTTCTCCAGCGCCCGCAACGTCCGTGGCGAGAACCGGTCCCACTGCGTTTCACGGGTCAGGGTGAGGCGGTCGAGCGCGTTGGCACCGGCGTCGCCCTGCGCGCGCAACGCGTCGTTCAGCCGGGCGCTGTCCGCGACGCCGAGGCCGTACAGCAGCAAACCCGTGCTGATGACTGTCTTCTGCGTGGCCGCCAGCAGCGCCGCGACCCGGACCGCGACGACGACCCGCGGGGCAAGCCGGTCCGTCCGCAGCCGGCCGGTCCGATCGAACAGCAGGTCGCTGGCCATCTGACGGCGCGGGCCGTCCCCGTTGGTGCCGTCCTCCCGGGAGGACGGCGGCGCTGGGCGGGTAGGCTCCGCCGGCCGTGGCGCGGGCTCAGCCCGGCCCGCCTCCTCCCCCGCCAGCTCGGCCAGCGAGATGTCGAACAGTTTGAGGACCTGGTTCGATGATCCGCCACCGACGGCCAGGAACGCGGAGATCAGGTCGGCGGTCGTGGTCAGCTCGCGGCCGGATTCCTGGGCGCGTTGCTTCGCCTTGGCGAGCACGCTTTCCACCGTGTCGGAGAACCCCACGTCGCCATCGGGTACCGGGGCCGCGGTCGGCCCGATGTCGAGCACGGTCCGGAGCAGTTCCTCGGCGAGCACGAGCCTCTCCGCGCCGGCCGCGTCGACCGCCCGCCCCGCTATGTCCTCAGTGGACAGCAGCTCGGCGAGCAGGTCCATCGAGGTGACCACGCCGCGGCCGGCCGCGCGCCGGACCGCTTGCGCAAGCACCGCGCTCGCGCCCGGGTCCATCCGGGGATCGCCCTCCGGGACCGGCTTGACCACCGGGTCACCGGCGGAGACCCGCACCGAAGGGTCGCCGTACAGCACGAAAGCCGCCCAGTCGACGCCCTTGGGCCGCACCAACGAGCGCCGGGCCGAGCGGATCGCCGCACCGGCGGACGAACCACCGGTCAAGTCGGCGTAGAAGCGCTCCGCGAACAGGCGGGCCGGTTCCTCCGCGACCGGATAACGGGTCCCCACCACGATCTTCGCGCCGACGACCATGAACGCCACACACAGGTTCGCGATGCGGTCGGCGGACGCGCAGCCGTTGATGAACACGATCGGCGGCGCGCCGGTGTTCGCGATCGGCGCCAGCGCGCGCCCGTCGAGCAGTTCGTCGCCGTGCAGCCGGAGCCCGACGTGCTTGGTGCCGAAGGGCACCGCCACGTGTCCGCAGTAGTGCAGCAGGTCGTAGCCGCCGGAGGCCAGCTCGTCGACCACCCGCAGCAGGGTCGCCTTTTCACCGAGCACGAGCGTGCACTCGACCCCCTGGCCGCCGAGCCAGCCCGCCAGCTGTTCCGCCTCGTGCCGCGCGGACGCCAAGTCGCCGTTGGGATCGCCGACGATCAGCGCCTTGGCGATGGTGCGGATGGTCCGGCCGCCGACGACCCGGCTGGTGACGAAGGTCCGCTTGCCGATGTCGTGGGCGAGGCCGAAGAATTCCGTGCCATCGTGCAGCAGTTCCCACGGCACGAGCGACTCGTTGGTGCGGACCAGAAGCGGCCCCTCGACTTCGCGGAGGCGCCGGGCGAGGTCGGGGATGGTGCCCGCCAGCCGCGGGAACAGGTTGTCGTAGAGCAGCTGACCGGTCCCCGCGAGCTGGGCCGCCGGGTCCGCGGTGACGGGCGTCGGGCCGAGGGCGTCCTCGACGATCGAGTCGATCTTGCCGCACAGCCGACGGACCAGCGCGGGCGACGGCTCGACCGAGTACTCCTGTTCGAGCGGACCGGCGCCTTCTTCCTGGGACGACCGCAGCTCGTACTCGAAGGTCGTGGTCAGGTCGCCGTCGCCTTCCTGCATCCGCACGATCAATTCGGCCACGGGCGCTACTCACCCCCGCAGACACGGCGCACGAACGCCTCGACCATCAGGTCCTCGTTGCGCGAGGACAGCCCGGTGATCTTGATGCTCGCGTCGCCGATGGTGAGGTCGATGCTGCGCTGCGGGCGTCCCGCCAGCCAACCGCGCAACGTGCTGATCACCCGGCCGACCAGGCCGAGGGTCGGGGCCAGGTTCGCGACCACGTCCGCGACCCCGTCCTCCGTGCCGCGCGTGTTCGGCCGCGGCGCACCCACCACCGGCAGCTCGGCGTCGGCGACCCCGCTCTCGCGCAGGAGCTTTCGCAAGGCGAGCAGATCCTGGCGAGTATCTCGATCATTCCCGGCGCTGCCGCCGAGTCGGAGATCGAGCCGCGAGACGGAGGGCTTCCCTTTTCCCGAAGGCGGCCCGTCCGCCGCCGGGTGCGTGGTACGGTCCGATTCGGGGAGGGTCATGGTCGGAAACGTACCATCCGCACGCGGCTCGTCGACAAAGCGGATCACGCCTCGCTGTCACCTTCACCCGACCGCGGAACCAGAACCCGCTAACATGGTGATCTCATTCGAGGAAAAGTGATCGGTGTTGTTCGAGAGCGGAATCTTCACACCCGAGGTGCTCGGCGACGAGCGGACCGCAAACGTCCTGCTCGCGGCGGTCGATGCTGCGTCAATAGTACATCCGAGTGATTTCCTGCATGCCGCGATTACCAGTGGTGACCCGAAAATCTTCTCCGCCCTCTCGACCGCGCTGGCGGACGGCGCCCGCCCCGCACACATTCTCAAGATCATTGATGTCTACCACCCGCGCGAACCGTCTCCGCATTTCGACGGGAAACGTGAACGCTTCTCCGCCGACGCCCTCGACATACTCGACGAGTTCGCCGCGGAGTTCGCGAAGGACCGCGAACTGCTGCGCGAATCGACGCTGGAACTGTTTGTCGCAACAGTTCTGTCACACCTCGATGAAGACGACCGGAAGCACCTGACGATCCTCGACGCGGAAGCCGCGGTGAAAGCGCTGCGGGCCGGGCTCGGCACTGATCCGCCCGCGCCGTTGTTCGACAGTGCGTCCGGCCGGCTGCGGTCGGAGGAGTTCACCGAATCCGCCTGGGCAACCCTGGAACGCGCCGCCGCGGAGGCCACCGCGCTCGGCTACGACCTCGTGCTGCCGCCGCACTGCCTGCTCGCACTCCTCGGTGAGACCGAGGGCCTCGCCGAACGGCTGGTGCGGCTGCAGGCCCCGCCGGACGTCGGCCCCGCCAGGGTCGCGGCGGCCGTCGCCGACGCCTTCCGCCTGGCGGGCGGGAAACAGGGCCGGCTCGGGCTGCGCCGCGCGGACCTCGGCGAGACGCTCACGGCCTTGCTGCGGGTCGCGCAGCGGACGGCGCGGGTCTGGGGTGCGGCGCGGATCGACACCCCGCACCTGCTGTCCGCGGTCCTGCACGACCCGCCCGCACGGCTCGTTTCGGTCCTGGAGCGGGAGCCGGCGCGGCTGGACCTGGCCGGCCTGCGGGCGCACGTGGAAAAGGCACTGCGCGACGGACGCGGCGACACCCCGCACGACCTGCCGCTGCGGCTGCCCGCCGACCTGCTGCCCGCCGAGGACCTCACCTGGCGCGCCCGCGCCGGAGAGCTGCGGCCGGCGCCGCACCTGGACGGGTACTTCGACGCTCTCGCGCGCGGGCTTTACCGCCGCACGGACAACCATGTGCTGGTCACCGGCCCGCGTGGGGTCGGCACCACCACCCTCGTCGGTGAGCTGGCCCGGCGCGCGACGGCCGGTGACATCCCCTTCCTCGCGCGCAAGAGGTTCCTCCGGGTCGACTGCCGCGTGGTGTCGCCGGAGGAGAGTGGGGCGAAGCTCGCCGAGCTGATCGGGTTCGTCAGCGGCCGGACCGATGTCGTGCTCTGCCTCGACGGACTGGGGCCGCTGCTGCGCGCCGGCTCCGACGGCAACCACAAGCTGACCTTGCTCAGCGCGCTGAAGGAACGGCGCGTGCATCTCATCGGCGTGCTCGACACGGCGGACTACGAGGACCTGCTCGCCGGTGACCACGCGCTGCTGGAGCTGTTCACCCGGGTCGAGATGACCGAACCGGGCCGAGATGCGGCGCTCGACATCGCCGCGCGGATCGCGGCCGGTCTCGCCGAGGACTTCGGATTCGACATCGAGGACAAGGCCGTCGAACGCGCGGTCGTGCTGTCGGCCGACTACATCCTCTGCGAACGGCTGCCCGCGAAGGCAGCCAAGGTCCTCCGGCTCGCCTGCGAGGACCTCGACTACGAGCGGACCCAGCTCGGCAGCGAGCGGACCGTGGTCGGCCCGGACGGCGTGGTCGCGGTCGTGTCGCGGCTGTCCGGGCTGCCCGCGCGGCAGCTGTCCGGGCTCGGCAGCGAGGTCGTGGACTTCGACTACGCGCTCGGCGAGGTCGTGGTCGGCCAAGACGAGGCCGTCGCCTCGGTCGCGACCGAACTGCGGCTGATCAAGGCCGGGCTGCGGCCGGGGTCGGTGCTGTTCTTCGCCGGGCTGACCGGCGTCGGCAAGACTGAGCTGGCGAAGGCGCTCGCCCGGTTCTACTCCGCCTCGAAACGGCTCCGGACCTACACGATGGGCAACTTCACCGAAGGCCACATGGTCTCCGGAATCACCGGCGTGGCACCGGGCTACGTGGGCCACGAGCGCGGCGGCCGGCTGGTCAACGACCTCAACACCGACCCGCACTGCGTGTTCCTGCTGGACGAGGCGGAGAAAGCGCACCCGGACATCTGGAAGCCGTTCCTCACCCTGTTCGACGAGGGTTGGATCGAGGATCAGCGCGGGGTGCGGGCATTCGGCGACCGGGCCATCTTCATCCTCACCTCCAACGCGGGCGCCGAGATCATCGCCGAGCTGTCCGCCCGTGGGCTGCCGATGCCGGAGATCGCCAGCGCCGTCAAAGAGCACCTGCCGACGTTGCAGCGGAAGGTGACCCGCGAACCGGTCTTCCCGCCCGAGTTCCTCGCCCGGATCAGGAAGATCATCGTGTTCAAGCCGCTCGACGAGGCGGCGATGGCGGGCATCTGCCGCAAGCAGCTGGAACAGCGGACGCGGTTCTGGGCCGACAAGCGGGAGAAAGAGCTGGTGGTGCCCGACGAGCTGGTCGCGCACATCGCGCGGCTGAGCCACGCGGAGAACACCGCGTCCGGCGGCCGGGAGGGCGGCCGGATCGTCGACAAGAAGATCGCCGACCTGGTCGACGAGGCCGTGGTGCGCGAGGCCGAGCTCCAGCCGGAGGCGTACCGGGCGTGCCACCGGATCGAGCTGACGTTCGCGGCTCCCGGGCCGCGTCTGCCCGGCGGGCCGCGGCCCGCGGCGAGGGTGTCGGTCGTCTTCGGCGCACCCGCCGGCACCGGAGACGCGCGGTCATGAGGCCGCCGAGCGGGGACGCCGCGATGCGGGCGTTCGTGGGCGCGACGCTGTGCGGCCGGTACCGGCTGCTCGAACACCTCGGCTCCGGCGCCTTCGGCAGCGTGTTCCTCAGCGACCAGTACGTGCTCGGCGTGCCGATGCGCCGGGTCGCGCTGAAACTGTCCCGGCGAACGCGGCTTTCGGACGAAGACGCGCGTGAAGTGCTCGCGGACGCGTTGCTGCTGGCCGAGGCGATGGACTCGATCACCGACGCGCGCAGCAGGCAGCACTTGGTGCACGTGTACGACGCGGGCATCACCCCGGGCGCGGAGGCACGCGGGTACCTCGCGATGGAACTGGTCCGGGGCAGCACCCTCGAGGACCAGTTCGCGTCGCTGGCGAAGACCCCCTCGCCGCTGCTGATGAAATGGATCGGGCAGGTCTGCCTGGCGCTGCGCGGCCTGCACTCGCTCGACCCGCCGATCCTGCACCGTGACCTCAAGCCGTCGAACGTGCTGCTCGGAGCGGACAACACGGTGCGGCTGGTGGACTTCGGGCTGTCCGCGAAGATGCTCCACCTCGGTTACGCGCCGGGTGTCGCGGGCACGCTCGCGTACATGGCACCGGAGACGTCGCGCGGGCGCAGCACGCCCGCCTCCGACGTCTATTCGGTGGGGCTACTGACCTACGAGGGGCTGACCGGCCGGCACCCGTTCCGCGGTCTCGTGCCGCCGGTCGAGCTGCCCGACGCGCTCTACCCGGATTGGCTGCACGAGGCGAAACGCCAGTACCGCCCGCTACCGCCGTCGGCACTGAACAACACCGTCAGCTCGGCGCTCGACGCGATCGTCCTGCGGTGCCTCGAATTCGAGGCGGACGACCGGTTCGCCGGCGCGGCCGAGCTGCTCGTCGCGCTCGACGCCCGAGAGCTGCCGTCGCGACCGGCGGACCAGGCAACGAGTTTGCCGAAGGAGGACCACTTCCTGCTGCTCCGAGACCAGGGCGAGGCCTTCGCCGCCGCAGGCCGGCACGAGCGCGCCGCCGGGGCGTTCGCCGAGGCGTGGGGGCTGACCGCGAACGCTGTCATCCTGCGTACGACACACGAGCGTGCCGCGCTGCTGCAGCGTGCGGCCGATTGCTACCGCTTGGCGGGCAACACGTTCCAAGCTCGGCGCTACGACGCACTGCGCGCGAAGGAACTGGGGGACGGCCGGTGATCCCGCGTCGACGCCGGTTCGGCTTCCTCACCCGCCGCGGCCGTCTGTGCAACCAGTGGGCGGCCGGGTTCGCCGAGCAGGACCCGCGCTTGGCGCTCGACCGGCTGCGCGGGGTTCTGGCCGAGTTCGACCGGCGGCCGGCGTCGTACCACGACCTGTGGCCGGCGTTTCTGGGATCCCTGTTCCGTAGTCGTCTGCTGTGGGCGCTCACCCCGGCCGATCTGGCCCGGTTCGAGCGGACCGGCCTGCGGATGTCCGAGCTGCCGCGCCCCCACCCGAGCGTGGAACAGTCGTGCGGCCCGATCGTCGCCGCGCACGACACCCGCCGCGAGCCGCAGGCAGCGGCCGCGCTGCTCGCCCGGCTGTACACGGCGCCGGCCACGACGAACGACGAGAAGACGGCCATCGCACGCACGCTCGCGGCGCGCGGCGCCCGCGGCGACCAGCACCTCGCCGTGTACACCGACCACCTGCGCCGCGTCGGTGACCCCGCGACGGAACCGGCGATGTCAGCGCTGCTGGCGGACTGTCTCACCGTCGGCTTCGGGTTTCCCGCCCTGCGGGTCCGACGAGCCGGGGAACTGGCCGGCGCGTTGCGCCACGCCGGTGTGGCGTTGCCCGGTATCGATCTGGCGACCGGCTACTGGTCCCTGCTGACCGGCCGGTATGGCGAGGCCGTCCGGCACCTGACGACCGCGTACGCCGCCAAACCGAACCCGGCGGCACTGGCCGGGCTGCTGTCCGCGCTGCTGCGCGACTGCGACGACGAGCGGATCGCTGCGCTGGCGGTCACGCCCGGCCGCCCCGACACGCCTCTGATCAGCGCGCTGTTCACGTTGAGCGCCACGCTGGCCTGGCTCGAGGACCCGGTCGCGGACGGGCCGGTGCCCGCGACCGCCGCCTGGCTGGCCGGTGCCGGTCTCGGCGAGCCCGCCGGGGACTGGCTGTGGTTCGCCGTCGGCCGGCTGCACCTGCTCGAGGGCGACGCGCGCGCCGCGGCCCGGATTCTGGTGCCGCTGGCCGACGCGCATCCCGAGCGACCGCACTGGCATTACCACGCCGCCTGGGCGCAGGTGCTGCTCGGCGACCGGCACGGTGCACGGCGGCGGTTCGACGCGGCCGGCGACTGGCCGGAGCGCTGGACGCTGGGCTGCCTGCTGATGGACGCCGACCCGTCGTCGGCCAACGTCGTGGTGGGGGAACTCGGCCGGTCCGGGTTGGTCGGCGCGCTGGCCGTGCGGGTCGCGCTCGCCCGGCACCGGAAGCCGCCGCCGTTCGACTGGGACCCGGAGGACGGAACGGCCGAGGAGGCACTCGAGTCGTTGCGCGCCATGCTCGGCCACCGGCTCGCCGGGCGGATGCCGCTCCCCCTCGACGACACGCCGGCACGGCCGATGATGAGACACCTGCCGTTCGCCGAGCAGCTGCTGTGGTCGGCGCTCGCCCACCTGCCCACCGATCGCGGCCGGGGCCGCGCGCTGCTCGACCAGGCGCACAGGCTCGGACACCCGCGGGCCGCGCTCGTGCTGGCCGTGCATCACCTCGAAGAGGGACGGCACGGCGAAGCCCGCGGCCTGCTCGACCGGTTCGCCTGGCGCACCGACCCGGCGATGGCCGTGCTGCGGACGTGGGCCGCGGCGCGCACCGGCGACAAGGAAGCGAAAGACAGGTTGGAAGACCTCGCGGCACGAGGCGATTCCCGTGCGCACTATGCGCTCGGGAGTGTCTACCTCGGACTGTTCGCTCGGTCCACAGCATCCAAAGTGGGCCCTGCGCATCTCTCCGAACGCGCGACGCTGTTCGCTGCGCAAGCGGCGGCCGAATTCCGTACCGCGCAGGCGGATCCGGAGCGCCTGGTTCCCTCGGACGCCGCGATCCTGGAGTTCTGCGCCTGGCTGGCCGCGGGCGAAGCCGACCCGGCCGACGGCGCCGGCGCGTGGGCAACGCTGGAACGCCTGCCGGTCGCCCGGCGGCCGCCGTGGGTGGCGTGGGCTGTCGCGCTGGCCGAGCTGGCCGGCGACCCCGCCGTTGCCGCCCCCGCCACGGCCGAGCAGCTCGTGTCACTGCTGGAAGACGCGGACGGCCCGGCAGCGCCGACGGTGCGCGCTGTCGCGACGGGGCTGTCGCGGGCGGGTCTCGTTGCGGACGGCGACAACGCGCGCGCCGATGCCTTCACCGTTCTCATGGGACGGACAGCACGGCTTGTCCCGGATCCGGAAACAAAACGACTGCACGAAGCCGCCCTCGCCGCGACAGCCCGGCGAACGGGCGCCGCTTCATCCTCGAAAGCAACGCCCATGCTGCTCGTCGGCGCCGAACGCGCGCTGGCTCGCGGAGACACGGCCGACGCGAGCCGGATGCTGCGGCTGGTGACCGCCGAACACCAGCCGGCGCACCGGATCGCACTACTGGTGGCCGACGTCCTCGACGGAAACTCGCCCACCCGGGATGCTTCCGACGCCTTCGCCGAAACGCCGGAACCCACGCCACGAGTCGCACTGGCGCTGCTCGCCGCACAGGCCGCCGCACAGGCCGAACAGGACAGTGCACGAAGTGTCGCCACGCTCGCGCCCGTGCTGCGTGACCGGGACTTGGCCCGCGTCGTCGATGTGCGCAAGAGCCTCCCGCTCCTGTGCGCCGAAGCTGGGAACCGCCGCAACGTCCCGGAATGGCTGACGGAGATGGTGCGCGGCGCCGCGCAGAGCGATGGCCACGGCCTCGATCAGCTCGCCCTCGCGCGCTGCGCGGCCGTGACGGGCGACGAGAAGCTGGCGTCCGCCCTGTGGCGGCGCCTGTTCGACGGAGAGCACACATCGGATACGGGCGACCAGGGGATCCTCGACGAGTACCGGCAGTTGCTGACCCGCCAGGCGGGGCGGGCCATACGGGCGGGTGCGGGGCTCGACGCGGCCCGCAACCTGCGGCTGGCCGCGATGGTGGCGAACGGGCGTCCGCCCGGGTCCACGATCGTCGACGAAGCTGAGCTTGAGGAGCTTCACCGGTTGTTCCTGCGCGCGGTGGAAAGCATGTCCGGCGGTTCGCCCGATGAATTGAAGACCCGTTGGCACGCCGTGATGCGGGTGTTGAACGAGGCACTGCGCGCGAGTGACGAGACCAAGGTGCTGGTGTTCCGGGCGCAGCTGGACGACCTGCTCGCCACGGCCGGCCGGAGGACGTCGTGACCCCCGCCGAGCTGCGCCGGCTGGCGCGGAACCTGGAACTGGAGATCTGCGTCGGACGACTGGTCGCGCGCGTCCTCCCGCAGAGTGGCACCCCCGGACCACCCGAGCAACCGGGCCGGCTCCGGGTGCTCGAAGACGTTGTCGAGAAGAGTCCCGCGCTGTTCGAGGCGTTGCTCGACGAGAACGCCGATGCCATCGAGCTGGGCTGGACGAGGTGCCTCGGCGCTCACGGCGACGACCCGCACTTCCTGCACGCGATCGCCGTGCTGAGCCGTGAGCGCGCGCTGGCGACCGACGACCCGTCCGGCGGGCCGCTGGTGTTCGCGACCGCACTCTGGGCGCTGTTGCTGGGTAGTGACCAGTTCTGGGCGGAGTTCGGCGAACCGGACACCGGCGTGCGTTCGACGCTGCTGGACACCGTGTTCCGCGAGCTGTGCGCGCTGCACGTCACCCTCGGGGGCCGGGCGCTCGCTGCGGGAGCCGCGGACACGGCCCGTCCACACATCGCGATCCTGACCGACTGCCAGGAGGGCACCGCGGCGCTGGTACGGTTCGTCCGCGAGTTCGGCCTGCGCTACCGGCTGACCACCGGTGAACCGCTGATGACTCGGGTGTCGGCGATCGCCCGCGACGCGCTCGGCGGCTGGTGCGCCGACCTGATCCGGGTAGCCACCGATGCCGCGAACGATCCGGACGCGATCGCGAAGCTGCCGGCGGGGATCAAGCAGGACTACTCGAGCGGCCTCGCGGTGCTGTCGCCGTTCGTCGGCGCGGGGGTGCCGGTCGCCCCAGTGCTCAGTTTCGGGTTGGACTGGTACAGCAAATGGTTCTTCGACCTGTACGCCCGCAACGACGAGGCCGAACTCCGCGAGCGACTGGCGTCGGCCGGTGAGTGGGCGGACCGGCTGGTCCCGTTGTGCGACAAGGGACTCGGTCACCTGCCGGGCAACAAGGCCTTGTCGGCGTACTTCATGTTCCGCGGGTACACCGCGGACGACGCCGGGCTGCAGATCACGGAGTACGAGGAGTCGCTCGCCTGGAACCCGGCCAACGGAAACGCCCGCGAACTGCTCCTGCAGGCCCGCACCAGGCCGCACGTCCGCCAAGCCGAGATACTGTACGCGGACGACCGGTACGCCGAAGCGCTGAAGGCGGTGAAGAAAGCACTCACCATCACGCCGGGCCGCGAGGACCTCGTGAAGTTCGAGCGGCACGTGACCGAACTGGTGTCCGAGGAGGCGAACCTGCGCTTCCTGCGAAAGGCGACCGATGCGCTGGTCGCCGGCGACTTCGCCGGTGCTCTCCATGCGGCGGCCAAGGTCGATGCCGGTTCGCCGTTCGCGGAGACCGCACGCAAAATTCAGGCAACCACGCTTTTCCGGCGCGCGGCCGAGCCTTTCAAGAACGACAGGTCCGACTCTAAACCGGAGGAACGCTGGTGATCCGGCAGCAGCTCACCGCTGTCCTTGATGGACATACGGGTTGTCTCCTCGAAGGAACCCGCGACGACGAGGCAGCCCTCTCGGCGGCGGTCGTCCTGGTCATCGGCGGGGTGCGCGCCCTGCTCGGGGAGGCGGGGCTCCTCGAGCAGGGCAACAGCGCGATCAAGGCCAACCGCCGGATCATCGAGCAGCTGGGCGAGGACAGATGAGCGCACGCGCAAAGCAGAACCCGTTCCACGTGCTCCGCCTGCCACGCGAGGCCACCGCCGCGGAAGTCGGCCGCCGCGAGAACGACCTGTGCCTCCGCGGCGAGGACGGACAACTCCTGCGCTGGGCCAGAGAGGAACTGACCGTGCACCCGGCGGTCCGGCGCGTGCACGAGCTGCTCGAGGTGCCCGGCACCGACTACCGCGACGAGCAGGGGCGCAAGTTCGGCAGGCCTGACCGGCCCCGCCCGGTGGATCTCGCGGCGCTCGCCGCGGGTTCGCCGCCGTTGCGCGCGAGCGACTTCGACCTCGGTGCCGTTGTCGGCCTGCTGCTCGACGAGCTGCTCAGCCCACCGGTGGCGGACCTCCGGCCCGCCGCCGCCCCGCCCGTCCCGCCTACGGACGGGCCACCCCCGATGGAGGTACACGATGTCGTCTTCGGCTGAGTCGTCTTCGGCCGAGTCGTTCGGCTGGGCGGCGTTCACCGACCGGCCGGCGCCCGCAACGCTCGAGCTGATCTCACCGGCGTCGGAGTTGCTCGCCGCGCTCGGGCGCAGCCGGGAGCGGCTCGAGGCCGAACGCGCGGCGCACCGGCGGGCGGTCGCCGTCTGGCTCGCGGCCGCGGCCGAGCAGGCCGTGCGCGCGCACCAGCTCGGCGGCCTTCTCGACGAGCACGAGAAGGCCCTCGAGGCAGCCGGGCTCGAGCGGGTGCACTGGCGGCTCGGCATCGTCCAGCGCCAGATGACGACCGCGCTCGACGAACTGGAGCTCAAGGTCGTCGACCCGATCGGCAAGCCGTTCGACGAGACGGAACATCTGGTCGACGTGGCGGGCTGGCTCCCCGGCGCCGAGTTCCCCGCCGAGGTCGTCGCGGAGACGCTGGAGCCGATCGTGCTGCACCACGACGAGACCGTCCGGCGCGGTCGCGTGATCATGGGCCCGCCGCCTACCGGCTCGGACACCCCCCGTACCGACACCAACACCGACGAGGAGACCGCGTGACGAAACAGATCGTCAGCAAGGGGGTCGGTATCGACCTCGGGACCACCAACAGCGCGGTGGCCGTGCTGAACCGGACCGACACCGAAGTCGTCATCCACCGGGACCCGACGTCGAAGTCGCCGACTACCCCGAGCTGTGTGTGGAAGGATCCGCGTACCGGCGAGATCGTGGTGGGGCGCAAGGCGTTCCGCCGCGTCGGCACCGCGCCGGAGCCGATCCGCTCGGTGAAGCGGATGATGGGCAGGCCGGGCACGGTCCTGCTCACAGACGAGCAGGTGTCGCCGGAACGGGTCTCCGCGGCCATCCTCGCCGAGATGAAACGCCAGATCGAAAATGAACTCCTGACGTGGGACACCCCGTCCACGTCATGGGTGGTGGACCGGGCGATCATCACCGTCCCCGCCTACTTCGACCACCCCGGCATCGAGGCGACCCGCGAGGCCGCCGAGCTGGCCGGGATCGAGGTGCTCGACCTGCTGCACGAGCCGACCGCGGCGGCCAGCTACCACTGCTGGAGCACCGGTGTCACCGACGGCACGTTCCTCGTCTACGACCTCGGCGGCGGCACCTTCGACGTCAGTGTCGTGCAGTGCCGGGCCGGCTCGTTCCAGGTGCTCGGCATCAGCGGCAACAACCGGCTCGGCGGTGACGACATCGACACCGCGGTCGCGCTGCGGATCCAGGAACAGCTCGTCCGCGAGGGCTATGCGCTGGAGCTGGACCCCGAGCACGACCCCGAGGACCGGTTGCGCTTCAACCAGCTCCGGTTTCTCGCCGAGGGGGTAAAGAAGGGCCTGTCGAACCAGACCGAGTTCATGATGAGCGACTCGGGCACCTTGCGGGACCGCAACGGTGAGCCGGTCATCATCGAGACGATGTGGGAGCGCGGCGACTTCGAGCGGATCGCCCGTTCGGTCGTCGAGCGCACCATCCCCTACTGCGAGGACGCGATGAAACTCGCCACCGCGCGGGCGGGTATCACGCTCGGCGACGTGGACGAAATCATCCTCGCCGGCGGCTCCACCCACATCCCGCTCGTCCGCGAGCTGGTCACGAGCGAACTGTGCGCCACGACCGGCGATCCGGGCACGCGACCGCTCCGGGCGAAGTGCGCCGAGCCGGTTTACGAGAAGGTGGACACGGTCGTGGCGCTCGGCGCAGCGATCCGCGCCTCGGCCGTCGGCGGCCTCGCCGTCTACGACCGGGACCGGACGGTGCGCGTCTCGTTCCGCGGCACCGGCGTCTCGGATAGTACGACCACCAGCGTCGGCGGGAAGGCCGAGGTGCTGAACCGGCCGGTTGACCTCACCGGCGGGCACGTCCGGCTGACCACCGCGGAGTACGAGGACGAAGCGGACCTGCGCGCGGGTGGTGCGTTCGCGTTCACCGGCGTGCCGATCCAGCCCGGCGCCGAGACAGCGCTGACGTTCGAGGTGTTCGACGCCGCCGGCGACCTGGTCACCACTGCCGGGCGCCCGCTGACCCACCGTGACGACGTACCGGTCAACCCGCCGACCAACGACGCGATCCTGACCAAGGCATTCCTGCTTGAGGTGGAACGCGGCGGCAAGCCGCACCTGAAGGAACTCGTCCCGGCGATGACTCAGCTGCCGGCCAAGGCGGAGTTCACCTTCAGCCATCCGGGTGGCACCGAGCTGGTGTTGTTCCCGCTCTACCAGCGGCGGCGGAAGATCCAGGTGATCGAGGTACCGGTGCCGTCCACGACCCCGCAGGGCACCCCGATCCGGTTCGACGTCGAGATCAACGGGCTCACCATGATCACCGTCCGCGGCGCCGTCGGGGAAACCGCGTTCGACGCCCTCGTGGTGCCGCCGCCCGAGCGGAAGCTGCCGCCGCCGGACGAGGTCTCGGCGCTGGAGCGGACCTTCGCCGAGGCGGTCCGTTACCTGCCGACCGGTGAACGCGCGTTGGCCAAGGTCAAGTGGGCCAAGTCGAAGGAGAGCTTCGAGTCGGCCGCCACCCGCGGCGACGAGCCGCACGCCGTCCACGAGTTCGAGGAGATGGAGGCGCTCGCGGCGGAGATCGCCGACGTCGACGACACGCTGAGCCCGGTGAAAGAGGAATTCGACAAGCTGGTCAAGGACTGCCGGTCGCTCAACGACTACCTGCGGCGCGCAGCGAAGGAGGGTAAGCCGCACGACCACGCCGAGCTGGTGAAGGCCATCGACGCGCAGTCCGACCAGGGTGAGCGCGCCTACCGCGAGGCCGACCAGCGAGGGTACTCGGAAGCCATCCTGATGCTCCAGAACATTCACGACCACCTCGTCGACATCGGGCGCGAAACCATCGAGGACACCCGTTCGCCCGCCGAACGCGCCGTCGGCCTGGTCAAGCAGGTCGCCTCGGAGGCGGCCAGGCTCCTGCGGCTGGCCGAAGCGCAGGAACGGCTCGACTTCCAGGACGAGATCCGGACGGTGCAACGCGAATTGGACGACCTGGGCCGTGACGCGCACGTCAACCCGCAGCGAACCCAGCAGAAGAGCGTCCAGTTGCACCAGCGGCTCGCGCAGCTGGAGGCCATCATGACCGGCACCCACCGCGGACCGGGCGGCGTGCTCGTCCAGGATGAGTCGAAGGGTGTGTAATGCCGGGTAGGCGGAACAAGGGCAAGGCGCGGAAGAGCAAACAACCCAGGCAGGCCCGGAAAGCCCTCAGACCACGGGAGCCCGCTGCGGGCACTGTGGACTCGGCGGCCGCCTTGCCCGCAACGGACAGCGCGGGGGGCCAGGCGCCCGCCGCTGACGCCCCGGAACCACCAACGGCCGTCAGATGTCCGATATCCGGCTGCGAAACGATGAACGCGGCCAGGGCCGATGTGTGCGCCGGATGTGACACCCCGTTGTCCAACCACGCCCGCCTGGCCGCGTACCCGGCATACCTGTTCAACCGCGGTCTCGCCGACGCCCGCGCCGGACGGCTCGCCCGCGCGCGTGACCTGTTCGCCGCGGTAGTTCACTGGTGCCCGCTCGACGTCGAAGCCCGCAATGCCCTCGCGCTGGCCAACTTCGAATTGGGCGACACCGAAGAAGCGCGCCACCACTGGAACGAGGTCGTGACGAAGCAGCCGGACAACCCGTTCGCCACTCAGGGACTCGAACGCCTCCAGGCCCCCGCCCCGTAACCACGCGCCGGTCATTGAGGAAAGGATCACCGGGCCACGCAGACGTCTCCCCTGTCGATCTGCAGTCACGACGACCCAGCCAACCGGAGACCCAGCATGCTCGCTGCACTCACCAGAAGGCATCGCGCTTGCTCCGGACGACGGACGCTACTTAAGTCCCACACCGTCGCAGGACAGTCGCGTCGGGGGGGTCGGCACAGCCCTCTCGGCGGCAGCGAACTCCACGGTAGCTTGTTGCAGCCGAGCGCCGGACTTCGTGAAACAGGGACCAAGCCGGTAGCTGGCCTGCACGGAACGACTTCGTAGTCCGAGCCTTCGCCAGATGGGATTGCAGATCCGAGTGCCGGACCTCAATGCCGGTGCGGCGACCGTCGATCGCCACGTCAAGGATCGGGGTCTGCTGCACGAGTAGGTGACGTCTGAGTTGGCTTGCCGTGATGGTGAGCTGGGAGGATGTCGCTGTGCCCAAGCCCTACCCTCAGGAGTTCCGCGACGATGTCGTGCGGGTCGCCCGTAACCGTGAGCCCGGTGTGACGGTGGAGCAGATCGCCAAAGACTTCGGGGTCCACCCGATGACGCTGTTCAAGTGGCTGCGTCAGGCCGACACCGATGAGGGCACCAAACCCGGTGTGAGCAGGAACGACTCGGCCGAACTGCGCGAAGCGCGCAAGCGGATCAGGCTGCTGGAGCAGGAGAACGAGGTCCTGCGCCGGGCGACGGCGTATCTGTCGCAGGCGAACCTGCCGGGAAAGGCTCTACCCGCTCGTGAGCGAGCTGGCCGCGGACGGTATCCCCGTCGCGGTGACGTGCCGGGTCTTGAACATTGCTCGACAGCCCTACTACCGGTGGCGTGCCAGGCCGGTCACCGCCGCCGAGCTCGAACGGGCATATCGGACGAACGCGTTGTTCGACGCGCACCGCGACGATCCGGAGTTCGGCTACCGGTTTCTGGCCGACGAAGCCCGCGACGCCGGCCTGTCGATGGCGGATCGGACCGCGTGGCGGATCTGCTCATCCATGGGCTGGTGGAGCGCGTTCGGCAGGAAACGCGGCCGCAACGGCAAGAAAGCCGGTCCGCCGGTCCACGACGACCTGGTCCGGCGCGACTTCACCGCCACCGAGCCGAACCAGCTGTGGCTGGCCGACATCACCGAACACCACACCATCGAAGGCAAGCTGTATCTCTGCGCGGTCAAGGACGCTTGCTCCAACCGGATCGTCGGCTACTCCATCGACTCCCGGATGAAATCCCGCCTCGCCGTCACCGCGCTCGCCAACGCCATCGCCCACCGCGACGACGTCGCCGGCTGCGTGATGCACACCGACCGCGGATCGCAATTTCGATCCAGAAAGTTCGTCCGCGAACTCGCTCATCACGGGCTGGCCGGCTCGATGGGCGGGGTCGGCGCCGCCGGCGACAACGCCGCCATGGAAAGCTTCTTCGCATTGCTGCAGAACAACGTTCTCGACCGACGTATCTGGACCACCCGAGCCGAACTCCGGACCGCGATCGTCACCTGGATCGAACGCACCTACCACCGCCGCAGACGCCAAGCCACCCTCGGCCGGTTGACCCCCATCGAATACGAAGCAATCATGACCACGCCGGCCAGCCAGGCTGCGTGACTACCACTGTCACCTACTCGTGCAGCAGACCCAGGGGCCACGCAATGGATTACCTACTAACGGACGTAGACGCCACTCGCTCCGTCGTGTTGATTGTTGAGTGAGTCTGCGTAAAGTTGCGCGCTCCTGGAGGTACTCGTGCGTCGTCTTGTTGGAATGGCCGTCGCGATAGCCGCCTGTACCTCGGTGGTCACCGTCGCCGAAGCCGTCCCCGCCGCAGCCGCGGAGCCGGGTTACTTCGCTGCCCAGCGCGTCGGCGAACGGCCGCCGATGGGCTGGAACAGCTGGAACAGGTTCGGCTGCGACATCAACGAGGACCTCGTCCGCGGTGCCGCCGACGCACTGGTGTCGTCCGGTATGAAGGACGCGGGCTACCAGTACATCAACATCGACGACTGCTGGGCGGAACAGAATCGCACGGCCGAGGGCAAGCTCGAACCCAGCCACGAACGCTTCCCACACGGCATCAAGACCCTCGCCGACTACGTCCACGGGCTCGGCTTGAAGCTCGGCATCTACACCAGCGCCGGCACACTGACCTGCCAGAAGACCATGCCCGGCGCGCTCGACCACGAGGAGGCGGACGCGCAGTCCTTCGCCGATTGGGGCGTCGACTATCTCAAGTACGACAATTGCAACAACCAGGGTCGACCTGCGATCGAGCGTTACACGAAGATGGGCGACGCGATCAAGAAGACCGGCCGCCCGATGATCTACGCCCTCTGCGAATGGGGCGAGAACAAGCCGTGGACCTGGGGGCTCGACGCCGGTGCGCAGCTGTGGCGCACCACCGGCGACATCAGCGACAACTGGGGCAGCATGACCGGCATCCTCGATCAGCAGGTCGGCCTGGAAAAGTTCGCGGGCCCCGGCGGCTGGAACGACCCGGACATGCTCGAAGTCGGCAACGGCGGCATGACCGACACCGAGTACCGGTCACACTTCGCGCTGTGGGCGCTCCTGAACGCGCCGCTGCTGGCCGGGAACGACCTGCCCGCCATGTCGCCCGCCACCAAGGCGATCCTCGAGAACAACGACGTCATCGCGCTGGACCAGGACTGGGCCGGCACACAGGGCCACAAGCTCCGCGACGACGGCGACACCGAAGTCTGGGCGAAGCCGATGTCCGACGGATCGGCCGCGGTAGTGCTCTTCAACCGTGGGTCGGCGAGCACCACCATCAGCACCACGGCGGCGGAACTCGGTCTCGAGGGCCACACCTTCCGCGTCCGCGACCTCTGGACCGGCACGGAAACCGAAACCGCGGGCACCCTCCGCGACGCCGTCGCGTCCCACGACTCGTCCGTCTTCCGGGTCTGGCCGTCGACGCACCCGTCGGCCGCACCGATGACGACACTGGCCCTGCCGGCGCCGGACTACGTGCCCGCCGACCGCCCGCTGACCACCACCCTCCAGGTCACCAACGACGGCAGCACGCCGATCACCCAGCTCCGGGCCACCGTCGCGACGCCCGTCGGCTGGCAGCTCGACGGCCCCGGCACGTTCACGGTTCCGGCCGTACCCCCGGGGAAGTCGTGGCAGCAGCAGATCACGTTCAAGCCGGTGGCGCCGGGTGGCGAGCGCGTCAGGCTGGCGGCCAAAGCCGACTACTTCACCACGTGGGGCAAGCGCGCCTTGGGCTCGGAAGGCACGTCACCGCTCGTCTCCCGCCCGTCGTCAGGCACGACGGCGTTGTCAAAGGCCCCGTGGATGTCGTCCGACAACGGCTGGGGCCCGGTCGAACGCGGCACGAGCAACGGCGAGAGCCAGCCTGGTGACGGCCACCGGATCGCCATCGCCGGAGTCGGCTACGACGACGGCATCGGTGCCCACGCCCCCTCGAGCGTGCGGGTCTACGTCGGCGCATCCTGCACGTCCGTCGGCGCCCTGGTCGGGATGGACGACGAGAACTCCGGGGGCAGCGTGGGGTTCCGCATCCTCGGTGACGGCAAGGTACTCGCCGCGACGGGCGTCATGCACCCCGGAGACAAGGCACAGGCGCTGTCCGCGCAGCTGACCGGCGTCCAGGTGCTGGAACTGTCGGTGACCGACGCCGGCGACGGCAACACCAACGATCACGCCGACTGGGCGAACGCCACGATCACCTGCTGAGGCCGGCAGCAGCCGCCCGGTTTCCGATACCTGGCACCAGAAGGTGGTGCCCAGAATGGAATCCGTCCGATCGAACGCCGAGCAATACGAGAACATCGCTTCGAATAGACTTTTCCCAGCGCCCATCCACATCGATATGTGTCGGCACGTGCTCTTCGAGATCATCGGCGACACTTACGCCAAGGGTTCGTGCTTGTAGCCAGTTGATCGTCCGAGGCGCAAGGTAACCGCCGGGGGGCTCGAACACATGTTCGTAGCATCCCTGCGGTAACTGCTCAGGTCGTTTCGATAGTTGTTGGTAGCCAGGGGTTTCCGGTGATGGCGTCGCGGAGTGCAGTGATGACGTGTAGGCCGTTCTTGCGGACGGTGGAGATGTAGCCGCGGACCCGCAGCCAGGCGTAGGCGCCGTGTTGAGTGCGCCAGCCGCCGGAGATTTTCAGCTGGGCCTTGATCATCCGTAGGTCGCGTTCGGCTTGGTTGTTGGTGAACGGGACGGTGAGGTCGCGGGCGAAGAGCAGGACTTGGTGCGGGCAGTCGCGTAGACGCACCAGCAGGTTCCGGGTCTTGCTTTGCTTGCGACCCTGATCCGGTGGGTGCAGCAGCAGGCCAAAATGGACGGTGCGGACGAACCTCGAGAGCAACGGATCAACGATGTGTGCGGGTATCGCGGCCAGGCCGGCGTCTCGTACCACATGAGCAGCAGTGTTGAGCTTTTCGAGAGTCTTCATGGCGATTCCGGGCCAGGTATGCTCCGGAAAAGCCTCGCCGGCTGCGACCAGCTCGCGGAGGTGGTGGGCGTTGCAGCGGGCGTGGTTGCGTCCGAAGTCTTGATACGACATGAGGCCGTCATGGACCGCGACACCGCGGAACTGGATGAGGATCCCGAACTCGTCCATCGCCTCACCGCCGCGCTGGGGATGCGGCAGGTAGGCGATGAGATGGGGCGTGCAGGCGACGTGCAGCCACCAGTTCATTCCTTCGACTCGGATGCCGGTCTCGTCGAAGTGTGCCACCGGCGCTGCCCGCAGCGCCTGCTCGACCCGCTCGGCGAACTCCTCGAGGTTGGCGGCGACCGGGGTGAGAGCACCGGGGACCCAGCCGGTTGACACCGGCAGTCCGAGCAGGTCCGCCAGCAGCTGCGCTGTCCGCGCGACCGGGATGTGCCGGTAGGTCGGCAGATCGACCGCCAACGCGGTCACGTTCGATCCGTAGCACGCGGGCGCGGTCGCCTCGGGCGGGGCGGCCGCGGTCGTGATGTGGCGGCAACCGCGGCACCGCATCCGGTGCAGGCGATGCTCGGTCACCGACGGGCGCACCGGCGGCAGGTCCACGACCTGCCGCCGGATCATCCCCGCACGACGAGCCCGGCGTAGACCCGCGCCACACCCCGAGCACGTCGACGGAGCATGGTCGACGATGGTGTCCGGGTTCTCCAGCAGGGACAGGTTCGCTACGGGCGCGCCGGGCTGCTTGCCCTGTTTACGTCCGGTTTTGCCGCGCAGTGACTTGGGGCGGGTTTGCCGAACCTGTCCGAGGATGGTGGCATCGAGGAGTTGTCCGAGTTCTTGCCCAAGCGGCGCTTGAGGGCGGCGACTTCGGCCCGCAATGCGGTGATCTCATCCCGCGCACGCGCGAGCTCCACCGCCTGCGCTGCGACCAGCGCGGCTAGCTCGTCATACGACGGACGAACACCTTCTCCCACAACAAGATCATCCCACAGACCGCTCACAGCCCGGAAAGGGTCTGAACAGTCACCCCTGCGCAGGATGCGTGTTCATGCGACCACCATAGCTTTGCATCATGATCCGGCGCCAACTGGATTGCGACTGCCTTCGCAGACCTCGCCCCATCGAGAACACACGCGTACTGCCGGACACAGTCCCTCCGCCACATGCGGCGAGTGACCACCTGCCGCCAACACTTCGCATCGCAATCTGCATCCGACGATGAGACGACGGGACAGATCCATGGCCACATGCCGATGGGCGCCGCTCAGAGGAAGTTGCTGTCGGCGGCGAGATCCCGAAAGCTGATACCAGCCTGGAGGGCGACAGCCCTTCACAGTGAGCCAACGACCTGGCCGGCGGAGCTGCCATTGGATTCCGCTTCGACGTCCGCTCGGGCATAAACCGCCGCCTCGTTGAGGCGGCAACTGTGGGGGTCATCAGCGACAGTTGGCAACGAAAATGAACACTGCAGCAAGGGCGGGACGGTGCAAGTTCTACTTGAGCGGACCACTTCGATAGCGAGTCAGGACGTACGAGCCTGCTGCGCCGCCCGCCGACAACCGGTCACCGTCCGGTGCAAGCGAGCACGTCAACAACTGGCTGTCGACGGCAAGACCGGATGTGCGCCGTCCGGTCGACGTCTCCCAGCACAGGATCGATCCGTTCATGGTTACGGCGACCACCTGCCCGCCATCGGCGGACACTTCGACGTCCAAGACTGCAGACTGGTCACCGTTGAAGACGTGCTGGAGTTGCCCGGACGGCGTGTACACGGACACCGTGCCGTCGAGACCGCAGCAGGCGAGAACGTCGGCCGACCAGCGAACGCCGCTGATGCCCATCTCGTGCCCGCCGATTTTCCGGATGACCCGGTCACGCAGGCGGATCAAGAGCAAGTCGGTGCCTGCAGCCACGGCCAGCTCGCCGCCGTGCGGCGCGAAGGCCATCCCGGTGATGTGACCGGCCACCCGTATCCGGTCCACGGCCTGCCACGAGTCTGTTCGCCACAGCTGAACGTTCTCCAGGCCGCCGACCGCCGCGCTGTGCCCGTCGGTGCTCCAGGTGACCTGCCCGTTCTCCCAGGATACGTCCCGGGAGATCAGCCGGCGTTCGCCGCGGTCGAAGTCGATCAGGGTCAATGCCCCGCTGTGGTCGACGACGAGCAGACCACGTGCGTCGGGTGCCCACGCGATCGAGCGAACTTCGCCGCCGCTGAGGTCGAGGCTGGTCCCGGGCCAACCGAACCATGCTGGTGGGGTGAAGGCTCTCTCGTCGGGATGCCGGGTTCGTCTTCCACTGGTGGCGAACAGGAGAACCGCGCCGGTCGCGGTGCCCGCGGCGATCGTTGCTCCGTCCGGAGACCAACGTACCGAGTTGACGCGCGTCCAGAACTCGCCGGCGCTGTCGTATCCGGGTCCCGCAGGTCGCCACGGGCGCACCGAGGCGTGGTGCCGGAGGTCGCCGGTCACCTGCCAGACGCGCACCGAGGACTTTCCTTGTGCTACGGCCAGCCGACCGGCTTGCTCGTCAGCCGCCATGGCTCTGACGAGTACCGATCTGCCCGGCAACGACTCGCTCTCCTGCACGTCGTAGGCCGGGGACTCCTGCGCCTCGACCGACCAGATGCGAACGACTCCGTCCTGGTCACCGGTGATGAGGATCCGGCCGTCGGCCAGCCAGGTCACCGCCCTGATCCAGCTTCGGCCGGTATCGACGCGCGTGACCGATCGGGTCGTGACGTCAAGCAGAGTGATGAGGCCGGAACCGCCCGTCACGGCGATCACCGTCCCGTTCGGGTGCCACGCCAGCGCCCCCGTCACGACTGCGTTGGCCGCGTTCACGGACACCGGCACGTCGCCGTCCCCGCGACGGAGTTGGTCATGGTCGCCCGGCAACGCCTGCGCGTCGGCGCCAGCCACGCCGGAAGGATCGTCACCGTCATCGCCGAGGACACCCACTTCCGGATCCTCGACGGCGAGACCGAGCTCGCCATCCACTGTCCTGGCTTCCGGCCACAGCGACCGCCGGTAGTTGACATCGAACGAGACGGGGTGCCACGGTTGCGACGGACGGCTCATCCGGCGACCTCGGTCAGCCCGCGGCTGCCGTTGCCTCGACAGCTGCGACGGCACCGCCACAGCTGGTTAGTTGCAACATGATGTTGCGGGGGCGAACTGCGGTGCCGCGGCCGCAGCTGGGCGCTACGACGTCACGGAGCTCCAGATGGCCGAAGCCTTCCTCCTCTCGGTGAGGCCGCGCCACCGGCGGTGGACACACAGACCTTGAGCTCGGCGCCGGGCGAGGCGCCGGCGGTGAGCAGGACCACACCCGGTTGCGGAGGCGGCCGGCCAACCTGCGTTCCATTTGCGGCTGGATGCCGCGAGCGACCTCCGAGCCGAGCACGACCAGGTCGAAGCCGTCGACCAAGGCCGACAGCACTGCGGCAACCTCCGCCCCCGGGCACGGCACTCGCGCGAGCCGGTCGACGTCGACGCCCAGCTCCGCCGCCGCCACGCCGGCGTTGACATGCCAGTAATTGTCGCCCACGATCCATCGCGGGTCGCCTCGGCCAGCAAACGACAGAACCAAGGCGATCGAGCCGACGACCGACATCGTGCTACCGCGCCGCAGACCGCCCGGCAGCAGTCCGGCTAGTGCCGGTGCTACCGCCAGGACATCGGTCGAAGCGGAGGTGTCAAGACTCGGCTCGCCGAGCTGGGCGGCCATGCGGACGCCCGGAATCGCCGCGAGTCCGGCCACCGCTTCCGGCACCGCCACCACGCACCTCCAGCACCACGAGCACGCACCGGCGACCCGTAGGCACGGGACTGAGCCTGCCAGATATGTGTTGCTAGGGACTTGAACCCACAGAGTGTCCGAGGACCGAGTTGATCCATAACCCCACCCTGAAATTCATCACCGACCTGCAGCTCGAGTGACAGCGTCGGTTGGCGAACTACACGGTTCGGACGACAGAACCATCGGCCACGACGCATCTGACCCTTCATCGTCGTCCATCAGACCGGTCGGGAGACGCCTTCGAGGGCGGTGATGAACGAAGAGACCCCATGCTCGACCGTCGTGCACCCGCAATCGCTTCCTCGTCGCTTTCATCCGCCGACTCTGTTCAGCGGGCCTCATGGCGATGGCGCGCAGGATCGCGTCCTTCAGGTCGTCGGTGTCGTTCGGATTCACCAGGACGGCTTCGCCGAGTTCGGCCGCAGCCCCAGCGAATTCACTCAGTACGAGGACCCCTCTGTCGTCGACGCGGCTTGCGACGTACAGGACGTCGGCGGCTCGGTACAGGCACACGACTCCGTCGAAGTCGAGCACGCTGTTCGTGTACCGCAGCACTGGCCCGCCCATCCGGCCATAGCTGCCGTTGAGGTGCCCGGCCGGCCGATCCACGCGTTCGCGCAGGTTCGCGTACCTCGCGATACGTTCCCTGCTCAAGGTAGCGCGGGAACAAACGGCAGGTCAGCGAACCATGGTCGAGTTGTGGCACGGTACAGGGCTCAGGCCGGCGCACTCATAACAGGTTCCTTCCTCGCCGGGTCGGGGTTCAGAGCAGGACGCCCGCGTCGAGCGCAATGACCTGACCAGTCAAGTACTTCGCTTCCTCTGAGACCAGGAAGGCGAACAGAGTGCCCGCCTCGGCCGGAGTGACCGGGCGGCCCAGCCGCGCGAGGTCGAGCATCTGCTCCATGAGCACGTTCAGCCGGTCCAGCTTGGTGACCGGGTCCGTCACACCCAGCCGCGTGTGTTCGCGCACCTGCTCGATCGTCCGGCTTTCCACCCAGCCGATCGCCACCCCGTTGCAGCGGATCCCGTGCTCGGCCTCTTCGGCCGCGACCGTCCTGATCAGCGCGTCCACCGAACCCTTGGACAGCGGGGACAATCCATCGAACGCGATGGCGCGTTTCGTGGCTATGGTCGTGCACAACGTGATCGTGCCGCCGCCGCGCTCGCGCAACAGGGGAACGGCCGCGTGCGCGATGCGGTAGACGCCGAGAGCGTCTCCGTTGACGAACCGCTCGGCCGCGTCGACGGGAACGTCCATCAGCCGGTCGAATTCGAACCGCGGCCCGCCCGCACAGACGACGCCGTGCACGTCGCCGTACTCGCTCACCACGCGGTCCAGGGCGGCTTCGATCGACGCGGTGTCGGCCATGTCCATCCACTCGCCGCGGACGCGGTGCCCGTCGGCACTCAGCTCGGCTTCCAGCGCTTTCGCGTGCGCGGAGTCCTGGTGATAGGTGAAGACCACCGGGACGCCGGCCGCCGCGAGCCGGCGCACGATGCCGTCGCCGATGCGGCCGGTGCCACCGGCGACCAGTACGCCCCCGGCTTCGTAGGTCAGCGTGATGGCCATCGATCACTCCTTCCGCGCTCCTTGCGCTGGACGGTACAGCAAACTATCGTCTGGACACATGTCCAGTCTGGTTGCCTGCTGGCGGGACGAGCCCGCGAAACTGCTCATCGACGGCGCGCTCCGTTCCGGTCGGGGTGGGGAGTTCACCACCGTGAACCCGGCGACCGAGGAGGTGCTCGGGAGCGCGGCGAACGCCGACGGCACCGATCTCGACGAAGCGATCGGGGCCGCGCGGCGAGCATTCGACGAGACGGGCTGGGCCCGGGACGCCGCCCGGCGGACGCGGTGCCTGCGTCAACTCGGCGAAGCCCTGCGTACGCACAGCGACGAGCTGCGCGAGCTGACCGTGGCCGAGGCGGGCGTCCCGGTCGCCCTCACCCACGGCCCGCAGCTCGACATCCCGATCGAGCACCTCACGTGGTTCGCCGACCTGGCCGACGGGTACGCTTGGCGCCGGGACCTGGGGGTCGCCGCACCCATGGGGGTGCGAAGCCGGCGGACGCTCTTCGCCGAGCCCGCCGGTGTCGTCGCCGGGATCACGCCGTGGAACTTCCCGCACCAGATCACGTTCGCCAAGCTGGGGCCCGCGCTCGCCGCGGGCAACACCGTGGTGCTCAAGCCCGCGCCCGAAACTCCGTGGTGCGCCGCCGCCGTCGGCGCGCTCATCGCCGAAGAGACCGACATCCCGCCCGGCGTGGTCAATGTCGTGACCTCCGCGGACCACGGCATCGGGGCCCGGCTCGTCGCAGACACCCGGGTCGACCTCGTCTCGTTCACAGGCTCGACCGCCACCGGGCGTTCGGTGATGGCCGCGGCCGCCGGGACGTTGAAGAAGGTTTTCCTGGAACTGGGCGGGAAGTCCGCCTGTGTCGTGCTGGACGACGCCGATCTCGCGGCCGCGTGTGCGATGGCCGCGTTCATGGTCTGCACGCACGCCGGCCAGGGCTGCGCGCTCACCACCCGCCTCCTGGTGCCGCGCGCCCGGTACGACGAAGCGGTGGAGGCGGCCGCCGCGGCGATGAGCCGGATCCGCTGCGGCGATCCGGCCGACCGCCGGACGATCTGCGGGCCGCTGATCTCGGCCCGCCAGCGCGACCGCGTGGAGAGCTACCTCGCGACCGCGGCGGACGAGGGCGGCAAGATCGTCTGCGGCGGTGGCCGCCCGCACGCGAAGGGTTTCTATGTTGAACCGGCTCTCGTCGCGGGCCTGACCAACGAGGCGCGGGTGGCGCGGGAAGAGATCTTCGGCCCGGTGCTGGTCGTCCTGGCACACGACGGGGACGACGACGCGGTGCGGATCGCCAACGACTCGCCCTACGGCCTCTCCGGCGCCGTCCACGGGGCCGACCCGGACCGGGCAAGGGCCGTGGCCGCCCGCATCCGCACCGGCACGCTCAGCGTCAACGGCGCGGTCTGGTATTCCGCCGACGTGCCCTTCGGCGGCTACAAGCAGTCCGGGATCGGCCGCGAGATGGGCGTGGCCGGTTTCGAGGAATACCTGGAAACCAAGGTCGTCGCCGAGCCCGCGTAGAGGAGAAGCCATGGGCCGTTTCGACGGAAAGACCGCTATCGTCACCGGTGCGGCGCAGGGCATCGGCGAGGCCTACGCCCGCGCGCTCGCCCGGGAAGGCGCGAACGTGGTCGTGGCGGACCTGAACGCCGGCCTCGGCGAGCAGGTGGCCGAGCGGATCACCGCTGACGGCGGCACGGCCCTGTGCGTCAAGGCCGACGTCGCGGAACCGGACTCGGTGACGGCGATGGCCGAATCCACAGTGGACCGTTTCGGGGGCATCGACTTACTGGTCAACAACGCCGCCATCTACGGCGGGATGAAGCTCAACCTCCTCCTCGCCGTCGACTGGGACTACTACCGGAAGTTCATGGCGGTGAACTTCGACGGCGCGCTGCTGTGCACCCGCGCCGTCGTGCCGCACATGCGCAAGCGCGGCGGCGGCTCGATCGTCAACCAGTCCTCCACCGCGGCCTGGACCTACTCGTCGTTCTACGGCGTGGCCAAGGCCGGGCTCAACAGCCTCACCCAGCAGCTCGCGACCGAACTCGGCGGCTCCGGGATCCGCATCAACGCCATCGCACCCGGCCCGACCGACACCGAAGCCACGCGCACCGTCACCCCCGCCGCGATCGTCGCGCAGATGGTGGAGCGGCTGCCGATCAAGCGCATGGGCACCCCGGACGACCTCGTCGGCATGTGCCTGTTCCTGCTGTCCGGGGAAGCCGGGTGGATCACGGGCCAGATCTTCAACGTCGACGGCGGGCAGGTCATGCGATGAACGACAAGCGCAAGCGCGGCCTCGAGATGATGCGCGAGGTCTACGGCTGGGAAATGCCGGACATGCCCGGCGAGTTCTTCGCGGTGACCGTGGACCACCTCTTCGCCGAAATCTGGACGCGGCCGGGGCTCTCCCTCCGGGACCGGCGGCTGCTCCTGCTGGGGGTGATCGCCGCGCTCGGTCTCGAGGACATCGCCGCGATCCAGGTGAAGGCCGCGCTGCAGAACGAGGAACTCGACGCGGCGCAGCTGCGCGAAGCGGCGGTGTTCCTCACCCACTACGTCGGCTGGCCTCTGGGCACCAGGCTGTCCACGACGGTCGACAAGGTCGTCGCGAAGCACGAAAAGGCGGCCGGCTCAGCGGAGGGTGAGCCGGACGGGCAGCGTGGCGAAGCCCCGGACGTTCGTTGAGTGCACGCGCTCGGCAGCGGCCTCGTCGATTTCGCAGCCCGAGATCCGGGTGACGATCTCCGTGAGCGCGACCCGCGCCTCCAGCCGCGCGAGCGAGGCTCCGAGACAGAAGTGGGCGCCCGCGCCGAAACTGGCGATCCGGTTCTCCGGTTCGCGGCCGATGCGGAAGGAATCCCCGTCGGGGAAGGCGTCCTCGTCCCGGTTGGCCGAGCCGATCAGCAGCAGCACGCGGGCGCCGGCGGGGACCGTTCCCCCGTGGTAGTCCAGGTCGGTGGCCGCGGTGCGGACGATGATCTGGCTCGACGTGTCGTACCGGAGGGTCTCTTCGATCCACGACGGGACCAGCGACGGGTCGTCGAGCGCCCGGCGGAGCTCGCCGGGGTTGCGCCACGCCCAGTACAGCGCGTTCCCGAGCAGCTTGGTGGTGGTCTCGTTACCCGCGACGACCATCAGGAACAGGAAGCCGATGACGTCCTCGGCCGTGAGCCGCTCCCCGTCGATCTCCGCGTCCAGCAACGCCGAAACCAGGTCATCCTCGGGCCGCTCCCGCCGCAAGGCGACCATCTCCGCGTAGTACTTCGCCAGTTCCAGGGACGCCTCGACGGCCGAAGGGGGTACGTCCAGCACGCCTTCCGCGCGGTGCATCACGGTGTCGGCCAGTGCGCGCAGCCGGTCCCGGTCGGCCGCGGGCACCCCGAGCAGCTCGGAGATCACGTCCATCGGCAACTTGCCCGCGAACTCGCCGACGAAGTCGAACTCCCCCTTGTCCAGTACCGCGTCGAGGTGCTGCCGCGTCAGCTCCTCGACCCGCCCTTCCAGCTGCTGCACCCGGCGTGGTGTGAAACCCCGCGACACCAGGGAACGCATTCGCAGGTGCCGCGGCTCGTCCATGGCCAGGAAGGACATCACGCGGTGCGCGTGCGGCCCGTACGCCAGGGGATCCAGCGACACCCCGTTCGCACTGGACAGCCTGACGCTGTCCCGAAATCCCGCGACGACGTCGGAATACCGGGACAGCGCCCAGAAATCCAGCTCCTCGTTGCGGTAGAGCGGTGCGTGTGCGCGCAACCAGGCGTAGGTGGGGTATGGGTCCTCGTGGAAGCCGTAGTCGTAAGGATTGAATTTACTGGACACGTGTCCAGACACTACTCGGCCCGTGCGACGGGAGCAACCGGGGTCGTTGACCGCCACCACTTCGGTGAACTAAAGTCCAGACAGCTGTCCATCAGAGGCGAGGGAGCTGCCGCGATGAAGCCCGTGGGATTCGTCGGACTCGGCCGGATGGGCGCGCCGATGGCACGGCGGCTGCTGGACTGGCCCGGCGGCCTGATCGTCCACGACGTACGCCCGGAAGCACTCGAGCCGTTCCGTGAGGCCGGCGCCCGGACGGCGGACAGTCCCCGCGAGGTGGCCGCGACCGCCGAGGTGATCTCGCTGATGGTCCGCGACGACGCCCAGGTCGAGGAGGTCCTGTCAGGACCGGCAGGCATCCTGGAAACCGCCACGTCCGGCACCGTCGTCGCCATCCACTCCACCATCGCCGCCGCCACCGCCACCCGGCTCGCCGAAACGCACCGGCCGCGCGGCATCGACATCGTGGACGCGCCGGTCTCCGGCGGTGCGTCCGGCGCGGCGAAGGGCGACCTCGCGGTCATGGTCGGCGCCGGCGAGAAGGCGTTCGAGCGCTGCCGCGACGTGTTCGCGCACTGGGCGGGCCACACCATGCACGCGGGCCCACCCGGCGCCGGGACCCGCGCGAAGCTGGCGCGCAACCTGCTGCACTTCGTGTCTTTCGCCGCGGCGGCGGAGGCCCAGCGCCTGGCCGAGGCGGCCGGGCTCGACCTGGTGGAGCTGGGCAAGGTGGTGCGGCACTCCGACGCCGTCACCGGCGGCCCGGGCGCGATCATGGTGCGTGGCACCACCGCCCGGATCACCCCGGACGAAGGCTGGTACCCGATCTTTTCGCACGTGCGGGACCTGGGCCACAAGGACCTCGCCTTGGCGATCGAACTCGGAGCCGAGCTCGACGTGGACACACCGCTCGCACGGCTGGCACTGGACCGGCTCGCCGCCGGCCTGGGTGTCGCACCCGAGGGTGCCGCTTGACGCCTGTCCGGACGGTTATCATGGCGGGATGATCGAGAGCAGGACAGCGTGATGGAGCCGGTACGCCGCATCGTCGACGGGCGCCGGGCCGACACGGTCCAGCGGTTGATCGCGGCCTCGCTGGAGGAAGTCCGCGCCGTCCCGTACGGCGACGTCACGGTCCGGTCGGTGGCCAAGCGCGCCGACGTCTCCCCGGCGACGGCCTACACGTACTTCTCGTCCAAGGAGCACCTGGTCTGCGCGATCCTCTGGCAGCAGGTCCAGGACCTCCCGGCGCCGCAATCCCGGCCGCGCCGGTCCCCCTCGGCGTCGCTCGCCGACGCGGTCCGGGACATCACCGAGCTGTTCACCAAGGACCCCGCGCTCAGCCGCGCGTGCACCACCGCCCTGCTCACCGACGACCCCGAGGTCCGCCGGCTGCGCGACCAGATCGGCAGCGAGCTGCTGCGCCGCATCGGCGACGCGATCGGCCCGATGTCCCCCGCGGCCCGCGAAACGCTGTCGATGGCGTTCGTCGGAGCGCTGGTGCTCGCGGGCACGGGGTACATGACGTTCGAGGACCTCCCCCGTCGTCTGAGCAAGATGACAGACCTCCTGCTGGCCGACAGCCGGACCCGCGCGAAGGACCCGAAGCGCCGCAGCAGCTAGTGACGCACCGGGGTGATCGGGATCGACCGGCGGGGCCGGAACTCGAACGACGCCCCGGAACTGAACCTCGTGACGGCGACCTCGTCGAACTCCTTCGCCGGTTCGTCGCGCCACACCACCCGCGCGGTCCACTCCAACGGGGTTCCCTCGACCTCGACGTCCAGGCGCGGGTCCACCGCCCGCACGATCGCCCGCAGCGGCGCGGTCTCGTGCGGTCCGCACAGCGAGATCCACGCGCCGTCGTCATGGGCGGGCGAGGGTGTCACCGCCAGGGTTCCCCCGACCGTCGCCCGCACGTAGGCCGCCGGATTGAGCAGCGGGTGCAGTTCGAGCAGCCGCAGCGCGCCTTCGGCGCCGCCGGGCAGCCCGAGTGACCGATGCAGGCGCCCGGCCGAGAGCCCGGCGATGCCGATCAGCTGCCGGCGGCAGATCGCGTGCGCCTGCTCGGGGTCGGCGCGGTCGTGGACGGCGTGGACGAACCCGAGGTTGAGCAGGTGCATCTGCAGGCAGACCTCGTCGGCCAGCCGCACGAGCGCCGACTTCGAGAACGCGGCGAAGTCGATGTCGCTGCGCAACGGGCCCGCGTAGTCGGCCGCGCCGTCGTCGCCCGGGTCGATCGGATCCAGCTCGAGCGTGGCCGCCCGCGTCTTCTGCAGCCTCCGGCACCCTGCCGATTCGGTGACCGGCGGGTGCGCGTCGTCGATGACGACGGTCCACGCGCAGCACGGGTGCCGATCGGCGGGACGGCGGGGCGGCCGGTGGATCGGCCGGACCCGCGCTTTCGCGTTGGTCGCGACGGCCGTCGCGTCGAACGTCGGGTCCTCGATGTCGTGGCACATCGCAGTCACGTAGTCGTCCCCGAGCGGCTCGACGTCCATCAACGCACCGCAGTGGTCGAGCCGGAACTCGCCGTGCCAGCGGTCGTGCACGGTGAAGCGGAAGTCCATGAACTGCGGCGGGGCGCCGATGTCGAGCTGCAGCCCCTTGAAGATCGTGACGACGTCGGTTCCCTCGTACCGCAGGGCGCGCTGCATCCGGCGGGTGTAGACCGGGCTGGCGGCCATCCATTCCTCGATCGCGATCCGCGTCATCCCCTCCCGGCCGAACGCGCCGATGCACCACGCCATCGCCGACCGGTCGATCAGCTGACCGGCCAGCAGCAGCTCGGGCAGAAGGGCGGCCAGTTCTCCCCGGCGCAGCGTCACAAACCTGCTCGGCACTTGTCATGCCCTCCTGCCCGTACTACCGTCTGGACACATGTCTAGCACAGGAACGGGCCGGCGTCATGCCACGATTCGCCCTTAATCCGGAGAAGCGGCCGTCGATCGTCACCGGCGCGTCCTCCGGCATCGGCGCCGCCACGGCCGTCGCGCTCGCCGAGGCAGGGCACCCGGTCGCGCTGGGCGCCCGCCGGGTCGAGAAGTCCGAGGAGATCGCCGAACAGATCCGCGCCGCGGGCGGCGCGGCCGTCGCGCTGGAACTGGACGTCGGCGACGGCGAATCGGTCCGCAAGTTCGCGGCCGCGGCGACCGAGGCGATCGGGCCGATCGAGATCCTCGTGTCCGCGGCCGGCGGCCTCGAGCCCTCGCCGATCCACGAGCAGGACAGCGAAACCTTCGCCGAACAGGTCGGCGTCAACCTGATCGGAGCGCACCGGCTGGTGTCGGCCGTCGTGCCGGACATGGTCGCCCGCCGCCGCGGCGACGTCGTGTTCATTGGCTCGGACGTCGTTCCCGCGCCGCGTCCTGGCATGGGCGCCTACGTCCCGGCCAAGGCCGGGCTGGAGGCGATGGCCCACGCGATGCGCATGGAACTCGAAGGCACCGGGGTGCGAGCCTCGATCGTCCGCCCCGGCCCGACCGTGTCCAGCCTGGCCGAAGGCTGGGACCAGCAGGCGACCCTCACCATGCTCGAAGAGTGGAAACAGTGGGGTTTCGCGCGCCACGCGTACTTCCTGCGCGCCTCGGACATCGCCGCCGCGGTCACGACGGTCGTGTCCGCACCCCGCGGCGTCCACCTGACCCTGGTCGAAGCACAGCCCGAGGCACCGCTGCGGGAGCCGTGATGGCGCTCGAGCCACGGCTGGTGTCCGGCGGCGACGCCGAACATGGGCACCTCGAGGAACTGCGAGCCGACCCCATCGGGCTCATGCGGCGGGTCCGCGAGGAGTGCGGCGACGTCGGGGCGTTCGATCTGGCCGGCCGTCGGGTGGTGCTGCTGTCCGGCGCCGAAGCCAACGAGTTCTTCTTCCGCGCCGGCGACGACGAGCTGAACCAGGGCGAGGCCTACCCGTTCATGAAGCCGATCTTCGGCGACGGCGTGGTGTTCGACGTCTCCCCCGAGCGGCGCCGGGAGATGCTGCACAACCAGGCGTTGCGCGGCGAGCACATGAAGCTCCACGCCGCGACCATCTCGCGCGAAATCGACCGCATGGTCGCCGATTGGGGCGAAGCGGGTGAGATCGACCTGCTCGAGTTCTTCGCCGAGCTGACCATCTACACCTCCTCCGCCTGCCTGATCGGCACGAAATTCCGCAACCAGCTCGATGGCCGGTTCGCCCGGCTCTATCACGAGCTGGAACGCGGCACGGACGCGCTCGCGTACGTCGACCCGTACGCCCCCATCGAGAGTTTCCGGCGCCGCGACAAGGCCCGAGCGGGGCTGGTCGACCTGGTGCAAAGCATCATGACCGGACGAGCCGAAGGCCCGCCGCCCACCCGCGACGAGCGCGACCTGCTCGACGTCCTGATGTCGGTCCGGGACGACGAGGGAAACCTGCGGTTCTCCGCCGACGAAATCACCGGGATGTTCATTTCGATGATGTTCGCCGGGCACCACACCAGCTCCGGCACCGCCGCCTGGACACTCATCGAGCTGCTGCGCCACCCGGACGTGCTGGACGGCGTGCTCGACGAGCTGGACCGGCTCCACGACGGCGGATCATCGGTCGATTTCCAGGCCCTGCGGGAAATCCCGCGGCTGGAGGCGGCGATCAAGGAGGCCCTGCGCCTGCATCCGCCGCTGATCCTCCTGCTGCGCGTGGCGAGCACCGGTTTCACGGTGTGCGGGCACTCGATCCGGCCAGGCGACTACGTCGGCGCGACGCCCGCGATCTCCAACCGCATCCCGGAGGACTTCCCCGACCCCGACGCCTTCCGCCCGGCACGCTACGCCGAGCCGCGTCAGGAGGACCTGCTCAACCGGTGGACGTGGATCCCCTTCGGCGCGGGCCGGCACCGCTGCGTCGGCGCGGCGTTCGCCATGATGCAGCTCAAAGCCGTCTTCTCGGTGCTGTTGCGCGACTTCGCCTTCGAACCGGCGCAGCCGCCGGACACCTACCGCAACGATCACTCGAAGATGGTCGTCCAGCTCGCCCAGCCCTGCCGGGTCCGCTACCGCAGGCGCACGTCATGAGGATCAAAGCCGAGCTCGACCTGTGTCAGGGACACGCCATGTGCCAGCTGGAGGCACCCGAGGTGTTCGAGGTGCCCAAGCGGGGCACGGTGATCATCCTCGACGAGTCGCCGCCGGCCGCACTGCGCGTCAAGGTCGAGAACGCCGTGCGGAGCTGCCCGACCCAAGCGCTGATCCTGGAGGAGCCGTCGTGACCGCTTTCCCGCGTGAAGAGCTGGACGAAATGGTCCGCCGCTGGCTCGAAGCCAACGAACGCTGCGAGAAGACCGGCGACTGGCGACCGCTCGCCGCGATGTACACAGTGGACGCGACCTACGGCTGGCACCACGGCCCCGAAGAGGTGTTCATCTCCGTTGGCCGGGAGGAAATCCGCGACCACGCCCTGGGCACCGAGATGTCCGGCTTGGACGGCTGGACGTACCCGTACCAGAAGGTGCTCGTCGACGACCGGGCCGGCGAGGTCGTCGGTTTCTGGAAGCAGATGGCCGACGCGCGGCGCCCCGACGGCTCCCGGTACGAGGTCGCCGGCATCGGCGGAAGCTGGTTCCGCTACGCCGGTGAGTGGCAGTGGTCCTGGCAACGCGACTTCTTCGACCTCGGCAACGCGGCGGCCCTGTTCATGGAGATGCTCGAAGCGGGCAAGCTGTCCGACGGCTTGAAGGCACGCGTGGCGCGGGCGGCCCAGCCCCAACCCGGGCACTACCGCCGCGGCGAATCCCCGATCGGGATCTGGTGACGCGGGCGGGCACCGATTTCGCTGCGTGGCAACCGTGTGCGTGCCGAAAAATCACGTCCGCGCAGGTCAAACGGCATGTCTGTACTCAGGGAGGACTCCGCCGAGTCGGTCCTGCCGGCGTATCACGAGGCGTTCGATCCCCTCGGGTTCAAGGGCCTGGGGCCGGGCTCGCAGCGGCGCCGCGGCGGCCAATGACCGGTGGGTTCGATGCTGGTTGTAGTGCCGCTCGTACTCACGAAGCGCATGCCGGAGGTGAGTCTCGTTCCAGATCAACGTACGTGTGGGGTTCCAGAAGTCGGCTCATGGATTCTGACCTGGGGGCAATGGCACGTTCGGTGGGCAGGGCATGATCAGCAGCCATGTCGTTGCGTCTGCTATATCTGATCTTCCTTCGGCTGGTGGGCCTGGTGGTGTTGCTCGGGCGCTCGTCGGAGTCGAAGGACGTCGAGTTGCTGGTGCTGCGCCATGAGGTGGCCGTACTGCGCAGAAGCAATCGGAAACCTTGTCTGGACTGGGCTGACCGGGCTGTGTTCGCCGCGCTGGTTCGGCTGCTGCCCAAGGGCCTGCGAACGCACCGGTTAGTCACCCCGGGCACGGTCCTGCGCTGGCACCGTCGGCTGGTAGCTGCGAAGTGGACCTATCCACATCGGGTCGGCCGGCCACCGGTCGACGAGGTGATCGCCGGGTTGATCGAACGGATGGCCACAGAGGACCGTAGCTGGGGCTACAAGAGGATCCAGGGTGAGCTGCTCAAGCTCGGACACCGGGTCAGTGCCTCGACGATCCGGCGGATCCTGAAGCGGGCGCGCATACCTCCGGCGCCGGACCGGCACACCGACACGACCTGGCGGCAGTTCCTGCGTACACAGGCCTCGACGATGCTGGCCTGCGACTTCTTCCACGTCGACTGCGCGCTCACCCTCAAGCGGATCTACGTGTTCTTCGTGCTGGAGGTCGGCAGCCGCTACGTCCACGTCCTCGGCACGGATACGAACCCGGACAGTAGGTGGACCACCCAGCAGATCCGCAACCTCGTGATGGATCTTGGTGATCGAGCCAACGAGTTCAAATTTCTCGTCCGCGACCGGGCTGGCCAGTTCACGGCCTCCTTCGACGCCGTCCTGGCTGACGTGGGCATCGAGACGGTGAGGATTCCGCCACGCTGCCCACGGGCGAACTGCTACGCCGAACGGTTCGTGCGCACAGTCAGAACCGAGCTCACCGATCGTATGTTGATCCTCAACGAGCGGCATTTGCGCGCGGTGCTCGCCGAGTACGTCCGGCACTACAACGGTCGACGACCACACCGTTCCCGAGAGCTTCGCCCACCCCGGCCGACTCACTCTGCGGCAGACCTCAACTGTCAGCGGATCAAGCGACAACGGCTTCTCGGAGGCCTGATCAACGAGTACGAACGGGCCGCGTAGATCCGCCGGTCAGCGCCGGTGACCGACTTTTGGAACCCCACAGGTACCTCGATCCAGCGTGATCCCACCTCGACCACCCTCAAGGCCGCCAGCGTCATCGACGGAGACCGTGGACCTGCTCGCGCAGTGGATGACCGTCGGCAAAGCGATCCAGACCGCTCCCGCCCCAAGCACAGCATTGGATTGCGCCTCGCGTTCTACGGCCGTACCTCGATTACCCCGCCAGCAAGATCGCGTGTCGACGCAGGGCTGGCAACGCGACACGACATAGACGGCGCCGGATAGCGGCTCAAGGAGGTCGATTCGAGCCAAGCTACGATCGACCCGGTTTCAAGATCGCGTTTAGCGATTCGTGGGGTAATACTGTGTCCGAAGACTTGAACCCCCACGCGTGGGTTATCTCCCGTGTTTGGGGAGATCATGCCGTGAGTGTAGCGCAGGGTCATCGGGTACGTTCGCGCCGCTGAGGTGCGCAGGTCCGATTACCGGGCGCGCTGCACCACCGGCGACGGCTGGGGCGGCTTTACTCCGCGTCGGCCGCCGTTCAGCTCGTGCTGTCGCCCTCTCGGCTTCACGTAAATCGGCTCATCAAGCTCGACGAGCGCTCGGCCAAGTTCACCGGTGCCGACGCCCCACAGAAGGTCAAAAGCTCGCTGGCGGCTACGGTGACCGAGGTGGCGGCCAACGTGGTCGAGGTGCTGCGGCAGAGCGAGGGAGCGGAACGCGACCACACGGTCAAGCGGGCGGAGCTGTCGAGCAGCGATCAGAGCTGAGTGAGGTTGCCGTCGTGATCGAGGCGCCACCGATGCTTCCCACGGCGAAATGTGGTCTCCAAGCGGATCGACCTCGTCAATTCTCGCGAAGCTCGCTTTACGGCGAAGCTTGGTGTGGCATCGCTCAATTCGTCGGTCTGATACTGGCTCTTAGCTCCGACCTTGACGACTGCTTGCGCTAGGACCTCGCGTCGGAGTACCTCCGTCCAGTCCTGGAGTGCGGTGCCTGGCTTTCCTGTCGGCGCGATGTTGCCGATATCGAACTCATAAACATGTCCGGCTAGCCAGGCTTTGACCGCCACGTCGTAGGCGGGCGAGGCTCCGGCGTTGATGTAAGACAAGACCGGCGTTCCATCGTCACCCGACGAGATCCAGGCCGTGACTAACGATGCTTCACGTTCACGGGACTCCCTGGCCGCCAGATCCCATCCGCGTTGGGCAATCCAAACGGCTGCGATCGCGGCGATGATCGAGCCTACGCCTCCTACCCACTGACCCAGGGCTGCCCACCAGTCGGCATCCCTTTTGGACCCGATGCTGGCCAAGATCGCCACGATCATCGCGCTTGCTATCACGGTGCCGACAGCCAAGGCTTTTCGGCGGAGGTCGTCTGGCTGGCCGACTACTTCGGCTGCGGTTGCTACCGCTGCCTGCCGCCCGGCGCCGAGCTGGCGAAGCGGCCACTGTCAAGCGACAGCTGAGCTGGCCGGAGACAAGCCGTTGACCAGCGGCAAGACAGGTAGCCTGACGCGCCCGGCGCACATCGGCGTCAAACTATCTGGCCTTTTTCTGCGACTCACCATGCGTCCCATCCGGTTAGGCGCCGGGGCCGCCGCGCCTGGGGGTGGCGACCGTGTTGCAGCCGCTGCCCGCCGAGAAGAGGCAGCTTCGACCTTGGGACAGATATCTGACTCGTACGCGTGCCCGTGACGCTGGCCGATCTTGGCGTGAGATGGTTCAGACGGTGCGTCAAAGCGGTCCGACCCGGCTCGCCACCTTGGTCGGCGACCCGTCCGTTGCGTCCGTCAACTCCGGACCAGATCGATTCTCACGGTTCGGTTCTGCTGAGCCGGTCCGGGAAGTGGGGTTCCGCCGGGACTGTGATCCGGTACGTACTCTGGGAAGTCGCTCCCGACCCCACGAGTCGTCATCCGGTCTGCCGGGACGCCAGCTTGGACAAGTAGGTCAGCCACCGCGCGTGCTCGTGCAGCCGAGAGAGAGCGCTGGAGGTTCTTCGAGCCGATGTCAGCAGTGGTACCTGTGATCGTCGCCTGCCGGACACCCGGCCCGGAGATCGCCTTCGCTATCGACTCAAGGGCCTGCGCCGCAGCAGTGGGGTTCTCGAACTTCGCGCTTTCGGGCAGGAACTGGAGTTCGCCGTTGGTCGACAGGACGAACGAGTCATCTGCGCCCGACGCTGCCGCCTGTGGTGGCGGAGGAATGTGGACCGACCGGACTGGCGGGACGCCTAGAGGCACACCTACCTGGGCAGGCTCATCGACGGTCGCGACGCATTGGGCGCCGGCGTGCCGTGCCACCGCCTCCCAGAGATTAGAAAGGTGCTTCCTTTGTGCCGGTCGTAGCGGATCCTGAGGTGGGCTCGTTTCGCCTAGACCGACGAAAACGACCGTAATTCCGGACAGGTCGGGCAGATATCCGGCGGCATCCAGATGTTGGAGAAGGTCCTTCGCATCCGCGTCGATCGTAGTGGTGCTGTCGAACTTGACGCCGCCCGTGGTGGACAAGCCCGAATCGAACGCGATGATTGTGCCTGAGTTCTGCGGCTTGTTGGACCGGGCCGCCGTGTCCAGAGCGCCAAGCAGGTCAGCTTCGGGAAAAACCGCGCGAACGGCTGCTGCGTCGGATTTCAAGGTGCCCAGCAGCAGCTGGACGCTCTCGTCGTGCGCAGCGCCGTTGGCCGTCAACTGCTTAGCAGTCACCCGCTTGGCGAGACCTGGCCGACCGTCGATGGTAACCAGGCTCACCGGGCCGGTCTGCTCCGGCCGGTCGATCACTTTTCGTACGAACTGTTCGACATCGGAGTCCATGACGAACCCTGGACTGCCTTGCCGGCCGGAGACGGCGAGGGTCAGTGGACCGCTTTCAATCGGACAGGAAATTCTCGCGGCGTCTCCAGCTTCCGGTACAGCATCCGGTGAAGCAGGTGGCATGGCCGGCTGCGAGACCGCCAACGTGACGGTCACGGCCAGTGTGACGGCAATTCCCGTAAGCAACATCGCCCTCGAGTCGCGCAGCCAGTCGCTGTCAGGGCCGTACCAGCGACCCGCCAGACCACCGGACGGCCGCTGCACCGGCTTGCGGCCGTTCTCGACCGATGCGCCAGCCCGAGTTGTCTCAAGGACGACGGGAGCTGCGAGCAGAACGAACGCCACCCAGACAACTCCGATCCACACGCCGCTGACCGATATGGTGCTGGTCGCGAGATTGCCCACCGCAGCGAGCACGATCGAGGACACGACGCTCACAGCCGGGTGGCGCAACCAGGAGAGAGCAGGCACAGACTATCTATCGCTGCACGGATGGTTTCTATTTCACCCAGATACAATGCAAGATCTGCGGGCGCAGTCGTGTCCGCAGATGGTCAGCGCCAGGGGCGTAGCCGGTGGGGAGATCGATGCCGGTGGGCCAGATTTCGACCTCGACGGGGGAGCTCGTACCCGGTTTGACGGGCCGTAATTTGTCGTGGGTGCGCCAAGGTCGCCAGCGCAGGCTGCGCGTCGGGTCGGTCTTGCGGTAGGAGAGCCGCAGCCACCCGCTGATCAGGACCTGTTCGGAGGCGATCGCTCCGGTGGAGGTGACCTCGACACCGTCGTGGTCCAGGACTCGCACGGCGAGGAACAGGGCGGCGTCGGGACCGTCTGTAGAGACCTGCAGATCGGCGCGCTAGCTCGGCGCGCGCGTCACCGCGCGACCGGCGGTGGGGGCGGCCGGTACGGACACCGAGTCCCCGGTTGTGCCGCCGGGGCCGGTGGTGAACTGCCGGTTGTCGTGCTGGTCCGTCCGGCCGATATTGCACGCCAGCACTCACGACGGCGACGAGTACGCCGACCCCAGTAGGCCGGCGGTCATCGTCGTGCGGTGTAGCCGCCGCAGACCTCGACGCTCGCACGGGGATCGCCGGCGCGCAACCCCGCGACGATCCGCTCGGCCTGGACTTCGGCAGGCTCCGAGGTCACAGGCAGCCGCGCGAGGAACTGGGTGTGGTCCGGGACTTCACCGGTCCTTCGCCGGTGGTCTTCGATGAGATCCCACGGCGGCGAAAAGAAGGTCAGATGGATCTGCTCACGCGTATCGGGCAGGGAGGTGGCACCGTGGAAGCCGCTGTTCCACCGGCCCAGGACGTCGGAGTCCTCGCGCAGTCGGGTGCGCAGCTCCCGCGCCACCGTCCTGGCCGGCCACTCCCACAACCGCGTGCCGTGGGCACGAGCGAGTTCGGCTTCGTACTGGGCCGCGTCGAACCGGATCGCCGTCAACGGCAAGCCGGGGTCGTCGGGATTGCGCCACTCATCCCAGACAATGTCGCCGCCGTCACGGCGAATTCGGACGAGGATGGCGCCGCAGCAGCCCCACTTGCACTCCGCCTCCGCGAGCATCACCTCACGGGGCTCCGCGCCAGGCAGCAGCGGGCTGTCCGGCCCCAGCAGCGCATCGGGGTCCGCCCACGGTCCCTCTGCGAACACCGATCCGACCACGTCCTGGCCGTCGACCAGGAGCTTGAGTTCGACTTGGTTCCAGGCGGAGTCCTTCGGGAAGATCACGGATGTACGCAGGCGGCTGATCACCTCACCCGGCTAGGAGAAACGTCCACCGGTTTCCGTTTGACGCGTTCGATCCACCACCGAGCGACTGCCCTTGCACCGCGATCGGCGCCGACCCGCGCACGCGTGCTGACGGCGGCCGGTCTGCACGTGTTGGCTAGCACTGCCTCTCCTGGTCCGGCGCTGCTCCCCCGGCGAACCGGAGGTAGCTGGTAAGCACATCGGATGACAGAAGCCAGGCGCACCAGCGCCTACCTGGGCCCTCAGCAGAAGCGCTGGACTCCGGCCAGCTGGACCGACGTTGTCGAGGCTGCCAAGGGCGGGTTGCTCGACGAGTCGCACTGGGTGGACCTCAAGCGCGAGGTCGCGGCGGGCAAAGCATCGGTGAACACCGACCTGGCCAAGGACCTCGCCTCTCTTGCCGTCGACGGTGGCCTGCTGATCATCGGCATCGAGGACCACGACAGCCACGCGGGCGCGGTCTGCGGAACACCTATGGCGGGGCTGGCCGACCGGATCGACCAGATTGCACGCGACAAAGTCCGTCCATCACTCACGGTCGGCTCGCACCCAATCGAGAACCCGGACGCCCCCGGAACCGGCTGCCTGCTGGTCCACGTGCCACCCAGCCCGTATGCGCCGCACATGGTCGACTACACCTACTACGGGCGCAGCGACCGCGCGAACATGCGCTTGGCCGACGAACAGGTCCGCGCCATCATCTCCGACCGGTCTCGCGCCCGCACGGATGTGCTCGATGCGCTCGGCGCCATGGCCACGCACGACCCGATAACCCCGCGCGAATACGGCCACCTCTACCTGCTCGCCGAGCCGGACACGGCTCCGGCCGAATGCTTGGTCGACTTCCTTGAGCGCCGCGACGCTCACGAGACTGTCAACCGAATGCTGGGCGGCATCCGCGCGGCCCGGGGAGCTGACCTCGTCGAACCGGACCTAGTGAACCTGCCCCAGTCGTTCCGGCGCCCGCAGGGTACCGCGTTCACCACACTGAGCCCGGACTACCGGCCCTACGAGCGCAGCGCACTCGACCTGGAAGTCCGCGAGGACGGCGGCGTGCGGCTGACCTGCGGAGCCGGCGTCATCACCGAGACTCCCGAGCGCTTGAGGCACGAGACCACGCGGGTCGTGTATCCCGGCATCGTGCGGGGGCTGACGCGATCCTTCGTCGCGTTCGTCGGCGCTCTGAGCGACGAGCACGCCGCCTACCAAGGCCAGTGGCAGCTGGCTCTGCGGATCGACGCGATGAACGACGCCTGCAGCGGCGACGCCTTGCGCAGCTTCACCCAACGGGTGATCCCCTACGCCGGCGACTCCTACGAACGAACGACGACAGCGACAACCGAGGAACTAGTCACTGCACCCGCCGACGTGGCGGGCCGTCTGGTGAATACGCTGCTGCGCAGCCTGGGAATTCCCCGGTCAGCCCTCTGACGTAGGCGGCGGCCTTCGCAATGCCATCGGCCAGGAGCCGCCCTTGACCGGCGGAATTCCCCGGACCGATGGGGACGACCGGATCGGAGTCGTGCTCGCCCCTGAGCAGAAAGACAGCCGACGTGGTGGTCACCGAGGAGTGTCGTCGCGTGGAGCATGAACGGGCTTTGATCGCTTTGAGGCCAGCCACTCCCAGCCGAGCCCGGCAGGTATTGCAGGCACTACCCGTCGTCCTCGCTCCCTTTCGCTCGGGATAGCCACCTTCTCTGAGAGAAGACACGGCGAAGATCCACCGCCAAGTCGACGGCGGCGGCCTGGGTGTCCTGGCTCGGAGCCGCAGGCTTCCCGCGGTGGGACGCCCGGGCCCGGAGCACGGGCCAACTCTGGGATGCGCCGCGCCACTGCCGTCCGACGGCCTCAGGCAGGGCCGCGTCGCAGCCCGGGGATGTCGGTTCTAGTTCCTAGACTGTCCGTCATGGTTGATGAGCGGCGCGAACGTTTGCGGCCGCGATGGGGCGCGCTGCTGCCGGTCGTGATCGTCGGCGTGGGATTTGTGGTCTGGGCTGTCGCGTGGCAGGGCCGCGACGCCTGGCCTGGCGTATTCGTCAACGTCGGCACTGGAGTCCTGCTTGCCGGCGTTCTCGTCTTTCTCGAACCCAGCTTTACCCGGCGAATCACCAGAGCCGTCACCAAGGACGTCGCCGAGCAGGTCACAGCGCAGGTCACTGAAGCGACGGAGCGCCGGCTCGCCGCACACCTTGACGAGATGAACACCCTTGTCGAGGAACAGTTGAACCACCGCCGCCGCACGCGGGCGGCCGAGGTCGACAAGCTCAGCGAACCCACCCACGATCGTGTCCTTGACGTCTTCCAACGAGCGGCCGGGATGAACGCCCTGTCAGGGGACTCGCTCATTATCCCGGCATCCGACCCGCCGACCCCCATCCGCCTGCACTTCCGATTCTTGGGCGGGAACTTCCGGCTAGACGGTCGCGCTGATCACAAAGAGGTCAGCATCCTCGTTCTCGGAGCCCCACGTCGCGCGTCCAACGTCGGCCTTCCCTGGCCGCCCGGCACGTCGGCTCAGCACATGGGCGTTGCCTTGATCGAGAGCCTGCAGAAAGACGGAGCATGGCGCTCGGGCCTGATCGACTGGGAGGTGGCGCTGCGCAATCTGCAGCACGGCCTCGGGATCGCCATCGCCCACCGCGACGGCACTGAGACCGATCTCTGGTCGACCACCCAGCCGGTCAGCGAGTACCTCGGCGAGAAGTGGATCATCACGGATGCCGGTATCGAATCCAGCGCGTTTGCCGCGCCCTACATCTTCCCGTTCAAGAGCTTTCCCCAACTGCCGGACGCACAGCGTCCAGCGCCGGATCGACGCCCTCGGGAAGCGCTCGTTCCTGACGGCTGGCCGTCGCAGGAGTGGCCCCCTCCGGCGCCGCCGGTCCTGGATTCCGTGACGTGGCAGAGCTACTTGTATCGAGCTCTCGACCTGGACAACTCTCTCAAGGGCGACCGGCTGCGGAGCCGACTCTCGGCACTCCAAGAAGCCGATCTTGGCTATGAGCTCGTCAATCGCAGGATACTGCCGCGGGCTGTCTTCTGACGGTTGGCGCCATTGCGAGGTGCTGCGCGGTGTTTCCTGGGTCGATGTGGCGCATCATCTGCGCCACCCGCTGCCCCGGCGTGCCGGCGCAAGATCTTCCGACACTCAACGAGGGCGAGCCGAAGCGCGAGTTGCTCGGCGCGCATGAGGACGCGGCGCGAGTCCGACACCTTGAGCGGCAGACCGAGCAGGCCTGACGCCTGAAGCCTGAAGGCGGGTCAAAGTCGGCCGCCGGCTGGCTCCAGGCCGCCGCGGCGGTGGCCGGCGGGCGGGCGGGCGCGTCGTTGGCTTCGCGGTCTGGGGGACGTGACGGTGGGCTGCTCAGGGGTCGGCCCCTGGTCGCGCCGCGTGGTCTGGAGCTCGGGGTTCAGCTGACCTGGCTCGGCTGCGCGAGCTCTCGCCGGCTGTGGCCCGGGCCGTGTCGGCTGGCTGGCGGTGCTGCTTCCTGGGGGCGCCGCGCGGTGCCCCCCGGCTTGACGTGGCTCGGCGGCGGCGCGTGTTGGTGGGCGGCGTGGTGGCCCAGCTCGGTGTCGTCCGGCGGATCCGAGCGGTGGAGCCGTCGGCGCTCGGCCGGCAGCCTCCGTGTCGTGTGGTGCCGGCATGTTCCTGGGGGCTTGCCCGCCGCGCCTGGTCGTGCTGCTGGAGCTCGTGACGCGCGGCTGCAGCTCGGTGAAGGCCTTAGGCAAGCCGGTCTTCGAGGTCGTCGCCGAGCACGTCGGCACGTACGAGTTGGCGACGTCGAACGTCGCGATCGTCGTGCTCAACGTCGACGTCTTGATGGCGAACGGCATCAAGACGCCAATCTTGGGCGTGATGGTGCCCGTCGTGCTGAAGGGCGGTGTCGTCGCACAGCACGGTGCTCGAGCGCGCTTGCAACCCGTGCTCGTGCTCGCAGTACCGGTCCGCTTCACCGCGGTCGGGTAACCCCGGGGCCACCTGCGCCTTCCTGCTACCACCTGGTAACCGCGAGGACCACGCCGTCGTCGCGTTCCTCGGTCACCCTGGCGAACGCGACGCCGCCTTCGGAGGTCGAGGCGCAGAACGCCGTGCCCGTGGTGCTCTCGATGGCGGGGACTGCCGCGCCGTCCAGTGCTTCGCCACACTCCTTTGCGCTTGGCGTGCCGCTGCCGGTCCACTCGGCGAGCCCGCCGCGGAGGGGCGTGATCAGGTACCTGGTCGAATACCTGCTGTTGTCCAGCCAGACGTCCGCCCCGGAGTCGCCCGCTCTCGCCTGCCGTCCGGCGTCCAGGTCCGCCGCCTGCGCCTTGAGCAGGATGATCCGGCGTTGCGAGCCGGGCGAGGCCGCGGTCGTCGAAGCGGGAGGGGACGTCGTCGGGGAAGGCGGTTTCCTGGACGGCGGCGTCTCGGAGGGCGGAGTAGTCGAAACGGGCGGCGTCGCCGCGGCGGTCGTCGAAACAGACGTGGTTTCGGTGGAGCCACCGCCGAATTTCAGCAGGTGCACCGCACCCCAGATCGCCACACCGACGCCGACGAGGGCGGCCAGCACCCCCAGCCCGCGGCGCACACCCAGCAGGCCGGGCACGGCCAGGCCCGCCGTCAGCGCCGTGGCGACCCCCAGCAGGATCGAGTTCCTCGGCCAGTCCTCGCCGCGGACGAGCGGGACCACGACCGTCACCACCGCCAGCACGTCCGCGAGCGTCCCCAGCCAGCCCCTGACCGGCTGCGCGCGCGACCCGGGGGTCGTGATCCTCCCACGCGGACCTGTCACCGCTGCTCCTTCGGTGTGCCTGTCATGGTCACCGGCGGGAGTCGACGTTGATCACCCCGGTGTTACGAACCGGTTTGCTCGGCGGAGTCGAGTGGTGGGGATGTCGCAAAGTCCCGGTGATGGGGGTTCACGGGTGGTTCCTCGCTGATGGGGCGGAGCCCCGGGTTCGGCCGGGGGGAGGGGGCGGAGCCGGGGAGGGGGGACGTGACATTCGATGGGGGGTGCCGTCGGCGCGGGCCCGCTGGGCGGCCTCGGCGGGGCTTCGTCGGGTGCCCTGCGCCGGGAGTTCAACGTCGGGGTGCCGGCGGGGCGGGTGCGGAGCTTGGTGCCCCAGCGCGCGGGACGTCCAGGACGTCCTGAGGACGTTTCGGGGGAGCCGCGGTGTGTGTCGGCGTGGTGGCCCAGCTCGGTGTCGTCCAGCGGATCCGAGCGGTGGGCCGTCGGCGCGCCCGGCTGGCAGCCTCCGTGTCGTGCGGTGCCCGGCGCGTCGCGGCCGGGGCGGCACGGAGCTACGCCGGTTCGTGGGACGTGACATCGGTGCTGGTCGACGTCGAGGTCAGGCTGGACGTCGATCGCGGCGACGTTTTGGACGTTCGGCGTGGTGTCCTGTTCGGCGGCGTGCTGAACGGGGTGTGCGGGGACGTCCCGGAACGTCTTGGGACGTTTCGGCGGAGCCGTGGCGAGGCCGGCGGGGGACGTGACATGGGGCGCGGCGGCGTGCGGCAGCTCGACTGCCTGCGCGACGCTGGGAAACCGCTGCGCCTCCAACCGCTGCCGGGCCTGCAGCGTGGGCAGGTCGATTGGCACGGTCAGCTCGGCCTCGTCCAGTTCGTCGCGCCACTGCCGTAGCAGCGCGAGAACTTCACCGTGCACCGAACTCATACACGAAAGTCGCGTAGCGCCACGGTAAGGCTGGCCTGCCGCGGCACGGCGAGCTGCGACAGGCCAGATAGTTTGACGCGAACTTCCGCCGATCGCGTCAAACTATCTGACCTTTTTCATCGAGGTCCTCGCTGGGACCGGGCTGCCCTCGACGCCTCATAGCCGCATGTAGATAGCCGTCAGCTGTTGGTCAAATAGTGGACAGTTCCTACCCGCCGAGGTTGCTAAGACCGCATCTCTTTTGGGTGTGTTGCAAGGTAGGCGGTATCGTTGATCAACGATGGACGATGTGGAGAAGTGGTGCCCGGAGCCGTTGTGGCTGCTGGCACAGCCGC